>JBCCOO010000201.1:0-1530 GCA_039025345.1 Cyanobacteria bacterium P01_D01_bin.105 | reverse complement strand
TTCGCTCAACCGCAGCACGGACCTACAAAACGTTGGATGAGGCCATCACACAAGCTTTCGACGCGGTCTCGTTGACTGATATCGAGCACTGGTTTGCTCATTGTTGCTACTGTACCTCACTCAACTGAGAATCGCTATAATCTTTTCGGAATCTATGTCGTCGGGGTTTGAGAAATTAATATGACGCCGAAATTTGCCATTGCCGGTTAGTATCCCAAACGGATCATCGATCTCCGCGCCACGTGCGAAGGACAACTGTACATGGTTGGAATAAGCAAAGGTGCCGCAAAACTGACCTTCTTTCTGGTCGGGGTGCAGCGCGTAGAGAGTTCCCCCATATTTGGCCACAGTGGATACTTCAGATACGACAGACCGAATCATCTGATCCAGCGATGTGAGAATCGCATTTTTTTCATCGTCAGTCATAGATATGAATTGAGTGAGATAACGGTTTGTTGAAGGGGATATCTGAAAGAGAAACTTTAGTCGAACACATACAGAAGCAAAGTACAGAGCGCTAATCCGCTAGCTGACCAACTCCATAGATTGTTTTCTTGCTGTCGCCAGATGCCAACAATGCTGAGAAAGAGGGCTGCGATCACAAACGACAGCATCACCAAAGCCATACTGTTAAACAGTGCTAGATGGTTCAAGTAATTTACCTGCTGACCTAGCAGCACAGAAAACATCGCAACGGATAGGCTAGCAGCGCTGAGCATAAATGAGTTTTTAGTCGCAGAAGAACTGAATATCATTGGAGCTAATTTTTCCTTGGAGCGAAGCGGAACAAGCCAACATTTTTGGGATAGTAAGCCTGCATTAGAGGCTATTGAAAAATCAAGATCTACTGAGAAATAATGCCGACGGTAAAGCGATCAGAATCCAACAGGCACCCGCCACAATGACGAATAATAAAGACTCTTGGATGCTTGGTCGCGCTGATGAGGTTATCAACATATGTAGCACCAAGTGAGAAACGACTCCCATCGAGAAGGCTGCGAGTAGTCCATGCGTCCACTGTCTTCTCTTAAATACAATGAGCGGCCATACTGCCATCAGTGCAATGAATACAGCCACCACAACCGTAGACGACAAGTAAGTGGTCAGAGCGCTGTGCAAGCTGCCAATCTCGTAATCCATCGAGACAACAACGCCTGCTGTCAGCATTGAGAGCAGGCAAAACCAACCAAACCCAAAGCCGCGCCGGATAGAAGTTAAGGACATCGGTCTTCCTTCAATAATTACGGCTATATTGTATGTGAGCTGTCCGTGCTAATGCTGGAATAGCAGCCATTTTTGATTTTGGCAAAGCAACTGCCACACGCTAAATCAGTTCATGCAGATCACATGCAAATCACTTCGATGAATGTTGATAATTATCTAAAACGCCTGAAGGGGTGACACAACGACTGGAACCTTTTTAGGAAGGTAGCTTTGCGTCGTACAGACAAAAAAAGATAGGCTAGTTTTGCGAACCAAAGCCTATCAAGTCAATATGATACCTTCAGTCTACCAAACAGCCATAAAACG
>JBCCOO010000200.1:0-1593 GCA_039025345.1 Cyanobacteria bacterium P01_D01_bin.105 | reverse complement strand
GCCCAGCTAAGCACGGGTGCAACAAAGAACCGTTCTATCGGCACATCAAAATTACGATGATAGTCACTATTGCGATACAGCGCATTTAGACGATACAGCAGTCGTCCATCCTCGGTAAGCGGCCCTGAAATATCAACGCTCGGCTCTATTAGCGCTCGATTACCTGTCCGCAAACCCAGTGCATAAAACGGTTCTGAAAGTGGCTTTTTAGTGACCACGTTAATGGCACCACCGGGTTCCAGCGCTCCTGACAAAATCGATGCTGGCCCTTTCAACACTTCAATCTGTTCAATATTTGCCAGCTCCTGAAAGCCTGCATTACCCGCCCCTCCGTTAGTTTGGCGAAAGCCATCTCGCAGCACAGATGAGTTGCTAAATCCACGAATAACAAACCGTTCTCCACGCGGGTCAAGCGAATTAGACACAACCCCGCTGGCATTACGCAAGGCATCATTCAAACGAATCACTTGCTGATCTTCTAGAACCTCCCGAGGGATGACCTGGATCGATTGAGGAATCTCATCTAGGGGCGTGTCAGTGCGAGTCGCTGTAGAGGCCGCCGGTACCACATAGCGGCTATTCTCTTCTCCCGTCACGACCAAGCGTATAGGCTCTGCTGCTGATGTGGAGGCAACTGAAACCACAGGCACTACGCTGAGCTGTAGCGTCTGGGCTGATGATGTCACATCAGCCACTGGCGGCGCATCTGTGCCTGTAATCGAAAGCTGCACTGTATCTTCAGCTAAGTTCACTGCCTGGATAACAGCAATTCCTTCAGCTGGATCAAATACTAGAAACTCGTCTTCTGCAAGAGTCAATGTTGCGTTAGGAATCTCCGCCGCTAGGGCATTTCCTAAAACTTCAGTCTGAGGCAACTCTAACGTCCCATCTGCTGTTATTAAAACAACATCAACCCCTGTTTCAGTAACATTGAGTTGAATATCGATGATTTGAACAATCTCAGACGACTGAGCCTCAGACGACTGAGCAAGAACAGGTGACTGATTACTTGTTGTTATGACGCTATCAGTGAGTGCATCTTTGATTAATAAAGACTCTCCCTGCGCTGCTTCTAAAAAAACAACTTGCCCAACGATGACAGCACCTATCGTTAAAAGATCCCATCTCTGTAATAACTTTTTAATCATGTTTCTCACACCAATTTCTCACACCAATTTCTCACCCCAAAATTTGACTCCATAAGGAATCCGAATGGTTTGTGCTGTCACACCAAATCCAAGTTCAGTACCCTTAACTGTGGGCACCCCTAGCCAAGCTTTATGTCAGCTTTAAAGATATTGAGGCTATCTGTCAGAACTTCGTATTACGCACCATCCAAATGCAAAATCAAAGTCAAGGAATCACTCTCAATTAGATTAGAAGAATTCTCAATAGCTTTCTATAGTTTTTGGGCGATTAACGCATTTTTCTTTCGAAGACGGGTTTTGCTAGTGTTTAAACCTAGCTGGCATACTGACAAAACTGCATTTGAAATAGTTTAGGGTTCAGCCCGGTTTGCTTTCGAAATGCTTTGGCAAAATGATTCCGACTACGGTAACCCACAGCAGCGGCAATACTTTCAACCGGCATGGT
>JBCCOO010000199.1:0-1825 GCA_039025345.1 Cyanobacteria bacterium P01_D01_bin.105 | reverse complement strand
CTGACACGACTTGGTATGTTCTGAAAAAAGAATATTTGAAATAACGCAATCACGTTGCCAACAGCCTGGAATTCCATAAACAGTCGAAGCGTAAAACCCTTATAAATCTGGGCTTCTATTTTTCTCTACTCGTAACTTGCCAAGTCGTGTAGAAACCCAGCGTTCGACTCAAGTTACGTTTTCTTTGACACACTTCTTTGCCCCCTTGATGGATTCCATTGAGGGGTTTTTTATGCCAGCTTGGTGCTCCTGAATGCTCATAGATTCAATCATCTACACCATGAAGCGAGGAGTTACTACCCTACTTTATTGTTGACGCTGCACTAGACAAAGTGGGCTAGGACTTTTCTCCTGAGGCTTCCCATAGCGCCCTGTATCGGTGACATCAGCTATGGCAATCCGTGCTTAGGTTAGGCAGTCGCGCAAAGATTACATTTCACCATTTTCAGACCAATGACATGACAATGACGAGGTGTAATGCGGAACAACCACCTCAGTTGCTAAGGGATCGGCTTGAAAATAAAGTACCTGGACAAGACTGTGGCAGGGTGGATGGGTAGCAGGGTCGGTGGGATGTTATTTAAGCGCAACTCCTTAACACTCTGAGGCTATCAAGATTGTGCTTGCGGCTTCCGCATTTTGCCGGTTCGTCTCTGAAGTCTGCTATGTCACTCTGCTGGGCCTTTGGGTCAAACCGCACCGCTACTAGCCAGTGAATTGGCAGAAAAGTGCATAAGTTTTCCTCATTCAGACAGAGATACTTACAGACAACGGTTCAAGGTTTTAACCATGCGCGTCTCTACCACCCCCATCTCCGCATTGCTCACGGTTCAAGCTGCTCAACTCACTACCGAGTATCCGTCAGATGTAATTCCTGCGGTTCTCGCGATCGCCCACAAAGACTTACAAGCGGCCTGTTATCACTATCAGCAAGCGCAATTCGCTCAGGCCCAGCAAAAGTTCACAACCGCCCTAAGCTACTACACCCAAGCTCAAGAACCGGTTGGTATTGGCAAAAGCCTCAATGGATTGAGTGCCGTTTATTTACAGCTGGAGTCGGTCGGGCAAGCCCTAGCCTGTAGCCAAGCCGCCGTTGCCGCTTTGGAAGAAACCGCCGCGACCACTAATTATGCGATCGCCCTTTATCACCTGGGCATTAGCCATAGTGAAATGCAGCATCCACACGCCGCCGAACGCTGCTTGACTCAGGCATTGGAATTATTTGAAATCCTGGGCGATCGCGCCTACGAAAATGAGGTGCTTTTGCACTTGGGGCAGCTCTATCTGCACCAGAGCCAATTTACCTTTGCGCTGGCCTGCTACCGGGCGGTGCTCGATAGCCTTCTGCAGCATCCCACCCAGGAGCATATTCACGAACAGCTGAAGCAAGTCCTGAGCTTGATGATGCAGCTATGTACGCAGACCAAAACCGGCGAAGCTGCCATCTCCTCGTTTCAGACTCTGTTGGAGCAACATATTCCCACTGCTGCGCCCCGACTGGTGGCACGCCTGATTCAACAGCTCGGTCAATTTCACGAATCGCAAGAGGAATATCGGCTGGCGCTAGAGTGTTACGCTCAAGCGCTGCAAACGATTCCCCCTGTGGCCATTGACCCGAGCCACTGATGAGCTTCACTGGTAGGTGCTTGAGGGCTTTTGGACGGCTCATAATAGTCTGAAACGCTGGCACATCAGTTCCTAGCTAAAAGGGCACTTCTCCCTGATAGTTGCCCGGTGGCGTATAACAGCAGACCAGCACGTCGTAACCATTGGCTGTGGCCAGTCCGCAGCCGACTTCAGTCGTATCTCGCCAAATCATTTGAGT
>JBCCOO010000198.1:0-2091 GCA_039025345.1 Cyanobacteria bacterium P01_D01_bin.105 | reverse complement strand
TCTGGCCATTTTAGGTCTCAAAAGCGTTTCTGTTGACTTTGATCACTACCGAGACTACAGCGCACTGATCTCCGATCAGCTTGTCAATCAGGCGGCTGTTCAGCTAGCGTTGCAAAATATTCGCTATACCATTTCACAAAATGGGCAATCCCTAAATACATCGCTGCTCGAAGCAGAAACCGTACAGACTCAGCTGAGTGCCCTAGTGCCCAATTCCCTATCGACCCAAGACAAAAGTCGTTTACAAAAACAGCTGGACTTTAATGCTGAATTGCTAGTTGAAAAACGGCAGCTGATTGAACAACTTGAAGTACATCATGCCGAGGTGCGGGCAGCCTTGGCCCAAGAGTCTAATTTGCTCGATGGACTGCGGGGCAGTCTCCGGCTGGAGGCTGAAGCGCTGTTAGACGATCTGTTTCTCTATGCTGTTACCAGCGACGCTCAGCTAATTACTGATATAGACACAAAACTCAGTCGTCTGAGGGCCAAACTGGGGGCAGACACCGCACAGCAGCGTCAAATGGACCAAATAGTTCAAATGGTTCTACAAAACAAGCCGGTTGCCGACCAGTTAATTGCCCAGGTGTTCGATTTACCCCTAACGAACAATATTCGAGCTCTGGAAAAACAGTTTGATGACATCCAGCAAGCTACTCAAAAGCGAGTCACATTCTACCGGACTTTAATCTACATACTACTGTTTGTCAGCTCAGGAATGGTTGCCTTTTGGGTCATCAATCGTCTGCGTCAGACAAGTCAGCATACGGTCAGGGTCCTAGAAAGTATCACCGACGCCTTTATTGCCCTAGATCGCACATGGGCTATCACCTATGTAAATGCCCAGGCAGCCCATATTCTCAAGTGCGACATTCTCGGTTTGCTGGGGCAAGATTTCCTAAAGGTTCTACCCGAGTCCCTGGGCAAACGCTTTACTGAAAACTATCGCCATGCCATTGCCACCAATCTGCAAGTAGTTAGCTTTGAAACCTACTATGAACCCACCGAACGCTGGCTGATGGTGCGTGGCTATCCCGGACTAAATGGCTTATCTATCTTTCTGCAGGACTTTACGGACCGTAAACAGGCAGAAGAACAGCTGATTGAGCTCAATCGCGATCTTGATAACCGGGTTAAGGATCGTACAGCCCAATTGGCAAGCGCTATGGAGGTAGCAGAAACAGCACGGGTCAAAGCGGAAGATGCCAATCGAGCTAAAAGTGAATTTTTGGCGAATATGAGTCACGAGCTACGCACGCCCCTCAATGCCATCATTGGCTACAGTGAAATGCTTGAAGAGGACGTCGCCAGCATTGGTGAAGATGATTTTGTTCCTGATTTACAAAAGATTCAAGGGGCAGGCAAACATTTGCTAGGACTGATTAACTCGGTGTTGGATTTATCTAAGATCGAGGCAGGTCGTATGGAACTCTTTTTAGAAGATATCTGTATTCAGACTGTCATAGATGAAATCATCGGTACTATTCAGCCCTTAGCTCAGAAAAATCACAACCAGCTATCGGTATCATGTCCTACTAATATTGGTATTCTCCACGCCGACCAGGTCAAGTTTCGACAGAGTCTGATCAACCTGCTCAGCAATGCCTGCAAGTTTACTGAAAATGGCTCTATTACTCTAATTGTCAAGCAAGTAGTGCCTGACAATCAGGGGGATGGAAACGACTGGCTAGAGTTTAAGGTCATCGATACTGGGATTGGCATGACAAACGAGCAAGCAGAGAAAATCTTTCAGGCATTTACCCAAGCAGATACATCAACCACACGTAAGTACGGCGGCACAGGGTTAGGACTCGCTATTACCAAACAGTTTATCTCCATGATGGGGGGAGATGTCTCCGTCGACAGTGTCCATGGACAGGGAACAACCTTTACCCTTACTCTTCCTAGAACCGTTCAGACGAGCGGTTCGTCGGATGAAACATTTTTTGCACCGCCTGTTCGTTTAGTTGATAGAGAATCAATTTCAGCAATCCGTGAATTGTCGACCCAGACCTCTGAAAAGACTATTTTAGTGATTGGTGACGATGCAGACGTCCGTGATAGCATTCACTTCTCCCTGACAGATGCGGGATA
>JBCCOO010000197.1:0-2149 GCA_039025345.1 Cyanobacteria bacterium P01_D01_bin.105 | reverse complement strand
GCGGCGGCAGACCCTTGTGCGGCAGCTCAGGTGGGTGTAGTCCCCGTTATTTATACGGATGCAGGCGCACAGGATAGTCTTGCGATTCGAGGGTTTGATCCGGTTGCTTACTTTACCGAAGGTGCGCCAGTTCAAGGAAGTAGTGAATACACTATGGACTGGAAAGGGGCTACTTGGCAGTTTGCTAGCGAAGAGAATAAGCAATTATTTGCCAACAATCCTGAAGAGTTCGCGCCTCAGTATGGCGGCTATTGTGCTTTTGCAGTGGCCAACGGCTCTTTGGTCTCGATTGATCCTGACGCTTGGTCAATTGCAGACGGCAAGCTTTATCTCAACTACAGTGACGATGTTCGAGATCAGTGGTTGGCTGATGTGCCCGGTCATGTTGCCTCTGGAGATGACATGTTCTCTCAACTGTTGGCCTCAGCAACAACTGTTTTTTATGACACTGTTGGCGAAGTTACCTTTTAACTGAGTATCCATTATTGAGCGTCCATCATCGGGCGTCCATCATTTCATAGAACCTTCGTTGAGGTGATTGAGTCAAACATTGTGCGCTTACTCAATCACCTCAACGTTAGGAGAAAAGATTTTTCGGTTTTGGAAACTTTCTCTAGCCCCAATTAATGTTCTCAGGGAACAAAGCAGCAGCGAATAAACAATACTGCCTACATCGACAGCGTCTGCAGCAGATCCTGTAAGTCAGCTTGGAATGCGTTATCCAATGCCAGGGTTGGGTTGGGTTTTCGACGTCCATTGGATATAAAAAGACCGGACTCATCATCGGTCATCGCCGCTTCGATTCCCTCTACTATTTTCATCGCTTGGCGATCAGGCGCTTTAAATAGTAGAGGAGACAGCCAGCGCAGAAAAAAAGGCATCCCTGTGCTTTTCTTCGTCATGGGGCTTTTGGTCGCACCAGGGTCAACGGAGTAGATCAGAATGTTCTCTTTTATTAGCTCATCTTTCAGGAAACAAGTTACTGCCGTCACTGCTAGTTTCGATTTAGCATAGGCATCAAACAGCCCACCAATTTTGTCGGGATTTTGCAGCTGTGCCACATCAATTTTTTTGACAGCATTTGCAGCACTTGATGAAAAGTTGACGATTACCGATCGCCTGCTATCCGATGCCCCTGCCGTCAGTTGAGGTCGCAATCCCTGAATCAACAGATAAGGCGCTAACGTATTCAGGGCAAAATGGCCTTCAACCGCTTGCGGACTCATGATTCGCTTGTCGGTCAAAAGCCCCGAAATATTGTAGAGCGCATTAATCTGAGGATGTGTCGAAGCAATCTTGCTAACAACATCCTTGATCTGATTAGTATCCATCAGATCGGCAGTCCATCCGTCAAACTGTCGTGCAGGAAATAACGCTCGAAGTTGGGCAAGCTGAGCATCAGCTTTTCCTTTAGATCGGTTGATCAGCGATAGGTTCCATCCCGCTTGTGCCAGCAGTTTTGCTAGCTCGGTGCCAATCGCGCCTGTCGAGCCAGTTAATACTGCGATTTTGCTATTTGGAGTCATGACTTAAGTCCTCTTTGGCGGGTATACGGATAATTGACGTTTTATACTAGCTCACCTATTGACGCTATCTATTGAACTGATCGAACTCTCTATGTTTGACGTCATCCCCCAAAAATAAGCACAAAAACTCGTGGCAATTGCCAAAGCTGAAATAACTGTCATCACGGTTCCAGGGACAAAATTGTTGTAGCCGCCAAGGTCAATGAAGATAAAATATCCGATATCCAATAGACCTCCCACAAGAGCTGAAATAAATACAGCGGAAACATTTTCACGCCATATAAACAGGCCGCCAATGATTGTAACCACACCCGCCCAAAGCAGATTGAATCCGTGCTGATTGATAATGGCACCAACAGCATCTGGGTAATCCATTGCCAACGTCGCAGGATCGACAGCATCAGTAATGCCTGCGGCGGCTGTCGCCGTGTCACCTGAAATCGTCAAGATTCCGGCCAAGGTATGCACAGCTCCCCAAATCACCCACAGGATGGCAGAAATCTTCAACAGGGTGCGTGTGGTTGAGCGATTAAGTTGGGTCATTTGTAGTTCCCTGGAAATTAAAGTAGTGCTGACAAAGCATTACTGATAAAGCGATACTGATTCTGTTGCGACCTCAAGCG
>JBCCOO010000196.1:0-2421 GCA_039025345.1 Cyanobacteria bacterium P01_D01_bin.105 | reverse complement strand
GATCGCGCTCATGACAGCCTCCGCTAGCGCTACCGACGCGCCCTCGACTCGCGGCCTCTGCACTAAATTGGATGGGGAGCGGGGGCAAAGCTTCTGCCTTTGTCGGGGCTGGAATCATCAGCGGGATGAGCGAAGATGACAGAAGAGAAAGCAGCGTGGTAACTGAGCAGTGAAGAGAAGGGGCTTTCATGGGAGCTTTCAGAAGGCAATTATTCAGACGCTTTTGAGGCTGAGTGACTGATGGGGCTAGGTGATTGAATCTGAGCTATTGATTAATTTGCTGAGTATAGCCCAATCTGTGATTTGAATCACAGATGCTAGATCTCAAAAGTTTCTTCAAAAGTTGTTTCTTCTTTACGAAGTTGAATGCTAAAAGATTCTCCAGGTTCTCCTACGACTTGCAGTTGAATATAGTTGTCGATGGCTCTGGACGTGGCATTCCTCACGAGATTGTTGCCATCGTCAAAAATAGAGAGAGAGATGCCTTGCGGCAAGCATGGTTCGTTGCCTAGTGGGCGCACCTGCAAAATAATATCGCTGCACGCTGGCGACACTTGACTGAGCTGAATAATGAGTGCAACAAGGATAGGCTGATCGAGCGATGCGCCTTCTAGCGTAATGGCTTTGGCTCGACTGATGTTGGATGAGGTGCTGTTGGATGTAGAACTGTCAGTGCTGCGAGCGGTATTGCTGCTGCGAAAGGCAAAGCCCATCTGGGGCGGATTGATGAGTTCCTCTATCGCTTGCCAGCCGTTGGTTAGTGAGCCTTCAAACCATTCACTTATCCGAGTTGTTGCGTCGGTTACAGCTGTTTGGATGTCGGCTGTTAGTGGCGCTGTTTGGCTAACAGAGGTTGTTGTTGTGGTGAGGGTATGAATGTGATCGAGCAGCGTTTCTATCGGTGAGAATTGGGCGATCACAACCCTATCTTCGTCATCTACGGTTGCTTCATCTACCGTAGGCGTAAACCCTAACAGCGTCGCCTGATTTGCAGCCTTATCGATGACAACGGCTACATAGCCCGCGCGGCTGTGCCAATCTTCGGGCGGTACATAGCAGGTTTCATCTTCTGGCAGCATAGCCCGGCAGGACAGTGAGGCAATCCCAGAATGGTCATCGGGTGGGTGGTCGTCTGATACTGCATTTAATAAAACACCTGGCAAAACGAGATCCGCGACATCCGCCATCGTCTGCATCATCGGATTCCAGCTGTCGCTAGCGGCGACATCGGTTTCAATCTCCATCATTTGCAGATAGGCATTGACTGCACACACAGCTAGAATATTTCGCTCAATTTGTGGCGCTTTTTCGCTGAAAGGACACTGATCGACAAACCGCTGCGCAATCTGTCGATGCTGTGTGGTGATTGGCAGCGTAATTGCGCCTGGATATTCTGTGTAGTGTGAGCGTTCAATGACCATAGGTCTGCGTTTAACTCCAGTGAGTAACGAATGAGTGATGAATGATGTGGGCGGGTGTTAGCGGTTGCGGTTGGGGCTGAGGCGCTGATTTGAACAGGCCCTAGAAAAAGCCTTGAGACTGGCCGTATTCCCTAAGCTTTTTGAGGCATTGACGCTGGTAGAAGCTGCTGAGCGTACCCACTGAAACACCGTATTCTTGGGCTAAATGTTTCCAGGGCGTCTCGGGCGGCAATCGTTTTAAGATAAGGGCTTTGGCAGTAATCTCTGGATGCTTATTAATGTGAATGGCATCCAGCTCAGGGCTACTTTCAGCCCACTGTTTTACTTGCTCTAACCAGGGGGGAATATCTGGTGGGGCCGGTAGGCGATCTATTGGATCTAAGGGGCCATCGGGGGTGGAGATGCCGGTTTGAGAAACGGTCGTGGCACGAGTGTGATTTTCTGCGATTTGAAAATCTTGCAGACGACGTTTGAGATAGGCGTTGAGCCAGGTGATGGGGTTGGCCACATCCGGGTCATACGCTTTGCCGGTGGTCGCTTCGCAGAGGTTGCGGCAAAAGTAAATCCAGGTTTGCTGCAGGGCATCTGGGTAATAGGCGGCGGCGGTGCGCCAGAGCAAGGGCGTTATTAGCCTTATTAGCTGGGTGAGGCCCCGCTGCCGCTGCGGACTCCCTTTAGGATGCTGGCAGGTCTCCTTAATAAGTTGCTTAAGATGCGATTTATCCCCTGTGCTATCCATAGTGTCAAATTTGATGTTTAGCTGCATGCCTCCTTGGAAACTGTACTGACCTATCGGGTACAAAATTGAAAGTTCTGCAAAACAATTCAGATTTTTTCGGGAATCCGCTTAAACTTCGTTGATGAAGAATGCTTAACGACTCTCTTGACCTGTCGTAAAGCGTTGGCTTCAGTAACTGATGACTGGCGAATGGAAAGAGGTGTCAAATGAATAGTGAAGCGTTACCGATGGCCTCTGCTTTTTATATCAATTTATTTATAT
>JBCCOO010000195.1:0-2516 GCA_039025345.1 Cyanobacteria bacterium P01_D01_bin.105 | reverse complement strand
TCCAGATCGCCTGTCTGAATTGGAACTACTCACCTTATCCCGACTGAGCGAAGCGGATGTGGCTGCGCTCAGTACAGCCATCTTAGGAGAGGTTGGAAAACAACCTGATCTACTTGACTTGCTACAGCGCGAAACAGAAGGAAATACCTTTTTTGTTGTCGAAGTTATTCGTGCTTTGGCCGAAGAAGCGGGGCAACTGGCTGCTATAGGGCGTTCAGAGCTTCCAGAAAATCTAATTCCAGACGGCATTCAAACCATCGTCACCCAAAGGCTTGACCGGCTACCTCAAAATGCTAGGGAATTATTAAGTCAGGCTGCTCTTACCGGGCGACAGTTGGATTTGGCCGTTGTCGAAAAACTTGGTCCCGGCATTGACGTTTTAAACTGGTGGCTACCTTTGTGTGCAGAGGCCGCCATTTTAGAGATTAGTGATAATCAGTGGCACTTTAGCCATGACAAGATCCGTATTGGGATATTGGCTCGCTTGTCTGCTAAAACGACACAAACGTGTCATGAAAATATTGCGCTGGCCCTAGCGGACCTGTACGGTGAAGATGTCAATTATGCAGCTCAATTGGCGTTCCACTGGGGAGAAGCTGGTAATGAGGATCAGGAAAGGCACTATTCTGTTTTGGCAGGCCGTCATGCTATCGCTCAGTTTGCTTATGACGAAGCTCTGAACCTGCTTAACCGCGCTCTTGCCCTCACTGTTGAAGCTAACCTAGTTAGCCTTTACGAGATTCATCTGATGCGCGAGCAGATTTACAACGTACAGGGCAATCGTGACAAGCAGGTCGAAGAACTAGAAAAAATTAGCCAGTTGGCTATCACCATAGGAGATGAAAACCGCCGACTTGACGTCATTTTAAGAGAAATGGCTTTTGCTGCGGTGGTTGGAAAATATGAAGAGGTTGTAGAAAAAGCTCAAGAAGCGGTCAAGATGTCTGCAGAATTGGGAGTCGATACTCGAACCGTAACCGGCTATCTCATGTGGGGGGAGTCTTTGTCTACTCAGGCACAGCATGAAACAGCCCGCACTATTTTGCAAAAGGGGCTGGATCTCGGTCGTCAAATAGGGGATGTCAATAACGAAGTGGCTATCCTCAGGGTATTGAGCATAGTCAGCATTGAGAACGCCGCCTACGAACAAGCCCGTGAATATGGGGAAGAAGGTCTGACCCTTGCTAGAAAAATAAATAATCGTTGGGAAGAAGGAGAACTCCTAAAAGTGCTCGGCATGCTTGAGGCACGGTTGGTTGAGTATGTGAAGGCTGCAGAACTTTTTGATGCTAGTCTGGCCGTCAAAAAACGTGAGGTTGGTGATCGTCTGGGAGAACTAAATATCATCAGAAATTTGATGGTTTTAGAGCTGCTGAGAAGCTATCAGCGCTCTTATGAATTAACAAAAGAGTATGTGTTTGAGGGGCTGGCTACATCTAGAGAAATTGATGACAAGCAATCTGAAGGCGCTATTTTGAATGGGATGGCTTTGCTCTGCATGTACTACGGACAGTTTGTTGAGGCAGACAGCTATCTTTTGGAAGGACTTAGGATATCAGAAGAGATTAACTATCCGCTTATGTCCGTCATATTGCTTAATAACCTTGGAATATCGGCAGCCTATCAAGATCGGTTAGATGATGCTCGGGCTTATTATCAAAAAGCACTTTCTCTTGTGCAGGAGTTAGACTTGCCCAGAGAAAAAAGCGATGTTCTTTACTACTTTGGCTTGTTGGAACAGTCTCAAGGTAACATTGATATAGCCCGAGATTATTTTCAGCAGGCGCTTGAAATCTGTAAAGAAATGCAGCTCCATTTAGCGATTCAAAGCCAAGCTGCACTTGCTTGGATTGCTGCTAGCTTAGGGGAAAGTGCTGAGCCTTATTTGACGGATAGTATGAATTACTGGTCAGAGAACCCGCAGCTTGATGGGATTGAATTTCTGGGCAAAGTCTATCTAAATCTATATGGGGCGTTGCAAAAAACAGGCGATCCACGCGCCAAAGATTTGCTTTCTCACGCGCATCAATTTTTGCAAAATGTTGCGGACAGTTTAGAGGATGAGGGCATTAGAGAAAGCTTTTTAGAGAATATCACAGAGCATCAAGAAATATTGCGGCTAGCGGAAATGGCATCTAAACATGATGAATCAATAGCACCACCTGTACCCATTGGCTCAGTCTTGAACGAGAGTGAAACCGATACAACTTTGATGATAAATAATCGGTATGTGCTGCATGAAGAAATCGGCCGGGGCGGGATGGGCATCGTCTTTAAGGTTACCGATCGTTTAACAAGAGATGTGGTCGCCTTGAAGCAAGTTGCTGTTGCGGGAGCTGAGTTTGATAAAGCATATCGTCAGTCATTGACACATGAATTCCAGATCTTGGCTGGATTACGTCATCCGAATATCATTAGCGTGCTGGACTATGGCTTTGGTGAAGACCGACGGCCGTTTTTCACGATGAGCTGGCTACGGGAGCCTAAGACTATTTTAGAGGCCGGTCAAGACGCAT
>JBCCOO010000194.1:0-2540 GCA_039025345.1 Cyanobacteria bacterium P01_D01_bin.105 | reverse complement strand
GCAACCGCCAGTAAGGTTTACCCGTCGTAGAAAGTGTAGACACTACAACAGTTACGATGCCTAAAGCTTACGACCTAGACTTGCGCCGCAAAGTGGTAGAAGCCGTTGTTCTCAACGGCATGAAGCGCTGCGAAGTGGCCGAGCAGTTCAACCTCAACCGAAAAACTGTCAGTGACTGGCTAAAGCGTTACCACTCGACAGGTGATGTTCAGCCCAGCGCTCACAACCATCAGGGCCATAGCCATAAAATTACGGATTGGACTGCGTTCCGTGCTTTTGTCACAGCCAATGCTGACCAGACACAGAAGGAACTAGCTGAGCTATGGCCAGAGCAGATCAGCGACCGTACGATTAGCCGAGTGTTGAAGAAGATCAGGTTTACGAGAAAAAAAGACTTATGGATACAAGCAGCGCGATGAAGCTAAACGGGCCGCCTTTATAGAGAGACTCAAGCTGGTTAAGACCGAGAACATCGTCTACGCCGATGAGTCGGGGATGGACAGTCGCGATGGCTATGACTACGGCTATAGTCCCAAAGGCGATCGCCTACATGCGCTCAAGTCAGGCAGCAGGGAAGGCCGAGTCAACATGATTGCGGCGTTGTGCAACGCTCAGTTGCTAGCACCGTTCACGATTGAAGGCGCTTGTAATCGAGTGGTCTTCGAAACGTGGCTAGAGACGTGCTTAGTCCCAGCGTTAAAGCCGGGACAGATTCTTGTTATCGACAACGCGACCTTCCACAAAGGCGGGCGGATTAAAGAGCTAGTGGAAGCAGCCGGCTGCGAGATTTGGTATCTACCGCCTTACTCGCCTGACCTCAACAAAATAGAGAAGTGTTGGTCGTGGCTCAAAAACAGGATTCGCAAGCAGTTGAAACAGTTTCCTACACTTAGAGAAGCGATGGAGCATGTGCTCAAGCTCGTGTCCTAACGTTTATGGCGGTTGCTATAGACCTGCCGCCCGGCTGACGTGTATTCCGCTTAGTTTTGTGCACTTATACCAAATCCGAATAATTAACCCCCGAAATCCAGAAAATCCTCACGGCCACTAGTGCAGCGTCAAGTCTAAAAATTAGGGAAGGCAACAATGTCGTAATCTAGGGCATTTTGAAGAGAAAAGCAGCTTCTCTATGCCGAAAAAATACATCGTCCGATTGAGCGAAACAGAACGCAATGAACTACGCGGCGTGATTAAAAAGCTCTCAGGTAGTAGCCAGAAAGTGCGTCGCGCCCAGATTTTGCTTAAGGCAGATATTGGCGGTTCAAACTGGACAGATGCGCGGATTGCAGAGGCATTCGAGTGTCGTATCAAAACAGTCGAAAACATTCGTAAGCGGTTGATAGAGAGAGGCTTTGAAGTAACGCTCAATGGCAAGCAGCGCAGCAGTCCGCCAACGCCGAAGTGTCTAGATGGTGAGCAAGAAGCCCAAGTGATAGCCTTGCGTCTGGGACGTCCCCCGAAAGGATATGCCAACTGGTCACTACGGCTGCTGTCGCGCAAAGTGGTCGAGCTGAGCATCGTAGACTCGATTAGTCATGAGACAGTGCGCCAAACACTGAAAAAAACGGTATGACGAATCGACAGATAGAGTATTGGGTGATTCCGCCCGAAGCAGACAGCGAGTTCGTGGCCCAGATGGAAGAAGTGCTTGATGTCTATGCACAACCTTACGATGAGAACTATCCAGTCATCTGTATGGACGAACAACCCGTACAGCTACACAAAGAAATAATACGACCGATTGCGGCAACGGCCACCCATCCCAAACGAGTCGATTATGAATATGAGCGCGCAGGCACTGCGAGCATTTTCATGTTTACTGAACCGCTAGCGGGCTGGCGACAAGCCACTGTGCGCCAGCGGCGCACCAAAATAGACTGGGCACAAGAAGTTGCAGCGTTGCTGGAAGGACGCTACGCCAACACTCGGCAGGTCATTCTCACTTGTGACAACCTCAACACACATACAAAAGGTGCTTTCTATGAAAGCTTTGAGCCTGAGCGTGCGCGGCAGTTGGTGCGACGGATTCAGTTCTGTTACACCCCGAAACACGGTAGCTGGCTGAATGTCGCTGAAAACGAGCTGAGTTCGATGACAAGACAGTGTGTTCGAGGCAGGCGGTTTGGGGATATCGAAATGCTACGAGAGGAGATTGAGGCTTGGTCTACTGACGTCAACAATACTCAGCGGGGCGTTGACTGGCAGATGAAAGTTAAAGATGCGAGAGTTAAACTCACATCCATCTACCCTAAAATTAAGCGTTGACGCTGCACTAGCCCCATATCAACCGATTAAATGAGCCAGCACGGTGGGGTCTAGGCTACTGACAATGGAATCAAAATTCACACATCCGTAAACCCTACAGGATTTAGCAGAGCCGTTAAAGTAACGATTCAGAAATACCTTTCGCTATCTTGTTGAGTTTTTTGTTTAGACAGCGTCTTAGAAACGATACTTCCTGAGCACTATATTCTTGGAAGCTATGCTGAACGGGTACTGAACGGGCAATGCTATATCAAGCATCCGTGATTTGGGCAGTC
>JBCCOO010000193.1:0-2568 GCA_039025345.1 Cyanobacteria bacterium P01_D01_bin.105 | reverse complement strand
GGGCACAACTGCTTAAACAAATTAGACAAAAAGCAGATGTGGCTGCTCATTTCGGGTTCGACATTGTTCTAAAATCACGACTCAGCTCTGCTTGATAGAATTGGTGCAAGATCTCAGTTAAAGAACAAGAGATGGCGCTTGAACTCTAAGCATGAAACCCCAAAATCAAGTGCTAAAAATTCAAGTGCTAAAAATTAAGTTTTAAGCGGCTTGATGAAACACACGACCCGTTCTACTTCTTCGAAGCCTACTTCTGTATGAAACTGGTAGCTGACCTTGTTTTCAATCAATGCATTAGATGCCAATTCGACGCAACCTTGTTGCCGCGCCCACTGCTGAGCCCATCGAATGAGCGCGGTTCCCACTTTCTGATGGCGGTACGCAGGACGAACATAAATGCCTTCTACAAAAGCAACCGGGCTTTGCGTGGCTCCTGGCACATAGTCTTGCCGCAGCGACAGATCCATAAATGCGATCGCCTCTCCAGAACCACTACGGACTAACCAGCTCGACTGATTTTCAGCCTCAAGGCTTGCCATTATCTTCTTGCGCATGTCTTTGCGATCAGCTTCTTCCTCTTCGGGCCATAGCTCTAGGACTAGCGTAAACCAGTCTTCAAAGTCTGCTGAACTGACTGCACTGATTTTGAGCTCGGCTGGTAGGCTTGCATCCATATGTAATATCCACCAGATTCAACACCACGAGAATTGGCTACAGTCAGCTTACTGACAGTCAGTATAGTGCTTGCTAAATAGTGCTTGCTAATTTATCTGTAAATGTAGCAATTTTTCTATTTGTATCCAAATGGCTTAGTGGGCATCTTAAAGGCATCAATCATACTCATATACAGCTATGAATGCTTCTGCTGCTAACGCTCACAAACGACTTCCTTTGCGCTGGGTTCTTGTCGTTCCGTTTGTGTTGCAAATTGCAGGAGCGGCTGGACTGATTGGCTATCTGTCTTTTCGCAATGGGCAAAAGGCCGTAGAAGAGCTGGTTACGAGCTTACAGGCAGATGCAAGTGAGCGCATCGATCAGCACTTAGACAGCTACCTGACTGCGGCAACCAATGTCAGTAGCGTCAATGCCGATGCCATGGATCTCAACCTATTAGATCCCAATGATTTAGAGCGCACGAGTCAGTTTTTCTGGCGGCAGATGCAGCTACATGACATTGGCTATATTCTGTTTGGCTCGCGCACAGGAGAATTTGCCGCAGCCGGATACTTTTTTGACGATGGCACCATATCAGTCAATGAAGTTTCTCCGCAAAAAAACGGCAATGGCGATCTCTACACCTACAGCACAGATGAGCAGGGAAATCGCACAGAACTAGCCGATGTCGATCCGGGCTATGCCTTTCAAGAAGAGGCTTGGTATGCCGAGACGATGGCTAAGCCTGAAGCGCACTGGACTGAAATATACCCTTGGCAAACGGCGCCCTATCCGCTCTCGGTTGCTTTTAGTCAGCCTGTATACGATGAGACGGGCGAGCTGATTGGCGCGATTGGCATTGAGCAGCGGCTCGCACAAGTGAGTGAATACCTCAGGCAGCTTGATATTAGTTCGTCGAGTACAACGTTTATCTTGGAGCGTGACGGTAATTTGGTGGCCAGCTCTACTGATGAGCCACCTTTTCAGCTAGTGGATGGTACGGCTCAGCGACTCAGCGTATTGGAGAGTTCCAACGCAGTTATCTCCAATATATCTAAAGCCATTCAAGAAAAATATGCCACGTTTGCTGCAATTGAAAGTGACCAGCAGCTGAGGCTTGATATCGGTGGTGACCTTCAATTTGTGCGAATTGCACCGTGGCAAGACACGCGCGGACTCGACTGGCTGGTGGTCACGATAATTCCTAAGGAACGAGGACAGAATAACTTCCAGGGCTAGGGTTGTTGAGGTTGAGCCACATAGTTCCACTGAGGAAGATAGTCATCAAAGATAATGGGCATCTGTGAGATAAAAGCGTCGGTCGCCTTTCTGCCAGTTTCATAGACAGCATCAAGGACGGAAACCACGGTGTGCAACCCTGTTTTAGTGGATGTTTGGGCCATCAAGTCTCTGACCCTCTCAACTGAGTCGAAGATAGCGCCTTGGCAAGCTCTAGAAACATGGGGAAACAATCGGTGCTCGATAGGATTGTACTTGGAGGTGTAGGGCGGATAGTGAGCGATGCGAATCTCGATACCGATGTCATTAGCCAGCGTCTGTAAGTCTTGCTTGAAGATGTGATGCCGCGCGCCGTTGCGGCCGCCACCGTCGCACAGAAACAAGAGAGAAGTGGCGTTGGGGTAATCTTTACTGCCCTGCTTACGCCACCAAAAGTAGAGACAGTCACAGGCAAACTCGGACGTATCTCGACTCGTACCAATCTGAATAAAGCCTTTGTTCAGGGCAATATCATAGATACCGTGAGGAATAGCAACGCCTTCAGCCAAAGACACCCAGTCATGGTCATAGACCTCAATCGCTTCAGTGTTGTAGGTAGTACCTTCTCGATAGAGTTGGCCAATCAGTTCTCTTTTTTTGTGTCCATACTCATCACAGGATTGCCTGCTGCTTCAT
>JBCCOO010000192.1:0-3035 GCA_039025345.1 Cyanobacteria bacterium P01_D01_bin.105 | reverse complement strand
AGTGGCATCCAGCGTAAACACTAAGCCATAGCTGCGGGCAACTTTGTTGCCTAAATCACTGAGTACAGGAAAGGCAAGATCGTGCTTTTCTTGCATGGTGAGTGCTTTGGTGGGCAATGAAGGGGAGATAGCCACGAGCTGGGCATTTGATTGCTGAAACTCAGGGAGTAGCTGTTGAAAAGCGTGAAGTTCAAGGTTGCAGTAGGGGCACCATTCTCCTCGGTAAAAGTTAATGATGACAGGGCCATTAGACAACAGTTCGCTAAGCTTTATCTCTTTTCCCACCGCATTTGGCAGCGTAAAATCGGGCGCCGTTTCACCCACTTTCAAACTGTTGTTAACAATGCCAGATAGCTCCAGATCCGCAGTTGCCTTTTGCATTACGTTAACGGCTTCTTCAGGGGCCTTTTGCAAAAATTCATTTTGGAAGTCTTGAAGCTGAGTGGCGAGAGAAGATTGTGTGGTCATGAATTGGCTCTCCTACTGGGAAGGGATTGTAGTTATTTAGATCTGAAACTATTTGGAGCTGATAGTTATGACTATGAAGTCAATGAACGCTGTAAACCTGAAAACAAGATAAGTAATCTGTTAGCAACTTCTAAATCTAAGCCTCCAGACTAGAAACAAATCACTCTACTTTTATCCAATCCACTTCCAGCCTAAATTCTCCGCTTTTACCATCTGCAATCAAAAAGCCCACTTCATAGATGCCGTCTGTGCTCATCTCTTCAGTATTCAACAGCGGCGCTGACGCAACAACGCGCCCCCTAAAAACAGGTTCAAAGTCTTCTAGCGCCACCGTTACGGTTTGCCACTCGTTCGCAACGGTCTCAAACGCTGCGCGGTAGGTAATGCGGTCAGCATCACGAGTTTGCAGCCGGAGCTGATAACGCCGCCCATCCCCTTTTACCCGAGCGCTGATGCGATTAACGGCTGAAAAATCGTGATCGCTCGCATCGCGACGCACCGAGCTAAACCCACCATTGTTCTCTAACGAAAGCGTTCCTCGAAAAACACCCGTACCCTGCTCACTCACCAGCATCTCCCCCTGAGAGATTCCGCCCATCACGGTGTCATCTATATTTCGCCACCGAGCAGCTTCTGCTGGAATTGGCGTAAAATCAGTGACGACTTGTTCTGGCATGGCTGTTAATGAGCTGACTGTCAATGGGCTTACGCTAGGTGCTGGCTCAGTGGGTTGAGTCGCTAAACGCTTCGGTACTTTTGCAGTCGCTGAGAACCATCCGAGAGCAATCACTAAGCTAAATAAACCAAGTAGACGGAAGACTAGATGCATATGTTTTTAAGCAGTAGATTTCTCTGAAGCAGACGTCTCTAAATCTGTTGTAGTTGCAAGTGCGGTTTCAGAACTTAGTGTTAAAGTTTTAGTGTCAAAAACTGGGTGAGGTGATCGCGCATCTTTTTTTGGCAGCCGCAGAGAAACCTCTTTCTTCCGGCGCTCTCTTAACTGTACATCGACAAGTTCTTGATATTTCTTCTAATTCCTTATCCTTCAATTCCTTATCCTTCTTTCAACCGTCACACCTCACATTTTAGTGAGTCATTGAATAAGTGCGATTGAGTCATGGGTAATGAGTCACTAAGTAAACTAAACAACCTGCACTATTAGCTTTGTGAAACAGCGTTATTCCATGTACGCTATAGGGCCAAACCTTACGTAATTTCACTCCACACGAAATCATGGCCCGCCTTGCCCTGCTGAGCGTTTCTGACAAAACTGGTCTCGTTGAATTCGCCCAATCGCTCCACCAAGACCTGGGCTTTGAAATTGTCAGTTCCGGCGGCACCGCCAAAGCAATCAGCGCAGCAGGCATTCCCGTTACCAAAGTCTCTGACTACACAGGCTCTCCCGAAATCTTGGGCGGGCGGGTCAAAACGCTGCACCCCAAAGTTCACGGCGGCATTCTCGCTCGCCCTGACCAAGCATCCGACCAGCAAGACCTTAAAGACAACGACATTCGCCCCTTCGATCTTGTCGTCGTTAACCTCTATCCGTTCGAGCAAACTATCGCCAAACCAGACGTCAGCCTAGCCGATGCCATCGAAAATATCGACATCGGCGGGCCAACGATGATTCGCTCTGCCGCCAAAAATCACAAGTACCTCACCGTACTGTGCAGCCCCAATCAATATGATGACTATCTGGCAGCAGCCAACGCCAACGACGGCAGCCCATCAATAGAATTTCGGGCCAAGTGTGCGCAGCAGGCTTTTTGGCATACAGCAAATTATGACTGTGCCATTGCCCAATACCTCACCCAGACCCAGGCGTCAGAAACGGATGCCCCAGAAGTCGCCCCGACCAACTACGCCGTGAGCGGCACGCTCAAACAAACCCTTCGCTACGGCGAAAACCCTCACCAGAGTGCAGGCTGGTATCAAAGCGGTGCAGTGTCCACCGGCTGGGCCGCTGCCGAACAGCTTCAGGGCAAAGCCCTCAGCTACAACAACTTAGTTGATCTCGAAGCGGCTCGCCGCATCATCGCAGAATTTCCTAGCGAAGGCACACCTGCTGCGGCTGTACTCAAGCACACCAATCCCTGCGGCGTTTCAATGGGAGAGTCATTAGCCACCGCCTACCAGCAAGCTTTCAATGCCGACAATATTTCCGCTTTTGGCGGTATCGTCGCCCTCAATCAGCCCATTGATGAAGCAACGGCTGAAGCGTTAACCGGAACCTTTTTAGAATGTGTGGTGGCCCCTGGATGTAGCGATCGCGCCAAGGCCATTCTTAGCAAAAAGAAAAATCTGCGCATTTTGGTACTGCCAGATTTGATGTCAGGGCCGACTCAAACCGTGAGAGCGATCGCAGGTGGATTCCTTAGCCAAGCCTCAGACGATCTGCCAGAAGCGCCTAGCCAGTGGACAATTCCCACTGACCTCAAGCCCACCGACACGCAGCTCACTGAAATGCTCTTCGCTTGGCGAGTGGTTAAGCACGTTAAGTCCAACGCTATCCTCGTCGCCAAAAACAACACCACACTCGGCGTCGGCGCAGGCCAAATGAACCGAGT
>JBCCOO010000191.1:0-3058 GCA_039025345.1 Cyanobacteria bacterium P01_D01_bin.105 | reverse complement strand
TTACAAGGAAACTGGAAATTGCCAGATCTGACTAGGTTCAGGCCAGTAAAGCCTTTCATGAGCGAGTTCTAGCATTCTAGAGTGCGGCATAAATCAAGGCGAAAGTGCATTCAAGAGTAACTTGCTGGGTGCCGCTTGTTCTGCTCCCTCCAGACTATTTTTGGCTTCCAGCTTAACGCTACTTTAAGATACAGTATTTTGGAACAGGCGTACTCTAATCAATAGTATTGTAAAATCGATAAAAAGTAATACTTTACATCTCAGCTTCCCCATGCCTCCTATAGAAGGGTTTACCCGTTCCGAAGCGCTTGCATTGACTGCGACTACGTCAAATCGCCTCCAGTATCTGGAGAAAAAAAAGCTGGTCATCCCTCAGCGGGTAGGCAAATCGCGTAGACCTACAGTGATTTACAGTTGGGAGCAGATCCTCGAGATTCGAGCAATCAAGCATCTTCGGCAGGAGATATCGCTTCAAGCGGTTCGCAACATTGTGGGGTTTCTGAATGACAGCGGATTTGACGACAGATTAAGAGATAAGCAGCTTGTCGTAATCGATGATGAGGTTTTCTGGATTCGGCAAGACTGGCAAGACTTCTCAGAAAAAATGCCATCTGCAGTGAAGGTGTCAGGCAGGAGCGGCAAGGGTGTAGGACAGTACGTATTACTTGTGATCCCGACTCTGACAGAAATTGTTGATGAAGTTTGGGAAGCAGCGAGAAAGTCGGAAGTTATTGATTTCGAAAGCTTTAAGCAAAGAGCTAAAGTCCAGAGTTCGAATTCAATTCCTGCTGAAACTGCTTAGTAGGTTTGGAGGTCTCAGCTCTGAACCACAACTGTATCTAGGTGCTATTAGAGAAAGTTTTGGCTGCATACCCACCGAAGGAATGAGCGGCATAACGATTGAGCTGAGCCGCGACCGCCGTCGAGTACGACGTCGTCGGGCTAGCGGAGGTTGTCGGCTCCAGCGATTTGCTATGTCGCACGCTATAAGCAGGATTCCCAAGCCCTAACAGGAGAACCTTGCGTGTCGAAATAGCTATTTATTAGAGGAATGGCGCTGACTTAAGGTTGTTATCGAGCAGCGGTAAACCTCTGTTTTAGATGTTCACGGGGTTCATTCATCAGCGGAAAAGCCTTGGGTCGTCGCTTTCGTTTTCTCGGTTCGTGCCTGTCAGGCCGAAGCGGGACAATCGTTTTAGCCACCATCTTCAACAGCAATGAGAGATATTTATCGCGTCGCACCTTGCCCGCATTTGCTAGTAAATCGCGATATTGATTAAAGGACTGTCGAGTGCCTTGAACTGAGAGCCGCAACGGGTCGTTCCCTTTTGGTTTGGCCGCCTGCCACATCAAATAGCGTAGGAGGTTGTAGGCCATTAGATGCACATAGATTTCCTTGCGCACCATCTCTGGGGACTGGCCCTGCAGCATCTCCATCTTCAGGGTTGTTTTAACGTGGTCAAGATTGATTTCCACGTGCCATCTCAGCCCATAGAGCTGAGCTACTTTCGCTTTCGGATATGCTTTTGCATCAAGCAGTGTGGTCACGACCGTGATGTTTTTCGTGCGCTGGCCCACCACGCGAATAGAGAAATGAAGCTCTCGCACCTTCAAGGTCTCGGGTAATGCGTTGAACTCATCTTGTGTCATACCGTTAGGGCAGGCAACGGGTTTAGACCAAGTGACCATGTGGTCTCTGCCACCCAATCTTTTGCCTCGTCTAAAGTCACTGTTGCGCCGCTGATGCTTACGAAAGACGCCATCCGCTTTTTGCGCTGCGACCAGTGCTAAGTCCACATAGCTACCATAGGCTCGGTCGGCTAAAACGATATCGTCTGCCGATAAGGTGCGATACCACTGGCGTGCCAGGGTGATTTCTGAGGTTTTGAAGTCGGCAATACGCACGGCGATAGCGGCAGCGGTTGCCAAGGAGAAAACCACAACCAGCTTGGCTATCGGAAACCCGCAGCCTGCTTTCTGATTCTTGTGCTGTGGATAGGCTGTTTGATTGGCAGCCGTATCGGCCATCACGACGTTTGAACCATCAAGTATCTTAACGACTCGGCCCTGCCACAGCCATGACGCAGTCGCTTCAGCACACAGCGCCTCACCAGTATGCTCAAACAGCTGAAATAGAACGCTCTCTGGCAAGCGCTGACGGGCTTTGGCGTAGCCACCTGTGTTCAGTGAAGGCAAAGAGACGCCTTCAACCGCCAGTCAACACTGTATCTGCTTCACAGCGTTGGACAGACTTTTGTCTGCATCTAGTACCTGATATAGAAACGCCCACAGCGTCACGATAGGCGTAAACAATCGCTTGCGGTACGTGACGTTAGCGGCCTTCAACGCAGCCTCAATCACCGCTTCATTTAGAATGTCGGAAAAAGCCGTGCCTGCTCGTTCAGACAGTTTTCGCTTGAGTATTTCAACAGAATGAAGCATATTGGAGGTATCTTTTTATAGGCCAAGGCTATTCTCCTTCACTGGCGAGGCACTTGGCCATTTTTCTGCCTATCCAACAGTCTTAAGTCAGCGCCATTCGGTTGTAGATCGATTCTATGGTTGCTAACAATGAAGTCGAGCCAGGAGACTACGTCAGAATGACTCTTGCTTTAGATAGGCTTTTTCGGACAATAGGATGCCAGAATTAGTACGCTCATACATTTATCGAACGGACGTTCTGACGACTCGTGTGCAGTTACCATAGTAGAGCTATGCATTAGAGGTGCTCTGTAGTAACTGTATCCCTCTGGCTCTCTTTGGCGGTTTTTCTGGTAATGGTGCACATATACCTCGTGGGTGTCTCTGACCCTGTTTGCTCTGATTCGGACCTTTATTACTGTCCTTATCTTTCGGTAACTTACGCAACAGTGACGTCGTCTGAAAGATAAACACCTTGAATAAGATGGAACAGTTTTACGCCTTCCTTAAAGTCTCTTTGAAATGTTTTTCTTCCGGAGATGAGCCCGCAGCCACCGGCTCTTTTGTTGATGACGGCCGTGCGAATGGCTTGGGCAAAATCATTCTCTCCTGACGAACCGCCGGAGTTGATGAGCCC
>JBCCOO010000190.1:0-3179 GCA_039025345.1 Cyanobacteria bacterium P01_D01_bin.105 | reverse complement strand
CCGAAATGAGCGTCAAGGAATTGAAGGCTTTGCTAGATGCTAAAGGCGATGAGGTGCTGTTACTGGACGTGCGCAATCCCCATGAGTGGGACATTGCCCAGATTCCCGGTGCAGTGCTGGTGCCCCTGCCCGATATTGAAAGCGGCGAAGGCGTTGAGAAGGTAAAGTCACTACTTAACGGCCATGAGCTAGTGGTACACTGCCGCTCCGGCGTGCGATCGGCCAAAGCTCTCGGCATTCTTAAAGAAAGCGGCATCAACGGCACCAACGTCGCCGGCGGCATCCTCGCCTGGAGCGAAGAAATCGACCCCTCCGTTCCACAGTATTAGGCAAGTCTGGATCATCTCACTAAGCCTTTAGGTTGACTATCACTTAACCTAAAGGCTTTATTTTTGTGAATGATGTGAAGTGTGTCTTAGCGAATCACGGCGACGCACAGTGATAGTCACAAGTTAGGATTCAATAGTCATACGTTGAATTGGTGAGGAGGCATTCTACATCTTGCCTAAATATTTAAGAAATTAACGAGGTGTAGTTTTGCTTTGAAGCACTTTTAGGACGCATTTATAGGCGCTTCAGGCTTTTGCTAATGGTTATTTCGATTTGCTTTGAAGCACTTTATGCCCAAAATGGCAGATAGCGAGCGTAGCGAGTAGATGCCGAGTCAGATGTATCTGACTTGATAAGGCCAGCATCTTTAGTCACTCGAATAATGTTCGACGCTGCGCCTGTTTGGGAAGCATTCAAGCGAAACCGATGCCGCAAAGTCTGATTAGACATTTGCTTATTACTTATATACAGCAAACAGCAGTGCTGATAGCAGGCACGTATACGATCTGTCCTACTCATGTCGGCGAAGTCTTGGTATGAAAATAATACCGCTGTAGTGCGTGTTTCACCAACGCGGAAATCTGGTGCAGGTAGTTGGAAAACTTCTGCTGCGTCAATGACTTTGTCAATACCACTACCTTTTTCTTCACAAATGCCAAAGCGTCGCATTATATCGGCAAGCTGCTCATTCCGAGAACGGTATTCATCAATAAAGCGTTCCGCTGAAATAGGAGAAACACCTGGATTGGTAATCTCAACACGGTCGCTGTACATTTCAATCATTACTGAAGCCCCCGTAGCCAGAAAATCTTGATGTACCAGGGCATTAGCAATAAGTTCACGCAATGCCTGTTTTGGAAACATCTTCACTTCTTCCCGCACAACTTCTTCGATGAAGCGATTTTGGGGAGCAGCAGTGTGTACATAGTTAACCAGCCCCTCAAAACCTACAGCATAGCCACGGTGCCCAACAATCTCATCTCGAGTTTTAAGCTTATTGATTCCCTCATAAATAACGAAACGAGGAGCTTTACGAGCTAACGCAGCTGAAAAAGCATCAAGTTTTTTAGCTAGCAGAATGGCAGCTATGTTTTTGATCACCCAACCGCTTGTAGTGTGCTGAATAAAGCCCTCGCTTTGCAGACGCTCCAAGACAGCATCACGAGTCGTGGGATACGGAATATCTAAAAGTTCAAAATATGTTTGAGTATCTAGTAGAGCAATAACATCATCAGAGCTAGCATCGCTTCTAGCAGGCTGTGAAAACCAATCTTGTCGGTCTTCAGAAAAAATACGTTTCAGCATATCTGGTGTCATAGGTACCAGATCTTCACCCGCTCTCATAAGATAAGCGCCATCGATTGCTCGAGGCTGTCCCATTGGACGAGGCGGAACTTCGAAAACTAAAACTCTGCCATTTGAATGCTGGAGTTCTGTAGCGTCTACACGAAAGCGTAGCTTATCAACGATTCGAGACTTAATGTCATTAAGGTCTGTTGTTGATTCGAAGGCATGAGTGCCAACAATTTGGCGAGGTGGTTTGTTAGTAACTCCTAAGACTAAATGACCACCGCCTTCGTTAGATAGGGCAACACAATAACGCAACAGTTTAGTCGTGTCATACCGCTGCTTCGCTTCTTTGAACTCTAGTCGTTCAGTCTCGGCTGGAGCGTTCAGCCAGCTTTCAAGTGTGTCTAGAGTAATCATGTAGCCATAGTCGCATAGAGAAGCCTACAGCAATACTGCATTTTTTAGCGGTACTGGCTTTTTGCAATTGTGCTGATATTGGCACACTTTATAGAAATTGGAAAAAGATAGGATAATTAGTACGATCGCTCCTCGCCATAGCCTGAATTAACGCAAAGAAACCCAGCATCACCTGCTCAGAATTGTGAATGATTCTGACTGCCGGCGATCGCCACACCGCTCAGCTCTCGTTATAGCTTCGGTATAATCCGACTAATGCCTGAGAGCTATATTTTTTATGACTGAACTTTTAGAGCAGGCGATCGCGCAACTGAGAAGCCTGGATGCGGATAAGCAGGATGCGATCGCAACCTTGATCATCGAAGAACTTGAAGATGAAGCAAAATGGGACGCAGCATTTACTAACTCTCAAGATCTTTTAGCAGATTTAGCGGCTGAGGCAATAGCCGAATACCATGCGGGTCACACCAAAGCATTAAATCCTGAGATCCTGTGAGATCTAGAACAACCGCTAAGTTTCGCAAAAAGCTGGGAGACTTACCTGATGCCGTTCAAAAGTAGGCACAATAAGCCTATCGGCAATTTCAGCAAGATCTCGCCCACCCCAGCTTGCAATTTAAACAGGTTCATGCGAACTTGCCCATCTACTCTGTTCGTATCAGTAAAAGCTATAGAGCCATTGGGCAACGAGACGGTGACACTATGATTTGGTTTTGGATTGGGTCTCATGCAGAATACGACAAGTTTTTATCACAAATTTAATTTGCATTTTCTGGTGTTTCAAGTGGGCTGGTATTGCAATGCTTCCCAGAGAGTGTAGAAGACGAGGGCGATCAGTAAGCTGCGGAACAGGAGGCTGACGACGTGATCGGGCAGTTTGGGAAGCAGACGACTGCTGAGCTGAGCGCTGATGAGGCCGCCCAGCCCTAAGATAAAGCCAGCAGCCCAGACAACGTTGCCCTGCAGCGCGTGGCCAAAAGTTGAGGCGATTGCCGTTATCACCACTACTCCCAAGCTAGTTTGAATTGCCCGCTTAATCGGTTCCCCCAGCAGCGCCATTTGTAGCGGTACCATAATCACGCCGCCGCCAATGCCCAGCAGTCCCGCCATAAAGCCAGCGATCGCACCGGTCATCACCTTTG
>JBCCOO010000189.1:0-3259 GCA_039025345.1 Cyanobacteria bacterium P01_D01_bin.105 | reverse complement strand
TCTAGTTCCTCTTGCTGATCTTCAGGAATGTAATCGGCTGAAAACTCTGGGGTAAGCAGTAAACGCGCACTGAGTGCCAGTACCCCACCGACTATCAACACCCCTAGTACCCACCAGTAGCGCCGTCCCATAAATCTCCCGTTGCGTTTGCTGCCATGAGTGCTGCCGTTTTCTAGAAGACTCGAATTAGCACGAATCTTCCTTAACTCTTGTTAGCATCAAACGTCACATTTAGGGGGCTTGGGTATTCACTCCTTCCTCTTCAGGAATTGAGAGAGGGCGGTAGGTGTAGCCGTTATGACGCGGTAATTTTTTGATATCGCCTTTGATGGCCTCAAGGTCGATGTAGCGATCGGACACATTGATTAAGCTATCACTCGTCATTGAGCGCAGACTCACAACTTCGACACGAGCGCCTCGATAGCTAGCCGCATCAACGGCATAGGCGAGATCACCATCACCACTCACCAAGATAGCGGTGTCGTAAAAACCAACGAGAGCCATCATATCGACAGCGATCTCAACATCCAAGTTGGCTTTCTTAGACCCATCAGGCAGCTGCACCAAATCCTTGGCAATGACTCGATAACCGTTGCGTCGCATCCACAAAAGAAACCCTTGCTGCTTTTCGTTCGTACGGTCAACACCGGTGTAAAAGAACGCTCGAAAAAGGCGCGAACCGGCTGTTAGGCGACATAGCAGCTTCGTGTAGTCAATCTCGATGCCTAACTGTAGCGCTGCATAAAACAGATTTGAACCATCAATGAAAATTGCAACGCGCCCCCGGTTTTCCAAAACCTGTTCAGGGGTGAAGATGGGATCTTGATCTAGTACGTCATGGTTATTCAGCATTTTTGTAACGTCCGGCTTATTTAAGGGAATTGTTGAAAGTTGTTTCAAAATTTTGCGAGAGGCTTTCAAAGCTGAGGGATGCTTGAGAAATCTCCCTATCCATCATTCAGAAGCAATATTGGGGCAATAACAGGAGTAATATTGGGGCGATAGACCGTGAGTTTCCTGGGATGATCCCTGTGGCCCCAACCCAACATCGGGAACCTAAAGACAGTACTGAGGATTGAGTAGCTGTTGTTCACGGACGATAAAAATCTACCCCCTTATGTTTGAGATGATGCCGTCCATTCAAAAACTAGAGCCTCTCAACCTTGCTCTGCTGTAGAACTTTTGCCCACTCATGCGGATGTAAAACAGCCACAGGACTAAAATCAACGAGTGAGCAATTTGGCAGTGCGACTGAATTAGCAGCGATCGCACGGCATCTACCTCCAGTCTCTGAAAAATCAGTGTCAGAAAATCCGACTTCAGAAGACCGCTGCACTATGACAAGGGAAGTGTTGAGAGAACTATCGGCGAAAGCCATAAACTAAAGTGATCGAAAGGCTGTATTTTATATCCTTTCAATGCCTTCATGATACAGCAGGAATCTTATGTGCAATTGTCATACCCGCCTCAGCGCATAAAGGTCCACATCACGTAAATCGCATAATCTTTAAATATTCATCCATGTCAACTCCCCTTTTCTATACAAAAGGTTAAAGAAAGTTTCTGGTCAATACACTGTCTCAATATTTATTCCGGAATTTTCTATGTATCCGTCCAAATCGCTCCGTAATCCTAACGGTTTGTATGTGACTGGAAAATATCGCGATGAATATCTCTTGAGGGATAAGCTTCCTTTGCAGAAACGTTTTATGTTAAAAAATGTAAATAAGCGCAAAAATCTCTGTTTTTAGCATGACGGCTGTTCCACTATCTTTTCTGCCACCTTTCACAGCCCCAAGTCCATTGGACCTTTCAGACAGTATTCTGCAGTTGATGGGGACTCGTCTGAGTGTTGAAGGGCGTGCTCGAGTTCCTGTAGATACCCCGTTGGTTGTGGTAAGTAACCATCGAAGTGCCATGGATGCTCTTGTTTTGATGTCAGGGCTGCGGCGCCCAATCGCATTTGCCTGTCATCAGTACATGGCAAACGTTCCTATTTTGCAAAACGTTGTCAAGCAATTTGGGGCATTTCCGTTAGAAACACCACAAAATTTCTTTCGGCAAGCTCGTCAACGCTTATCGCGCGGCCAAACTATTGGCCTTTTTCCCGAGGGCGCACAGCCGATGGTGACAGTGCAACCGCCCCGAGTGATGAACTCATTTCATCGTGGCTTTGCTCACTTAGCACTTCGTGCCCCGGTCGGTTCTCTGGCAATTCTCCCTGTGGCATTAGTCTCGGATGATCGAGGGGTTGAGTCGCCAATTCCGTTGAAGCTGTTGGGATGGTTTGATCCCAGCGAACCCCTTTTCCAACGCTCAGGGGGGCATCCTATTGTGTTTTACCGTCACGTAGAAGTCAGAATTGGTGAGCCTATTTGGATCAAAGCTGATACTCGCCAGCGGTATCGCGGTGCTGAGGGTAACCAGCAAGCCCAGCAGCTTACTCAGAAGTGTTGGACAACTGTTAATGAGCTTCTACACAGATCCTGAGATTTTGTAAGGACAAGACGTTGTACGCAATTTGCTGAGGATGAAACAGCCACCTGATCTCGTACTGTTTATGCCGACGTTGCCACAGCCTGAAAAGCCTTTGATGGTTCTTTTACCTGGGCTCGATGGTACTGGGAAGCTTTTTGCGCCGCAGGTGCCAGGGCTGTCTCGATATTTTGATCTTCGTTGTCTCGCTATTGCCGAGCACAATCGACAGAGTTGGCTAGATTTGGCAAAGGCTGTGATTGGTCTTATTCAGCGAGAACAGCAAGGGAGAAGGACATACCTTTGTGGTGAGTCATATGGTGGCTGCTTGGGACTGCAAATCGCTTTAATGGCTCCTGAGCTGATGGATCGCTTGGTTCTCGTCAATCCAGCCTCTTCACTGCGAGGGCAGTTCTGGTCACGACTATTGCCAGTGGCTCCCTATGCTCCGGAGTGGGCCTATAGATTATCAGGTACTTTCGCCTTTTACCTATTGGCAGATTTTGAACGAATTCAGAAGCGCTGGCAGCAGATGTTCATCGAAACGGTTCGTCCCATTTCGCAAAGTTGCGTCAGTTGGCGATTGTCGATGCTACAGAGCTTTAAGGTAAACACTGATCAACTCAGACAGGTGACGAGCCCTACTGTACTTCTAGCCAGCGGGCGCGATCGCCTGTTACCTTCATACGGAGAGGCGAGGCGCTTGCAACAGTTTCTTCCCTATGCAATGACATGTTTGCTCCCAGAGAGCGGTCATGTATGTCTATTGGAGGAATCTGTGGAT
>JBCCOO010000188.1:0-3384 GCA_039025345.1 Cyanobacteria bacterium P01_D01_bin.105 | reverse complement strand
TTCTTCAGAATAGAGCTACAAATCGAAGTAAAGCGATGGGAGCCAGGGAGCAGAGGGTAAAGATAGGTAGCTGAATAGTGAGAGAATCGGTACTTAGAGACGCATTATAACGAGCGATATTCTGAATGCAGAATTTGGCATTTTGTACGGGCGAAGTCGGCTCGGAATTGCGCGACAACTTCAGCCGATATAGCAACATGCGGAATTAAGCGTGCGGAATGCGGAATTAAGCGTGCGGAATGCGGAATTGAGCGTGCGGAATGCGGAATTGAGAAGCCGACGAAATGGGCGTTTCAGAGCTTTGAGCTATCCTCACCTGATTGCAGATTGCTATAGGCAATATCGAGCCTGCCTCGCCCCTGCCACTCGCCTCGCCCCTAACTGCGAAATAATCGACTATACAATTCCTCATGTTGCATGCTTGCCAAAGACACGCCCCAATTGCAGGCCATTAGATCCGCCTCGTCCATCGCGGCAATCTCTGCATGAGCGGCTTGGATGGGCTCAATCAACTGCTGCAGAAGGCGTTGTCCTGCGGTTTGCCCCAGCGGTACTGCACGCACCGCAGCACTGATGAGGTTGGCTGCCCAACTGTGGAGAAAAGCGATCGCGGCAGCGTCAATCGGTATCTGCCAAGCTTGGGCCACCAGACTGTAGGCGATCGCAAAATTGCAGCCTTCACGGCGCGTACAGTCGGGGAATTGTTGGCTCAATGTTGGTTCTAAATCAGCCAACAGGCGCAGCAGCGATCGCCCCATTTGCCAGCTTTGCGAGCGCATTTCTTCAGTTTCACGGAGGGCTGAGAGCCACTGATTCCACCGCTCAATCTGGGCGTTGTTGGACTCGGCGGCGGCCGCATAGCTCCACCGCAAAATGGCCGTTTCGAGACGAATGCTGCCGTGGCCCAACTCTTGCTCCAGCCAGTGCTGCAAATCATCGCGAGTCGCGATCGTGCCAGCCGTCGCCAGGGTTTCAACCCCTTCAGAATAGCTATAAGCGCCAATCGGTAAAGCCGGGCTGGAGAGCTGTAAAAGCGTTAGCAGTTTGCCGTGTGTCAATTCGGCAGTCATGTTCCTTTTCCAGTGACCAGGTGCTCACAAATTCTATAGCAGAGGGTAAGCGTTCAGAATTTGGCGTTCAGATTTCAGCAGGCAGAGTTTAGAGGCCAAGGATAGGGCTAGCAGCAACCTCAATTCAAACGATTCATAAACAGGCGCTAAATCTAGATTTTGAGCGTTAGAATGTTGTGCAATCTTCTACATCTAGCGCTTGTTCTGGTTTGCAGACTTAGGCTGAACCAGAGGCTAGAGCAGAGTAAAGATCATTCCGGCTGAATTGCGATCGCTCAAAATCATGTCTAGCTATCCTCCATCGTCTAGTGTCTCTGAGGTGATGCCCTCCATGGAAGTGTCAGGATTACCTATCGACGTGGGGATGCTGCCAGATGGCACACCGTTTATGTCAGGGCGCGAGTTGGCCCGAGCTTGTGGAATTTCGAATAGTACGCTCGTGGGTTGGGGCGAAACGACACCGCACGTAGGCGATCGCCACCGAGCGGGTAAATTAGCTAACTTGCTGGGCACCTATCGTTATCAGGGCGATCGCCTCTTCGTGCCCATTCCCGATGGCACCAAATTTGGCGGGCGGGCAAATGTATCGGCTTACCCTTACCAAGTGTGTCTGGCCTTTCTAGACTATTACGCCTTTGCAGCGCATAAAGAAGCTGCTCGTAATAGTCTGCGCCTGCTGAGTGAAAAGCAACTGCCCCAATTCATCTGCGCCGCCGTTGAAGAACCGCCTCAACAGGCGACGCCTCAGCTACCCGTTAAACCGCAAGCGGCCCCGTTTCGCCGTCCTTTGCGGAACGGGATTCCCGTCGGCTATTTCGATGTTGGAAACGCCTTGGCCAGGGCGCCCATGTCGACGTTGCTCTCCTCAGAACTACGCACTGCGCTACTCATTAACATTGATAAAGCGTGGAATCGCTATTGGAATATTCAACAATTGAGCCAACAATATGGCGATCGCTTTGCTGTGCCCCAGCACCCACTCAACAACTGGGCTAGAACGCGGCAATACGTTTATCCCTTAGCAGCCCTGACAGCCTTCCAAGATTGGTTAGCGCTGCAGTATCTACCCGATAGATATCCTTCTTATTTACAAAGAAAACGGCAAGCAGTGATGCCGGTGATTAAGTTGCTGAAGCCACTGCCTCAAGCCGGATAATGGCGGTTCAATAATTGCTGAATCCCCAAGATTTGTGGGCAACATAGCTTCAGAAATAGCTACTTCACTTTAGCTAGCTGTTGATGGAGAACGTCATGTCTGGGGTAAAGTTAATGCGCCCATCTCATCGCAAAGCTGGGCAAAACATCCGAAACTTAGCTTTGCAAAGAAGAGTTAAAGCTTTGACTGCTTTTGCCGCAGCAGCTTTTCTGATTGCTTTGCCATTCCTGCTGCGAACTATTTTTCAAGAACTGCTGACTCTTTTCCCTGATAGTTCCTCATCAGCTCTAAGCTTGCCACTGATTGTTTACGTTGTTTCTCTCGTTGCTGGCATTGGTTGCCTGCTCAATGGTCTGTACTGGTGGCGGCGGGCTGCTCATGCCGATCAGGGAGCCCAAGGAGAAGAAGATGTTGCTAAGGCGATCGCGAGTTTGAGAACTGGTGGATGGACCATCGAGTACGGTCTCCGGTTGGGCAAAGGACTGGGCGATGCTGATATCGTTTGTCTCTCACCACAAAACCGGGCCTACGTCATCGACGTAAAATCTCACCGGGGCACCGTGGTGGCAGAGGAGCAAAAGCTGTATCGCCTAATGGGCGCTCAAAAATACCCCTTCGAAAAAGACTTTCTCAAGCAAGTGATGAAGCAAGCTTTCCAGGTTAAGCAACAGAAGCAGTTGAAATTTGTGACGCCAATTCTGGCCTTTTCTAACGCCAAAGTAACGCTCAAAGGCAAAATCCAAGGCGTATATGTCGTTGAAAAGTCACGACTATCCTATCTCCTCAATAAACTCGGGTAGGTAGGTCATGATGAGCTATCGACCTTGGCTGAAAAAACTTATTGCAGTGTAAAAACCTCCTTTCTAGTGGCTTGAGGGATTGCAGGCAGACGTCAGCGATGACTTTATCCAAACTGTTTCACACTTTAAGGATCGGGAATTTAATCATGTGTCGGTTTTCCCCTCTCGGGAGGGGTGCCATAGGCGGGGTGGGTTCGAACCCTCGCACTCAGGGGCAACCCACCCCGCTGCCCCTCCCAGGAGGCTACCGTGTATACATAAGTCAGAGAAGTCATCTAAATCAGACCGATGCAGAGTAACCCAATAGCAATCTATGCCAGTCACTGCCATCAAGCCGTATTCGGAGATAAGCGGCTAG
>JBCCOO010000187.1:0-3488 GCA_039025345.1 Cyanobacteria bacterium P01_D01_bin.105 | reverse complement strand
ATTTTTATTTGCCTGTTCTAATCAATCTCAATATTCCCGATCAGTTTTCTTGCGGCTGGTCTCGATCTAATACCGAGATACCCTCGATGCAGAGCCTGAGAGGCTAAATAAAGCGCAATCACGACTTAATACAGCTGTATCTACCTGAGATAGGTGCTTTTTTAATCTATTTACATTAAGCAAATAATGAAGCCGCTAAAACCGCTACGAATAGTTAAAGCAAACAAGCGCGAAATCTGATCTGGTTACGATTTTGATTACGGTTGTAAGGTGATTTGTTTATCGCTACCCTTTTGGAGCTTTAACGCTGGCTGTAGCTGTGACGCCAATAGCAAATTGTTTAGGGTAGTCGGTGTATGGTCTTGGGCTCTCAAATAGGACTTATATTTAACTATTTTGCTGACCAGCTACAGCATGGCTCTGCGTAGAATTAGTGACTCAAAGGTTAAGCAAGGATGAGGATTCTAGCCGATTAATAAATTATGCAGTTAGCCTATAGTCATCCTTTAATTCGACGGGCTTTCGGTATGTGCAAATAAGCGTTTCACACATCAGCAAAAGATACTTATAGATTGGAGCTAGGAACTCATGTAAAAGCAGCGGGATAGGCTTAGTTATTAAGTTGTTTCGTTGTCTATCGTAATGTTTCTAAGCAAAATTATCATTTCTTTAACAACCGATTTTTATTTCTGTTATCAAAGCCCATTCCAAAAAGATTCGAAAAGAGAAGATACATGCTAAATAATCATCAAATTTTGGGCCATGATTCTGTTTTTACGCCTGAGCAGGTGTTAGAGAATCGCGGACGTGTTGCTATCTTTATTGACGGCTCTAACCTGTTTTACGCTGCGCTTCAGCTCGGTATAGAAATTGATTACACTAAGTTGCTTAGTCGTTTGACAGCTGGCTCTAGGCTATTTCGTGCTTTTTTCTACACGGGTGTGGATAGAGCGAACGATAAGCAGCAAGGGTTTTTGCTTTGGATGCGTCGTAACGGCTACCGGGTGATTGCAAAAGATTTGGTTCAGTTGCCAGATGGGTCTAAAAAAGCCAACCTTGATGTAGAAATCGCAGTCGATATGATGGCGTTAGTAGATTGCTACGACACCGCTGTGCTTGTTAGTGGGGATGGAGATCTCGCTTACGCAGTTGATGCAGCAAGCTACAAGGGTGTTCGAATTGAAGTAGTTAGCTTGCGTTCGATGACCAGCGATAGTCTCATAAATGTTTCAGACCGCTACATTGATTTAGATAGCGTGAAGACAGATATTCGTAAGAGTTCGAGGGGCGGTGTGAGTGAGCAAAATCCTGCTCAGCATAATTACACCTATCGTCCGCTCTCTAGCATTTCGGTTTTGGATGAAGCTGAGGTGCATCCGTAGTTGTCCATTTAGACATGAAGATAACGCGATGGTATCGATGGCTTGTGATCGCTGCAGTTGTTATGGTGATTGCCGTAGCACTGCGTCTTTGTGGTTTTGGCCAAGAAATTGAAACCCAGTCGCCTGGTGAGGAGATTGATGCGACGCTCACGCTGCAGACGGTCACGCTGGAGCAGCCAGACGAAGATGGCCAGCTGCTGTGGAAGCTAAAAGCGGATTCAGTGAACTACAGCCCTGATAGTCAAAGAGCTGAGCTCAAGAATTTAGAGGGTGAGTTTTTTCAAGACGGTGAAGTTACTTATATTGTGGAGGCTGACGAAGGTGAGGTTCGTCAGAACGGTGAGGTACTTTACTTGATGGGGAATCTAGTGGCTGCTAGTCCTGAGCGCGAACTGGTGCTAGAAAGTGAGCGGTTGAAATGGCTTCCCAAGCAAGACCGCCTGGTGATGGGCGAGTTTGAAGAGGGCCAGTTTGAAGCTGGTGAGTTTGAAGCTATAGATGCGCCGGTCGTTTTGCACGATTCAGGCGTTGAAAACTTGGCAGAAACAGCGTTTCCAATAGAAAGCGCAGTAGAGCAACCTGTGGAAGCCTCGTTAGCCAGCTTTGAGGCGCCCCCTGTAAAAGGGTTTAACGAGCAGGTAGAAGCGGTAGCCAAGATAATGACGGTTTTGAGCGCAGATAACCGTGTAGAGCTGAGTGGCGGTGTCATCGCTAAAAGCAAAGCAGAACCGTGGATGACTTTTACATCGCAGTCGTTAGTTTGGCTGACGGAGCAGGCAGAAATTGAGGCCAATCAGCCGCTGAAGGTGGAGCAGTACGAAGAGAAAACCTACCAAACCTTAACGGATAGAGTGAGTGGAAACGAAGGCCGCGTAGATTTAGCTGAAAATGTGGTGACGCTGCAAGATGCTGTGCGGTTAGATGCTTTGACCCAACCGTTGAGGGTTGAGAGTGAGCTGGCTGTGTGGGACGTGGACGCGCAACAAGTGGTAATGGATAGTCCTGTGCAGATTATTCAGCCTCAGCAAAGAGTGAACGCTTCAGCGGATAAAGCGAATGTGGATTTGGGCAAAGAAATTATTTATCTCACAGGGAATGTGCGGGCGATAGGCGAAGAGAAAGATTCGCGGTTAACTGCGGATCAGGTGAGGTGGCAAACGGGCTCGCAAGATGTAGAAGCAACGGGAAATGTAACCTACGTTCAAGCGAGAGATCCCGATGTGTCTTTGGTGGGAACGCGAGCAGTGGGCAATTTAGATCGAGGCACGGTAGTGGTTACTGGTGGCGAAGGGGGGAGTGAGCGCGGCGGGCAGGTGTCTATTGAGATTGTGCCGGATGAATGATTAAGTCCGTGGCTTGTTAGCTTTGCGACTTGCCAGCTTTGTGACTTGCTAGGCTTGTGGCTTGCCAGGCTTTTGGGTTGATGGCTCTATTGAGCTAGCTGAGTGGTTCGCTGCTTCAGAGAGAATGGTTTATCAAGAGGTTGCGACGTGCGTCTCCAAATCGATAGGGATCGACGCCGATTTTAACGGTCGTTGCCAGCTCAGGTGGGATGTCATCGGCCTTTCCCCACTGCCGCTCTAAGGCAGAGATGACTTGGTCTTGGCGCGATCGCAAAGCTTCTAGTCCACTGCCATAGTTCAACAGCGAAAACCACACCACACCTCTATTTTTTGTGGGTAGTGCACCAGCCAAAGCGCTGACTACAGCGAGACTGCCAGTTTTCACCACCGTATTTCCTGGAAGACTGCGATTTCTGACGGTGCCACCATCGGCCCCCGTGACCGGAAAAATATCGGATATGGTGTAGCTCACATTGAAATCTGTGCTGCCTGAAGCGCGTAGCAAGTAGTGAATTGCTTGGAAGAGTGAGACAGCGGCCCTAGGAGATAGCTGATTTTCTTCACCCAATCCTGAGCCATTAATCAGGGCAATTTCTTCGGTGGGTATCTGGGTTACCTCCTGGACAATGCTCATCACGGCACTTGGCCCGCCTAGCTTGTTTGTCATTTGATCGGCCATCGGGTTATTGCTATAGATGTTCATCGCTTTGAGAATAGCGACCAGTGGCAGAGATTGGTGATTGATCAGCCAGTCAGTGGCTCT
>JBCCOO010000186.1:0-3578 GCA_039025345.1 Cyanobacteria bacterium P01_D01_bin.105 | reverse complement strand
TTGTCTCTTTACTCAGCCTTTCTGGCTTTCCTATTGCTTCCAAGTACATAGCTATGCTATCCTCTTAGCAATTTCAATTCATTAACGAGGGTCTCGTTAATTCTCTTCAAATTATTCAACTTTCTAGGTGCTACTTCTCGCCTCGGTCGCGCTCCCCATTCGGGGCCGCTCCCTTCAGCGCTTAATGAATATAGCGCTCCCTTGTCTGACATGTCAACTCTTTTTTTGACATTCAATCCGAAATCCCTCTATCCCTCTTCACAACTGCACACTACACCTCATAATTATTTCGAAGTAGATGCAATGGGGCTACCAATCATTGGTAGCTCCTTTGCATCTTTAAAGTCGCCTTTGCTGTCGAAATCAATAAATTCCACTACCCAGATTCTGGAAACAAACCGGCTCAGAGCTGGCTTGTTCAAAATGATCTTCTCTTTATTGGCGTGATGGCGGAAACTGTAGGGTGTTGAAAATGTTATTGAAGGACGCGCGGTGAATTTTCAGTCTGTCATTGCTACGCTGAATCAGTTTTGGGCCGATCAAGGCTGTGTGATTATGCAGCCATACGACACAGAAAAAGGAGCAGGCACAAAAAGTCCTCATACTTTTTTGCGAGCAATCGGTCCCGAGCCTTGGTCTGTGGCCTATACGGAGCCTTGTAGACGCCCTGCGGATGGTCGCTATGGGGAAAACCCTAATCGATATCAGCACTATTTCCAGTACCAGGTGTTGATTAAGCCTTCACCAGAAAATATTCAGGATTTGTATTTGGTTTCGCTTAGGGCGTTGGGGATTATGCCTGTGGACAATGATGTGCGTTTTGTGGAAGATAACTGGGAAGATGCAGCGGTTGGGGCTTGGGGTGTGGGCTGGGAAGTATGGCTAGATGGGATGGAGGTGACGCAATTTACCTATTTTCAGCAGTGCGGTGGATTGGATTGCGCTCCAGTGTCTATTGAAATTACCTATGGGCTTGAGCGTTTGACGATGTATTTACAAGAAGTAGATGCAATGGCGAAGATTCAGTGGAATGACGAGCTGACATATGGTGATATCTATATGCAGGCAGAAATTGAAAATTCTACTTATAACTTTGAAGCGTCTAGCTCGGAGCTTTTGTTCAAGCTGTTTGAGCTATATCAGCAGGAAGCAGAGCAGCTGATGGGAAAGGAGTTAGTACTGCCAAGCTATGACTACGTATTGAAGTGTTCTCACGCGTTCAATTTGTTGGATGCACGAGGTGTCATCTCAGTGACTGAGCGCACACGCTATATCCGTCAAGTACGTGGGCTAGCAAGAAAGGTCGCTCAGCTTTATTTAGACCAGAGAGAAAAGTTAGGCTTTCCGCTGCTGAAACAGGCTACTGAAGCGGCAGAAGAAAGAGAAGAAGCATTGCAGGCGTAGATCGGTGCATGTTAAGACATATGAAGCGTCTTGATGTTTGCTGAGGAGATAGATTGTGAGCGCAGGTTTGAGAGGGTATTTAGAACCTATCGCGAGTTGGTTTGCACAGTTTGATTTGCCAGAGCCGATTGTGCATTGGGGGCACCCGGTAATGATGGCAATTGTCGTGTTTGTTATGGGTGGGTTTGCGGCCTATGCAGGATGGCAGGGCAGGTTAGCGACGGATACTGGGATTGCGATAGAACAAAAGCAACAGCATGCAAAGGTTGCACCTTTGATGTATCTGTTTATTGTGATGGGTGCTAGCGGGGGGATTTTGTCTCTGGTGATGCAAGGGGAGCCGATTTTTGAAAGTCCTCATTTTTGGACAGGCATGGGGGCGATCGCACTCCTCACCACCAACGCGATTCTTGCTGCGACTAAGTTTGGAAAAGGCAATCCCATGTTTCGTTCAGCGCATGCGTATATCGGCAGTACGGCATTAGCGGTGCTAGTTTTGCACGCAGCCTTAGGTGCAAAACTAGGGCTCTCTTTCTAGGATTCAGGTTAGAACCGTAAAGAATACGGAAAAAAGCTTCGAGATAATTCTCGAAGCTTTTTTCATAGCTTGTGGTGTGAAGTCGGAGCGTAATCACAATTAAGCGTCAGCAATTCCAAATTCCAAGGTACAGACAGGCTAAATCGTTTCTGTCATCTGAATAGTGTCCGACCATGACAGTCGTTAAGAGGTGTTTCTTTTGGATTTAGCGGCGGTCTTCTTGTCCTCCAGCATGAACTCAATTAATGCGGTCCAATTCTCGAACCACAAGTACTTAGTGAGAGTCAAGATATCTTGAAAGAAGCCTTTTCGCGTTCCCCGTTGTTGTCGAATCAGTTGATAGGGCTCATCCGCCAGTTGCAGGACGGTATGAAACAGGAAAGCCAGGAGATTCAACGTCAGCAAGTAGGCCGATAGATGTTGTTTTCCATGTCCAAAGTTGTGTTCCAGGTGATAGCCCTTCGTTTTGAGGACATTGTGGTTTTCATTCTCAGTCTTCCATCGACATCGCCCCGCAGAGACCACCGCTCTGACACTGTCGTCTGAGAGGATATGGTCAGTCACCCAACTATTGAGATAGAGGGCTTTCCCATCCGATTGCCGTGTCACCCGTAGCTCACACCAGTTAACTGATAGCGTGGGCGTGATGGAACGCATCGGCACCTCATTGAGATAGCGCAGCTGCCATACCTCATCTGTCTTGCCGTTACGTTGCGAGTACTCAATCATCTGAACTTTGCCCTTGGCCGCATTGAAGTCTATCCAGTCATAGAGAGCCGGATGTGACTCCGGTAGGCAGACGAAGATAAAACTGAAGTGGCTGGCAAGGGCCGCCTCACACATCGGCTGACGACTGAATAGGTCATCCCCCAGCAGTGTCACGGCCTGCTGAGAAAATATCTCTGAGGCTTCGGTGATCCATCGTTTCGCCGCTGCTTGTTCACAATCTTGCTTAGCATGGCCATCTTGAGGCGTGATGAAGGCAGGCGGTAAAGAGATGACAGCTGAGTGACCCGGTGCCACAATCACAGGTAACAGTGCTTTGTGGCTGTAAGTCACCTGTCCCTTTTTAGACGTCCGGGTTGAACAACAAGGGCAGCTCACTTTTTGAGAACTGTAGTACTCTGTGCCATCCAAGGCAACGAGGAAATGACCGTCTAGAACCTTAAAGCGCTCTAGATAACCTTGGGCCTGAAGCGATTGATAGATGCTGATAAACACACTTGAGAGACCTGAGGCGGCTAGCTGATCCAGGATGTTGCGAATCTGTTCAACGCTGGGTATCTGCTCTAGACCAAACAAACTCTGGGCATTGTCTTGACCACTGCGGCTATCGAGCTGCCGCTGATAGTCCAAGAATGATTCACTTTGCATGAAAAAGCATGAAAACGCACCCATCACTGCATCTTTCACGCTGTAGCGCATTGCATTACTGGGTTTTCGCGGGTCTAAGATCTCATCTATGGCGCTGCTCAGCGTGGCCGATAGGCTATTAAAACTAAGCGCTGGTCCTGCCATGGATGGCTCTACTCATTCAGTTCTTTGATTTAACCTTACGCTAGATCTCAAACGCTTTTAGAATTCGTTGGCAGCTGCTTACTATAACTGTCTGTTAGTTGGAATTTGGAATTGCTGG
>JBCCOO010000185.1:0-3633 GCA_039025345.1 Cyanobacteria bacterium P01_D01_bin.105 | reverse complement strand
GAGATGAGGCTATACACTAGCGTTTGGGCGTGCTGAAGCATGGTTTTAATTACTGTCTTCGATTTTTTCTTACGCCCTTTCTTTCAGATTTTTGCCCGCTATGCAACCCCTAATGAGAATGGTGCAAGATCTGAGTCAACCCTTTCTAGGGTATTGTCTCTGCTGCCATCGTTAACACATATAATCTCGTAGGTCATTCCTATCTGATTTAGCGTTTCTGTTAATCGAGTGAATAACTCGGATAGGTTTTCCTCTTCGTTGTACATAGGTGCAACGACCGATAGCTGTGGACGCGTAGAGAATTTCGATAAGTCACTAGAATAATAATTCATTCTCATAGGGCATTAAAAAAACGTTGGCAACCTCTTGCCTAGTTGTAGCAAGCTGCGGGGTATGCGTAGCGAGTTTATAGAGCAAGAGTATAAAGAGTAAAATGATAGTCAAACGTATCCGTGGAAAGCTCAATGGAAAAGTGTAGTTTGATACTATAGATCGGCCGCTTCAAAGAAGCGAAGACGAAACTTAAAATATTTTTCTGAGGCTCAATCGCTGAAATAATGCAAACTCGTTGAACTAGGCCACTTATAATCTCAACATAAATAATCCTACCGAAACATTATTGTATGAGAACTAACTCTCGTTATTAAAGTTTTCAACAAGATGCATTTATATAATTTCCTACCTATGGCGGCTTATCTTAGAAGCGCTGAACTACCAATGGGGCACACAGTTGTGTTTCAAGGAAGTGGTTGTATTTCAGGGAAGGGAAGGTCTGCTAAACGATGCCTGTACAAATGAGAATATTCTGCTGTTGAACAGCTAGAATCGTTGTATGGAATCTATTCCACGGAATATGTCTTTGCTTCGGGTATGTTGCCAAATCCAATTGACATAACTGACCACTAAACGGGCAGTCACTTCCGTCTGTTCCCAGAGCTCGCCAAACCTGTTTTGTCGTTTATGCCAACGTCCTGTTTGTTGGCAAACAATGCCATTTTTACGATCTAATCGTTGCGTATTCTCTTTCCCGATAAAGTGAGTAATCTCAGGCGTAAATACCCGCTCACAACTACCCCAATCATCCATACACCAGCATTTACAGTCCGTCTTGCCTTCAGTATTCGCCATCAGTTCAGTGAGGAATGCATCGGTGTATTTGCCCACCCGAAGGCTTAAAATCAAGCCACTTTCGCTGGCAAGACTGATGCCTAACCAGCAGTCTCCGACCGCTAACTCGTCCGAGTCGCATCGCTTCTCTAGCGCACAACCGTCCAGTTTCTTAAATTGTTGAGAGGCGTCAACGTTTGCGCGGTTTGCATAGGATACTGTTACCGGCGAAACGAATGGCAAGATTGAAGGGGATTCCATGCATATTCTTATCACTGGTGGCGCAGGTTTCCTAGGTCAGCGTCTGGCAAAGCAGCTACTGCTGAACCCAGATGTGACGCGCCTGATCCTGGCGGATCTCTATCTACCGCCCACGCCAGGAAATGACAGGCGCGTCCAACCAGTTCAAGCCGATCTCACTGATTCATCAGCAGTACAATCGCTCATTACGCCAGAGATATCAGTGGTTTATCACCTGGCCGCTATCGTCAGCGGCCAGGCCGAAGCCGACTTTGATTTAGGTATGCGCGTAAATTGCGACGGCACTCGCCACTTGCTTGAAGCTGTCCGCCATCAGGTTCCTGGTGCGATATTCATTTTTGCTAGCTCCCTAGCCGTATTTGGGGGTGAGCTACCCGCCGTCATTACACCCGATACGGTAGTAAAACCCCAATCTTCCTACGGTACACAAAAGGCTATTTCTGAGCTTTGGGTCAATGACTATACCCGCAAGGGCTTTATTGATGGGCGAGTGTTGCGCCTGCCGACGGTATGCGTGCGGCCTGGCAAGCCCAATGCGGCAGCCTCTTCGTTTGCCAGCGGCATTATCCGCGAACCCCTGGCAGGTGAACAAGCCATTTGCCCCGTTGAGCTAAGCTTGCCCCTCTGGCTCTCTGGCCCAAGTACTGTCGTGGACAATTTAATCCATGCGCTCACGCTCACGCCAGAGCAGTTTAGCGATACTCGAACACTTAATTTGCCTGGACTGACGATTACCGTGCAGGCGATGATTGATGCGCTCGGTGAGGTTGCTGGAGTGCAAGCGCTAAAGCAGATTCAGTACGAGCCAGATGAGAAGATTTCTCGGATTGTGGCGAGCTGGCCGAGTGAGTTTGAGGTGGAGCGTGCGATCGCACTGGGATTTAAGCGCGATCGCACCTTTCAAGACATCATCCGGGCTCACATCCACGACACGCAGTCACTGACTTAGCAGACTAAGGTAGTTTCTGAGGAAGAAAGTCCCAGTATCAAGCAGGTCGAATGAGGATATCCCACTTGGGTAAGGAAGGATGCCGCTCTAGTCTTGCCTCGATATGTTTCATCTGTTCTTTCGACAGGGCAACGCCTCTTTCGTAAATCAATGGATTGAGCATAACAGTTGGGTGCATCCCTTTCCACGTCATACTCTTCGCCCAAACCAACATGGTTGGCAAGTCAATGAGTCTGGTGCCATTCCAATGTTGTTCGAGAATGCCCCAACAGCGTTCTATCGGGTTGTACTTGCTATGATACGGCGGATAGTAAAGCAGCTGAATCGGTGTTCTAATTTGGTCTACCCAGTCGACAAGACGTTTGAGAAATTGGGTTCTCACGCCGCTGTTTTCTGGCCCATTATCGACTTTAATTTGAATTATCGGGGTCTGCTGCTGTGTTTGTGGGGTGAGTTTTGCCCACCAAGCTTGCAAGGTATCGACAATAAAATCACTGGTTTTGTGTGAGCTGCCGAAGCTGATGAACAGCTCACCCGTATCCTCATCGACAATGCCGCAGGGCACATAAGTTTCTTTGACACCCATATCATGGTCATCTGCCTGACAATAACCTCGACTCAGTCCACCGCGCGATAAGTTGCCTAGTTGGACCGTCGCTTTACAGTCCAAACTCACGCGTCTGGCCGATTGCTCTACCGCTTGCTGATCTTTACAGGCCACATTCTCGAAGATTTGGTCGGTCTCAGGGACTTTTTTTAGGCTTGACTTTGACCACTTTTCGCAAGCGGTAGCCCAGGCGATTCAACACCACAGCCATGGTGCTGGCTGCGGGCAGTTGTTCATCTTGATATCCTTGTGCTTTCAATTGACGCAACGCTTCAGCTGAGGTCAATCGAGTGAATGCGATTGAACTGGTGAAACTGGGTTCTTGCTGAGCGTGGGCTTCTGCTAACTGCTTGAGCGCTGCCGCTGCTGCTGGTTCTCGTTCTTCCCAACGTTTGTTACCACTGCGCGCTGACTGCGCTCCTTGGCACATCACACCAGTGCGTTTCTCGGCGAGGCCTAACCTCACGGCTCGTCGATTCCATCCAAACTCGCTTTCTGCTCGTCGAGCGCTGCCGTCACAGTACTTCAACGCCATCTCTGATTGAAAGGCTCGACGTTTGACACCCGTTAGATAACGGGCCGCTAGACGGATATCCTCTAGCTGAGATTCACTCAATTTCTGAACCATTCGCACTCACCCGATTAGTCAGCTTTAGGTGCTTTAGCTACCATTATCGCTGACTGGTGCCTTCTTTGACAGAAACTACCT
>JBCCOO010000184.1:0-3633 GCA_039025345.1 Cyanobacteria bacterium P01_D01_bin.105 | reverse complement strand
GATTTAACTAGCCTATATCCTAATCAAGCCCCTGTCATTGTGCAGTCTGAAATCCTGAGAAGTCAAACGTCCGAGAAAACTTTTCGGACTTTAGCAGGACTGGTTGATGGTCGACGAACGCTTAGAGATTTAGCACTGAAAGCCAAGCAGCCATTGGCTTCACTGACTCAGTCACTCGTGCCCTATATTCAGCAAGGGGCGATCAACCTAGTAGAGGTTAAAGACTCAGTGCTTTTCCCAAACGCAAATGAGTTTACTTCATTAGCTTCTCAAACATTTTCCGCACGCGTATCGCAAGCAAGTACGATACCTGTTGATAGAGCAACTGGATTGTCTGAACCACCAAAAGCGACAATGAATACCCCCATAGTTGTCTATATTGATGACAATCCGGCAGATAGCAATGCAATGGCTAAAATCGTTCAGAATTTGGGCTATCGCTACACTAACATTCCAGATCCGTTACAAGCATTACCGCGTTTGTTGGAGCTCAAGCCACAGTTCATTTTCTTAGACTTGGTAATGCCCATTGCTAATGGTTATGAGCTGTGTGCCCAAATTCGACGGATCTCTGTCTTCAAAGAGATCCCCATCGTCATTGTCACTAACAATGACGGAATTGGCGATCGCGTCCGTGCCAAAGTCGTTGGCTCATCGGGTTTTCTAGGGAAACCTATTCAAGAACAACGGGTTGCAAAAGTACTGAAAAAATATTTACAGCCCGTCAGAAGACACGCGCCGAGTAGCACTCCTGAACACTACAGGCTTTCACCTACGGTCTAACGTGATTTTGACATTATTTTTATCTGAAAACAACGTTCGCCAAACCTACTAAAGAATTTGGAAATTCTCCATGACAACTGCATTAATTGTGGAAGATAGCCTGACCGACCGGCAACTCTTGACCCACTATCTACAGCAATCAGGCATTACGGTAATGAGTGTCCAAAGTAGTGAAGAAGCGCTGCTTATGGTTCAATCCAACCTTCCCGATATGGTGTTTCTAGATGTGGTTTTACCAGGGCAAAGTGGCTTTGAACTCTGCCGCGATTTAAAGGTCAATGAGCAAACTCAAAATGTTCGCGTTGTGATTTGTTCAAACAAGAATACGGATGCCGATAAACTTTGGGGTTCCATGCTGGGGGCAGACGCCTACCTAACGAAACCTGTTGATCAGCAACAGCTCACTCAGACGATTCAGCAACTTTTGTTTTAGGAGCAAAGCCATGCTATCAGATGCATCTATATCCAGATGGATAGCTCCAGAAACGGTAACTGCCACTAGAGATCCGTTGGGATTGGAACCCATTCCAGAAGACAAGCGCCAGCGTTTTCTTCGATTTAGGCTTGCCGAAGAAAGCAAGATGTTGCTGCCACTGCACGAGGTTGTTGAAGTATTGCAGTTGGAAACTGCCGAAATCTTGCTAGTCCCCGAGATGCCTAGCTGGATTGTGGGTGTCTGCAACTGGCGAGGCGAGATCCTCTGGCTAGTCGATTTCAACACTTTGGTTGGCAACGCGCCCCTATGGCAACAAGACCCAATGTTGGAACAAACTACGGCCATCATTGTGCGGTCTAACGGCTGTTCAGTAGGTCTGATTGTGAATCAAGTAGATGATGTTGAGCAATTCGATCCTGAACATATGAGTTATCAGGAAGATCTCTGCTCTGCCGCATTAACGCCCTTGGTTGCAGGCTACTTTCCAGACCATAAGGGCATTGTTTTAGATGTGTCAGCAATTGTTGAACGTTCACGACAAGCGCTGATTTAGCCCTAACAGATAGAACGTTTCGCCTTACTCCAAGTCTTAGCCTACCTTTCGTCCTTTTAAGCACTACCAAGTCCTATGGAAAACCTTGTTAACGGCAACTCAGAACCGCTACATCACGATCACGAAGATACTTTGCCATCAGAGTCGGATGTGACAACCCAAGAATCTAATCTCGACCCAGTTTCTAAAACAGAGGCCGATGTTCTTCTCTCGCCCGAAGATCTAACAAAAGAAGGGCAAGCATCCACTGAGGAAATTTCCGCAACACCCTCTTCACAGAATCGTATTGCTTCAGAATCACTCTTGGCAGTAGTTTCCTCTCCTTTACCGCAGAGCCAAGGCAGGCGCGCCTTTGCGATCGCAAACTCCATGGCTCAGGCAACGGATGTGGCAAATCTCTACCAGATTACCGTCACCCAGTTACGTAAACGCTTTGCAGTCGAGCGAGCGCTGATTTATCAATTTCACGCTGAGTCTGAGGGTACAGTGATTGCTGAGTCTTTGACCGCTGGCTACAGCCCGATGTTAGGGCAATCTTTAGCCGCGATCACCTTTGGGAAAAGCACTGCCCAGCACTATCGGAAACAGGCTGTCATCAACATCAGCGATGCAGGTGAAGAGGCCATTACTCCCTACCAGATGCAGCTTTTTCAACAGTTTCAAATTCAAGCAAGTCTGAGTCTGCCCATCTTTTTAGAAGAACAGTTGTGGGGACTGCTGGTTGTTCAAGGCTGTATAGCGCCGCGATCGTGGAACGACAGCGAGATCGCGCTGCTTTATCAAGTGAGTACCGAATTGACCTTAAAGCTGCAATCTAGCCAGCTCCGGCAGCAAATGCAGCAGGAAATTGACCGTGGGAAACAGATCACCAAGCTAATTCAGCATATTGGCTAAGTTTCTGATGTACAACAGATATTTGAATTTACGACCCGTACCATTCGGAACTTCCTGCAGACTGATCGAGTCGCCGTCTTTCGGTTTCATGCCGACTCAAATTACGACAGGGGCGAAGTCATCGCTGAAAGTATCCATGGCGATTTTGTCTCCGCCAAAAACGTTCGTGTGGAGGATCCCTGGTTTGGGGAGCAAATGGTTGAAGCCCATCGCCAAGGGCATGTCTGGGTCGCTCCCGACATTCATGCCCTGGATTTGCCTGAGCGTCATGTAGACACCCTGGATCAGTTCCAAGTACGGGCAAGTTTAGTGGTCCCCCTAGTCAAGGGAGACAAGCTATGGGGACTATTTTGCATTCACCACTGCACCAGACCACGTCATTGGCAAGAATTTGAAGTTGTCTTTGCGCAGCGAATTGCAGCCCAGCTAAACGTAGCATTGCAGCAAGCTGAGTATTTAGAGCAGGTTCAGGAGAAAACTCACCAGTTAGAACAAGTAGCTACCCAGGAGCGGCTTATCACCCAAATTGCTGAGCGGCTGCGGAAAACCACCGACCTCCCGCAAACCCTCAAAGTCACCGTTCGCGAAATTCGTCAGATGCTGCAGGCTGACCGCGTGGGGTTGTTCCAATTTGATGCTGCCGCGAACTACAGCGTGGGTGAATTTGTTGTGGAAGATGTCGCTGCAGGCGTCTTCTCGGCCCTAGCCGCCAAAGTGCAAGACCATTGCTTTGCCGAAGACCAAGCCGAAAACTATCGCAAAGGTCGCTATTGGGTCGTCAATGATGTGCAAGCGCTCGATCTGCCAGACTGCTTGGTCGATTTGCTCTCCCAGCTTCAGGTACGGGCCAGTCTAGTGGTGCCTCTGCTCAAAGGCGATATTCTTTGGGGTTTATTCTGTATCCACCAGTGCAACGGTCCGCGTCAGTGGCAAGAGACCGAAGTTGAGTTTGTTCACCGGATTGGTG
>JBCCOO010000183.1:0-3852 GCA_039025345.1 Cyanobacteria bacterium P01_D01_bin.105 | reverse complement strand
GCTAAGTAACCCACACACACTTCAGGTAAGCCAGTTGAATCAGTCCGAGAATGTACAGAAGGTCATTGCAGATGCGATTACGAAGAGCGATCGCAACCAAATCACCTTCGCTCACTTCATGGAGCTAGCGCTGTATCACCCGCAGTTTGGTTACTACTCCTCCAGCGAGCTTTCTTCGAAAGGGCGTAGCCAACGCATCATCGGCCCCCAAGGCGATTTCGTAACCTCTCCCCACATGGGCCACGACTTCGGCCAACTCCTTGCTGAACAGTTCGCCGACATGTGGACACAGTTAAATCAGCCTAATCCCTTCACATTAGTAGAGATGGGTGCTGGGCAAGGGCTCGTTGCCACTGACGTTTTAGAACATTTACAGACCCATTATCCTGACTGCTTCCAGTGCCTACGCTACATCGTGGTGGAGAAATCAATCGCACTGAGAGCCGAGCAACAAAAACGGCTAGCTCACTGGCAAGCAAAAGGCGTTACTTTAAGCTGGCAAAACTTGGACGAATTAGCAGAAAGCTCTATTGTCGGCTGCGCATTTTCTAATGAACTGGTTGATGCCTTTCCGGTGCATTGGGTGGAATGGCATCAAGAACTGAAAGAAATGTGGGTGAGCGTAGAGGGTAATCAGTTCATTCCAACACTCGGAGAACTATCAACCCCGGCACTACAAACTTATTTTGAACAGGTCGGGATAGACCTGAGTCAAGACTATGTTGACGGCTACCGAACAGAAGTGAATTTAGCCGCTTTAGACTGGCTGACTCAGGTTTCAAAATGCCTGAAAAAAGGGTATTTACTCACCATTGACTATGGCTACACCGCCCAGCGATATTACAGTCCGGCGCGACGCGAAGGCACATTGCAGTGCTACACCCGCCACAGCCACCACAGCGATCCGTTTGCCTATGTGGGCGAGCAGGATATTACTGCGCACGTGGATTTTACGGCATTGGAAAACGTGGGCAATTCGGTGGGATTAGAGACAGTGGGCTTTACTCAGCAAGCGCTGTTTTTAATGGCGTTGGGGTTGGGCGCTCGCCTAACCAAACTCTCCCAACCACGATTTCCTGAAAAACCCGCCAACAGCAAAACCATTCAAGCAATCATAATGCGCCGCGAAGCACTGCAGCAACTTATTAACCCAATGGGTTTTGGCAACTTCGGCGTTCTAATTCAAGCAAAAGGACTAACCAAAGCAGAGATCGCCAAACCGCTCAAGGGGTTGACGATTCCACTAATGATGTAGGCTAAGCGGACTTGAAGCCTATAACGGACGGAAAATGAATGGATAGCGATACGCATCGTCAGGCGCAGTCACGCTGCTTAAAATTGCAAAGATAGGCATAATGATTTGCACCAAGCCCAGCAACGCTACGAGGGGTAAGCCGATGATTAACGCAGCAGGAATAATCAGCAATACGCTGTAAAGCCACATATTAAAGTGAAAGTTGAGCGCCTCACGTGCATTCTCTTTGACGACTGGATCGTCAGACAGCAAAAGAATACCAAATGGAATACCTGCCGAGAGCACTAGCTGACTCAAGAAAATAGAGCCGTGAGATGCGATCGAAAGGATTTTGCGCTTATCAGAATCAAAAGATGCGTCCATAAATTAAAACCTCAGATTAAACCTCGAAATGCTCTAGCTTCGAGCCAGTCAGAGAATATCTACTGCTCAACAGTTATATATTACCGCCAGAATTTATTTGAGCAAATGGGGCTAGGGTCGTAAATACCGTCAGCTCGATCCTAGAGCTGCCTTAGAATAGACGTAGACTTTTAAGGAGAAGGGAAACGCCATGCAAATGAAGCGATTGGGCCATGTAGCAGTCTGTGTAGAAGATGTGGCCAAGGCGGCTGAGTTTTATACAAAATTAGGTATGAAGCTAGTTTGGCAAGATAGCGATTGGGCGTATTTGAAAGCAGGCAACGATGGGCTAGCGCTGATGAGCCCTGAGTATGATCAGGCCGGGCCACACTTTGGGTTTGTCTTTAGCGATCGCGCTGAAATTGATACGGCATACGAAAAGCTGAAAGCCGAAGGTGTAAAAGTAGGCAAAATTCATCAACACCGTGATGGCACGGCCTCTTTCTATGGGCGTGACCCGTTCGGTAACTGGTTTGAGTATCTATACGAACCCGAAAACCTGTTTAACGAGGATGCAGTCACAACAGTACAAACAATGACCTAGCCGAGGAGTACTTGAAGGGTTTGGCTGACATTTAGCGCTGTAGTGCCTAGGTTGCCTGAACATTGCTCTGTGGGCATACTCTCGATTGGATAAAACCTACCTGCCTTTGATTAGCGCTGCCACGTCAGGGCAGTGACTGTATCGCCACAGCTGGATAACGCAGGTGCACAGCAAGCTTATGTTCTTTAGAAAGGCCTTCCATGGAGCAGCGTATCTGTTTTAGCGTTTTGGCACTCAAGCCAAAGTATCGCAGCTTGGCTAAAAATCTCGCTTCCGATCTCGCTCGCCTTTCACCGGATATTCCTATAGTTGTGGGTACTGATGCGCCTGAAGCATTCAGACAACACGACAATGTCCAGGCGTTCAAGCTTAATAAGACGGGCGTTCTTCACTGCTACAACGACAAGCGCTTCGTAATTGCCAAAGCACTACAAACATTCACAACCGTTGTTCAAATAGATGCCGACACTCGCCTCAATGAACCTATCCCCAGCAATATTGATCCTGTTGCCGGCATAGGAGGCAGCTACCTTGCCAACATGGTGGCACACTCAGAAAAGTACAATCGTAAAAGGCTGGGCCATCTCAAAAAGCTCGCTCACAAGCTGGAGCTAACGCCTGATAGCGTTACCTTCGTAGGAGAAGCGCTATTTGCGGTTACTGTGAAAGGCGACCAGATGCAGAAATTCTTTTATGAGTGGGATAGAATTGCTCGCTACCTAGAAATCAACGGAGTCCATGCTGGTGAAGGCAACGCTATTGGCCTAGCCGCAGCTAAATCAGGGCTTACAATTACTGCGCCTACTTGGATTAGTAACATTAAAAAGTCTAGTGAGCATTTAGATGCCTCCCGCATCACAGCTCCCAAAAGCGCTACTCCCAAACTTTACAGCCCTAAACTAGAGAAGCTGCAGCGGAGTCTCAGCTTTCACTATCGTCTGAACCGATCTAGACTCATCGCGGTTAGACACTTCAATTTCTATTACCGGTAGGGTGAACAGTAGCTTCTGGGCCGCGTTTTAGAATTTAGGATCTCTGGCTTACAATACGCACTTACCTTTTTGCTCAGCCTAGCCGCTCTATAGTCGTTGTTCTTGGATCGATAATCTTTTTGCCAATGCCTGGAAAGTGAATGGCGAGACAGATTTTATTACCTGCACCAAAAATGTGCGTGACTTTACCTTCCCCAAAAGCCTTGTGACTAACAGGTACACCAACGCTCCAGTCGTCTTCGTGAGTGCCGGGTTTATTGAGGTTAGGCTGAGGGTTCTTGAGCTTCGCTTCGCGGGTTGTTGTTGTCCAGCGATCGGGGAGAGCGCTGGGGACGGTGGTCATAATGTAGTCGCGGGGAAGCTCGCCGAGAAAAATAGAAGGCGTTGAGACTTCGCGCATGTGGCCGTAGGTGCGACGCTCTCGGGCATGAGAAATATAAAGCTTGTCTTGCGCACGCGTAATGCCAACGTAGCAGAGGCGGCGTTCTTCTTCGATGGCAGCGGCATCTTCTAAGGAGCGGAAGCTAGGGAAAAGACCTTGCTCTAGCCCAACCAAGAAAACAACCGGAAACTCAAGCCCTTTAGACGCATGGAGCGTCATTAGCGTCACCTGATTGCCATCTTCGTCGCTGTCGTTGTCCGTACTTAACGAAGCATTG
>JBCCOO010000182.1:0-3917 GCA_039025345.1 Cyanobacteria bacterium P01_D01_bin.105 | reverse complement strand
TGTTATGTCTTCTCGTCAGTCTGTGCCGTTTGAGTTCGTTCAGTCTCTGGCCGCTGAGTTTGGGGCGGTTGAGTGCTACTGGCGCGAGTCCGATAGGTCGTTCACGGGTTTCGTGGCTGAGTGCTGGTTCTCGTCGCTGCCGTCGGGGTTTGCGGCTCGGTGGTCAGCGGTGGTGGGCTATTCAGTGGCTGTGCGCTGTGTGTCGTCTGGCCCTGCTTCGTTTGCGGTGTCGGTGCCCTGTGTGGTGCCGGGCGGTCACATTCAGTTATTAGGTGGTCAGCGGGGCGGTCGGGTGCGGTGTCAGCTTGTGGGCTAGTTACTGGGGGCAGCGGCCCTTTTTTTATTAGAGAGGGGAGCGATCTCGCTTCAGCAATTCTCATTTTAAATTTTTCGGGATTGTTGAGACGATAATCTCGTCCATAGGGGCTGCTTCACAATGGCAAAACGATATTTTTGACCTCAGAACCCACTTCAAACGCGAGAACTATTCTCATATTGAGAACTGCTGATCTCGCTTAATCTACTCTCAAAATAAGTATCTCTAAGGAAGAGCTGGTTCGCACTGTTCCTTGATTCTCCTATCCATAGATTGAAGTTGTGACTCAGAAAATATTCCTTCAGGAATCACGGTATCGTTGCTGTACTTTGCATTATCTAAATTTGCGCCTGTAAAGTCAGCGTTGCTAAGGTCAGCATCACAGAGGTATGCCCCTTTTAGGTTAGCTCCTATTAGAGATGTACCAGCTAGGCTAACTCTTCTCATATCAGCCTTGTATAGATCCACATAGGATAAGTCTAAGTTTGCCAAGTTAGCCCTTCTAATGGGAATTAGTGGAGAGAGAGAGGAATTGCCAATGAATCTGATAATTTGACTTTTCCTTTTTTCATCTCCTTCGAGGACTTCTAAGGCAGCTAAAGTTCTAGAACCTAGTAGCTCTCGCTCTGGAGCATAAATCTTTGAATTCTTCAGGGCGTCGAACTTTTGCTGGTCAAAGACTATGGCATTCAGCTCATTAAAGTAATCTCTCAATATTTGCTGTTTATATTGCTCGGCTAAATTGTACTCTTGTCTTCTGCTCTCAGCAGATTCAAGCACAAAGATACCGGCAGCTAGCATTAGAGGAACCAGTAGTAGATCCAGCCAGTCCCAAAGTTTTTTTTCCTGGAAACCTGTCCATTCAGGGAATCTCACCTTTTTCCTCTAACGGGTAATGGAGTATGTATTTCTAGCATATTTTTTGAAGAAAAAGCGGTTACTCCGCTGTGCTCCGCATTTCCTTCGCGGCTTCGCCATCCCCCGCCCACCAAATAGGTTGCCACACTCGCCCCAGTGAGCAAGGCCCGCTACGCTCTCCACTACGTTCCGGCCTTGCCACCGGGTCCCCTGCTCGTGCGGCTCTGGGGCTTGTCCTTGATTTTTGGCGTATGCCTTGAGTCGTCGCCCTTGCGATCTATCACTGCAACTTCAGACTCAGCAAGAAGTATGGCATCTAATGCGATAGAACATTTGTATGATTTCCGGTGATTTTTTCTGAAAAAGCGTGATCCGTTTCCTCGATCTGTCGCTAAGATCACGCACATTCATGTCCTACTACCGATCATGTGTATGAAAGACATTCTGCGAGAGCGCTTCGATGAACTGGACATTAGCCAATACGAGCTGACGCGCCGGGTTGTGGAGCTGCGGAAGCAAGAGGGTCAAGACACCTCGATTGCAAAGCTGTCTAGCGCTGTGGGGAAGGCCCTGAAGGAGCCGGATGGGCGGCGGTATCGCGCGATCGCCGAACTGGTCGAGGCGATGGGCGGCGAGATTGTCATTCGCTGGAAAGACTACAAGGAGGTCAAAGTGCCTTAATCACGATGCATTGTAAGCATCGGCAATGACCCAAAAGCAAAAAGTTCTCAGCCTAGCGGGGCCGAGAACTTCTGGAAGGAATTGCCTGAAAACGCTGTTAGTAGAAAGTCTCTGTTGCAGCTCTAGGGTCGGACAACCCAGATGAACTGCTTGACCGAATCAATCGTTTCCAAACAATCCAAACAAATCCACGATTATGATGACACAGAAAAGTGAATATCGGACAGTGCAGGGTGACGGAACTTCACTTCATTACCGTCTCACCTCGGAAGAGTGGCTGCGAGCCTGCCGCGAATTGAAGCCCAGTGAGAAAGATGTGCTCTACTACTTGCGCACCTTAGATCCGTTTGGGGATAGGGCGATTGAAATCAAGGTGCGGGAGATGGCTCGGCAGCTCGGCACCAGTCCTAGCACCGTGAGTCGGGCGCTGAAGTCGCTGGATGCCAAAGGCTGGATTGATCTGGAGATTATGTCGGCCAAGGTGACGCTGCATACCAATCATGCTGTGGAAAAAGTGTTGCCTCAGTGCAACACCGTTGCGTCAGAACAACACTTGCCTGAAATTTCTGTGGAAAAAGTGTTGCGTCAGGACAACACCGTTGCACCAGCGCAACGATCGTTGCGTCAGGACAACACTTGTTGCATGGGCGCAACACTTGAGAGTCAAATCGGCTTGCCTGTGGAAAGTCTGAATGCTAATCATAAAGAGGCTTTTGGCGATTCTGAGTTTTCCACAGGATGTACCAGATCTGTTTTAAAACAAACAAATAAACAAACTGGTTCTAAAGCGAACCTCCCTATGGAAATTAACAAAGAAGAAATTGGTACATTGGTGACGCAAATTGAGGAATCTGGAGTTTCGGCTAATGCCGCTCTCGCGGCCACACTGATTTCACTGCATACGACTGATCCAGAGGGAACGGTTATGAGAGTGCGCAATGCACTCTCATCTCTACGAGAGCAGGATAATGTCCGCAATCCTCAAGCCTTTCTCAATGCAGCTCTTAAACGGAGCTTTACAGCCAACCAAGCGAAACAAACCAAGCGACTCCAAAACAAAAAACAAAACATAGAACAGACAAATGTTCCGCCGGTGCGCGATTTGAGTGCCGTGCTGGTGCAGATTGGTGTCGAGTGCGAGCGTCTGAGACTGAACCGTGACGAAGCCGTCAAGCGCCTTTCTGAGGCCCACGGGTGGGAGCCCAAGCAGTTTGCTGATCTGGATGGCGATGATATGGAGCTGCTGCTGGCCGCGATGACGGGATGGAGGTGATTCATGCCCATTATCCGAGCGAGGTATCCCGATGATTGGGAGGCGATCGCGGCTCAGGTAAAGCATGAAGCCAAGTGGTGCTGTGAACAGTGTCAGCGGCCCTGTCGTCAGCCCAGTGAACCGTTGGCGGTGTTCCTGGAGCGGGTGAAGGCATGGCGTTCAGCACACACTCCTCCACCACCTGACTTTGCTGCAGCTCCCCGGCGGTATCTGCTGACAGTCGCTCACCTAGACCAGCGGCCCGAAAATCGCGATCGCGCTAATTTGAAAGCGCTCTGCACCGTCTGTCATCTGCGCTTCGATAGTCAGTTTCGTGCCATGCAGAAGCGGCTTAAGGCCGAATTCTTCGGCCAACTCCGCATCGATGACCCAGCGGATGAGGGTTTGCAGTTGTCGCTGATGCCTGAGCAGGTCGCCCCATTCAGCCTGCCAACTCAGGGCGATGCACCCGAGGAAGGCGGAAGACGGGGGGATTGATGGGCTATCGTAGCTTGCATTATTTAACTTCTAGGATCTTTAAGTGTTAGCTAGGCGAACCCTATCTCTAGTTCCTCTTGGCAATGAAAAAGCCCCTCCCACCGACAAGGGGAAGGGGCCTAGACGAATATGCTGTCTGGTTTCTAGGAGAGAGGAATCACGCTATTGACTTAAGTAGGGCTTACTGAAAAAGTCAGATTCGTTGATATTCAGCCATTTCAGCCAACAAATGACAGATGAAGTGCAAGGTTTGTTGACGAGAGAATGGGACTTTCAGCGAATTTGCCTTGCACATAAATGCCACTCAGAACG
>JBCCOO010000181.1:0-4057 GCA_039025345.1 Cyanobacteria bacterium P01_D01_bin.105 | reverse complement strand
GCTGTTGCGGTCAACAACGTGTAAATCACTCAACCGTATTACATCATCGGTAGATAACAACGCACTGTTTCAACCGGCTGATTCCACATCACATGCCAAACAAGCTCTCTAAGTGCTTCCGAATCCAATCCACCGGATTACGGTTATATTCTTCTGGATTAATTAATCCTAAGGCTCTGAGCTGACGTCCCTGCTTAGAGAGTTCTTCTTCATGGTGGCCCATTTCTTCAACAATCACATCGTATAAGTGAGGCTGATCGCGCAGTAGTTTCTGAAACCCTTGGGGGCTGAGCGAAAATAGCGTTGTATCCTCAATGGCCTTTACTGTCACTGTGCGGGGCACCTCCAGCATCAGTGAGAACTCGCCAATAAATTGCCCAGCCGTCATGATAGTGGTTTGGTCTGTTCCTGGCAAAGTATAGCCGACGGCACCACTCAAAATGATGTAAAAAGCATCGCCCGGATCGCCTTCTTCATATAGAATCTCCTGTGCTTCTAATCGCATACGGCGACCAAGTTCAACTAGCTTACGAAGCTCCAGATCGCTGCACTGTTCGAAAAAAGATAGTTTTCTAAATAAGTCTCGAACCGGCACCGGTTTTGAGAACCTGTCTAGGTTACTCTCTGGAGGCGTTTGCACATTTTCATATTCAATATAATTCTTCGGTTCGGCGGTCATCACAACATTAGGATTACGACTCCAGACGTCGAGTCTGGGAGATGCTAAGCGAATGCCGTGCTGCTTGAGGTTTTGCCGAACGATAAAGTTAAGGGAGCTTTCGATATAAAACTTTTGATCCACGTGAGCAGTCCATACCCAGAGCTTAAAGTCTAAAGAATTTTCACCAATGTTCGTAAAGTAAACTTCTGGTGTGCGCTCTGGGGACATAGTTTCTTCTAAATAGGCAGAGTCCATTAACACTTCAATCACCAGCAGCGGATCGCTTTCATGAGCAACGCTGACAGGAATCGTCACCCATCCTTTTGTGTTGTTATACGTCCAGTTAACAATCCGATTGCTGACTAAGTCACTGTTGGGAACAACAATATGCCTGTCTGCCACAGTACGAATCACCGTAGAGCGCAGAGAAATTTCTGTAATGTGGCCTAAGAGATTATCAATTTCAATAAAGTCGCCCACTTTTAACTTGCGCTCCACCAGCAGGGTTAACCCACTCGTAAAGTTTTTCGTAATCTCTTGCAGGCCAAAGCCGATGCCAATGCCTAGGCTACCGGCCACCACCGCTAACGAAGCCAGGTTAACGCCAACGGCCTGCAAAAGAATCAGGCCTACCAGCATCCCTATGCTATAGCTAGCGATCGCCGCAATCGATTCGCGAGTGCCTTGTCGCAGCCCCACTTGGGGTAATACCTTACGGGCCAGAAACCGCCTTAGCCAAAAAGACAGCAGCAGCGCAACAAAGACAATGAGCAAAAGTTGAGTGATCGCCCCTAGAGAAATCGCAGCGCCTTCCAACTTAAGGAAAGGCGCTTCCGTCGCTGATTGGAGCTGGTTGAAAAAATTGAGCATATTGCTGTGGTCACTTGGGTTGCGTCATTGGTTGCGTCATTCATTATTCTCGGCTGAAACCACCACAAAATAGCCATGCGACATAACGCTACATAGACTACGCATTGTCATATATTGCACTTCGTAAAGATTTTCGGCGCGACAGAAATGGTTACTGCATAATCAAGACAAAGATATTTTTTTCGTAAAAATTATTTTTAGAAGCGCTATATACTTTAGATTGAGAAACGCTCTATCACTTTCCTATTGTTTTGTCACATGTAGGTCAGTTAGGTTTAGGCCAGTTAGGTCATCTTACGAATAGCTGATTTAAGAAAGTAGTTTCAAGGTAACTATTGAGCCTCATTGCAGCTTTTATAGGGATTCATAAATCGGTTCGCTGGAGTAATGTTCAGTAATGTTTAAGAATTCAGCAGCTTGTAGCTTTAAGAGAACTTGTTAGAACAAGATTTAGGTTTATGCCTGTTAGGTTGCTCATAATACCTATGTCTCATAAGACCTATATTCTTAAGATTTATTCTGTCGAGGCGAGTCTGTAGAAGTCAGTCATCTCAATGATATACAGCTTCTGGATGAGGTTGCCGAGTTGAAGATTGATTCGCATTTAATATTGATTCGCATTTAATTTTTGTAAGCCAAGCCTATTTTCGTTAGCCGTGTCATGGCAACAAGATAGACCTCACAGAAGTTTGTAGTTTGTAGTTGAAAATACACTCAAACCCATGGAATTTTGGCTACAACATTGTTGTCGGCTGGCTAATACCTAAGATATAGGCATCTCTAAATAGAGATGCTTGAATAACGGCTAGGTCGAAAAAACAATCAAGATTCGGTTGGCTCAGGTTAGTTAATAACGTGCATTGGTGTGCTCTCCCTTGAGAGTTGTGCATCCAACCACTGTTATTCCCTGCGCCCTCTCCGACGCTCACATACACCACGTTCAATACACCGACGCTCACATAAGGAACAACAAACATTATGGTTCAAGCTCCTGTTAGGCAAAGCGCTAGCTCAGAAAGTCCTGTATTTAAAGCGCTAACGGCTGAAGAAGTGAGGAAAATGGATGCCTATTGGCGTGCCTGTCACTATCTCGCCGTTGGCATGATTTATCTCAGAGGTAATCCGCTCTTAAAAGAGCCGCTACAAAAAGCGCATGTTAAGCATCGACTCTTAGGCCACTGGGGCGCATCGCCTGCGCTTAGCTTTACCTACATCCACTGCAACCGCTTAATCAAAAAATACGACCTAGACATGATCTTCATGGCTGGGCCTGGTCACGGTGCTCCTGGCGTATTGGGGCCTGTGTATTTAGAAGGGACTTACTCTGAGCTGTACCCTGATAAAAGCGAAGATACGGAAGGCATGCAGAAGTTCTTCAAGCAGTTTTCCTTCCCTGGCGACATTGGCAGCCACGTCACGCCCGAAACCCCTGGCTCCATTCACGAAGGCGGTGAGCTGGGCTACAGTGTTTCTCATGCTTACGGTTCTGTGTTAGATAATCCTGATCTCATTACCTGCGTTGTCGTCGGCGATGGTGAGTCTGAAACCGGGCCGCTGGCAACTGCGTGGCATTCCAACAAGTTTTTAAACCCTGCGCGCGATGGGGCGGTGCTGCCGGTTCTGAATCTGAATGGATATAAGATTGCAAATCCGACGATTTTGGCTCGTATTTCTCACGAAGAGCTGGAATATCTCTTCCGAGGGTACGGCTATACGCCCTACTTTGTCGAAGGGAAAAATCCCGCTGAGATGCACCAAAAGATGGCAGCGGTGATGGAAGAGTGTGTGCAGAAGATCCGTGAGGTGCAGCACAAAGCCCGAACCACTGGCAAAATTGAGCGTCCGCGCTGGCCGATGATTGTGCTCAGAACGCCCAAGGGCTGGACCGGCCCCGAAGAGGTGGATGGGAAGAAAGTTGAGGATTTTTGGCGATCGCACCAAGTACCTATGGGCGGCATGCATGACAATCCCGAGCATCTGCGCAAGCTTGAAGCGTGGATGAAAAGCTACAAGCCCGAGGAGCTATTCGACGAGGACGGTACGCTGATCCCTGAACTCAAGGCACTAGCCCCGGTCGGCAATCGACGCATGAGCGCCAATCCTCACGCCAATGGTGGCATCGTCCGCCGCGCGCTGAAAATGCCCCAATTCCAAGACTTTGCTATCCAGATGGAGACGCATGGGGTAGAAGAATTTGAAAACACAAAGGTGTTGGGCTTCCTGATGCGGGAGATTTTCCGCGACAACCCCGATAACTTCCGTTTGATGGGGCCAGATGAAACGGCTTCAAATCGCTTACAGGATGTGTACGACGTCACCCAAAAAGTTTGGATGGCAGAGCTGTATCCCGAAGATGAGCAGGGCGGCAACCTCTCTCGCGATGGCCGCGTGATGGAAATGCTCAGTGAGCATACGCTGCAAGGCTGGTTAGAAGGCTATTTGCTCAGTGGCAGACATGGCTTATTCCATACCTACGAAGCCTTTGCTCACGTCGTAGACTCGATGTTTAACCAGCATGCCAAGTGG
>JBCCOO010000180.1:0-4090 GCA_039025345.1 Cyanobacteria bacterium P01_D01_bin.105 | reverse complement strand
GCAATGCAATCCGGCAGCAGAGATTGATCCCGAGTTGGTCAATATCGGCTTGCTGCTGCAATGTCGGCTGTTGGAACTGGAATCAGTTCCAGGGGTACTCACGGTTTTAACCAGCGGAGAGTTGGCCGATGAACGGGTGGGCTTGGTCATTGCCATCGCTCCCATTACCAACCTATTTGGCTCTCAGGGCATGGAGCATATTGAGGTGCCAGTGGTCATGCTAGGAGGCGCCTACGATGTGGCCGCGCCTGTAATACTCGAACAAGTGGATGCCTTTGCGTCACTGACAGGCACTGACAAGTATTTTTATTTAGGGGAGAAGATTTCCCACAATTTAGAGCTGACTCGTACTCTCTTCAGCTTGCTACATCCGGGAGAAGAGACGGAGGAGCGTGTTGATCAGTCTCTAGAAACATCTGTAAGTATTGTGCGAACGCTGAGCATTGCTCACGGGCGCAATTATCTTCTAGGTGAGAATAGCTATCTCCCATACCTCACTGCTGCCTATGTGCAGGCGGTCAGCACCGAGCCAGCTAAGATTCACTTAATTCGAGACTTGCCTTTCTAAACAGTGGGATATGAATGTATTCAATCACAAACCCCAGCAAAAATATCGGAACTTATTGCTTGCTCTAATCGCTAACTTCTTAATCGTGCCATTCCTTAAGGTCGGACTTGGCGGTATGTTATCTGCATTGCTGCTGTTAGGCACCATGTTGATTATTATCCATAGCTTCAAACTCGCTAAGATTTATAAATGGATGTTTACAGTGATCGCGATTCTGACATTCATCGTGCAGGTCAATATCAGCATAGGGTGGCTTTTAGACCCAGATAGTGCATTCTCCATACTGCCCCTAATGATCTTCTCGCTTTACTTTGGTGGAGCAGCTTACTGGATTTGCAAAGATCTCCTAACAACCCCTCAGATAACATCTGACACGATCAAAGGGGGGATCAGCGTATATCTGCTGATTGGCTATGTGTGGGCGTTTTTCTACGGCATAGTTGATACGTTGAGTAGCCGTGCGTTTTCCCAACCCTTACTTCTCAAAGATTCTTTTCTTACAACAGTTCACCTCAGCTTTACGACCCTCACAACATTGGGCTACGGTGACATCGTTCCAATCACGGAGGTGGCGCAAGCCCTTACCAATATGGAAGCGATTGTTGGGCAAATGTACTCTACTGTATTTATTGCGATTTTGGTCAGCGGCTACATCGCACGGAACGCTGATAAATCCTTGTTTTAGAATGCTTTAGCATATATTACCCCGGCATAGAAACAGGCGCGGTGTCTATGCGGCATAAGCAATCTTTGGGTGATGAAAGTATCGACTGACTCTATCCGGCAGTTTCTGCAATCGCCTCAACACTGAAGCCGTTCTTTCTTTCAGCTGGGCTACGCTCATCGTCGGAGGCTTATCGTGTACCTGCTGTTTGACATCATTGTTGAGATATTCTGCTGGGTTCAATTCGGGCGAGTAAGCCGGTAGCCAGAAGACTTCTATCTGTTCCTTATGAGCGGCTAGCCAGTCTTGCACTAACCGTCTGGTGTGAACTGGGTGCCGGTCTACAATCACAAATAACTTGCGTTTACTGGTGCGTACTAGTCGTTTGAGAAAATGCAGGTACAACAGACCGTCAAAGCTTTGGGTATAGAGCATATAGCGCACAATGCCGCTGTTGCTAACGCTGGCAATATAGTTCACTCGGCTGCGCTGTCGGCCACTGTGCGGGGCAACGGGTGTCTGACCTTTGGGACTGTAGCTACGACCACGCTGGTCATTCGAGCGCACACCCGCTTCATCCTCTCAGTAAATTTCGGCATCCTCTGCTTTCGCTCTCGCGGCAATGGCCGGATAGTCCGTCTCAACCCAAGTCGCTACCGCATCAGGGTCTTGCTCGTAGGCTCGTTTCAACGGGCGCTGCGGAGTATAGTCCCAGCGCTTCAGGTAGTTCCCCACGGTGCGAATCGCTATTTTGACGTCGCACTGCTGGGCTATCAGCGCTTGCACGGCTCGCCTTGTCCATAGTCGACTCTCGATGCCATAGTCTTCGGGGGCACCTGTTTTGATGCACTGCCGTAGCTCGGCCTGCTGCACTTCACTCAGAAGCTGACCTGAGCCGGGGCGGCGGCCTCGCGTTTGTTGGCTGAAAGCAGCCTCGCCCGTTACTTTATACTGACGCCACCATTTGCCGACCACACTTTGATTGACACCGAGATAGTCGGCAATCTCGCTCACCGGTTTGCCTTGCTCTCGTAGACGAATAGCTTGTCTGCGAAGATAGTTTTGGGTGTCGATATTTAACTGTCTGCCGTCTGATTTTGTCATCTGAAAACAAGGCGAATCGTACTCCTATTATATCGCCTCTATTTCAATGCCGAACTAATAGCAATCGTAAGATGCAATCGTAAGATGTAATCGCAAGATAACGTCATACACTAAAAGCATTCAACAGCGAGCTAAGAACCTAGGGAAACGATATGAGAGTGGCCATTATTGGCTGTGGCTATGTAGGCAGTGCCGTGGCCAAGCATTGGCATGGGCAGGGCCTAGACGTACTTGTTACAACGACGCGCCAAGAGCGAGTCGCAGAATTAAGTGAGATCGCCTCGCGTGTAGAAGTCCTCACAGGCACAGCGCGCGATCGCCTCACAGCGGCCCTGCAAGATCGTCAGGTGGTGTTGCTTTGCGTGGCCTCAAAACGAGGCGCTAGCTATTCAGATACCTACTTGAGCACCGCCCAAACGATGGCCCAAGTCCTACCCGAAACCCCGGTTGAGCAGCTGATCTACACCAGCAGCTGTTCTATATACGGCCAGTTTCACGGCGCGTGGGTTACCGAGCTTATGCCGCCAATGCCCGTGACAGACAATGGCAAAATTATTGAGCAAACCGAGGAAACGCTGCTGTCGGCAGCTACGCCAGGGCGCAAAATTTGCGTTTTGCGCCTAGGCGGAATTTATGGGCCTGGTAGAACGCTGGAGAAAATCTACAGCCGAGCAGCAGGCACCACTCGGCCCGGCAAAGGCGAAGAAGCCACTAACTGGGTACACCTAAGCGATATCGTCAGCGGGATTGACTGGGCCAAAGAAAAACAGCTCGAAGGCCGCTATAACCTGGTGCAAGAAGAAGTGCCCACGGTCAAGGCTTTAATCGACCGGGTGTGCCGCCAGCACACTCTCTCACCCGTCATCTGGGATGCTAGTCAACCCAGCACTCGTAAGAACGTTCGCGTGTCGAACGCGAAAATCAAAGGCACTGGGTATCAATTTCAGCATCCCACCTTTAATCTGTGACACCTCAAATCGCTGCAGCCGATCTTCGATTCTGAAAAATAGCTAGCTATTGCATCGGTTTAGCATGAATTTCTAGAAGTGTGGAAACCGAGGGCTGAGCGGAGTCGAAGCCCGGCTGTGTTTTGACTATCTGTCACGCAGAGGCTGCGCCAACGACTCCGCTCAGTCACCGAATAATCCGCCTCTTTGAGTAGCTGAGCTAAACAAATACCAGCTATTTTTCAGAAGTGACAAAGGCTTCCGGGGAAGGCGCACCTCTTAACATGCCTGCTGTACTAAGGTCTTCGTCTATTGATTCCCAGTGAATACCATAACCGCCACCACAAACCTCCCATTGCGCACGTTGTTCGGGCGTAGCATTAAGCAAGCGGGGGTACCAAACAAGTGGAACCGTTATGGTGCGCCCATCCATCAGGGCGACACTGATATGGTCGATTGAGCAGGTAACATCTTTAACTCGTTCGTCAACTTTAACAATTGAAGTAGTCATGCCAGGCCTCCCAAAGTACCGTTTTATTCTCCTCGACCAGCTTTTTGAGTTTGCGAAGCTCTTTAGCACTAAAGCCGATGTTGTTTGCTATCTCTACAGGCTCTAGCCAGAATTTAACCGATGAGCCGTCACGATCAATATGGATGTGAGGCGGCTCGTTCGGCTCATGACTATAAAAGTAGAGCCTGTAGGGCCCGATTCTTAAAATAGTGGGCAATGACTTGATAACCGATAGTGCTTTCGTCAGTCTACCGCGTTCATCAATCGTCTACGCCTTCAATAGGGGCAAACCCTTG
>JBCCOO010000179.1:0-4181 GCA_039025345.1 Cyanobacteria bacterium P01_D01_bin.105 | reverse complement strand
GATCCACCAAACAACTCGGCCAGCGGTTGCCGTCCGTTGGGCAACATGACGCTGTGCTGGATATAGCGATCGGCGATGAATTCACGGAGAGTTTCGTCCGTAGGATTGGTTTCGAGTAGTCGGTAGAGATCGATAATCCGCTCTGCCCTTGCGCGGTCCGTTTCGTTATTCACGATGATATGGGTCTCAAACTCGGCTGGGATGCTGTTTTGATAGATCGCGCCCTGTTCCCAGGCTCTTGTGGGTGCCGCAAAGGGGTCTTTCTCTTGGGCTTTTACACCACCCACGAGTACCGTGAGCGTCAGAAACGTTATGACCATTAGTCTGAGTGCTTTTAGGAGCATGATGTCCTCATTGATGGATTAACATGTGTTAAGTCGCCGCCCTGAAATGTTTTGCCACCAGGGCAGCTTGGTCCCATGCAGCAGGCTGTTTCTGTTTAAGGTTTAAGCTTTTTAAGGCGTATAGTTGTGCTCAACTCTCTCAGTAAGATTGTTTAGATAGAAGGGCTATGGACGCCAAAAAAGGAACTATTGATGCCAATTTCGTCAGGCCAGGGACTCTAGGCAGCATCGTCACAACGATTCTTGACTTTGCTGTATCCCGTAAGATAGCGGTTGAAGAAATTGCTCAAGTGATGGACCTCTCAGCAGTCGACTATGCCCGACTAGACACCCGCATATCGAATGACGAAGTGGGAAGACTGATGAACCTCATGATTAATCGGTGGCCGAACACAGCGATTTCGATGGAAATTGCCCGCTCTGCTCCGTTTACGATGCTCGGTGGTTTAGTCAAAGGGGCTCAGTTTGCCAATGATATTGAGGCCATGCTGGAGTGGTTTGTCAGCAATCAAAAGATTATCTCCGACCAGTCGATGGTGCATCTTGAGAAAACCGATGCAGAAGTGACGATGGTGGCTGCTCATCCTCATGAGAGTCAAGATCAGGGGATGTTGCTTGAGGCTGCTACGGGTTTAATTTGGCGACTGCTGAAAGAGAGTACCGATTTGGAGATATCGCTGTTGAGGGTAGAGTTCGCGATCGCCAAACCTGTGCCGATAGAAGCCTACGAGTCTTTTTTTCAAGCATCCGTTTCCTTTCGCTCAGGCCGCAATGCGCTTGTTTTCGCACGGGAGAGTCTCAGTGCGCCAGCTCGCGATGCCAATCCTCAAATGTTTAGTTTTGTCGAGCGCCACTTTACTAAATTGCGCCAACAATTGGATAGCAATCGCTATCCTACTGCCCTTGCCGAACTTCGCCAGGGCATTATGGGAAACGCCACACGGGGCGAGTATGGGGCAGCGGCAGCGGCAGCAAAGGCCAACATCAGTCTTCGGACGGCGCAGCGTTTGGCCAAAGAGCACGGAACGTCTCTCAACACGCTCATTAGTGAAATCCGCTTAGCTAATGCTAAAAGCTTTTTAAGCGATCCTGAAATTGACATTGCAACAGTTGGACAAATTGTTGGATATACCGATGATCGCTCATTTCGTCGAGCGTTCAAACGCTGGACAGGGCTCTCTCCTAAAGAATATCGAAAAACAACATTAGGAGGGAGTGTATAGAGAATAAAGCAACAGCGGATAGACGACAATGACTACATCGACAGCGTCTGTAGCAGAGTCTGTAAGTTAGTTTGGAAGGCGTTATCTAATGCCAGGGTTGGGTTGGGTTTTCGACGGCCATTGGATATAAAAAGACCGGACTCACCATCGGTTATCGCCGCTTCGATTCCCTCTACTATTTTCATCGCTTGGCGATCAGGCGCTTTAAATAGAAAAGGAGACAGCCAGCGTAGAAAAAAAGGCATCCCTGTGCTTTTCTTTGTCATGGGGCTTTTGGTCGCACTAGGGTCAACGGAGTAGATTAGAATATTCTCTTTTATTAACTCATCTTTCAGGAAACAAGTTACCGTCGTCACGGCTAGTTTTGATTTGGCATAAGCATCAAATAGCCCACCAATTTTGTCGGGGTTTTGTAGCTGTGCCACATCAATTTTTTTGACAGCGTTTGCAGCACTTGATGAAAAATTGACGATCACCGATGGATTGCTATCTGATGCCCCTGCCGTTAGTTGAGGTCGCAATCCCTGAATCGACAGATAAGGCGCTAACGTGTTCAGGGCAAAATGGCCTTCAACCGCTTGCGGACTCATGATTCGCTTGTCGGTCAAAAGCCCCGAAATATTGTAGAGTGCATTAATCTGAGGATGTGTCGAGGAAAGCTTGCTAACAACATCTTTGATCTGATTAGTATCCATCAGGTCGGCAGTCCATCCGTCAAACTGCCGTGCAGGAAATAACTCTCGGAGTTGGGCAAGCTGAGCATCAGCTTTTCCCTTGGATCGGTTGATCAAAGATAGGTTCCATCCCGTTTGCGCCAGCAGTTTTGCCAGCTCGGTGCCGATCGCACCTGTCGATCCCGTTAATACTGCGATTTTCCTATTTGAAGTCATGACTTAAGTCCTCTTTGGCGGGTATGCGGATGATTAAAGTTTCATGTTGCCTCACCGATTGACACTATCTGTTGAATTGATTGGATTCTCCTTGGTTGACGTCATCCCCCAAAAATAAGCATAAAAACTTGTGGCAATTGCCAAAGCTGAAATAATTGTCATCACGGTTCCGGGGACAAAATTGTTGTAGCCGCCAAGGTCGATGAAGATAAAATATCCGATATCCAACAGCCCGCCTACAAGGGCTGAAATGAATATAGCAGCAACATTTTCACGCCAGATAAACAGTCCGCCAATAATCGTAACGATACCCGCCCAAAATAGATTGAATCCGTGCTGATTGATAATGGCACCAACAGCATCTGGGTAATCCATTGCTAACGTAGCAGGATCGACAGCATCAGCAATGCCTGCGGCGGCTGTCGCCGTGTTACCTGAAATCGTCAAGATTCCGGCTAAGGTATGCACAGCCCCCCAAATTACCCACAGGATGGCAGAAATTTTCAACAGGATGCGTGTGGTTGATTGATTAAGTTGGGTCATTTGTAATTCTCTGAAGATTAACGCTGCACTGATAAAGCGGTACTGATTCTGTTGTGACCTCAAACATATCGCTGTGCTTATATCTAGCATGGTGCAAAAATATGTACAATTGCATTTAAATGAGCATTAGATGTGCATTTGTGCGCAGGTGGCTGGATGGACAATTGGAATGAGATTAGAACTGCCTATCAGGTCGCTCGGCTAGGTACCATCAGCGCAGCGGCGGAGACTCTGGGGGTGCACCGCTCGACAGTCATTCGCCATATCGATGCGCTGGAGGCACGGTTGGGTGAAAAAGTGTTTTTGCGTCACTCGCGGGGCTATACCCCCACCGAAGTCGGCTTGGATTTGATGCGTGTTGCCAAAGCCGCTGATGAACAATTTAGCCAGCTTGTCGGGCGGACAAAGGGAATTACAACAGATTTGTCTGGTGAGTTTATTGTGACCTCTTTGTATGTTGTGACACCGATATTAATGCCGACTTTAAATGCCTTTCAAGCTCACCATCCCAATATTGTTGTTAACTACATTGCCAGCGATCAGCTGTTGCGATTGGAGTATGGCGAGGCTCATGTCGCCATACGTACCGGCCCTAAACCTGAGCAACCCGATGTGATCGCCTTACCCTTTACCCAACTCAAGATAGGATTATATGCCAGCGCAGACTATGTTTCTCGTCATGGAATTCCTCAAACGTTAGATGATTTTAAGGACCATTATTTCGTGGGGTTGAGTGCCCTGAGATCTGGCCCCTCCTTTCATCTTTGGATGCAAAATCATGTACCTGAAAGTAATGTTATTTTCCGAAGTAACAGTTCATTGGTGTTAAACCAAGCCATTTTGTCAGGGACAGGCATTGGCTTTTATGCAGCTTATAGAGCGGAGAAAAACGCTGATTTAGTCGAAGTTTGGTCACATCAAGACGAATGGAATATCCCATTCTGGCTTGTAACTCATATTGATTTGCATCAAACCGCTAAGGTACAGACCTTTCTCACATTCTTAAAGGAACAGGAAGTTATTGCCCTAATTTAACTCCAAGTAGCCATGTCCATCTTGGGTAGGTGTCTATTTCCCGAAAGAAGTAGTCTGTGATAAATTTCAGAGAATGGCACCAATGAGTTTGCAGGCATTCAGGCAATGGCGACAGACGAAACCCTGAGAATACTGACAGAACTTGG
>JBCCOO010000178.1:0-4193 GCA_039025345.1 Cyanobacteria bacterium P01_D01_bin.105 | reverse complement strand
TGCTCAGACAATTGTGATAAATGCCTGCATGAGTTCAGATTGTCTACTCCGCCCCATGTCACATCAGCGAATCTGTTGCTGAGAATTGCTCACTGTTTGCCCAGCATTTCGACCCGGCGAACGACTGTCAGAGCATCGGATGTGTCGCCATCGCAAAATGCTGAGTGCGGAGGTCGGAATGCATACCAGAAGGCAGCTTCAATCACCTAGATAGAGCAACCTGATCAAAGTTCGGCTTGTTCAAGATGGAGCAGGTGTACGCTCGGGCATCTGCTTACCTTGGATCAGCATTCAGCAAGTGAAACTCAAGGCGTGCCTAATTCTTCATCAACCCTTCAGCGGTGGGCAGCGATAACTTCTCAGACATATTGCTAGCCAGCACCTTTTGATTCCGGAGATTGGCCCAAAGGTTACACTGCTCATCTGATACCGTCAGAAAGACAGCTGCACCATGTTTGGTCAGCCGACAAGCTAGGTGATACAAGCGACTGTGCTCAGTGGCGGGAGTTTCTCTCAATTGGTAGTAGAGCTCATTTTCAAAATGTACGCCTGTTTGCAAGCTGTCGTTAAACCAAAACTTAAAAGGCTTGACTTGGCTTGCCGGTACAACTCTCGGTAGCAAACTAATAACCTCGCGCACTCATCAACTCGACAGCTAACCTGTGGACGAAAACTCAGCGTAGTCACTCAACAATGACGTGTTAAGTTACCCTCGATAAGCCGTAACCTAGCAAAATATTATAGTTGTGATGATTGATGACCTGTAGGGCTAAAACGTTCTTCACAGCTAGGTCTTTAAACCGCTTTTGTGTGGTGTGCTCAGATTGCTAATCGTCCTTAAGAGCGCCTAGTATCGCTGATTAGCGACACCATACCCGTTAATGTTTGAGCTAAAAAGAGGACTGACTAATACTGTACGGCGTAAATTTGCCTATCGTTCTTTAGAGTAGGGGAGCATGGGCGCAAAGGTCGTTAAAGACTGAAACGGTAGGGCTGCTGCTGCCACTGAGGATTCATCACTGATCGCGGCTAAGTAGGTGGGTTGAATCTTTTGTAGAACGAGCTTATGGTGACAAAACCCTCGCGAGTGTTGGGTTTCGTTCCTCAACCGCAACCTACATCATTTGCAATTTAATCACGCCTGCCTACTTACTTGGGAATATGGTTCTGCCTGATCTGAATAAATCATTCACATCATTCACATTGATGCTGTGGTGTTAACTCGCTTGGCGATAGGACTGCTTAACCACTGCAGATTGCACTAACGAGACGAGAATGTCGTCAGTCAATGGTTGGACTAAAAAACCATCTAGATCCAGGTGGTTATTGGCACTATGCCACCGGGGAGAACCGGACTCTGTCAGAGCTACAATCGTCATGGCAGGAGTTTGGTTTGCTTGGCGTAATATTCTGACCTGATGCTCAAACCAGCTCTGATTTTCCCCGACTAAAATGACCAGACAAGGGTTTTTTTGCTGAGCCTGCTCAATAGCGTGTTCCACTGAGGTCGCTATCACAAATGCACAATGACCAGACAGGTTACACAATGCCGGTTTGGGTGAATGGTATTTCTGCTCATCGAGCACGAGAACATAGTCTTGAGAAAGTTTCATGGACAGACCATCTTTTAGGATTGTTTTCCAAAGGTGGGAAAGTAATAGCGAATGCTACTCAGAGCTCAATGTAGCGGCTGTTAATGTCAACTCTCTTGATTGTGGTTGATGTATAGCCTTCAGTCACGCAAATAATTTCTTTTTTTAAGCTTTTATCGTGCTTGCTGATGGCCAATGCATCCAACAGTTTCATATTTCTAGAAAAATTTATGACAACTGGGTTGACTGGGCTAAGAAAGGATGAATCCCTGGTCTTATCTAGATTTCAGTGACTTTTAAGTCGAATAATATCGACCTGAGGATGGTCTAGCCTGCTCTTAAAGCCAAGCGCGATCGCCGATTCTGATTGGATATAGATACTTTGTATAGAGGCTGTTGTCTCTCAGTATGATCTTATAAATGTGATGCCAACTTAGACTGTTCATGCTTAGTCATTTTTGCCAACATCCTATTAATGTTTGTGATTCTCTTTGATTTGAAAGTTTTGTTTACAGGACTTAAAATATTCGATTTATTTAAGAATAACTAAGTCACTCTTAATTCTGACCTTGATGGATAAAGAAAATCTTCAAGAAATCCATGATTAATCATTTGTCGACATTAAACTTAGCGATGTGGAGTGTCTGTTCATCATGGCTTAGAAATCGCTAGAAGAATAGGCATGAATGCTAAAGCTGCGAGCACTTTGCGGCGAGTTGCTCGGGGGCGTGCAGGTTAAGGTAATGATCGGCGATGGTGACAAGGCGTTCCAGCGGTATCTCTGGCTTGGGCTCAGTCTCGGATTTGCGATCGTGCTGACAGCATGTCTACGTCCTGTAGCCACGCCAGAAGCCGTACAACAAGTCGAAGACACCTTTGGTGCGCATCGTTCTGAATTTACACAATTAGTGAATGATGCCATCCATGAGCTGGAACAGTCCAATGCCAGTTCTGTGGAACTGCCTGATCGATCCTTTTACGATTTTGCTGGGGTCAGCGAAGCGCTTGAGCGTGAGGCGATACAGGTCACCTTTGTGATTGAGGAGTTTTATCTGCCTTTGGTCTATGTCTCTACAGATAATCCGCAACACGTCCATGACACTTGTGCGAATGGCGGCAGCGTGATCAAGCAAATCGAGCCTCGCTGGTACATTTGCCAACGCGATTGGAATTGACCTTGACGGTCGGGCTAAGGGCTGTTGGAAGTGCGGCCCGTCTAAGGTTGCAGAAGCGACGCGCAGTGAGGTTTACGGATGCGCTTTGACGGTTCATGATTACGGCTCATGAGTAATGTCACTAGGCTTCGAGAGCGGCGCGACTGTTGTCGATGTAAGTGATGATCTGGGTGGCGATGTCGATGCCTGTGGATTGTTCAATGCCTTCTAGTCCTGGGGAAGAGTTGACTTCCATGACGACTGGGCCGTGGTGCGAGCGTAGCAAGTCAACGCCCGCAATTCTTAACCCCATGGCTTTGGCTGCTCGTACAGCCATATTCCGTTCTTCTGGCGTCAGTTTGACTTTGGTGGCGCTGCCGCCACGGTGCAGATTAGAGCGAAACTCACCGTCTGCTCCCTGGCGTTTCATGGCGGCGATGACTTTATCCCCCACTACAAAGCAGCGAATATCGGCGCCTTGGGCCTCCTTGATATATTCCTGCACCAGGATATTGGCATCGAGGCCTCGAAAGGCCTCAATCACCGATTTTGCCGCTTGGTAAGTTTCTGCCAATACGACTCCAATGCCTTGAGTGCCCTCTAATAATTTGATCACTAGGGGGGCACCACCGACGAGTTCAATCAAGCCGTCAATATCTTGAGTGGCATGAGCAAAACCGGTGACTGGCAAGCCAATCCCTCGACGAGCTAGTAGTTGCAGGCTGCTCAATTTGTCCCGCGATCGCGTAATGGCTTGTGAGGGATTCGGCGTAAACACGCCCATAATTTCAAACTGCCGCACAACTGCCGTTCCGTAGAAGGTATTGGACGCGCCAATACGAGGAATGATGGCATCGGCATCAGCCAGGGGTTTGCCCTGGTAGAGCACTTTTGGATCGTGGGCCGTGATATCCATATAGCAGCGCATATGGTCAATCACGCGCATCTCATGCCCCTGGGCTTCACCAGCTTCTTTGAGCCGACGAGTTGAGTAGAGGGTGCTATCACGAGATAAAATGATAATTCTCACGCTAGACCTGCTGCGTTACTCTCATCGGCATGGACAGCAGGGTGACTAAACTGGCTCATCAGATAAGAATCGCCGGGATGAACCAAAAAACGCTGACAGATGGCTGTACGTCCTAACAACAACCGAAAGTCCATCATGTCGCGATTGGTGAGGGTGAGTTCGATATTCCAGAGCTGCTGACCCAATGACACTGGGGTGAGAATTACCGGCCGCTCTTGTGTTTGCCCGCCTGAATTGCGGATTTGGCGTCTTGCTAATACCGGAGCGATCGCTTCCACCACTAGACTCGTATTGCGCTGTAGCGGGTGCGTCTTAAATTGCACCATCAGTCTTTGTGAGGCTTCAAAATACTGTAGGTCAAAGGCATGGAGTACTGACGTGCGAGCCCCCGTATCGACTTTGGCCTTGATCTGCTGC
>JBCCOO010000177.1:0-4215 GCA_039025345.1 Cyanobacteria bacterium P01_D01_bin.105 | reverse complement strand
TATCTGGCGTCTGGCAATTTGGATAGAACGCTGACAGTTGTCGCCTGGGGCAATCCGCCACCGTGGTTGATGCAAGGGTTTCCAGGGAAAGTGAGACAGGTGGACTGGGCACCAACTTTAGGAGAGGGCGCACTGGGGAATGCGGTTCCGGTGGTTGCGGCAGCTTGCGCAGAAGGGATAACTGTCTGGCGACGGCAAGGGAAAGATTGGCAGAGCAAAGTATTGAAGAAGCATCAGGGTAAGGTGGAGGCGATCGCATTTCACCCCACCGAGCCGCTGCTTGCCTCAGCCGCACAAGATGGCAAGCTTTGCCTCTGGAAAAAAGCGACCGCTTTGCAGCAAACGCTACGGGGGGTAAAGGCAGGATTTTCTGCGATCGCCTGGCACCCTCAGGGCCGCTACTTAGCCGCCGGTGGCAGTGAGGGTGAGCTAATGATATGGGCACCGTCAAACCGAGGCACCGGTTTTCAAATGTCTTAAACTCGAATTGAACAAGATTATTGTGCTGACGCGAGAGATACCTGTTTTACCGCGTCTAGAAGCTTGTTGCCGCCATGAGGCTCAGATGGCGTCATGAGGCTCAGCTGAAACGACTGCAAAACAACGAGAAAAAGGGCCAACACGATAGCAAGAGAAAGCTATTATGATCTACGGAAGACCCGACTTCGCTAGCAACTATGGTTAATCTCAAGCGCACCCGTGAGGACATCTTAAAGTCTGTTGTTAACACGGTGCACAGGCAGGGGTTAACGGCAACCGGATTGAGTGAGCTGTTTAAGATCAGCGGTGCGTCTTCGGGGAGCTTTTACAACTATTTTCGCTCTAAGCACGAGTTAGGCCACGCGCTGATCGACTACGAATGGGCGCAGCTACAGCAAGCAGTTCTAGAACCGGCGGCGAGTCAAACAGACGATCCGGTTGATCAGGTGTTTTGGATACTGGATCGCTTAGAAGCAAAACAGCTTAAAAATCCAAAATGTGGCGGGTGTCTGCTAGGAAATTTGGTCGTGGATTTGGTAGAGCAAGATCCCTCTTTTCGAGAGCATTTGATGCGGGTGTTTGATCTTTGGGAAGGGGCGATCGCACAAATCCTGCATCAGGCCAAACCACAGCTAGAGCCAGGCATTAAGCCAGATACATTAGCAGAGCAGCTGATTACAACCATTGAAGGTGCCATGCTAATGGGGAAACTACATCGGAGCCCCAATAAGCTAAAGACAGGATTCAACAGTGCTCGTCAGCTACTGAGTCATGCGTTACGAGAGCGCGCACTGCATCAAAACTGACTAACAATCGCACTGGCCAACCATCACACTGGCCAACCATCACACTGGCTAAAAGAAAATATTGGAGAGAATCGCTTGTCGTTAAACCAGTACATCAACAAGCGATTCAAAAACAGCCATCATCAAACAGGCGAATCAATCAACCCTGGATGATCTTCCGGACGTGGCCCCGGCGCTGGCCAGTGAAACCGACGATCTTCCGCCTCAATTGGCATATCATTAATGCTGGCCTCACGGCGCCGCATCAGCCCTTCTTCATCAAATTCCCAGTTCTCATTGCCGTAGGCGCGATACCACTGGCCAGCATCATCGCGCCACTCATACTGAAAGCGCACCGCAATTCGATTATCGCCAAAAGCCCACATTTCTTTAGTGAGCCGGTAGTCTAATTCCTTGTTCCATTTTCGAACCAAAAACTCACGAATCTTGTCACGCCCCTGAAATACCTCAGCTCGATTACGCCAATGGCTATCGATAGAATAGGCCATAGAAACGCGTTCCGCATCTCTGCTATTCCAAGCATTCTCAGCCATCCGAACCTTTTGGGCAGCCGTTTCAGCGGTAAAGGGGGGAACCAGCTTTGGAGAGGACATAGGCAGACAAAATAGTGAAAAAGCATCGATACCTAAAGCCAGCCACCTAAAAGCAAGAAACCTAAAAGCAAGCCATTTAGACACTATTCATTTATACCGGCAGTGGACTCACCAGGCATAGGACAATCTTTTGAACTCTGTAGGATTTTCTGCGTAGAACTTGTTTGCATATTTTTCTGCGTAGAACTTTATTTTTTGCAGCGCTTTTTACGCAGGACTTTTTCAACAATCGGTAACATTGGCCTACCCTACCTAAAAAAATCTTGTATGTTAAATAGAGTGATCATTCTATTTGGAGCACATTATGGCAGACGCTACAACATTGACTGCTGAGGTTGCTAAGCCGCTGACGTCTATCCCTGCCGACGGGCTGAGTGAACTTGCTCAAAAGAATAAGGACAACCCTGCCGATAAAACGCTCAAGGTTAAAACCGTTTGCACAGGGAAATTTCGCAGCCTGAACTATGCTCGTGACCTAGAGGCATTTGCCATTGATGAGCCGCCTGTCTTGCTAGGGGACAACACCGCGCCAAACCCATCTGAGATTGTCCTAGGTGCTTTGGGCTCTTGCCTTGTGGTGGGCATTCAAGCGAACGCTGCGGCCAAAGGCATTGAGCTAACCAAATTAGAAATTGCACTCGAAGGTGACATTAACATTGTGAGCACTTGGGGCACTGGAGAATTAGCGAAGCCACAAATTGGATTCACAGATGTGCGGGTAAAGGTAGATATTGACGGCGATGCTGAGCCAGCAGTGTTAGAGGAAATGGTGAACCATGCGAATACGTGGTCCCCGGTTTCTGCCACGCTCAGTAATCCTATGCCCGTCTCGGTCTCTGTCGCCTAAATCTGCCACTCACCAATCTTCCATTCCCCCAGCTCAATCAACCGATTCAGACATTGAACTAATTTTCATTATGCAAACGATTTCAAAAGCATTTACCTCGGTTGAACCTTTTTCAAAATCAGTTAATGGCCCCAATGAGCAAGCTACAGGTGACAAGGTGGCAGGTGCTGCAGCTGCAGATGATAAAGCCATAGCTCATCTGCGTAGCGTCATTCACAAAACGCTGACGCCAAAAGTTCAAGACATCGATCTAAAAGGAGAATTTCCAGAGCAGATCATGCATGACATTGGCACCGCAGGCGCCTTCTCTCATGCGGTATCAAGCCATAACGGGGGGTCTGGCAAGGGCTTAAAATACGCTGTTCAGAGTATTGAGGAAGTTTCTAAAGAATGTCTTTCCACCGGGTTCATTGCTTGGTGTCAGGTTGCCTGTACGTGGTACTTACAAAATACTAAGAACAAGGCACTGCAAGCCCAGATGCTTCCAAAAGTCGCCAGCGGCGAGGTGCTCGCGGGCACAGGTCTCTCGAACCCCATGAAGCACTTCGCCGACATCGAGAAAATCGCACTGACGGCTGAGCGCGTCGACGGCGGGTACGTGGTAGATGGCCTATTGCCGTGGGTCTCTAATCTCGGGCCAGGGCATTATTTTGGCATTGTGGCGAAACTAGCTGACTCAGATGACTACATGATGGCGATTGTCTCTGACGAACTCGATGGGCTATCGCTGCGCTGCAAAGCTCACTTTATTGCATTGGAAGGCACAGGCACCTATAGCTGCCAGTTTCGCCAGGCCTTTGTGCCTGATGAGTGGGTGCTGGCCTCGCCCTGCGAAGACTATGTCGCCCGCATTCGACCAGGGTTTATTTTGACCCAGGTGGGTATGGGCTTGGGGTTAACGGATAGCTGCATCGAGCTGATGAGACGATCCAACAAAAGATTGGGCCATGTCAATCAGTTTTTAGATGAGCAGGTAGAAGACTTAGCAGAGGATTTGAGCATTGCTAGAGCCCATACTTACCGGGTTGCTGATGCGCTTAATGACTGTGTTGGCGTGGCGAACCCTCAGCTAACGAGGGACGTCATTCAGTGTCGAGTTACGGCAGCAGAACTCTCTTTGAGAGCTTCTCAGGCGGCGATGTTGCATGCCGGGGCAAGGGCCTACGTACAGGGCAGCGCACCTGAACGAAAGCTAAGGGAGGCTTACTTTGTTGCGATTGTAACGCCTGCTTTAAAGCACCTAAAGAAAATGTTAGCAGGGATGACAGAGCCATCGCTGACAGCGGTATAAGCAAGCCAATACCTTGCGAATGGCCATATTGAACAACGGTCATTGAGAACAGTCATCTAGAACAATACTCCGGACATAATTACGAGACGAGGACACCGTATTCACAGAGGTTCTGATAGTTGTGATGCGATTTAATTAATGTCTCGTCCAAGTCTAAGTTGTGAATAAAGCGTTCAAGCAGGTGCTGATTGAGTTTTC
>JBCCOO010000176.1:0-4299 GCA_039025345.1 Cyanobacteria bacterium P01_D01_bin.105 | reverse complement strand
GTGGAGTCTAAGGCGGTCTGCCACAGCAGCGGGAAAAAAGCTGGCAGCCCCCGCCCTCGTAAATCGCTAAAGCCCTGGGCCAATTCGGTATCGCGGAAATAAAGCTGAGCGTCAAACTGGGAGCTGAGTAGATCCTCATGGCGATAGGTAAGATTAATCACATGGTTAATCTGCTGCGGTTCTTCTTCATAGTCGATATCGCCAATTTCGATTACCCGAGCGGTTTGTAATCCCGGAATCTGAATGATGGATGGATCGGAGGCAAATTCTGTATTGTCCAGATCTTCTTTATAAAAACTGTAGGTAAGACCCAGGTTTTGCTGGTCGTCAAAATCATGGCCCAGCTTGGCTAAAAAGCCTAGTCGATCGGTATCGGCCACACCGTTGGGGGGAATGCGATCTCCATTGGCATCAAACAGCGCGTTGGTGACATCGTAGGACAGCGTTGCTCGAATGTTTGTGCGCTCGTTTGAGCCTGCCGCGCCAATTTGCACGCCGTAGCCAAAACTGTCGCCCTCAACTGAGCTTAATCCCACAGAAGTACTCAAGCCCAAATCATAGGCAACCGGTTTATCCGTAGCTGAACGGGTGATGATGTTAATAATGCCGCCGGTGGCCCCATCACCGTAAATGGCGCTGGGGCCACGAACAATCTCAATTCGTTCAATAATATCTGGATCAATGGTGTTTAACTCAGTATTAAAACCGCTGTTGGGATTCTGCGGCACACCATCGATCAGAATCAGGGCTGTACGTCCCCGCAGCGATAGATTGCGAGTACTGTTTTGCAGCGTTGGTGGTCCCAGACCGGGCACCAGGTTACCCAATATATCCGGCAAGTTATTTGTCAACTGCCGCTGCTGCTGTATCTGTTCTCGCTCAATTACCGTAACCGCGCGCGGCACATCTAAAACTGACTCTTCTGTGCGTGTAGCTGTGACAACAAGACGCAGAGTGTCTTCTTCAGCTTCACCGTCTTCAGGCTCTTCTTCCTCTTCTTCGGCCTCGTCTTCTAGCACAGGAGCCTGGGCTTGTTGCCAGCTGTGATCGCTACTTTGAGATTCAGCTGTCTCTGCAGCGATTGTGGGCTGACCAATCAGTACAGATAGGGCACTGACCAAGAAACTATAGCCAAACGGCTTAATGTACGGATTCATGACTCTTCACACCTAATCGTTGGGAGGACGAAACGCCTATGACAAAGGAGAGTCTCTGTTCAGGGGCTTCAATTAAGAATTATTATCAATATTAGAGTGCTGTCTTCTGATTCCTATGGGCGTGATGTCTTCCAGCCGGACTTTGTGTGTCTTCTAGCCGGACTTTTGAAAATGACTGGGGGGTACCTGAAACTTTTTCTTAAAGGCGGCAACAAATGAGCTACGGCTAGCATAGCCGACACGGCAGGCGGTTTGCTGAATATTGAGCTGACCTGTCTGTAAAAGCTGTTGGGCCTGTTCCATGCGGTAGTTATACAAATAGCCAAAAACAGTGGTGTTAAATACCTGACGAAATCCCTGTTTGAGCTTACGTTCGTTGAGTTGAACCTGTCGGGCTAGCTCTGCTAAAGAAGGTGGCTTGGTTACATTACTGATCAGAATGTCTCGCGCATGATAGATCCGGTCTACATCGTCAGTCGGTAGTTTGTTGGTTTTTGATGAGCCATTGAGTTGTTCAAGCTGTAATGCGAACAGTTCCAGGACTTTGGCTTCCAAATAAATCTGTTGGGTTAGTCCTTGAAACGGACATTGAAAAATCTGTTGGAGAATTTGTCGCTGCATGGGGGAGATGCTACTTGAGCAGTGCAGCATCGCTTTTTCCGGTTGTTCGAGCGCCTGTCTAATGTCGGTAGGTAGCTCACGTGAGCAGTCCCCAAACGCCTGGATCAGTTCAGGAAAGATCTGAAAACTTACTCTCTGAATCCGCTGCCTGGCTGGATAACATTCAACCTCGGCTGTGTTAGGCAGGCAGTACAGATAGCTTTTACCCGCAATCTCTTCAATAGAACCGTTGAGGCCATCATTATCAACGATGCTCCCGCCTGCTATGTAAAAACTAAGCGTCAGCGGCATGGTCTGGGAATGCTGCTGGATTTTGTGAATATGGGTCTGACGCTTTTCTAAATCTTCAACCGTGAGCAGCAACGTAGGACGCAGCTGAAACCGTCGCCAATGGCCTTGACCTAGTTGGGGTGGCAGTTCAAAGAAATGCTCAGCTCCGTCCGTGTAGTCAGAAACAGTACCGTTTTCACGGTATTCTTCCAAAATTTCAGACACCTCGCTACCGGTTAAAGCTTTGACCATTTAGGCATGGTATATTAACTCCTTAGACTCAAGTATTGCATTATTAGTAATAATTCTCAATACTAAAAAATGCGTTTTGGGCTCAAAATGACTAGATAGGTGCGATCGCATTCTCCTAAGCTAGTAAGGCTGGTTGCTTATAGCCGTTTTTGACTTTTAAGTTATTGCTCCATGGCTAATCATAATTTTCCCTTATCTGTTAGGCAAAGACTCGTGAAGTCCACCCAGGCGATAGTTCACAGGCATGTGTTCAATCGTCAGCGACGATTTTTTCTAATAGGGGCTGGCGCATTAGTTGCATCTGCTTGTGCGGGTACGGCTCAGACGGACATGCCGACCGATACACCGGCTAACACATCAGAAACAAAGCAAATTCAGCATGCCTTTGGAACAACCGAGGTAGTCGCTAATCCCAGCCGGATTGTGGTGTTAGATTATTTCACAGTTGAAGCCCTAATGGTACTGGGAGTACAGCCCATTGCGGCCCCAGCAATCATTGTGGATAACCTGCTGCATTTACCCCCAGCAGAAAACGAAATTGCCGATGCGGGGAACCCCAGGGAGCCTAGTATTGAGAGGTTGGCCGCCCTCAATCCGGACTTAATTCTAGCGACTAAGCTTGCCATTGAAGAGGATACCTATGGGTTACTCTCACAAGTTGCCCCCACGGTTGTGTTTGATAATGATGGTTTTACCGAATGGCAAGCGTTAACTCAGCTGTGCGCTGAAGTGATGGGCAAAGAAGCTGAGGCGGCTCGCCTAAAAACAGAGTACGAAACAAAGCTGCAGGCGTTCAAATCGCAACTGAATACCAGCCAAATCCAGGTCTCGGTGGCCTCTTTCAGTAACGAGCAAATCTCAGCCTTTAGTAAAGAGACCTTTATCGGCACAGTGCTTGAGGCCGCCGGGTTATCACGTCCCCCCAAGCAAATGGAAGATACGGATGCCTCAATGCTCCCGATTTCACTGGAGCTGCTAAATGAGATTGATGGTGACGTGTTGTTTGTGATGAAGCCCCAGAGCCAAACCGACATTGCCGCTGATGTGCGGGCGGCCTTGGAAAAAATGAAGGCAAATCCGCTTTGGAATAAGCTGAGCGTGGTGCAGGCCAATCAGGTGTATGAAGTGGATGCCTACTGGTTTGGCATGGGTTATATTGCGGCCAATTTAGTCTTAGACGATCTAACTAAGTACATCCTTAAAGACGCCTAGGGAGGATTTCTATGCTGACTCAAGACGCGCTTACGGACTGTCGATATTGTTCTGAAGTTTCAAAGGGAAATGGGGAAGACCCCATTGGAACAGCGAGAAGTACCGATTACTGGCTGATAATGGAACTGGCTCAGCCTTGGAAAGAACAAATGTTCAAGGAAGATCCTAAAATTGTTCCGCTGATTGAGTTGTTCAAACAGCTGTTTATGAAGCACGGTATTATGCTGCAACCGGTGCTGATTGTGCCAGACCGAGAGTATTCGCGCCCTGGTGAAACACGAATGCTTTTTTATCAGCGATCGCAAAAACAGTTTTCCCAGTTTGAGAAACAGGAATATGTTGTGCCGGAGACGGATTTTACCAGACTAGCAACCGCGATTATGAAGCAGCTGATGAAAAAGCCAAATGAGCTGGAGGCGTTTCAATCGTATCGTCAAGACACCAGCCATATTCGTGAGCTGCTCGTTTGTACCCATACCAGTGTTGATGTGGCCTGTGGTCGGTTTGGCACTCCGATTTATCAAGAGCTGAGAAACAAATATGCTGACTCTCCCGAGTCCCACCTCCGCGTCTGGCGCTGTAGCCACTTTGGTGGCCATCAGTTTGCCCCTACATTAATTGATTTGCCGACGGGGCAATATTGGGGTCACCTGGAACCGGAGATGCTGACTTTACTGGTACGTCAACAAGGCGATGTGACCGAGTTGCGATCGCACTACCGGGGCTGGTCTGGTCTTAGCAAATTTGAACAAATCGCCGAGCGAGAGATTTGGCTGGAAACCGGCTG
>JBCCOO010000175.1:0-4384 GCA_039025345.1 Cyanobacteria bacterium P01_D01_bin.105 | reverse complement strand
ACTACCCCCTTAGACCCTGAAGGGGTCGAGGTCTTAGCAGTGCTCAAGGACCGTAAGAAGGAAACGGTATCGGATTTCCTAGCCTCAATCCCGATGCGGCTTAAGGTGACAATTAGGCGTGTGTGTAGCGATATGTACTCAGGCTTCGTCAGTGCAGCCGAGGAACACCTCCCTTGGGCCAAAATCGTGGTTGATCGATTTCACGTTGCAAAAGCCTACCGAGGCAGTGCCGATACGGTTCGCAAACAGGAAATCAAACGACTCAAACAGGCCTTATCCAACGCCGAGTATGAGACGCTCAAGGGAGCCATGTGGCCCTTTCGAAAATCGCCTGAAGACCTCAACGATGAGGAGCAAGCGCTGCTTAACAGAGTATTCTCCTATTCACCCAAACTCAAAAAAGCCTATCAACTGCGCGAGGAATTGACCCAGATATTTGAGAGACATTACACAAAATCTGGAGCCAAGTGCGCCATTCGTGCTTGGTGTAAGCGGGTACGCAAAAGTGGACTTGAGGCATTTGATGGGTTTCTCGGAACGGTAGAGACCTGGCTCGACAAGATCACCAACTACTTTCTTGAAGGACTCAATAGTGGGTTTGTGGAAGGGTTCAATAATCGGGTCAAAGTTCTGAAACGGCGGTGCTATGGCATCTTCGATGTAAACCGCATCTTTCAACGCCTCACACTCGATATCAATGGCTATGACTGGTTCGGAACCCCTGAGCACTATATCTAGTAACAACTCCGGGAATTATGGCAATACTCCGGACAGAATTAGGAGACTAGAACCCCGTATTCACAGAGGCTTGAATAGTTGGGGTGTGATTTAATCAAAGTCTCGTCCAAGTCTAAGTTGTGAATAAACCTGTCCATCAGGTGCTGATTGAGTTTGCGGCGTTTGTAGGAGGCCATGGAAAAGACAAAGGGTTCCCACGGGTCTCGCTGCTGATACTGCTCCCATTTAGCGATATTCAGAGCCGTTAGCGAGGCATTGAAATGGAAATCGAGTTTCTGTTCATCTCTAGCTTGGCAATCCGTTAAGCCAGTGAACTGCTTTGCATCTCTAAAAATAAATTCGATTTGGAAGCGTGCCCGGTACGCCTCGAATAACTGAATGGGGTCAAGGCCAATATCGGTGGAGAATAGCAACGCGTAGCAGAGGCGTTCGGGATGGTTACGATTGAGCAAATACACCACCCGAATCTTGCGCTTGAGGCCAACGGACCAGACAATCGCTGTGTAGAGTTCGGTCTCGGGTTCGACCTCACCGAGGGCTTGCCAGCGAGTGAGGTCAGTCAAATCAACCTTACCGTCATATTTACGGCGCGCGCCACGCGGCTTTTGCGGACCGTTATAAAGATAGTTTAAGTTGGCATCGCCACGGAGCTTACCAATCGTGTCTAGCCCCAGCTCAACGACACCATTGACCCACTTGCGCTTGCTGTAGAAGCCATCCCCTACCAAGTATCGAACGGCGGACGGAAAGGCACTTCGGGTTGTCCGTAGGTGATCTAGATAGTCATCAACCCGGGTTCGGTCTGCGTCCAACTCATCGACTGATTCAAGTGCCGGGGTCTGCTGCACCGATAGCGTGTAGCCACTGACTTGTTCGACATCCACCACCGCAATCATCGAGACCTCTAGACCTCGTTCAGTCCGACCGGCTTTGCCATTATAGAAACGGTCTACGCCATAGGTCGCTTTCCCACTTTTGGGCACAAACGATGCATCCACCACACCCACCTGGAAATGGGTCGGCACAAGAGCCGCCTCAATCACGACTTGATTGAAGCTCATGAACTCGTAAGGCTGCTCAAAGTGTCGACGATAGGTCCGCTCCGACAGGTCACTATAACGACTCAGATTGGTGAAGGTCACCTTGCCACACATCACATAGATGGTCGTAAACAGAGTGATTACAAACTGGCGACGAGGTTTGCTAAATGGCCCACTTTTCGCAGTAGACCCGGTATGATGCATGTCATAGCTATGCAGGTTGGTTTGTCTGTTAACAAAACCTTAGTCCTGGATAGCTTTTCTGTCTATTTCTCTCGCTTTTCTGTCCGGACTATTGTTATGGAAGAGTCTGAATTTTCTTGATAAAGCAGAGCGATTTGTTTTTCCTAAGGTAACTTCCACAACTGCTAAAAGTTTGCGTTCTCAAATTCAATCCCATATCGAGCAATTGCCGAACCTGCCTTGTGTGCTGCGACACGGTGACTTTGGTTCGAGTAATATTTTGTGGGACGGTGAAAAGAATATCACGGGTGTTATTGACTTCGGTTCATTAGGGTGGGGTGATCCCGGTTGGGATGTAGCAGGGCTTTTTGCCAGTTATGGCAGTCTGTTTGTTGAGCAGCTTGCATTAACTGATCCGGTAGTTGGATCATTGCTGGAGCGATCGCCTTTTTATCATCAGATGTTTGCTTTGATGGATGCAGTCTTCGGTGTTGAACACGCAGATGACGAAACTCTGAACGATGGATTGGATACACTGAAGCGAATCGTTTAACCTAGCGATATAACTGCAGTCGAACAACCCGCTTGCACACCGACCGTATATAACTGGTTGGCTCAGTCCAAAAGGTTGCCAGCGGCGGGTGAAGCGGAACGTTAGGCTGCACTGGCAAACACCGTAGAAGGAAATTTCCTAGAGCTGAATTAATCTTGCCAATATTTTGCCGTCTTTGATTCCCTCACAAGATCCTCATCTTTTTATTTCAGGGTTAGAAGCAAGCATAAAAAGGTTAGGCTTATATCCTCCAACCCATGAGAAGACAACATCAAGAGGGTTGTTATTATCTTTTGATGTCCATTTTTTACTCAGCCTAACAATGCTTATGCACTTACACAGCTGAGAATTTCTCGATTATACGGCGAAGTTTGGTAGCGGTGAGTGATAAGGACGTTATCCGTGTAAACATGGAGGTTTTCAAGATGAAAGAGCGAGATCTAATGCGTTGGATTCATCTACTTGGTTCTCTGGCGATCTGTGCTTTTGTCTATTCACCTTGGCGCAACGAATCGATGTTCGTTCTATGCATGCAAGTTTTGGTCATCCCTATCCTTTTACTTACTGGGGTGTGGATGTGGCAAGGGCATCGAGTCAAGAAAATTTTCAGGTCATCTCAGCAAAAGATAGAAGCTTCGTAAAGAGGTATATGTGCAGGTAGATACCTCTTCAAATGAGAGTTGATCGGTATGCTACTAAGATGAGCTGCGGCGGGTGATGGGCAACGTTAGCTGTCTCAAAAGCAGACCTTAAGAGGAATCGAAAATGAGTCCAACGAAAATTTTGCTTACCGCAGTTATTGGGGCTGCCACCGGGGCCGTCGTCTGTGCTCTTGTCCTAAATGTTATTGGCAAAAAATCCAACGCTGCCGTTGCCGGTGGGGTTGGTGGGGGCGTTGGCGGTGTTGTTGCATCAATGGCAGCGTCAGCCAAGAAACCTGAATAGTCGTCATGTCCGTGAAATCGGATTGCACAGGCTGATGACCCCATGTAGCCAGGCTGATTTCATATCACTAGCTGCTCCGATCACCACTCGGATTCTCCCTGTCTTGATAAGCATTGATCAGCGTTTGCCCATAGACTGATGACAAGTTCTCCACTAATGTCTGAAAACCTATTTCCAGTCAAGTTATTCATGTTTCAGCTATACCGTTGGTCTTGAGAACTCTGAATAGAGAAGAGTTTTACTGTCTACAGGTAACTATTTATGACGGAGAAGGTACATGAATCAGGCAAACAACGGACGGTTTCTTGGCATGTTGGGATTCCTGGGTTTTCTCGGCTTTCTTGGCTTTCGAGGAAGTCAACAGTACCCGCATCTTGCGGCACTGGCATTTCTATCTTTATTCTCACTTGGATCGCTTTTTGTCTTTGTTCCCTTCCAGCAGTCAAAAGTGAAGGTCGCAATTAATCCGAAGAGAAAAGGCTATCTCGGATTTCTTGGTTTCTTAGGATTTCTTGGTTTTCTAGGCACTACTAGTCCAGGGTTCGCAGGATTAGCTGGTCTGGCGACAATTTCCGGTCTGGCCATCGAGACGAATAAACCTAGCTAGAGGTCACGATGACTAGCACAGTCGCTGCATTGAAGCATCTTTCAGTTTTCCGTAAAACGTTCCGAAAATCTAAAAGATAATTTGTATAGGAAACAGTCGTGAGCATATATCGCCACCTAAATCTTCATGGCAGCGGACTGAAGAAAACTGCATTAAAGTTACCGAGTTTATCTGCCGCCGCTGCATTTCATCTTTCTACCGACAAAAGGGGCAGATTATTGATTCTATAGAAAAAATATTCTTTAAAATTCATTACCACTTTAAATCATCCTAAGAAGGCTTAAGCAATGAACAATAAAAAATTCAACTGGAAAGTGT
>JBCCOO010000174.1:0-4668 GCA_039025345.1 Cyanobacteria bacterium P01_D01_bin.105 | reverse complement strand
GCTTGCTACCCGGTGGAAAGCAGTAGCCTTCTTCATCGGCTATCTTCTTGTCACTTTTCTTCCCTTCGTGGGTATCACTCAAATACAACACCTTGCCTCCCCGGACAGTGATGACATTATTTTTCACCGTATGGGCTTTCTTTTTGCCGCTGTAGTAAGTCTTCTGGTCATCTTTGTCCTGCGGTCGGTTGATGGGGCGTTCTGTGCCGTCGATGAGAAACGTCAACTCAGGGCAAGCCGCCAGCACTTCGACGAGTTTGGCCGGTCGCCGTTCTGGCAGTTGAAGCTCATCACCTAGCGCTTGATTAAGCACACCAGTGAGCCGATGTATCCACTCGTTTGCTTGTGGCTGGCCTATCCCAAATAGGTAACCCTGCACTTCCTGCGTCGGATACTGACGAAAGTAAAATAGGATGAACAAGAGCTTATCTGCTAACCCCTTGAGCGTCGCTTTGCGACCGCCACCTCGGGCTCGCTGACGGGTCTCCTGCTCAAACGTATCTTCTTCAAAGCTCTCCCAGGCCGCCGCAAAACTGGGTAAGAGTGCCTCAAACTCTGTCGCACTAAAACCAGTCAGGCTTTGAAGCAGGCGCGTTCTATCTTTTAGCTCCGCATAGTGAATTTTCATCGTCGACCACCTGCTTGATAACCCTGCTTGCTATTTTAGCCCGTCTATTTCCGATGAAGTCTAATAGACAGTATCCAAGCTGACAGCAGATCTCAGATAATATCTTTTGAATTTGCTGTTCAGTTAAATCAATCTGCACTTTATCAATAGTCCGGACAGAAAAGCGAGAGAAATAGACAGAAAAGCTATTCAGGACTAGGGTTTTGTTAGGAAAACAAACCAACTGAATAGCTATGGCAACCATCATACCGGGCCTACTGCGCAAAGTAGGCTTTTTAGCAAACCTCGCCGTCAGTTTCTAGCGACGCTATTCGCGACCATCTACGTGGTGTGTGGGAACGTGAACTTCACCAATCTGAGTCGCTACAGCGACCTGTCAGAGCGCACTTATCGCCGCCACTTTGAGCAACCTTATGCGTTCATGGGATTGAATCGAGAGACGATAGAGCTAGCCATCGTGCTAAGCCACTTTCAGGTGAGTGCAATCGATGCTTCGTTTGTGCCGAAAAGCGGTAAAGCGACCTACGGCGTGGACTACTTTCATAACGGCAAAGCCGGTCGTAGTGAGCGAGGCTTAGAGATCTCGATGATAGCGGTGGTGGATGTGGAAACGTCCATCGGCTATACGCTGTGCGCCCAACAGACGCCTGTGAGTGAAGCTACGAGTGGGCGCACTCGAGTCGATGACTACTTAGACCATCTACGTGCTACCCGAGTAGCCCTGCCTGCGACAGTCCGACACCTCGTCGGCGATGGGTTCTACAGCAAGCGTAAGTGGGTCGATGGGGTGGTCGGGTTGGGACTTGATGCCATCGGCAAACTGCGTCACGATGCCAATTTGAAGTATCTCTATGATGGTCCTCAAAAGAAGAAGGGGGCTCGCCGCAAGTATGACGGCAAAGTCAACCTGGCTGAACGTCATCGCTGGCAAGCACTCGGTAAAGTAGACCCTGCGCTAGACGTCTATCTCTATAGCACCATCGTCTGGTCAGTGGCCCTCAAACGTAAGGTTCGCGTTGTTTATTTGATTAACTGCAAGCATCCGGAGAGACCTTGTTTTGCGCTGCTGTTTTCCACTGACCTCGACCTTGACCCGGGTGAGATCTACCGAGCTTACAAAGCCAGGTTCCAAGTCGAATTTATTTTTAGAGATGCAAAGCAGTTTACGGGACTCACTGACTGTCAAGCCAGAGATCAGCAGAAGCTGGACTTCCACTTCAACGCGTCCCTGAGTGCGCTCAACATAGCCAAATATGAGCAGTATCAGCAGCGCGACACTGAGCAACCGTTTGTCTTTTCTATGGCTTCCTACAAACGTCGCACACTCAATCAGTATCTGCTAGAGCAGTTTTTTTGCAAGTTAGATTTGGACGAGACTTTGATTAAATCGCATCCCAACTACCATAGCCTCTGCGAACACGGTGTCCTTGTCTCTTAATTCTGTCCGGAGTATTGATAAAGAGAAAGCCTAGAAGTTCTGTTGAGACCTCTAGGCTTTCTGTATAAATGTGGAGGATGCGTTACGTAATTTTTTGGCCCTGTAAGGGAGTTGTGCTACACAGTAGTCCCTGGAGACTTGGGGTTAGGACCGTATTGATTACGCTCGAAGCTGCTGTCTTGCGTGAAGAAAATTAGCAGAACGATAGCACCGATGAACGGAATCAGCGCAATCAGCTGCCACCACCCACTGCGCCCAGTATCATGAAGACGACGCGCCGAAACAGCAAACCCCGGAACGATCACAGCCAGCGAGTATAGAAGGCTCAAGAATGAGGCAGCATCGCCAATCACACTCCCTAAAACACCTGCAACAATACTGACGACGATTGAAGCAATAAAGTTAAACAGTGCGAAGTACCAGAACTCTGAGCGCCGAGCTCTCCCCGAAAAATCTGCGTACTTCTCAGTAAGACATTTGATATACCAATCCATAAATTTCTCCAGCTATTTTATGAGTAATACCGACGGTTCCTAAGTTTCTACTAAAGGAATACAGCCTAAGTGCATCCTTGTAAAGAGGCGTCATAGTTCAGTTACAGTTCACAAGTTTCTGACAATAGAGAATGGAACTGCGAGAGTGCTATAAAATGCCAGTCAGCGTAATGGTTCCCCTTCACATGACTCAACTCACTGCTCAAGAAGTACTTGCTCAAGTTCAAGCAGGCCGCGCGCTCCAACAAAAGGAGCTGAGTGCGATTGATTTAGAAGGTCTACAGCTAGATAAAGGAGACTTTTCTGAAGCCTATCTTAGACGCGCTAAGCTTTCACGGGCCTCGTGTCAGGAAGCTAATTTTTCTGGGGCTACGCTGATCTTCGCCAGCCTGGTTAACACTAACTTACAGGCAGCGAATCTAGTTAATGCGATTTTGACACAGGCAACGTTGTCGCAGGCTAACCTACAGCAGATTATCGCTAAGGGGGCCAAGTTTTCTGGAGCAAATGTAGAAGCGGTCAATGGTGAGCAGGCCGTTTTGGATGAGGCGGACTTTCGCGAAGCGGTAGGCATGCGATCGCAATTTCCCAAAGCCTCTTGTCTCAGCACAGCCTTTAGCCGCGCCGACTTTGAAAGCGCAAATTTTGAAAACGCCGACCTTTTTCGCTCCCAGTGGCAGCAGGCCAGCCTGCTAGGCGCCTCCTTGGTCAGCACCAATCTGGAGAAAGCCATTTTTGAAGAAGCAAACCTCAGCAGCGCCAACCTCTCAGCGGCCAATGCGCTCAACGCCGACTTCAAAAAGGCAAAACTCTCGGACGCGATCTTAATCAAAACACAGCTTGACTGGGCCAACTTCACGAACGCCATCTTCACCAATGCAAAACTTATGGGCGCCTCCCTCTTCAATACAAATCTACAAGGTGCGTCTTTATTAGGGGCAGACTTCACGGATGCAGACCTTAGAGAGGCTGACTTTGAAAATGCACAAATGGAAGGTGTCTGCTTGGAAGGATGCAAGGTGAAAAAAGCCATTTTCACGGGTGCTACTGGCCTCACAGCAGAGCAAAAAGAATGGCTCAAAGAGAATCAGGCACTGAATGTTGAGTAAATGCATTTGGAGGAGTGCATTTGGGAGGATTTAGTCTGGCATTGAAAAACTGCCATCTGGATTAGGTGTGAGAGCTCGCACCTCCACGACCGCATCCAAATTCAAAGGTCCATACAAATGGGGAAACTGGCCATGTCCCAACGTATCCTCATACCGAAGGTCTGAACTCAAAAGGGTTGGATTTACAGTGAGCAGAACTAATCCTGATTTCCCTTTGTAGAACCGATTTGCACTAGCAACGACTTGGCTCTCAGTGGAAAAGTGAATAAATCCCTCTGTTTCTAGAGACGGTGCTAGGTAGAGCCCCGCTGCTTTAGCACGCTCCCAAGCAGTTTGTTCTGTAATGTGAAAGACCATAAAAAAGCACCCGATCGGCAAAACACTTTTTCTTTAGTCTCACAAAGCGCATTCCACAATCAAGAGAAACTTTTTGCAAATACATCTAGAACAGATTGATCGCTACTCTCTTTTAGAGACCATAGCGTTGTTTCCCAACAGAAAAACGACACGCCTCCATAGCCAGCATTCTGAACAGTCTCGATCTCAGCTTCCAACGTCTCTATTGACTTTGCCTGTCCAGCAGGTCCAGTATACAGACCAATCGCAGTCGGCACCTGCTCACGCACATCGTAAAAGCCACTGTTGTATAAGTCATTTTCCAGCACAGCTAAGTCGTTTCGATACACCTGAACAACCACCTCATCGACAATGCCTAGATCTACCCAGCGTCGCCAATCTTGTAGATACTTTGTGTAGGCAAACGCAGGCGGATTGGGGGACACCGAGATCACCGCATCAGGATTGACCTGCTTTACACCAGCCTGAATCTTCGCCAACAGTTGGGTAATTCCATTGGCGCGCCAAGCAACCCACTCTGGATCATTCACATCACTTGGCGGTGCAATACCATTGTGTTCTGCCTTGTAGCGCTCTACCGTCAACGCATCATACCCAAAGGCTACGGGCACGCCAAAATGATCATCTAGCTGAATACCATCT
>JBCCOO010000173.1:0-4833 GCA_039025345.1 Cyanobacteria bacterium P01_D01_bin.105 | reverse complement strand
TTTTTTCACAGCGTTTCTTGGTTTTTGAGTGGTATCTAATTCTAAGGCGCTGGCTCCCACTCCTTTCCTAAAATTGCTGTAACCATCTAATCGCATAGGCTTCACCGCACTTGAACCTATGTTTTGTCAGTCAATCAGGCTCTGATGTTATCAACAGCCGTTTGGCCTGTTGCAAACGACAGTCGCGCACATAACCAAAGGGCGTTGTGCCGTACACCTGACGAAATCCCTGATTAAGCTTGAATCGATTGGTGCTGACCAGTCTAGCGAGTGCATCTACACTAGGTGGATGAGCAAGCTGCTGTCGCAAAATCCTGCCAGCTTGATAAATCCCTGCCAAGTCTTCATCACTCAAATCACGCTGTAGCATCGCTTCAAAACGCAAAGCAATTAGCTCTAGGACTTTGCGTTCTAAGTAAGTACGACGGGTCTTTCCCTGATATGGGCAGCTCAGAATTTGGCCAATTATTCGATTCATGCCAGGGGTAATTTGCTCCCGAGCCGCGCACTGCAACGCGATCGTGTCATCGTAAATTAAATCAACTACTTCTGGTCTAAGTAAGCTATCAGATGTGGTGGCTAGCATCTTTGGTAGCTGTTCTACAGCCTTCGCCAACGTAGGTTTTGTTCTGCGCCCTTGGGAACGGCTAAGGGTTTGCAGCAGGTGCTCAGCAATGTCATACATCTGAGGGGACAATCGCTCTAAAAAGGAGTGGTAGTAATGTATGTGAGCGGGTTGTTTACAAAACACCTCGACCTTGAAAAATCGCCGATTAGCCGGTATAACGCCCAATCGCTGCGAACCTGAGGCTGGGCAGAAAAAACTGTACCCAGCCGTACAGCCATCTAAATGAAACGTCAGTTCAAGATCGCAGCTTTGATCGGCAGACTCAATGACCAAGTCCTGATTGAGGGTGTAGTCAAGAATGACGAGCGTCAAGTCATCTTGTAGGCGAATTTTTTGGAAATAGCCTTGCCCTAGATGTGAGGGACAAATATGAACATCATCAGAAACATCTGCATGAAAAAGCTGTGAATCACCTGAACAAGAAGGGGTTAGCCAGTCAGTCCAATTCCTCAGCTGTAATCTTGTGGTCATAGTCGCGATGGTTGTACAAGTGCAAAGCACTCAGTCGGCAGTTACTCAACTCGATGGCCTAGATGTTTCGATAGCCTAGAGGTTACTTAAACCATAGCACTATCAGTAATCATTCTTATCACTATTGAATAGATAGCCTATCTCTTTGATTCTCTCCTTAGCCTATTCTTTAGTGATTGAGTAATTTTTCTCACATTCAATTACGCCACACTTCAAAACTTAATTTAGCCAATTACATTTATCTCGATCATATTTATCTTTGTTCTCTTTCAACGAGATACTGAGCTAAATAACGAGCATGCTCTAATGAGATTCAGTTTTTTAGCTTCTCTAATTGTCCTGTGAGCACATAGATAAAGGAATGACTTTTGAGCACGGTCTGGTGCTTTCGAAAGATATGTCAACTATACCTATATAGCTCTATCTATCCTTTAAGGAATATATTAGGTGTTGTGTAACTGGATGGTGCTCACCACTTAACTCAAACTTTACACAACATACTATTACTAGACGCTCAATTCCTAGGAGTTTAGTGCCTCACTGCACATACACATCGCCGTTTAAATGTTATTTGTTTAGACGCTGTCCGTAATGTAAGAGATTCTCTAAAATTCAAAATAGGATAGTTGATTAAGTTGATAGACGCGCTATTGTAAAATGGGAATCGATCCCGTCAGGGGTAGACTTAACTTATCAACCGAAGTTGGGAATCAATCTCGTTGAGGGTGGCTATCTTTCATTAATTGCTCCATCGCTCTTATCAAAACACCGCATTGATCGCTCTCATAAAATTGCTGCCATGAGCCTCTCGCATACTTGCCAAAAGCAACATGATAAAGAAGATGCGACCACGAAAAAGTGGTTGATGAGAGGGTTGGTTGTTGCAGTGGGGACACATTTAGGACTCATCCCCCTCATGGCCCTTATCCCAGCAGATGTGGTTGAACCACCGGAGCGCATTGCCCTGGTTGTGACTGGGCCGGTCGAGCCACCCGAGACGCCGATTGAAGAAATTTCTCCAGAAGAAAGTGTGGAAGCGCTGACAGAAGCAGTCGCTCAGGCAGAACTTGCCGCTGAAGCTCAAATCTCAGGCGGTGTATCTGCGCCGCCTCCAGTCGCTTCTGCGCCGCCTGAACCTCAGCTCTCACCGGATTCCATTCAGCCACTTGAACCTGTTGAAGAGACTCCGACCCCATTGGTAGAGGCCGAATCTGAAGCGGAACCATCAGATTCACCATCCCTAGCGACAGAGCCAGAAGTGTCTGTGGCAGAGGCGAATCCCAATGCTGAAGCGCCTGATCTTGCTGCCCTTAGAGCGCGCCTTGCCCGTGCCCGGCGCGGTGCTGAAACGGGCAGCCCTACAGGAAGAGAAGAGGTGCCCGCAGCACCCACTGGAAGCGGAGCAGGGACGGGCACAGGAAATGGCAATGGGGACAGTAGCGGGCCGACAACGGTGAGCTGTCGCCGGTGCGATCGCCCTGAATATCCTGAAGAAGCTTTAGATGAAGGTATTGAAGGTTCACCTGCTGTCAGCTTGCGATATGACGAAAACGGTAAAGTCATTGGCGCGGTGCTAGAACAGTCAAGTGGTAATGCCGCTCTAGATAGGGCTGCATTAGAAGCTGCTCGTAACTATGAAATGAACAGCGGCGGACGTAGTGGTTCGGTTTCTATTGAAATTGATTTTGGCATTGAAGGCTCGCAGCGATCACGGGCCGCTCGACGACGCGGCGAAAGAGAGTCTGTGACGAGACCAGCCCCCCAGCCTGCTGCGCCTGAAAGAGAAATTGTAGAGGAGCGTGTGCCTGAATCTGCAGTAGCGCCAACTGAAGCAAACACAACGGAACCTGTTTCTACTCCAGAGCCTTCAACCCCAGCCGCTTCTGAAAGTACAGAGCCGCCAGTCTCTGAGAGTACAGAACCGCCAGTCAATGAAAGTATAGAACCGCCAGCGTCTACTCCAGAACCAGCTCTCCCGCCCGCTCCTACTGAAGCTGCACTGGAACCGGAACCTGTCGCGCCACCACCGGAACCTGTTGCGTCACCACAGCCTGTCGCACCGTCACCGGAACCTGTCGCGTCGCCATCGGAACCTGCGTCTGTTCCAGATATTTCCCTGCCTTCGGAATAGTTAGCTCTAATGGCGAATAAAGCTGTTGTGATGAGTGCTGTTACCAATGCAAGCCCGAATCACTTGGGCTATGAAGACGTCTGTAGATGACATCTGTCAGGGGCTTCCGCGCCTATATAGCGTTTGTTACTTGGCTGAGTACAACTTACAGCGTGTACCGGATGCATTCGGTACACGCTGTAAAAGGCTGAGTAAATCAGAAAGCTCTTGAGATAAATCAACAAACCCGCGCTCTATCCACAAGATGAGCATTTGAATGATGTCACCTAAACATTATTGACTCTGAGTCGATATATTCACTGCTCTGCCGAGCTATCAACTAATCCTCCAGGCCTCCGAGTAGCCATTCCCAAACTAGCGCCCTCAACCATCCGAAGCTCATCCATCACAGCAATCACTCGACCATAGTCAATCGTTTCATCTGCCTGCACGGTCACTAGAGCCTCACTACTCTCTCCCATCTGATCTTGAACCGTCTGGGTGAGCTCATTCAAAGCCACTGGCACCTTATCAATGGAGAGATCTCCATTTTCTTCAATCGTAACGGTGATAATGGCTTCACTCTGAGACTGCGATGTTTCAGCTTCAGGTAAGTCTACAGAAAACCCTTCTGAACGGGTTAAAAACAGCGTTGAAATAATAAAAAATGCCAAAATTGCAAAAATGACATCAATCATCGGAAGGATGTTGACGCTTAAAGGAGTATCTATCTCATTATCAACGACTCGCATATGTGCTCTCCTGCGGATTTGTTGCCTGGTGATGCCATTCGTATAAAATCTCTAGCTGACCGCCATATTCTTGTAACAGGGCCACCTCACGTCTGTAAAAGCCGCGAAATAAATTAGCAAACAGCAGCGCAAATATGGCCACAATCATGCCAGCCGCTGTCGAAACGAGCGCCTCACTGATGCCACCTGTAACTAATCCTGTATTAGCGCCGTCTAATCCTCCCAAGTTGAGCGAGGCGAAGGAACGAATAAGACCCAAGATAGTCCCCAGCAGTCCTAGCAATGGGGCAACTGCAATAATGGTTTCAAAAACAGTGTTGAACCGCTTGAGTAAGGGTAATTCTGCCTGGGTTGCACTTTCTAATGCTATGCGAAACTGATTGGGTGAAGCGCCCTCTAGTTCCAGTGCTTCTAAAAAGATACGAGAAATCGGCAGGTTGATATTTTGCTTGAGTTTGGCAAAGACAGCGTCTGGATTCGTTCTATAAATTTCGAGAATACTTTTGACAACAGGTCGTTCTTGCTTTTTTACCTTGAGCCAAAATAGCCCTCTCTCTACCGTAACGGCAATGAGCCATAGGGAAAACAGCAGAAGCGGCCACATCACAATGCCGCCCGCAGAAAATATTTCAGTTAGTGACATTTATTAGCACAGATAACAGATTTAAGTACTGAAGATCAGTTTACGCCTAGACAGGAATGAATATCAAGTAACTTGCTTAAAACTTGGCATAAGTAGGTATACCCAATATTTTGTAGGATAAAGAGGTTGTGCACAGATTGCCTAATGCCAGCCCCATTACGCATCCAGCTATCCGCGGAAGAAAAGCGAACGCTATCAGAGTTACGAGTTGCCTCTTGCGTGCCATATC
>JBCCOO010000172.1:0-4941 GCA_039025345.1 Cyanobacteria bacterium P01_D01_bin.105 | reverse complement strand
GTTAAACACGGGCATACACAAAATATTGCGCGTTTTATAGCCCGTCTTCGTATCCGAAGACGGATCAAAACGGGTATCGCGGTAGGCATCCATAATGTTTAGCGTTTCTGCTGTCTCGGCCACGTGGCCCACAATACCTTTATCTGCCGGTAATCGCAGCTCAATGAGTCTGCCGCCATCGGCACTTTTCACCTGAGACCACAGCTCGTTTTTAGCGTCATCTAATAGCCACAGCGTGCTTCTGTCTGCCTGCATGAGATTGCGAGCCGCCGTCATCACCGACTGCAGCGTGACTTCTAAGTTGAGGCTTTGCTCCATAGAAGAAATCGCCTCTAGCAGCGCGGCGACGCCTTTTTGGTTGCGGGCCGCCAGGTAAAAAGACTGACAGGTTTCAAGGAGGATGCCGATGGCAGGGGCAAATCGAGCAAAGCTGGTCTCGTCTTCAGCAGAAAAAGCGGTTGGGGCAAGCTTGTTGAGAAGCTGGGCGATCGCCACCACCTTGCCCTCATGGTTCATCACGGGCATGCACAAAATATTGCGCGTTTTATAGCCCGTTTGACGATCAGTCGCAGCGCTAAAGCGATCGTCTGCGTAAGCATCTGGAATGTTGAGCGCTTGCCCTGTAGTTGCAACATACCCCGCAATGCCTTTATCTTTCGGGATTCTAATTTCTAGGCTTTGCGTATCTCCCTGCTTACGCCCGCCCTGGGCCACTTTAGACCACAGCTCTTGTCGGTCGTCATCTACCACAAAAATAGTGGTTCTATCGGCCTGCAAAATCTGACCAATTTTGAGGGTAAATGTCTCTAGCAGCTCATCCAACATCGGTTCTAAAGACTGATTGTTAATCAGATCAATCACCTTTAAGAACTGCTCAAAATCACGGGTGGTATGTTCTAAAAACCCTATGAACTCGTGGATAGAGAGGTCTTTAACGCGCTCAGCTAAACGACCCTGATGGCTTTGGGCAAGGGCTGAAAAAACGCTACTCGTCGCTGACTGGGCCATAGTGATGAGGGTTTTGTAAAAGAGATGTGAAGCACCGCCCTTATCCTTCCCGTCGTACGGGAAGGGGTTGCCTACCCGCCCCGCTTATTTTCTATCTAAGATCTGCTTAAGGTCTGCTTAACGAGGAATTTACCTATGTCGTCATCTTTTATGCACCGTTACGGGTGCTTGCTCTCCCTGCTATTACTGGTTGGCTGCAACGCCACACCGACTGGCCTCTCAACAATAGGCGCCTCTGAGGGCGCCGCGGGTGAGCCGTCTGGGCAAACTCAGGCCGATCAGGCTGAAGATGGATCCTTGTCAGCGACCAAACCAGAGGCCGTAGATAGTAAAGACGCGGTATATACGAAAGATAAGCCAAAGCCCATTGCCCCTGCGCTCATCCCTGGCGAGTACTGCTATCAGGCCAACAGTGACGACCAAGACCTTTACGCGCGTGTGACGGTCGATGCTGCCGATAGAATCACCGGTGATTTTCAAGGCACCATTCACGATGATAAAAACAGCTATTACACCAGCTACCGCCAGAAGCTAGATGGAACCATCGACGGCAGCAATTTGAATTTAGATGTTGCCACTTGGATAGAGTTTGACAAGCAAAACTCGCAGGAAACGTGGAAAGTCACTGCACAGGGGCTGAGTACCGAGAGAGAAACGCTACGCTTAGAAAGCTGTGATGTCGTGGACGCTGTTTTTCAGCAAGATGGATTGGACGCCCGAGATTTGCTGGACGGCGCGAATCAGATCTGGAGGAAGGAAGTCTTTTTTGATGCAGGTAAAAGTGGAACGATAGTGAGTAATGCGGTGGTGAGGGGCGATCTCGATCTCTACACCCTCTCAGCCCAAGGCGGGCAGCAAATGGCGCTCTCAATCAGTTCACTAGAAAATAATGCCGTGTTCGATGTAGTCGCTCCCAGCGGCATTATTTTGGTCAGAGAAGCGGTGCAAGAATCTATCTACCTGCCAGACACAGGCCAATACGAAATTATTGTGGGCGGCACCCGAGGCAATGCTACTTACGAGCTGAAGATTGCGATTGAATAATAATCGCCAGAAGAGACGTTTCCAGGAGAGAAGTCGCCAGAAGAGAAGTCGCCAATAGAGAAGTCATCAGTAGAAAGTCAAGTCACCATTCATTTCACTATCGGCATAGTGGTTAATGAAATGAATGGTTACTGAAATGAGTTGAATTTAGCGCTGCTGCCGAATGCTGGGCAAAATCAAGTTGAACCACCTGTGATGTTTAAGTTGTGTTGTGGCTACTGCTTGACAGCACACTGCTCAGCAACACACTGCTCAGCAACACACTGCTTAGTAACATTCTGCTTAATAACATTCTGCTTAATAACACGGTGTGAAGGTGTTTCTATAGTCCCCTCGCATATAGCTAAATTCTCTTATGACTTCTACTTTATTACCCTTTACTGCCGATGATTTTCAAGCGCAGCTAGCCCGGCAGCTAGACTATCAAAAAGCACTAAGACGCATCCTCCACAAGGTTCGCAATTCAGTGGAACTGAGCAGGATCTTTACAACCACTAGCCAAGACATTGCAAGACTCCTCAACGCAGAGCGGGTGGCACTTTATCGCTTTAATAACGACTGGAGCGGTCAGTTTATCAAGGCCTATGGCTATGCGGTGAAACCCTGGGACAGCATTGAAGCGTTTGGCTGTGACCAGGTTTGGGACGATACCTACCTACAAGAAACCCAGGGCGGACGCTATAAAACAAACGATTCGTTTGCCGTAGCTGATATTTACCAGGCGGGCCATACCCAGTGTCATATTGAGATGCTGGAGCAGTTTCAGATCCGCGCCTATGCCATTGCGCCGGTGTTTGTGGGCAATCAGCTTTGGGGTTTGCTTGCGGCCTATCAGCATTCTGCGCCGCGCCCCTGGGATAAATATGAAACGATGTTCCTTGCTCACGCTGCCGACTATTTAGGCAATGCGCTTCACCACACCAATCAACAGCAGCAGACAAAGCAGAAAGCATCGGAGCTGCAGGCATTAAACACTCGGCAACAATCGCTGAGCGCAGTTGTCAGGAAGGTACTTGCTTCTGTCGATGTCGATGAGATTTTGTCGATGACTTGCCAAGAAGTCACGAGTCTTTTAAACGTTGATCGCATTGCAATCTATCGATTCAATCCAGACTGGAGCGGTCAGTTTGTGAGCACGTTTAGTCGATTGAGTTTGGAGCCAGCCCTGAAGACACCTTTTGGTGAAAATAACATTTGGGAAGATACGCACCTCAAAGAGACTCAAGGGGGCCGCTATCGCAAGAATGAAACGCTGGCGATTAATGACATTTACCAGGCCAATTATGCGCAATGCCATTTAGATCTCCTTGAGCAGTATCAGGTTCGAGCCTATGCGCTGGTGCCCATTTTTGTGGGGCGAACGCTGTGGGGACTGCTCGGTGCCTATCAGCACAGTGCACCTTACGACTGGCAACAAGAAGAAATCGATTTTCTATTGCAGGTAACCAGTCACTTGAGTATTGCCCTTCAAAGTGCCAACACCCTCAACAGTAGCCAGATTCGAGCGCAGACGCAGACTGAAGCCGCTGAACAAAGACAAATTTTGTTTGATGTGGTGGCTAAAATTCGAGAATCTTTGGATTTGGAGACGATCTTTAAGACGACGGCGAAAGAAGTGAGGCGATCGCTCAAAGCCGATCGCGTTGGCATTTTCCAGTTTAATGATGGGTCTCAATATTGTCGGGGCGAGTTTGTCGCAGAAGATGTGCGTCGTGGCTATGACTCGGCACTGGGCACATCCTTAGAAGATCATTGTTTTGGGGAGAACTACGCCCAGAAGTATGAGAAAGGCCGGATGCAGATTATTGCAGATATTAGAAAAGCCAACTTTGAAGAGTGTCATACGGTCTTTTTAGAACAGTTTCAAATCAAAGGGCAAATGGTTATGCCCTTGCTCAAAGGCTCAGAACTGTGGGGCTTACTGTGCATTCATCAGTGCGATGCCCCCCACAACTGGACAGATTCTGACGTTAATTTTGTACAGCAGGTGGCCGATCAGCTCAGCGTGGCATTGCTACAGGCGAGTTTGCATGCGCAAACGCAAGCACAAGCCGAACAGCTAGCAAAGAATATGAAAGCGCTTCAGACCGCCCAGCTCAAAGTCATTCAGTCGGAAAAGATGGCGAGTTTAGGACAGCTTGTGGCCGGTGTCGCTCATGAAATCAATAATCCGGTGAGCTTTATTCATGGCAATCTGGCCCATGCCAACGAATATGTTAGCGATCTGCTTCAGCTGATTGATGTTTATCAGCAGGCTTATCCCGCCCCAGCGCCTGCGGTGACTGAATGCGCTTCTCAACTAGATACTGACTTTATTCGGGACGACTTACCCAAGCTTTTCACCTCTATGCGGGTAGGCACCGAACGCATTCGAGAAATCGTGAGTTCGTTGCGCACGTTCTCTCGTTTGGATGAATCAGACGCTAAAACTGTCAATATTCATGAGGGTATAGACAGTACGCTGATGATTCTTCAAAACCGACTGAAACCCTCTCCCGGAAAACCCCCTATCCATATTGTCAAAGACTACGAGGCGTTGCCCGCAGTGGAATGTTTTCCAGGCCAGCTCAATCAGGTCTTTATGAACCTTTTGGCAAACGCAATCGATGCCTTAGAAGAGCGCAATATAAACAACCCTGACCAAGCAAAAGAGAACCCGAGTCAAATTAAAATAACAACTTCTATGCTAAAGCCTGACGCTGTTGCAGTTCAAATTGCAGATAACGGTGGCGGCATTCCTCAAGAGGTTGTAGAGCATATCTTCAACCCATTTTTTACCACCAAGGCCGTTGGTAAAGGCACAGGACTGGGCCTTTCGATTAGCTATCAGATTATTACTGAAAAGCATAATGGCAAACTCTATTGCCACTCTTCTGCAGCGCAAGGGAC
>JBCCOO010000171.1:0-4991 GCA_039025345.1 Cyanobacteria bacterium P01_D01_bin.105 | reverse complement strand
GGGCAGCGGTATTGCCTCAATCACGGTAAACGATGCGCGCCTGTTGCTAAGCTTTCGGGCGACTGAGCAAAAGCAGGCCATGTTAAAACGCGCCCTGGAGCGGCTGGCTGTCATTTTTAAGGTCGATGTTTATGCATATGACGACAAACGCCTGCGCGCGATTGCCGTGGCTAAGCTAACGCCCGACGCCGACGTTGAGTCTGACTCAGGCTCACTCTATGTCGAGACAATTAATCGTAGTGAAACCTCATCTCTGCTATTGTTGAGCGGCGGGACGGCTGAGGTGGAGGATGCGATCGCAAAACTCCGAGCGCAGCAGCAGCTCAAAGATGTCGTAATGTCTACGATTACGGTGTGAAGCTTGCCGGGGTGCAACAGTCGAGGTTAATACGCCTCAATTGATTGAATCAACAGCTGAAACGCCCCCGCTGTAAAGTGAGGATTCAGCGCTCGATCATACTCAAACTTGCTGAGCATCACCTGCAACGAGTAGATTCTGCCAGCTTCTAATGGCCGATATTCAATCGTTCTAGCCCGCTGTACAGGCTTCATCTCAGCAAAGGGAATGCGTACCTCAACCCAGTCATCCACCACCGTATCGAATGAGTAGGCATAGGCCACACTGTCCCAGGCGTTGCTATCCCGCAGGAAAAACTTATAGCGCTGACCGTCACCCTTAACACGCAGTTGGATGCCAGTGTATCTGCTGAGATCTAGCGCAGGCTCAAAGTTGCGAGTGCGCACCGAGGCAAACCCACCCGAGTTTTCAGTAGAGACGTAGCCGGTAAACAGCATCCCGTCGGGCTGGATCTGCACCGAACTGGCGCTGACGCCCCCCATGACGACGTCATCTAAGGCTCCCCAGAGCTGCCGCAGGTCTTCGGTCGGTTGCTGAAAGTCGAAGACGACATTGGCATGTAGGGCAGGCGGAGGGGGCGGCGTTGAGTTAAAAAACATTTGCTGAAACCAGCTGACGACAGGGACTGCTTCAAAAAAATTGAGGGTTTCAAAAAAGCGACCCAGATTCCATTTGGCCGATTTTTTTGGAGACTGCGTTTGCTCAGACATAGGGTTAAAGGCTGGCAACGCCTCTAATTGTAATGCAAATGGATTGTAGATTTTGGATTGGTTTGGATGGGTAGTAGGTGATGCGGCTATCAGTCTGGATAGGGCATACACCGCTCTACGGTGAGTTAGCTAAAGTTACTGTAGGAGGCAAACCATAGAGGCGAAGCACGATGCTATTTTTACGATCAGGTCCTTGCTGAAGCCAAAATTATCTATAACAAACCTTAAAACTATGCAAACGATTCAAATTCAACTCCCCGAAACTATATTCTCTGCACTGCGCAAAGCTCCCGATGAATTCGTCCAAGAAATGCGCGTCGCTGCTGCTGTCAAGTGGTATGAGCTGGGTGAAGTTTCCCAAGAAAAAGCTGCCGAAATTGCTGGCCTCAGCAGAGCCAACTTTATCAATACCCTGGCACGCTATCGTGTTTCAGTCTTTCAATACACTGCTGAGGAACTCGCTGAGGAACTCGCGAGTGCTGATTAATCAGGTTGTCATCAATGCCTCACCCCTGATTGTTCTTTTCAAGAGCAGTCAGGCTGATTTGCTGCCACAACTCTTTGAAACCATTATTGTTCCCCAGGCTGTTTATGATGAAGTAACCGCTATCAAATCTGATGCGGCAGCAAATCAGCTACCCACTGTGAGCTGGATCAACCGAACCCATGTCGATATTCATCCTGCGATCGCGGCTTGGGATCTTGGTATAGGTGAGTCTGCCGTCCTCAGCTTTGCATTAGCAAATCCTGGTCATCGTGCGATGGTAGACGATTCTGCGGCAAGACGCTGTGCTCGATCACTGAGGATTTCTACGCTAGGAACTGGGGGTGCGCTCGTACTCGCAAAAAGGCGAAAGCTAATTCCCTCTATCGTGAAACCCTTGCAAACTGTTCAAGATGCGGGTCTGTGGTTGTCAACAGATGTCGTCAGTCTACTCAAACAGCAAGCAGGGGAATAATGATATGGACACTCGACTTACCTAGGCCTGCGCGACTCCTTTCATAATCAAATGCTTGCCTAAAGCATAAATATCTATGAGAGCTATTGAAATTTACTAACGAAATTCCCTATGGCAATTAATCGCTATAAATTGATCCGCTTCGCCGAATATGCCTCCGTTTCGGCCTCAGTCTTGGGAGCTATTGCAGCCATCACGACCCGGCAAATCGCCTATGCTGTTGCACCTCTGTCCGTTTCTGTAGCGCTCAACTTGATCAGCCGCCGTCAGCAAGTGCAGCACATTGAGCGACACCTGACTCAGGCCATCATTACCCAGATCGATCAGCGCCTCGATAGGGTCAGCCAACAAAACAAACTCCTTCAGCAAAATCTGAACGCGCTTGCCCAGGCAACCGAGCAGCAGTCAGCCGATGTAGCGCTCACCTACGCTACTACAGAAGCCCTCCAGGCCCTAGACAGTGATATTAACCAGCGTATCCAGATCCTCTCTAATGAGATCCAAGCAATTCGAGAGTTAACCGAACAGCAAGGTCAGAACATGTCTGATTTTGCTAGCCTCTCCAGGTTGGAAGATCTAGCGGCTAATCTTCGAAATCTTCAAATATCACTTGATACTGGCGCAGCGCAGACCGAAGAAAATCTTGAGCGGGAATTACAAAGCTTAGCTCAAACACAACAGCAGCTACTCAATGAGCAGCAAGCCGCCTTAAACCGTAGTATAACCGGCTTAGAAGGCGATATTCTCCAGCTTCGTGGCGATCTGGCCTATTTGCGGCAAGAGATTGAAAATCTAATTATTCGGTTCAGAGAGCGGCTTCTTCAGCCTGAGACTACTATTCCATCAGTTCCATCAGTATTACCCGAAGTTCCTGTATCCTCAGGTGAGGAACCGGCTGCTGATTTCAGCCAAATCATTCCTCAACTTCCCACTGGTGAAGGGTACGACCTTGAAATCAACCTGGGCATTGACTTCGGTACTGGTTTTACAAAAGTCTGCTTTCGCGACATAGGCCGAGAACTATCAGAAATCGTTACCTTTGCGGATGCAGAGGCAACCCAAAACGGTCTTTCTCTGGACCAAACCCTGATTCCTACTAAAATTGCCATCTTACAGGACGGGACTCTGCTGACTGGACTTACCGTAGCCGAATGGAAAGAGGCCGACTTCTCCATACGAAAATCAATAGATTTTATCAAGATGCGCTTAGCTCATCTCGACCTACCTTCTGAATCGGCATGGCGGCTAGAACAAACTCCAGAGTTAGAAGATCCAACCACAGTTGAAAACCTTTGTGCATACTACCTCAGCAAGGTAATTAGACGTGCTCAGGAATGGATTCAAACCAATCGCTCAGACCTGTTTGTTAATCAAACTGCTGGCTGGAGCGTTAATATTGGTGTGCCCGTAAAATATTGTGATTCACCCGCCCGAGAGCGTTTTAAGAGGGTTTTATCGTTAGCTTGGGTGCTTAACTACACTCCACTGGAGAGTGCTCGGCTTACCATTCCTATGCTTAATCAACTGATTGCCCATCTACAGTATTGGATGGCTAATAATTCCATAGATGAATTGGGTTGTATAACAACTACCGAAGAGATTGCCGCTGCTGTCTGGTCATTTCTCAGTTCACGTCAGGCCCAAGAAGGATTTTATACATGTTTTGATATAGGTGACGGCACTCTTGACGGAGCCGCTTTCAGGTTTTGGCGTGGAGATGACGGAGAGCATATTGACTTTTACGACCACGTTGACTTTTACAAGGCAGAAGTAGAGCCGCTAGGAGTGATCGCGTTCACTCAACAAGCTGCAGCTGAACTCCACAGCTCGGTCGAACTTATTCGTCAAGCGCTAGTCAATACCTCTGATTATGACTTACAAGATAAGTTGCAGCAGAGTCAAGTCCGTCGTGAGGTTCAAAAACTCATTGCTACTGTCGTTATGAAAGGCAACAAAAAACATCTGGATTCTCACCCCGGTTTTGTGGTCGCAGATGACATTGGCCATAATCTTAGGGTATTCATTGGTGGGGGTGGTGGTAACACTTCATTCTTCCAGAATACTATTCGGTCTACCCACAGTGATTTTCAACAGGATAGAGCAGGTATTCCTCCTTACCAGATCAAACAAATTCCTGCTCCAGAGACCCTGTCTATTAATGGCCTTGAACCCAAGGAGTTCAACCGCTTTTCAGTTGCTTACGGGCTGTGTATTCCGAAATGGCAAGGACCTAAAATCCTCTTGCCAAGCCAGATTGAGGATGGCGAACTGCCCATTTACCCAGACACACCTCGAACTCGCTATGAGGATACAAGGGATTTGACATAAAGCCCAAAGGGGTTATGTCATTTATAGCTTAAACTTAATATTCTTTTGCTGTCGTTGAAAGTGCTCATGACTCAAACCCCTCAGCCTGCTCAGTCTGCTAACAACTGGAACCCAGCAGAATCTGGTCAAGAAGTACGCTTAAAAGCCAATCCTGGAAGACGGGGTAAAACCACTGGTCGGGTGAGAAAAGCCGGTAGGCACACCTTAGTCGAGGTAAAGTTTGGTCCAGCCGAAAGAACTTATCTACCTAAGAACCTGCTGGAGCTATATGGCGATGACGAAAGCATTGAGGGGCTGATGCGACGGGGGCGATTTGGTGGTCCCGATGACCTGAGACGCATTCTCACGTTTCAAAAAATCCAAGGTCATCTTACCAATGTGTTTTACAGCATGGAGTCTAGCCAGACAGACTTCTACGCACACCAGTTCAAGCCAGTGCTGAAGTTTCTTAACTCACCCGTAGGGCGTATCCTGATTGCTGATGAGGTGGGCCTGGGTAAAACCATTGAGGCCATGTATATCTGGAAAGAACTCCAGACTCGCGAAGATGCTAAACGTCTGTTGATTATTTGCCCAGCTATGCTGCGCCAAAAATGGCAAGACGATCTCAGTCAGCGGTTTAATATCTTTGCCGAG
>JBCCOO010000170.1:0-5372 GCA_039025345.1 Cyanobacteria bacterium P01_D01_bin.105 | reverse complement strand
TCTATAGAGCAGTTTTGTTCTACCTCATCAAAGTTCAGCTCTGCTCCAGCGGCGGCGAGTACGGTGAACCCACCTAACGAATGACCCAACACGCCAACATTATCAAGGTCTAATGAGTCATAGCCTTGGCGGGTTTGAGACAGTTGTTCTAATTCATCTAATACATACGAAATATCTTGAGGACGGCTGATCAGCGTAATGGGATTGGGTGGGGTTTCTAGGCCCGCTAAAAATTGAAAATACTTTCGATTATCATCGTAGTGTTGGGGAACTACAACGGCATAACCATGGGATGCCAAATGTTGCGCTAAATAGAGAAAGGCACTGCGCCCAGAAGCCACACCATGGGAAAACACAATCACAGGTGTGGATGCAATTGTATTTTTTGGGTGGCTAGACTGACGCTGGATTTGGGGCTGATACACATCGAAAGGGATGTCTCCCTCTCGTAAGGGATTTTGAAACGTTAGGGTTTCTTGTTTCCAGGTGTACGGGCCGGCTTGCTCAGGTCGTGCTTGTCTGGTTGCTTGGCTGGCTGGCTGTGTCAGCAATCTTGTGGATGGCTCATTCCTGCTGAGGGTTCGCAGCTGCGTCAGCAGGGATTCGCGATCCGCAAAAAAACGTTGGTATTCTTGAAGGATTTGCTGCACCAGCGCAAAGTCTAGCTGAATAACCGCTAACGGATATTCCTGAAGCAGTTCTAAAACGGTAATGCCATCGCCATCTGCCGCTGAAAAAATTAGCGCGGCGCGTAGGGCCTGTCCGCCATTGAGAAAGTTGTTCGTTTGGACAACTTGCCCAATACGTTCTTAAAAACGCTCACCAACTTGCCAGTAAGACACCTGAGAAACCGTGGTTAAATCAACCTCTAAAGAGGCATTTAGAAATGCTCTGAATGACTGTAGTTGTGATTCATCTAACCGGTTGGCAAACCTGCTGAAGCGTTCAGTAACGGTGCCGTCTTCTGCAAGCCTTTCCAAATCTTCAACCCAAATGACCGGTTCAAACGGGCCAACAAAAAACTCAATGCGTTCAGCACCGAGTGCCGCTGATGCTGTTGATAGTGTTACGGCTGTTCCCATCGCCATCGTCGCGCAGAGCCGCGGCCATGGGCAGCAGCGTCTGGCTTTCTGCAAGATTTTCAAGATGAGGGTATTCATTTAAACTTCTTACGATCTACTCATTTAGCTAGCAAACAACCAGCCCTTGAACCAACGGGTCAAGCGCGGCATGAGGACATACGATAGAAGGAACACGGTAACCGCAACGCTGGCCGCTAAGCGCAAGAGCCAAGGCAAATATTGCAGCAAAGGTGCAATTAATGGCTGTACAAACACAGCTACAATCATCACGGCTAGCCAAATCAGAATTGCCTGCTTGTAACGCTTGGGTGCGGGAGCCGCAGCCTGCTTTGGCAATTGGAACCAGGACTCTAATCCTGTGAGCACCTGTACCGATTCTTGTTCTTGAATCAGGGGTTGAACCTGCTCAATCCAGCTTTTGCGGACATCGGAGTTAAGCCAAGCTTGCAAGTTACTACAGGCATCAAACTGAAGCACAAACACATAGTCGGCTGAGGTTCCAGGCTGTGGGCGTAAAATACTGACGCCCAGATGCCCTGGAAACTGTCTGGCATCTGCTGAGATGCCTTTAATCCATTCTTCGTAACCTTCTGCGCGTCCCTGCTTCACCCGGTGGGTAATCACAGCCGTGACATGCTGGGTTTTGTCTATCATATTAGGGCTGTTATGGTGTGAGCGTTGTGATGCTGATTATTGTAGTGCGATCGCGTTCTGCAATCCGGGGCATTAATGTTTGCGCTCTAACAGAGTCTCATATAAAGAACAAGCCTAAAGAAAATGCAGGCCAAAGAAAATGCAGGGTGATGCTCTCTTAACTGCATCACCCTGCACTGACAAATTTACTTGCCTTTGCGAGCAAGGTAGCTCATCATCAGGCCCCGGTAGAGTGGAATATGGTTAGAGAGCATAGCCCCTAGTCCTTCCATATCGTTTCTCCAATCGCGGTGCAGCTCGCAGGCAACGGCAAACCAGTTAATTAGCTGTACGCCCGCAGCGCTCATGCGATCCCACGCGGCAGCTCTGACCCCTTCATCAAAGGTTCCAGAGGCGTCTGTCACAACAAAGACATCAAAGCCTGCTTCAACCGCTGATAGCGCAACAAAAGCAACACAAACATCGGTCACGACACCCGCAATAATCAGTTGCTTTTTACCGGTTGCCTTTACAGCCGCAACGAAATCTTCGTTATCCCAGGCGTTGATTTGACCGGGGCGGGCAATGTAGGGCGCATCAGGAAAGGCTTCCTTGAGTTCTGTTACCAGCGGTCCATTAGGGCCATCTTCCATGCTGGTGGTCAAAATAGTGGGCAAGTTAAAGAACTTAGCAATATCAGCCAGTGCCAATACGTTGTTCTTAAATTCATTCGGAGGATAGTCCTGAACTAAAGAGACCAGTCCAGCCTGGTGATCTACCATCAGTACAGCAGTATCTTCCTTATTCAGACGATTGTATTGATACGGGGTACTCATTTGATTCTCCTTATCTACGCGATATCTTTTTTGTCAGGATTGAATAGCCGAGAAAGCTACCTTGCTAGCCGGACTACGATCTTGTTTATCCTTCGTCGTTTTTTTTAGTTTGTTTTGGTTTTCTTTAAACGTATAAGCCTCTCCTGTAAACATGCGAACTCAGCCTTTTCAGATGCGTGACTTTTAAGTAGGCAACAGCAGGTCAGGCAACAACAAGTCAACTGTTGATGTTGAACAAACACGATGTTGAACAAACACTGAGCGCAGGTAATAAGAGGGTTTAATATTTTCTTTGCAATTATGATATGTTCGGATTAGTGATACCGTCCAATACTTATTTAGCGAGGAACAATACCTTTTCGGTATGGATATTGATATTACAATTCGCCAACTGCGCTACTTTATAGTGGTCGCAGAAGAATTGAACTTTACGCGGGCCGCTGCGCGATTACAGATTGCTCAACCGCCGCTCAGTCGGCAGATTCAAAATTTGGAGCAGATGCTTGGCTTTACGCTCCTAGAGCGTGCAAACCGGCGCGTTGCCTTAACGGCGGCTGGAGAAGTGTTCTTGGCAGAGTGTCGGCAAATTTTAAGCCAGATAGAGCGGAGTGTTTTATCTGTTCGCCGCATGGCGCATGGTGAAACAGGGCAATTGATCGTAGGGTTCGAGGGGGCTGCTCATAATGAGCTTATTCTTAAAATTATTCGTCAGCTACGCACACACTTTCCAGATATAGAGTTGACTATGCAAGAGATGCCCTCTGGCAAGCAGGTGGACGCTTTGCAGCAAGGTCAGCTCGATATCGGCCTGCTTGAACCTATTGTTTTGGGCAGTGAGCTCAAGGTTATGCCGCTGTTGTCTGCGCCTATGGTCGTTGCCCTGCCTGACACCCACCCGCTAGCTCAAGCGGCACCACTCACCCTCAGTCAACTGGCGAATGAACCGTGGGTAACAGGACGTAGTGACTACGGTTGTGGTTTACTCATGCGAATTTTAGACGCATGCTATCGAGCGGGCTTTAAGCCTAAGGTGCAGCAAGAAACCAATGATTTACAAATGATTCTAGGGTTTGTGGCTGCTGGCTGTGGGGTCACCTTGCTCCCTGAGTCGAGTCTGATGGTTCATAGTGGTGTGGTGTATTGCCCGCTAGAACCACCGGCTCCCGAGGTAGAGCTAGCGATCGCATGGCATCCTGAACGAAAATCTCCTGTTGTTGATTCATTTTTGAAAACTGTAGAAGCTCATTTGGATATTTTTCGAGTGGATGCTTAAGGTCTATTGTTTACAGTTAGATTATTTTGAGGAGATTCTTTCAGCTCAACATTGGCATTGGCTTGGTCAAAGACGTCTTTTAATAGTCTGCGAAGCACCCTTTGGATATGCAGATGTTGACCAGGGGTGACTTTGGCAATAGTGCGAACGAGAATAGGACTTTTGCCAAGCGTTTCCAGCCCTTCGAGCTGGATAGCTTGCACTCCTGGCAACGTATTGTCCTTTATTAACGTATTGTCCTTTATTAAGGCCAGCAACAGGCGCTGCGGTTGACAATATTGTTTTCAGCGAAGATGACAAGGGTTAGAGCTCTCCTTCACCCTACTTAGAACACGTCTATCATCACCTTAAGTAATGCCCAGCGGTTCTCTTTGTGCATGGCGATTATTTTGGGGTTAATGTCAGCGGCCTGTATAAAATTGTTGTTTCTAGAGTTGTTTTACCTCGTTTCGAGTCAGTTCTATAGGTATATATGCACATCAATTGGCATGACTCTTATGCTTTGCGTAAATATTCGATGTGCCAGTTGAGAAGGCGGAATGTCTGTTTATTGAGACAGATGCCGAGCCGATATGCTAACGGCATAGCTGAGAGTCTGAAGATCATAGAATCGCAGGGCTTTTGGGTGCATCGCATAGCAAAGAAATAAGGCTGAAAGTGAGCGATGACCTGTCCAAACTTTTATTTACATCCCATCCGGGAAAATTGGAAACCCGGACAAAAAACAGATTTTGAGTAAGGCTTACCGAGCCAAGTAAAAAAGAGAACATACCATAGAGATATTTCTCTTGGGATGGTGTTTGGCTTGTGTGTCTCGCCAAACATCATGTTGCTGTTTGCTCAAGTGATCAGAGCCATTTAAAGCATGGAAAAGACCCAATAATTTGAGAATTCTCTTAATCCACTGCTTCAATTTAGAGCCAAACTTTGACCTGAATTTCGATCAAAATTTAGATCGAAATTCTAAGGTGTGCTGCTGCCAATAAGGGGATTACCCTGAGCTTCTGTATTTATTCCTTTAATTAGTCAAGCCCTCTCGGGCTGAACATTTGGGTGCTCTACGTTATTGCCAGAGTAACGCTTAAAACTTACAAAACATGATTGAATTTTCGATTGTTAACGACTGGGGACATGGTTTCACAGGCAACTTGTCAATTACAAATTCAACAACATCGGTAATCGATGATTGGACGATTGAATTTGATGCACCCTTTGAAATCACCAACCTTTGGAATGGTGAAATTGTCAGCCAAAACGGAAATCGCTACGTCATTCGAAATGCTGCTTGGAATTCGGAAGTTGAGCCTAATGAAACTATCTCGTTCGGATTTAACGGTAAAACTTCAGATGGAATGACGAATGAACCAACAAACTATCGACTAAACAACATCGATATTCAAACAGAAGGCCCTCAACCTGATCCCATGGCTGATCATAGCCAGGAGCCAGCTTCACCAGCCGAGCCTTCCATGGATGAGCATAATCATGGTGAGGAGCAAAATCCTCCCATGGATGAGCATAATCATGGTGAGGAACATAATCACGATG
>JBCCOO010000169.1:0-5452 GCA_039025345.1 Cyanobacteria bacterium P01_D01_bin.105 | reverse complement strand
GATATGCGCCTTTGATTTGGCGCGATGTGTTGCTTTGCGGTGGAATGATGACGGTAGATAGACAAAATAGGCTGAATTTGAGCTATTAAGATTTGAACTGTTGAAAACTAAGCCGTTAGTGCGAAATCTGTTGTTTTTACGCTGAAGGGGTGACACAACAACTACAAGCATTGTAAAACGGCGTCCATAGCCTTCTGTCCCTTCAGATAATACTGAATTTTGCCACGATTTAGCCGCAGTAATTGTTGGACTTGTTGCCGACAAACCGGTTCAAAAGGCACCCACCGATGCGCCGCTAAGCCAACGTAAAAGAAACTGTGCCGACGACAAGGTCGGTTAGGTGTCTCAGGTCTAGCGATGTACTTCTGTAGGGCCCGCTGCTTCAGCCGTTGGCCTTGCTTTGAGGCACAAAGGTAAGCAATCGCAACGAGTAAAACAACTGCCATGAAGCGCCTATTTCCAGCCCGACAGCCCTCAAGTCGATAGCCACCGAGCTTGAAATCTCTAAACATTTCCTCGATGTCAAATCGTTTCTGGTAAGCGGCAACGGCGGCATCAAGTGTCTCTAGATTAGTCAGCAGGAACCAAGGTTCTTCGGGGGCGAAGCCACGGTACACTCGCTTCCACTTGCCGACGATGCGCAGAGGCCCAAAGCCTTTGCTTTTAGTCACCGTTACTTCGTTGTAGAAACACTTTGTGCCGGGCGTTAGCCCCATCTGTGCTAATTTCAGCCATAGCGTATCTTCAATCAACACATAGGTCGATTTCTTCTGACGTAAGCAGAAATAGTGTCCCTCGCGGCCTAACCACCGTGCTAGCTCTACCGAACAAAACTCTCGGTCACCGAGCACGACGACTGTCTGCTCAGCGAGTACTGGCAAAGCTTTCGCGAGAAAGGCGATTTGCTTCGTGTGATGGCTATTGCCAAGGGTCTTTAAGCGTTCCCAGTAGAGCGGAATCGCTCGCCCCTTCCAGACAATACTGGCAATCAGCAAATTGGTATCGCGCCAAGTCGTACGATCTATGGCGACATAGACCCGCTCAGCGCTTGGCAGCGATTCGCGGATAAACACCTCAATGAGGCTTAGCCACAAGCGCTTCAAGTTGAATACGCCCAACGTAAGGAACCGTTGGACTTTTTTCGGCGAGACTCGAATAAAATCGGTAACGGCAGTGATTGGGCCAGCGTTTCTAAACGGACATCACGGCAGCTGTGAACGACGGTGACCAATAGGGTCAACAACAAGTACTGACGGGCGTCGAGATGGCGCTTGAGCGGAGTTTGATAGCGTTGAGATATCATGAGCCTGATAGGTCGAGTTCGCAAAACTAGCCTATCTTTTCTTTTTCCTAGGATGCTTACCCCACGCCGCAACTGACTTACAAGCGTTGTGTCACCCCTTCAGCAGTAAAATAACATCAGCTTGACCCATATTAAACTGAGCAACGGCATCAATTTTTCCTTTCGCAGTAGTTGCTTGAACAGGGCGAATTTTGTAGGTAGCAGAGCCATCTGCGCTATATGACAGTCCGACTTTACGTCCGGTAACTTCAGTAACTGTATAACCTGCTCGCTCCAACTGCTGCTCAATGTAATCTATCGGACTAATCGGAATGCTGTAGAAATCACCTGCTTGGATGCATTCAAGCGCATCTTCATAGGCTCCTACAGCGCCGCGCCCTAGCTCATCATCTGTAAGTCGATGACGATTGATTTGGGCTCGGTAGTCGCGAATGAGTACGTCACGAGATCGCTCCAAATACCGTTCCAACAAATCACCAAACGAAAGACTAATGTCATCACCATGGTTCAGATCGTGAGTATCCGCATAGGCCTTTATAAAACTGCCCATCGTGTTCGCCACGGCAATAACGGGCTTTTCACCTCTTTCCAGAGAAGAGATTGCTTCTTTGACAGTGGCATCTGCTTTTTGTGCCAACAGTCCTTGCTCAATGCAGTTGTGCATCAGCGAAGTAAAGTTCGTACTCTTCGCACCGACTTCGCCCGTAGAGGTATCTGTTCCAAATGCCTTAGCTTCCGCTTTCAGCTCATCTTTTATCTTCTTAACCGCTTCTTGCTTAGCGCGGTCAAAGTCTCTAATCGCTCGCATGGCAGCTGAGAACTGGTCCGCCACTTCCCGGTCTACAGAGACGGTCTGCGCCTGGAAACTGATGCCCTCATAGGAGCGTTCACGCCTAAGCATGTGACTCGCTGCCACGAGCTTACTCGCCACGATTTGCTGTAGCGGAACGCCACCTCGAAGCAGAATATTTTCCAGCGAGGCCATACTTTGCACGCCCCGTCGCAGTTCAGTGCGCCTAGCGTACAAGTCCATAACGTCTGGACGTTTAGCGTAGGTAGCTGAAGAGTAGAAAACACCTTGAGAGAGATCGACTAGTTCGCGAACGAACTCGGCACGGTCGGGTGGGCCATTCTCTTTCCAGCCATTTTTACTGCCGCCTGCTTGATGAGCTTCGTCGAGAATAAGAAAGGCATTGGGCGTGATTGTTCTCAAGAATTCTCGCCGTATCGGCTCCTTCTTCCTCACCGTTTGAAGCTGACTATAGGTAGTGAAGACTGCACTGTGTCCATTCAGCTGCTTCGTGCGTATCATCTCCATCATTGCTTTCTTCTGTTTAGCCGAACCAGAAGTTGTCAGTAATCCACCGTTTGCTAGCGGTATTTCTGCCTTGCTGTCGGTAATAAATGGAGAGAAGTTGCGTAAGCCAATGTCATGAATATCGCGCATCATATCCGCGTAGAGCGGCTTGTCTTTTGTGACAAAGATAGCAATCTTGCCAGTTTGCTGTGCATAGCGAATAATACTGGCACAGATACGACCTTTGCCGATGCCCGTTTGGTCTCCAGTGATAAAGCCAGAGCCTCGTTCTATGTTGCTGATAGCCAGGGCAGAAGCGTCTATCTGTTCAGCGCTGAAGTAGCGGTGCAGCTCTGAAACAGAGGTGTAGCCCAGTCGTGAGCGTAAATACTCATCGATGTTTCCATTCATTCGTTCAAAACGCTCTAGGGCCATCTGTGCAGCGCTAGCCATGTTGTAGGGAATGAGCGTTTCGGACGATTGCCCTTGACTCTTTGGAACATAGGGAACTTGGCGAGGCTGAAGGGAGGTGTCTGCTGTTTCTTCAGTATTTAAGCTGTGAGTGTCATTAGCCATTCTTCTAGCGTTGTGTCGTTGTGAAGATCCATCCAGTCGGAATAGTCCAAGCTGTTCGGCTCTATTAGCATCAGTGGAAAGGTAATCCCGTAGTGGCTCATCCGTTCCTGAAATCTCCAGTTGTCGTGAATGAGCAAATTGCTCCATACCTGTCGCCAGGAACTGTGGTCCTCGGTGATCATTACGAGGGGCGTCGATTGAGTGTTGTCTAGCTTGTCGAGGGCGCTGGTCAGCAGCTTTTGAGCGTTGTGGAGTGAAGTCTCCTCTACCCAGTGCTGAATCAGTCCGTCTACTCGGGTCTGTATGAGTTCTAGATAGGTCGTTTCGTCTATCTGGGAAAGCGTTTGCGGTGCCCGAACGATAAAGAAGCCGCTCATCTGGTTGGGCTTCCAAAGATTCGGAAAGTCGGGATACTGATGGTTGAAAAAGGGTGCGAATAGGGTTGAGCTTGCGGATAGGTTCATTGGGAAGTATTTCCTTGAGTGAATGGTATGAATCGTAAAACGTTGGAACGTCAGCAGCCGGAAGCGGCCTTTGAGATTGTCCTTTTCCATGGATGATAATCAGATCAATCGGGAAGCCTGCGCCTTGTTTTGTGTATAGCTCTCCTGAAATTGAAAGGTGTTGAATGACGTTGTAATGACGATAAAGCAGGTAGTAGAAAGCACGCGATTCACGACTGTTGTAGCGTTCTGATCTGGCAGCGGCATTTTTACCAAGCTTTCCGCCAAGAATGAGAACTGCCTGACCTTCGTCTTTCATAACCTCTAGGGCTTTAAGGGCTATGACCTGGTCAATCTGGCTTGTTTTAGTGTCGTGTATCTGAAAGCGGCGAGTACGGCCTTGTTCGTTTTTGATGGTGCCGAATGGTGGGTTGCAGATGACAACATCAGGTTGACTGTCAGGTTGATAGCTGAGAGCGTCTTTTTGAGTGAGCTGTCGGTAGCCTCGGGTTTTGAGTTCGGTACTACGGTCTGGGTTGAGTTCGTTGGCGATCACCAAGCCAGGATTTGCCCCAATCAGTAAAGCGCCATTGCCTGCAGTCGGCTCATACACTGTCTTTTCTGGGGTGATGCCAGCTAGCACAGAAGCCAGATACGCAATTGGAATAGGTGTGCTGTACGCCTGCTGCTGAATTGAGGTAGACGAGCGTACGCCTAGCCGAGGCTGGCGTACGCATAAATTGACGAGTTGGTCATAGGCTTCGTGGGTTGTTTGGCTAGATGGGATAGTGGCGATCGCAACACGTACCACAGCGGCTTCAATGGCTTCATCCACCTGTTTGGCCAAAGCCGACCCAGGCAGTACAGAAGTGCCTAATTGCTGAGCTGCAAACTGCCGGGCTTCTACGATTCGAGCAAACTCACCACCTGATAAGAAGTATTCAGCGAATGCTGAGATTAGTGATTGAATCATCCTAAACATCTCGAAAAAGTGAGCGTTAGGAGAGATACTTCAAAAGGTCTAGAGGGCTTCTTTTTCCTGTCTAATTAGCTCATCAATAAGGCGAGTGCTTCTACCTGCTTGTAAGTCAATTTCTCTCACAATCAGATAGTTCTCAATAGCAGCAGCAGGTTGCTCCAACCCTGATAGCGCTGACCCTTTACCCAAATAGACATCGCTATTATTAGGGTCCAGACGTTCGGCCTGTTCATAATCGCTTAGGGCCTGCTCATAGTTACCAGCCTTCTTGTAGAGGTCACCCCGCCGCAAAAACTCTTCTACACCCTCTGGTTCTGGGTAAAGTGCTTGAGGTTCGGGCGTTCCTCTACTGCTTCCAATAATTGCGATCGCAATCAGAATAATCAAAGAGCTAGGTAATACGATAAAGAAGCGCATCATTCTCTCCTCAGTCTATTTCTATGGCATGTTTTTTCTTAAAGCCGTTGCTAGTAGGCGAAGCTTGAGGCGTAGCAGCCTCCCCTTGTTGTGCCGACATATTCTGCATTTTTGCTGATAGCCGCTCAAAATACGCAAAGTCTTGCCCCCCTAGCTTAGATGAGACTTCGCCATCTTTACGTTCAAACACGACGCCACGTCCGTCTTGCTTATCCGTAATGCGTAGCTCGCCCCCTTCCCTCATCTCCAATTTGAACTGCCCATTTTCCCGATTCCAGGTATGAGCATGGACAAAATCAGTCAAAAAGTTCCGAACCGTTGTCTCAACCTTCTGTGTCTTAGCAGCGTAGGCGGCTTCCACATCCAGACTTCCCTGCGGCATCGCAGACGAATTAAGCTGGTTATCGAGCAGGCTTTGGCGCTGGTGATGAGTGAGG
>JBCCOO010000168.1:0-5559 GCA_039025345.1 Cyanobacteria bacterium P01_D01_bin.105 | reverse complement strand
CTGCGGTATGCTGGCAGCCATTCAGACGCTGAGGAGGTAACTCGCAAGTCCTTTATAAGGCTTGGCTCTATTCGCCCATCTCACGGCGATACTTGTCCCTACGCTGCTGCTGTTTCAGCTTTGCGCGGGTGCCACGATACATAATCCAAAAGAAAACGAGGCAGATGGCGATCGCCCCCACCATTTCCACGCCGCCGCCCGATAGGGCCAACCCAATCACCACAGCCAAGCAGGGCAATCCAAACATCACCCAGCCCGTAACCATCACCCACCAAGGCTTAGAGCCACTGGCCAATCCTCTATACGCTTTGCCTTCTAGCGCAATGCGCTCCATCGGTGCCAGCCCCGTCGCCGCTCGCTCAATTTTCTGTGGTGGGGGTGGCGGCACATCCACATATAGCTTGGCATTGTTCGCCAATGAGTCATTCAAAGAATGAGCACTTGAATCCAAATAGGCATGAAACTCGTTATCGTCTGTCATGATGCCTGACCGTTCACTAAAACCGTTCACTAAAACAGTGCAGTAGAAGAATCAACAAGGCATCTTGATATTCCAGAGATATTGGCCTATTACTTTAGCCCTGTAGTTTAAATCAATGCTGGCTCAATCGCTGCCGACGCTGACCGATATGCCTGCACCTAGCCGATCGCCCGCATATTCGCAGCGTCTATATCAAATTCTTTCGGAAAATGCGTTTCTCTCGGATCGTAATCCGCCGCTTGCAGCAGTGCATTGTCTAAATCCGCATTGCGCAAATCAGTACCAATCAGCATGGCCCCCCGCAAATCTGCGCCACTCAAAGTAGACTCGCAAAGGTTAGCGTAACTGAGGTCAGCGCCTCTTAAATTCGCTTTCGTCAGGTTCGCCTGACTAAAATCAGCGTAGCTAAGATCAGCCCCCTTCAAATCAATCTCGCTAAGATCTTCAGAGGCCAAGCTCGCGTTAGCAAAGCTCCGCTGACCAGCCGCGTAGTTTTTTTGCAGATCGTTAGCCGCCACGGGCTCAGCGTTAAAGTCGTTTTCAGGCATGATAATTCACACTCACTGTAGATCAAGACTAGATCAGGACTGGAAATAAGTTGCTTCCAACAAAACCTTTAAGCAGGTTACGCCTAGCCTATCGTGACTATTCTTTTTAGACGCGTCCAATCAGCCACACGCTTGAAAATCTTCACACCGCAGACGTCTTTCGCAATAGGGCGTAACGGAGCTAACTTACGCACAAGCCCAAACTAACAACCCTGCATAACAACCCTGCACTGAAAATTTTGTTGTGAATAATCACGCCACACAACAGGTCCCCTATAAAAATGACCTCGCAGAGAAAACTCATACGAGGCCATTACCTTATGACTTAGGAGCGAGAATTAAATAACGTGGTTATTCACGACATCCCTTTGCCCTCACCCCAACCCTCTCCCAGGGGGAGAGGGCGTAGTTTAGAGATTCCCTCTCCTTTCGGGAGAAGGGTTGGAGATGTAGCGCTTGATTCTTCTCGTTCGCCTTTGGCGTTCCCGAAGGGTAGAGTGGGCATCAAGCCGCTTAACACAAGCTGTTAAACGCAAGCTGTTGAACAATGGTCAACTTATTTAATCCTTGCCACTTAGCAAAGCAAAGTTAGCTTTGCTGTAGAGCAGAGCTTAAGCAGCCGCAGTTGCTTTGACCTTAGCGTCGAGTTCGCCAGCAGCGTACTTAGCCGCAAAGATGTCAACGCCAACCTGCTTGATCTTAGACGCCTGACCCGCTGTGCCAAACGCTTCATAACGAGCTGTACAAACCTGCTTCATGTACTTGATAGAAGGCTTGAGGAAGTGGCGAGGGTCAAAGTTCTTAGGATCAGCGGCAGCTGCTTCACGAATCGCAGCCGTGATAGCCAAACGGTTATCAGTATCAATGTTCACTTTGCGAACACCGTTCTGGATGCCTTTCTGAATCTCTTCTACGGGTACACCGTAAGTTTCAGGAATCGCACCACCGTACTGGTTGATCATCTCTAACCATTCCTGAGGAACAGAAGAAGACCCGTGCATGACTAAGTGAGTGTTGGGCAAGCGCTTGTGGATTTCAGCAATTCTGTCAATCGCCAAAATTTCGCCAGTAGGCTTGCGAGTAAACTTGTAAGCGCCGTGGCTAGTGCCAATCGCAACAGCAAGAGCGTCTACCTGAGTCGCTTCTACAAACTGAGCCGCTTCTTCAGGGTCAGTAAGGAGCTGATCTTTGTCGAGCTTACCTTCAAAGCCGTGGCCATCTTCTGCTTCGCCTTGGCCAGTTTCAAGAGAACCCAAGCAACCTAGCTCACCTTCAACACTCGCGCCAATAGCGTGAGCCACATCTACAACCTTACGAGTAACGGCTACGTTGTACTCAAAGCTAGCAGGTGTCTTAGCGTCTTCCTCTAGGGAGCCATCCATCATCACGCTAGTAAAGCCGTTGCGGATTGCGGAGTAGCAAGTTGCAGGGCCGTTACCGTGATCCTGGTGCATAACAACAGGAATGTGGGGGTAAGTTTCTACCGCTGCAGTCACGAGGTGACGCAGGAAGTTTTCGCCAGCATATTTGCGAGCGCCGCGAGAAGCTTGCAAAATAACAGGGCTGTCAGTTTCATCAGCAGCCTGCATGATTGCTAGAATCTGCTCTAAGTTATTGACGTTAAAAGCTGGAATCCCGTAACCTTCTTCAGCGGCGTGATCAAGCATCAGCCTCATAGGTACAAGCGCCATTCCATATCCTCCTAATGATTTCTGCCAAACGGCAAACCTAATATTTTATTTAGGTTCCTATCCATCAATAGTAGGTCAAAATCCCTACTTGTGAATATTTGTTTCTAGGATTCGCTGCTAAAGCACGCCTGCAAAAAAATGGGTCGCCTGGGATTCGAACCCAGGACCAGTCGGTTAAAAGCCGAATGCTCTACCACTGAGCTAGCGACCCCCATTTATTTAAAAATCGTGACAGACCTCTTCTCTATCAGAGACGTGAGAAGGCTTGTGCTCATCGATTTCACGGTTCTTGAATATACCACACGGGATGAACGTAACCGCGAAAAAACTTGCTGATTTTACGCCGCTGATTTTACGTCCCCTCATCTTCAGAGGCTGCCTCTACAGAGGCCAAATACTGAGCATCAATTAAAAAAGCACCGTTCTCAAATTTGACCCCGAGATAGCCACCGGGTTTGCGCGATCGCACCACACCCTCTTCACCCACTTCCACCAAATCAGGCGGGCGCAGCATTGGCATATTCTGATCGCTTTTGAGATAAGGCGGGGACGCTGCCAGTTTGACGCGATCGCCCACCTGAAATGTATCAGCCATAAGCGTAAGTCTCTCAACTAAGGCACCTGCCAAATCCGATTGTGATACGCATCCGGTTCAGCATAGGGATCTGAATTTACAGGATTGTGGTCATGTCCGTGTTCGTGAGCATGATCGTGATCGTCTCCATGCGCATGAGGGTGATGCCCATGATCATGATGGCTGTGGCCATGCTCAGCCGTTGCCGCTAACCGAAACTTACAGGCTTCACAGTTCATCGCGACCTGCCCTGTTTGGGTTTCAATTTCGCGATCGCGCAACACCTTCAATAACTGCGGATGAATACCCATCTCCGGCAGCATCTGCACCTTCACCGCCGGAACATCAAACTGCTGCTGGGCCGCTATCCGCTCAATTTTCTCCATCAGCACCCCCGTAAACATAAAGTACGGCAGCACCACAATTCGCTTGGGCGCATACAGCCTGGCGCGACGGAAGCCCTCTTCTAAGCGCGGATGCGTAATGCCAATAAAACAGGTTTCCACCGTTTGGTAGCCGCTGCCTTCCCACATCATGCGAGCCAGCTTATATAAATCGCCATTGGCATCTGGGTCACTAGAGCCTCGTCCAATAAATAGAAGAACTGTGTCTTCGCGGCTAATGTTCTCGGGATTATGTAGAGGCGCATCCAGTAGGGCAAGCCGAGTCTTCCAAAGGTTCAGAATGGCGGGCGTGATGCCAAAGTGCCGCCCGTAGCTAAAGGTGACCTGCGGATGCCTTTGCCTCGCTTTATCCAGTTCATTGGTCACATCAAACTTATTGTGACGGGCAGCAAAGAGCAAAATAGGCAGCACCGAGATATCGGTGTAGCCCTGTTCAACGCATCTATCTACACCCACTTGAATGCTGGGCTGAGTGAGTTCTAAAAAGCAGGGGATGACTGGCCGCGAAGGATCTAGCTGCTGATAAATAGCGGCAAAATCAATTAAATCCTGACGGCCTTTGGGGTTACGAGTGCCGTGCCCTACCATCAGCAACGGACGCGTAATCGGTAGCGGCGGCAACGCCAATGCGGCTGCAGCAGTGCTATTTTCTGCACAGTCAAGGCTATAGGCATCGGGGGCGATCGCTAAGGTCTGAACAGAAGCGGGCGCGACAGGATGGGGCTGATCATTCAAGATGCTGGCACTGGCACTGGCACTGGCACTGGCACTGGCACCGGCATTGGCACGTGCGGCCTGAAAGGAGACAAGCGATAGCGTGTCAGACGTTTGGATGCGAGCCATACCCTCTGTCATGTTTGAAAAAATAATATCTGAGAAGGTGAACTAAGCTATCCTATCGACTTCGCTCAGAGCGCAGCGCTGAACTACAGATAACGTGATGATAGAAATTAACCTGATAGACAACGTGATGATGAAAGCATGACGATGGGTGGGGCTTCCGATAATCAGTTGACAATCAAAGAGCAGGTGAGGCAGGCCCTAGACGACATCAATACGACGTTGGGGGTAGCGCTCAATGGGGCGATCGCTATTCTCATCCTCTCGTCAGCAGCCCTTTTCGCCATTCAAACCTACACACTGCCCGAGCCAGTTAGCACAGCCCTACACAGCATTGATCAGATCATCCTGGCACTGTTTACCCTCGAATACATCATCCGAATCTGGTCAGCCAAACGCCCTATCCGTTTCATCTTCAGCCTCTACGGCCTCATCGATCTGATCGCCATTTTGCCGTTTATTTTGTCCTTGCCGCTCGGCTTTGTAGACACCCAATTTTTCCGGCTCATCCGGTGGTTGCGCATTCTTCGCTTAGCTCGTTTCTTTGAGCAAAGAACCTGGTTTAATCTACTCAACGGCTACGAAGGGCTCATTTTTGCCCGTATTCTATTCACCCTTTTCTCGATTATCTTTATCTACTCCGGCGCCATCTATCAGGCTGAGCACACCGCCAATGCTCAAAACTTCGCCACTTTTTTAGATGCGGTGTACTTTTCTGTGGTCACCATGACAACGGTAGGCTTCGGCGATATTACCCCGGTTTCTGAAGCAGGCCGGGGGCTGACTATCGCCATGATTCTGACCGGCATTGCCCTAATTCCGACCCAAGTTGGCAACTTTATTAAGCAGTTCACTAAAGTGCAAAACTCAATGAGAGTGACTTGCAATAATTGCGGCTTACTCGGCCATGAAGCGGATGCCCAATTTTGCCGCCGGTGCGGAACACAGCTTCTTCAAGAAATCGTGTCCTCAGATACCGCACCGCTGCCTTAGCAATGGCTATCTTCTGGAGTAGGAGAGG
>JBCCOO010000167.1:0-5749 GCA_039025345.1 Cyanobacteria bacterium P01_D01_bin.105 | reverse complement strand
TGTTGTATTACCATCCGCCACTGGCGCAGCTGTCGTTTCAACATTCGTAATGAGGTGTAATTCTCCAGCCTCACAAGTCTCGCTGATATGCACCTTGTAGCCTACCCAAGAAGTTGTCTTTTTCTTGGCGTAGTGAGCATCACAATCATAGGGGGAGCTGATCATGATAGACGCTGGGGGTGCGTCTGCTTGCTTGCGCCAGCGAATCTTGTCGCCCTCACAATAGTATTGTTGTATCCAAACTCTTCGAAGGATCTCAACTGCCGGTATATGGCGTAGCCAATCAGGACTAGCCTTGGCAAAGATAGCATCTAGTAACAACAGACCATCTCTACCGTAGACTTCAGCTTGAGCAATTCGCTTACTCTCTGATTTCGGCAGATGATAGTCTTCCATGCGTTCGCTATAGCGTTCTACCCATTCAGGTTGGCTATGAGCAACTGTCCACTCAGGTGCAGCGACGGCTAGTGCGTTCAACGCGGCTCGCAGCGTTTCCCCTGCGCATTCGAGCCGAGTCACAGCGCGGATGGCTGAGAGGACATGGGTTGAGTCGCAGCAACCGCTCGAACACTAGCCGTTCTTCGTTTGCGTTTACCAATCGGGTACGAAACTCGCTTAAGACGGTGTGGTCAAAGCCAACATCCGTCAGCTCTAAGCAAAGCAGGTACTTCCAGCGATACGACTGCGCACTGCATTCGCTGCTTGGCGGTCTGTTAGCCCTTCGACGAACTGTAGGATGGTCACTAGCGCCAACCGCCAAGGTGAAACCGCTGGCTGGCCCTTTACCTGAAACAGTCCGCTGAATGTCGCATCTGATAGAGCCGTGCCTAGCGTATCGCTGATGGTGATGCAAAGCGTGCCTTTTGGAAACACTGCTAAGGCAACTCTGGCGGTCTCTGGCGGCACAACATACGGCGCTTGCGGTTTCAAAGACATCGAAGATGACTCCTGACAGATGATGGCTAGCTCCATTATCTGCTCGGCCCTTCACGCCTTCTCATCTGTTAAACAATATTTCGCCAGCAGTATCAAAAGTTAGGAAGAGCCCTACTCAATTGTCACCTAACAGGCTATCAGAGGGCAATTAAGTAGGCTGAGGAAAAAGAAGATCCGACGGCTGCTGGCGTCAAACGTCGATATAGGCTCGGAGAACCGGAGCCAAAGATGTCCTTTCTCATCATTGGTACTGGCTGTTACTGCGATGGCAAAGCCCTTCCAAGGGAAGATCGCACAGTCTGCTCTGCCGACATCGTAAATTAACGCCCCTTTTTGCGGCAGCTCCAACGCATAGACTCTAGAATTGACAGGCAATTGTGTAGTCCAAGCAGCAACATTTTAGATAGCAAGAAAAACGACCGGTTAAGACATATCAGTGTAGATAAATAGGTGCTAGAAAAAGCGACTGTGCAATGATTGAAGCTGGGTTTTATGAATATCTACTTAAGGCTGCTCGCTGGGTTGTAGTTAGTAGTATCATCTCTACAGTCTTTGTGACCGTTGTTGCAACTATCCTCATCGTCTTTTGGCAACGTAAAAGAAGGGTCAAGCGAGTAAAGACTCTTACCTTCAAAGCGCTTAAAGGAGCAGTGCTTGGTTCTGTACTAGTTAGTGCTGGATGGAGTGCATTAATCTTGATCTTGGGCTTCGGATTGAACCAATTAGCTTACAGAGGCGGACAAGGGTTTATCTATGCAATGCTCCCAATTATTCCACTGCCTCTGCCTCCTTTGCCAACTATAGGCGCTGCAATCGGCAGTATTGTCTCGATGTCTAGAAGTGATCATCTCCGATAAGAAAGCTAGTGGTACGCATTGCGATTGGTCTTTAAGTAGACTCAAAGTAGAGGATGTTAATCTCCCCACCAAGCAAACTGAAAATATCTCAATTTGCCCCAGAAACAAAGATTTTCGGAACGATCAGCCATACTGTTTCAACGCTTCTAGAATGAGCTTTAAAGATTTCAACCCCTGACTTGCAAACCACTGACAAAAGCTCGGAAGCGATCGACTAATTCATCTGGCTTCTGTTAGGTGATAATTAGATAGGCGCAAAGAATTGCTTTCAGTGAGGGTTAAGCTAATAGGGTAAGCCCGCACTGAAAATACATGAAAACTGCTTTGATTACGGGAGCATCCTCTGGCATTGGGGCCGAATTCGCCCGCCAATTGGCAGCTAAAAAACGGGATCTCGTACTGGTCGCTCGCTCCCAAGATAAGCTCAACCAATTAGCTGAGCAATTGCAGCAGCAGCACAGCATACGCGTTCAGGTCATCTCTCAAGATCTCACCGAGCCTAGCGCTGCGGCCTCCATCGCTCGCCAGACTGAAGAATTAGGCATCGTCATTGATTTGCTGATCAACAACGCTGGCTTTGGAGACTATTGTTCTTTTTCCGAGAGCGTTCTAGACCGACAAACCAGCATGATTCAGCTCAATATTTCTGCCCTCGTGGAACTAACTCATGCGTTTTTGCCCACCATGCTAGAACGCCAGCAGGGAGGCATTATCAACGTTTCATCCATTGCTGGATTTCAACCCATGCCCTACTGGTCAGTGTATGCAGCCTCGAAGGCATTTGTACTTAGCTTTAGCGAAGCACTCTGGGCCGAAGTCAAGGAAAAGGGTGTCAAAGTACTGGCGCTCTGTCCCGGACCCACAGAATCTAACTTCTTTAATGCGGCTGAAGTCCCAAGTAACAGCGAGATGAACAGCAATTTGAATCAGCTTGACTCGGTAGAAAATGTGGTCACCTTAGCCCTTGCCGCTTTAGAGTCTGGACAATCCAATATGGTCACAGGCGGTTTAATGACACAGATGATCGCCAACCTACCTCGCGTTCTACCCCGCGAGGTACTGGTAGATTTAGTAGAAAAGCAATTCCGAAACGCCTAATCCGAAACACCCAATCCAAAACACACAGAGTGATCATGGCCACAGCCTCAATGCACGTTATTCAAATGCACGTTTCACCATGACAGAAACCTGGCGTCACGGAAAAATTGCAACCAATAGCATCCAGCTTCACTATGTGACCCAAGGGGAGGGCGAGCTGATGCTCTTATTGCATGGCTTTCCAGAGTTCTGGTACTCCTGGCGACATCAGATTCCAGAATTCGCTCGTGATTACAAAGTGGTTGCCCTAGATCTGCGCGGCTATAACGAGAGCGATCGCCCTCAAGCGCGAACAGCCTACCGCATAGATGAATTAGTTGAAGATGTGAAAGGTGCGATCGCAGCCCTAGGCTACGAGCATTGCATCCTGGTCGGTCATGACTGGGGTGGCGCCATTGCCTGGAACTTTGTTTATCGTTACCCCAGTAAGGTAAAGCGCCTGATTATTCTCAATCTGCCCCATCCGGCCAAGTTTTCTCAAGGACTGCGGACATGGCAGCAGCTTACCCGCAGCTGGTACATCTTCTTTTTTCAGCTGCCACTTTTGCCCGAACTGTTACTAAAAGCCAATCTCCAGCAGGCCATGGAGCAAGCTTTTCGCGGCATGGCAATTGACAAACAAGCCTTTAGTGACGCTGATATTGAAGCTTACACCACAGCCTTGGCTAAGCCCGGTGCGCTTACAGCAGCACTCAACTACTACCGTAACCTTCTACCCTGGGTGCTATCCCCATCAAACTGGCCCGTACTGACCCATCCCCCAACCTTAATGATTTGGGGCGAAGAAGATACAGCCTTGGGCAAGGAGTTAACGGAGGGAACGGAAGCCTACGTGCAAGATTTCCAAATCCACTACATTCCCAACTGTAGTCATTGGGTACAGCAAGAGCAGCCTCAACTTGTTAATCAATACATTCGAGCTTTTCTAGACGCTGCTGAGTAAGCCGCTGCAGTTTCAGAAATAAAGTCTCTGAAATGACAGTCACACCTATGGTCCGCCCCACGATTCTCAAGCGTAGATCGCCTGAGTAGTTATACTTAAAGAGCCGCTATCATAGCCGACTCGCCTTCATCACCTCGTCTATCATTTCAAAATTATGGCTCATCAACCCTTAGAACACGCCATTGTCATTGGCGGCAGCATTGCAGGATTACTTGTAACCAAGGTCGTCTCTAAGATTTTCAATCGTGTTACCCTCATCGACCGAGATCCCTTGCCCCTGAGCCCCCAGCCCCGACGCGGTGTGCCCCAGTCTGTACAGCCCCATGTGCTTTTCACGCGGGGGTTTCAAATTATGGAACAGCACTTCCCAGGATTGGGAGAGAGCCTAGCAGCTGCAGGCGCTGTGACTATAGACTGGGGGCGGGAATTTCATCTCTTTAGTCTAGGCGACTGGAATGCAACGTTTGAAGGCGAATCGCAGCTAAAATCAGTCACCTGTAGTCGCTATTTGCTCGAAACAGTTGTACGCCAGCAAGTTGCCAAACTCCCGAATGTTCAATTCCTAGACGCTTGTAAAGTTCAGGGATTGTTAATAGCAGAAGATAGTTCAGCCATTCAAGGTGTTTGTTATCAGCGGTTAGAAGACAACAAACAGGCAACACTTTCAGCTCAGCTAGTGGTAGATGCTAGCGGACGCGGTAGTTCTGCGGCTCACTGGTTACGCCAGTTGGGGCTAACGCCACCGCCCCAAACACGAGTAGATGGCGGCTTGGGCTATGCCACCCGTCGCTATCGCATTCCTGACTCAGACAGGCCACCTTGTAAGGTAATGCTCATCAGCCATGAGCCGCCCGACCAGCCCCGGCTCGGTTACTTGGCCCAAGTTGAAAATGATCAATGGATCGCAACCTTGGGTGGTTACGGTAAAAAGTATCCTCCGCTGGATACCGAAGGATTTTTAGCCTTTGCTCAAACCCTAGAACAGCCTCACTTCTATCAGGCAATCCGCAACGCTGAGCCTTGCTCAGACATCATCGCGCATCGGGCAACGGCCAACCGACTTTATCACTATGAAAAAATTGCCTTACCCAGCGGATTTGTTGCACTTGGCGATGCCGTCTGTGCACTGTGCCCAGTCTACGGTCAGGGAATGACAGTCAGTGCGCTTTCTAGCCTGGTGCTGCAGCGTTGGCTCACCAAAGTTCAGGCTAGTGGAAGCAAACTAGGTGGCAACACATTTCAAAAGCAACTGGCCCGCAGTAATGCCCCATCCTGGTCTATGGCTACCTCACGAGATTCAGGATTTGCATTCACTAAAGGCGCAATTAAACAGCAGGGATTGGGCAATAAGGTTTTGTCAGGTTATATGCAACGCTTGCTAAAGCAGACGCAACAGGATGGGGAAATGCACTTGCTGATGATGGAAGTCGCTCATCTACTGAGGTCTCCGGTGAGTCTTTTGCAACCTCAGATTGTAGGTAAAGTGCTACTTAGTTGAGCGCGTAGTCGCCCCCTACCAAACGATAAAAATGAAAATGCCCTTGACGGGTAAGGGTATTTTAAGCTGCTTTGAATTTACGAGCTGACAAGTCAGCGCACCTATTCCAAAAAGTTCTGCGTAAGCTGATGCAACTGATACCTCGAATTAGCTGAACAATAAAGGTTGCACCTACGGAAAGATAAGCAAACGAACAGGTAGCAATGGTCCGGTCAAACTGTTCTTGGCAATAGCGGTTGAGTTAGCCTTCTCTTCGAGTATGCAGCCCGACCTTTGCTATAGAACCCATTTGAGATCTTTTACGAAATGCGCGAATATGCTGTGAGTCGTCTATCTCAAACGCTATGGGCTACTCCAGCAGTCTGACTGATGCCGAATGGGAAATCCTCGAACCGCTGTCTTGGTGGGCATTCCCTA
>JBCCOO010000166.1:0-5751 GCA_039025345.1 Cyanobacteria bacterium P01_D01_bin.105 | reverse complement strand
TGTGTTTCGTCGAGCGGCCTTGGATATTCCAGCCAAACAAAGTGATATTTACCTGTTCAAGTATGTTCAGGGAAATTTAGATCTCTTGCGCGATCGTTGGGGCCTATCTAGCCACAGGTCTCCGCTAGCTGAAATTCACGACACCATTGCCCGTAATGCTGAGGGCTGTGAATACAGGGTTGAGGAAATTGCCCGCAGCATGAACATGAGCCGGCGATCGCTACAGCGCATGGTTAACGACCACGGCTTCACGCTGCGCCAGCTGTTGGAGAACGCTCGCAGAGCAAAGGCACAACAGTTGCTGCGTGATCCGACAATCAGTATTGCAGCGATCGCCACACAGCTAGGATATTCCGACGCTCGCGCCTTTCGCCGCGCTTTCAAACGCTGGACCGGAGAAACACCAACCCAATTTCGAGGGGGTCTCATAGGCTAAACCGAACATTGAGAGTATTATTGATTTTGGGATAAATTAAATCGTCATCAAAACCGATAAGTAGGCAGGCATTATTAAATTGTCAATGATGTAGGTTGCGGTTGAGGAACGAAACCCAACACTCGCAAGGATTTCGTCACCATAAGTTCGTTCTACAAAAGATTCAACCCACCTACTTAACGAGCTATCAACAGCCAAGAGTGCGCATCTTGTCCGCAGTCTCAGATGCCCGATTCAGCAACGCCACATTGAGCTTCCTAATCAGTTTTGGGCTAAAACCATCAGAGATTAAACTCGCCCCTTATTGCCAGGAAAAAGTTGGTTAGGAAACGATTCTGATTGATTTGGGAGCCATAGAGCAGGGGAGCCATGGAGCAAGAGAACAGCGATTCGAACACGCTCAATCCATTGATGCCCTAATCTTCTTTTCGAACGCTATGGTTAGAGCATTTATCTTCTTCCTATTAGACCAGAGTTGAGAGTGCTAATTTTAGCTTTACCTGTAACTCAGCGTCGATTAGCTGCCCAGCGCCAGTATCAAAGCTGTGATTAAAACTCGGAATGGCAAGGCTAGCCTTAACTTCACCACTGAAAAAGAGAGCTGATTGTACGGCGATATCCAGAACATTACTCCCCCCTCTACGACCAGGTGAAGTTGCCAAAATCACCATGGGCTTGTTTTGATAGACTGCTTTCTCAATGCGAGAAACCCAGTCGAAAATATTTTTGTAGGCCGCTGTATAAAGCCCGTTGTGCTCAGCAAAAGAAATCAACAAGGCATCTGCTGCACCAATTTTCTTGAAAAATTGGTGCGCCTGTTCTGGAATGCCGTTCTCTGTTTCGCGATCAATACTGTAGAGGGGCATTTCAAAATTGTTGAGATCGATGATTTCAATCTCAGCATTAGGAAGGATATCTGATTTCAGAACCCTTGCAGCATGACTAACCAACTGCTTATTGATTGACTGCTTACTATTGCTGGCGGCAAATGCTAGTATTCTCATCTTCTTTAGGATTAGGTTACTTCAAGTTGAACAAAAACATTAGAAATCATAAAGGCATCCAAACAGACGAATTTCTATAAGCATCTAGCTATTCCATTACCTTTCGCTAATTCATATCATTAAGACTAAGAATGACATCAGCACGCTATGGCAAGCGTTCTCAACCTTAACTGTCTCTACTCTATAGCTATTCTCTGGAGAGGAAAGTGCTAGATTAAATCAGAGCTGCTACATCATATTTCATTATTTAGGAAATATCTGTAAACTCACCCAATAACTATCCGAGTAGGATAGTAAAATCAGAAGGGCTCTAGACGCCAAAAAGGGAACTATATACGCCAATTCCATCAAGTTGGAATGCCAAAATTTTACGATATCCTTTCAGAATCGTCGTTGAAAGTCCGTTTTTTGGCATATAAAGTCCTTTTAACTCAGTATTCTTTCCAACATAATTGGCGACGAAAGCAATGTTGAGTCAAATCCTAAATCAACTTTCTCAAGGAAGAAATAAGATATTTTCTACTTCAAGAATCCTGCTGAAAGCGTGAAGGTTGAAGATAGCTCAATAAGCAACTTACTCAATACATCCATTAACCTGAGTTGACTTAATAGTGGCTCGTTGTCTCCTTAGGAGTGTTTCTCTATGAAGCTGATTAAAGCTGCTGCTTCAATCTTTATATTCTCTTCTCTGCTGTCTATAGAAGTTTTGTCGTTAGCCTGGGCAAGCTTTCAGATGCCAAAAGAGTATCCTGTTGCCCAAGTGAATTTAGAAACTGTAGATAACTCATCTGCGATAACCGTTGATGAGATTCAAGCAATCAACCGTGAAGTTGAAGCCGTCACTGCTCAAGGAGATGTCGAAGGGCTTTTACAATACATGGCTCCTTTTATTATCTCAGAGACGATCACAGAGTCTTCTCATGGTTTTGAGTCAGTCTACATCGAAGGTATCGAACAGCATCGGGAAGTATTAACTAGTTTTTTCAATAAAGCTGAGACTGAAGAAACTCTAAATATTCAAGAGCTCTCAAAAAAAGAAACTATCCGAGTGACCCCTGATGGCCAAATGGCAACTGCCGTGATCAGCACTGTTAGTGAAGTTTTTACCAGTGATGAGCTCCGCTTAGTCACCACGACGGATACGATTCGGTTTGCCCGGCTACAGGACCAAATCAAAGTCATTTTCTACACGACTGATAGTCAAATAACTAGCCATGATCATCAAAATTAGCCCCCCACGTACCTGATAAGACTCAAGCGGAGCGCTTAAATCATGAACTATCGCTTAATCCTCATGTTATGGATATGCGCCTCTAGCCTAGGAACTTGTCCTCTTTTAACCGGTGAGGTGCTTGCTGCGCCTAGCCGCAGTGCGCTCCAAAACAACCATCACAAAGCCTCTGACACCAAGCAGTTTAGTCCTGATTTAAGTGTTTCAAAGGCCGCTGTTCTGGAGATTGTGAATCTTGACCGAGCGCTTGTGAAACCTTTTTTCTCTGAGGTTAACTTGATTCAGCCTTTCAGTTCTAGAATTGCTTCAAGGACAAAGGCTTCGCCTCATGCTCATCTTGCCCAGGATGACCTTTCTGCTCAGAGCTTCTTAGCTAATCGTCCACCTCATGGACCGCCACCGCCACCACCGCCGCCACCACCGGGTCGTCCCCCACATCGAGCCCCGCCGCCGCCACCACCGCCACCACCGCCACCTTTCTGAAGTTGAGGAATCATTTTCATAGCGTTTTGGCGTGCGTGAGCGAGCCATTAAAAACCTGGCATTTTTGCTTGTCAAGGCCTATGTTTATGCGTGATGCTCCTAATTAAAGGTGTTGGGGCAGGAGGGGCATGGACGCCGACAAGGAAACGACTGAGGCCAACTTTGTTCAGTCAGAGACGCTTGGCAGCATCGTTACAACGATTCTTGACTTTGCTGTCTCCCATGGCATGACACTTGAAGCGATAGCTCAAGTGACTGACCTCTCGGCAGTTGACTATGCTCGCTTAGACAGCCGCATAGCCGATGACGCCGTAGGAGAATTGATGCGCCTCGTAGCAAATCAGTGGCCGGACACAGCGATTTCGATGGAAATTGCGCGTTCTGCCCCGTTTGCGATGCTGGGAAATCTAGCCAAAGGCGCTCAGTTTGCCAATGATATTGAGGCTATCCTTGAATGGTTTTTAACCAATCAAACGATTATTTCTAACCAGTCGGCGGTGCATCTTGCGCGGGCAGATTCAGAAGTTGCGATTGTCATTGCTCATCCTAATGAGCATAGAGATCAAGGGACGTTGCTAGAAGCCATCGCAGGCTTAATCTGGCGGGTGTTAAAAGCGAGCACTGATTTAGAGATTTCGCTGTTAAGGGTAGAATTCGCGAGCACTAAGCCTGTACCAATAGAGTCCTACGAGGCATTTTTTCAAGCCCCCGTTTCATTTCAGACTGGCCGCAATGCGCTGGTCTTCTCACAAGACAGTCTCAGTGCGCCTGTTCGCGATGCGAATCCTCAAATGTTTAGTTTTGTCGAGCACCATTTTGCTGAGCTGCGCCAACAACTGGGGAGCGATCGCTACCCGATCGCTCTGGCTGAAATCCGCCGAGGCATTATGGAAAACGCCACACAGGGCGAGTATGGAGCCGCAGCGGCGGCCGCAAGCGCCAATATTAGTCTCCGTAAGGCGCAGCGTTTGGCTAAGCAGTACGGAACATCCCTCAACACACTCATTGACGAAATTCGCTTAGCCTATGCCAAGAGCTTTTTGAGGGACCCTGAAATTGACATCGCTACGGTTGGAAAACTGGTTGGATATACCGATCCGCGTGCGTTTCGGCGAGCCTTCAAACGATGGACTGGCCTCTCTCCTAAAGAATACCGAAGAGGTCTCTTGAGGAGGAAAGACTAGAGAAGTCGTTTTGGTCTATGACTTCATAAGTACCTGCGCAGAAATATTTACAGACTAGATGACTGTATTCAGGTGGCTTCAACTGCTTTTTCCTGTAATTAATTTTGCCTTGCGCATTCTCCTAACTTCGGGGTCTTGGCAACTTTTGGTGATCCTCAACTGGTCAAGATGAACCGTTTGGCCAGCCAATCCAGTCCAGCTCTCCCATACATCTGTCGCTTCAGCATCGTGAGCCGATTGTTGAGGCCCTCGACGGGACCATTGCTGACGTCTAGAGTCAAAGCCGCTTTGACGGCATCGTAGTCTTCCCTAAGGCCCTTGGCAAACGTCTGGAAGCCTTTGATAGAGCTCTTGGCGGCCTTCGCCAACCAACCGTCCAAATCCTCTGGTAACCGCTGACGTACCAGTTCGATAAAGCCTTGGGCGAGGGCAATCGCGTCGGTCAGCTCGGAGTGTTGACAGAGATGCTCCAGTGTTTGTTCTTGTTCAGTAGTAGGGGTTTCAGCCCGCTGCAAGATTAACCAAGCCGCCCGGCAGGCACTACCCCTGTTAAGGTGAACGTTTGTTCTCTTTTTGCCTTAACCGCCGTGCCGTTGAAATGTGAGGATGTTTAGGGTTGTAGTTGTCCTTTTTGGGCGGCTTTTTAGGCCCTCTTGGGGAGGATGAAAATCGCTTGAGATTGACCTTCGCTGCCCACGCTTTCAAGCTGTCAGCAAAGGTTTCCAGTACTTTGTCAGGCTTGATTTGAGGGATAGGATTGGAGATGCTAGAACGATTTTGTCATCCCCTAATCCGATGCCTGCGAAGAAGGACATCATCTCTCTGACTGGCGAAGAACGCCATGAGCTGGAACAGGTGGTCAACACTGGCAAAGCGGCGGCCTCCAAAATTAACCATGCCCGCATTTTGCTCAAAGCCGATACCCAACCATCGGACGGCAGCTGGACCGATGCTGCCATCAGCCAAGCTCTCGATATCAGTGTGGCGACCATTGAGCGGGTGCGTCAACGCTTTGTGGAACACGGGGTCACGGCGGCATTAGGTCGTCAACAACCGCAACGGCATCGCTCCCGACGCCTCGATGGCGAGCCAGAAGCGCATTTGGTGGCGCTGACTTGTAGTGACCCGCCGCCAGGTCACAGTCTTTGGACGCTAAGACTGTTAGCGGAGCGCATGGTGACATTGGAGCAGGTCGATACGCTTTGCCATGAAACCGTGCGCCAGACCCTCAAAAAAACGAACTCAAACCTTGGTTGAACAAATCCTGGGTGATTCCAGCCGCCAATGCCGAGTTTGTCGCCCACATGGAAGATGTCAGCAATTCTCATTTTAAATTTTTCGGGCATTGTTGAGACGATAATCTCGTCTATAGGGGCTGCTTCACAATGGCAAAACGATATTTTTGACCTCAGA
>JBCCOO010000165.1:0-5765 GCA_039025345.1 Cyanobacteria bacterium P01_D01_bin.105 | reverse complement strand
TCGCGGCAGCTGTGGACGACACTCACTAAAAGCGTCAACAGCAAATATTGACGGGCATCGAGATGACACTTGAGCGGTGCTTGATAGCTTTGAGATATCATTAGTTTGATAGGTCGAGTTCGCAAAACTAGCCTATCTTTTTTTGTCTAAGCTGCTTAGCCACCGCTGCTGCTGACTTACGAGCGTTGTGTCACCCCTTCAGGTCCTAAAGGTGATTTCTCAAAATGTTCAAGATGTTGTAAGACGATTGCTTACGGTCATGCTCACCGGATACAGACAAGATTTGCCTCGTAGCCAACCGTATTCGCAGGTTCCGGTGCAGCACAGTTGTTACATAACACCAATATCATCACTGGTCTCCCAATCATAAGCTCTCAGTCCCCTCGCTTCCTAACAACGATGCGCGTCCAAGTAATCCGGGGTTTGTTTTTCATAATGCTTGGTTGATTCTCCAGAAGTAGCACTACTTCCAGCACACACTGCTTTGCCAGTATCGCCGTCTCTCTACCATCGGTGGGGAATACATGCGTCCCCACACCGGCTGGCCCGTGTCGTAGAGATATTGCGCAAGCCCCTCCATTATCTAAGAGTGTTGAGAATCGTACCATCGCCTGAACTCGTTCATTGTTGTCAAGGTGGTGCCACACTCCGTCAACCAGGATAAAACTGAATTGATTGGGTACATCGCCGAGTTTCTTTAACCACGGTAGGCTATCTTCGACCCAGGTCACGCCAATGCCGTGGTAAGTTGAGCGGGCTGCATCTAAGAAGGTTGACATCGGTTCGACGGCAACAACTGAATGACCTAGCCGCGCCAGTGCTGCCGCATTTTGGCCTACTCCCGCTCCAGCATCTAGCACGCAAATCGCGACAGACGGCAAGTACTTGAGAAAGTCCCTATTGACCTCGCTGAAGTTCAGTGCCTGGCTAACTTCAATAAATTTGCCGACAACCTTTTCGTAACCCTTAGTTCCTGGCACATTGTCCATGATTCGTCAGCACCTCAATCTCGTAACATTCCCAGATGTGACCGGGGTCACATGTCGCCAACAACTAGGCGTGGACTCGACAATCTCCCCGTCGCGCTTTCAAAGATACAGAATGAAGCGGTTAATGAAAGATGGAATTAGATATTCTGTGCAATCCTCCAAAGCACTCCACTGGGGTCGAACAAAACAAAGTCTCGCATTTTCCATGGTCTGTCATCAGGTTCTGTCACTTTGACCTGGTATTTGTCAACTATTCCAGAATCTAGAATATGCTGATACCAACGTTCAACATCTTTCACCAAGAGATGCATCATAAAGTTATTTGCATGGTCTCTTTCATAAAAATCTTGAAGTAGAAAACTTTGGTTACCGTAACGGAAATAGGCTATCCCATCTCCGTCAAAAGCCATAGTAAATCCTAAATCCTTGTAAAAGGCTTTTGAGATATCGTAATCTTGAGCAGGTACGAATGCCTTTATTTCTATAACTTCTAGCCCTTCCATATCAAATAACCTGCTCCATAAATCTTCTTGTTAATTTCTCGAGCTCTTAACCGATAGCCTTAAATCACTTGCCCTGATTGAAGAATTTGAAGTCGTGTAGCTACTTGTTAGAGAGAAAGATTCTACCTATTCACCCTAAATGGTAGATTAGATAGAAACATATCCGCCTAATTACCCTACGAGGATAGATAGGCGGAGTTTTGTCTACCTATTTGCCCAAACTACCTATTTGCCCAAATAAGATGATTAGGCAGAAAGGTTCTACCTAAATAGTATATCTGAATCATAGCCTGTTACTCTAAGCAGTCGTTTGTTGTGATCGTACTGAAAGAATTAGTAGCCCCAAGACTCAATTACTTCTTGGTTCGCGTCCATCCAGGTACGTGCTGCCTCGCGAGGCGTCAGACCATCGACGTTAACCATGCGCCATTTGAGTAACGTCTTCGACGCTGAGCTGCACGTTGGAGAGCCGCTCTAAAGAGTCAGACGAAAGCTTGTCAGCCAATCCCTCATGACCCAGTAGATAGGCGGTGTCTGGTTCGCCATAGGCATTCATAGGTTCTTCTAATGGGCGCACATCGTAGGCAGCCTTAACCCATTGCGGCTGCCACAGCGGAAAGACAACCCAAGTGCCCGCCGCCACCGCTTCTTCAAATGTTCCTAGCCATTCAGCAGGATCTGCGGCAACCAGTTCATACCCAGCATCATCAAGGCCATAGGCTTCAACCACACGCCGTCCCCCAGTCGTTAAACCAGTCGCTTCAGGCAGTGATACGATTTGGTCAGGAAACATCGCTTGAACCTCTGGGTCGGTAAGGTCGTCGATGGAGTTGACTGTTTCTTCTGGCACGTACGACGGTACTACCCAGAAGAATGCTGCATCTTCGTAGAGAGTCGCGATGGGAAATGTGACATCCTGAACAGGTTCGTATAGGGCAGCATGACCGCTCGGCAACCAAGATGCTGCGAGAATATCGACTTCACCTTCTCCCAGCATTGGAAAAATGTCTGCATGTGAGCCTTCTGTGACCTCAACAGTATAGCCATCGCGCTCCAGCAGTTCTTGCACGACTCCGCCTTTGACCGCATAAAAAGAGAGTCCGACTTGACCCAAATTAATCGTTTCAGCAGCAGCAGGTCTGGCTGTGTAAGCCAACGGGGTGAGTAAAGCGATTGCGGCAGCAGCTGCGCCAATTAGAGTTTTCATCTGTTTTTTCCTTAGAGTGAGTATTTCTTTGCGATCGCTGCATTCATTCATCAGAGCTTGTACTTAAAGATGCTTGAGTGCAGCGCCGCCGTTCATTGATTACAGAATATTTGATATACAATTGGCTGTGAAGAGGTTGAAATTCACTTCTTTATCCACTTTTTGTCAATAATCTGACGTGAAGAGTCTATCGAATATTCAATCATTTGTCCGAGTTGCTGAGGTGCAGAGCTTCACGGGAGCCTCTAATTCAATAGGTTTATCTGCCTCTGCTGTTAGCAAAGCTGTTGGCCGCTTGGAAGCTGATTTGGGCGTTAAGCTGTTCCATCGCACGACCCGCAGCATCAGCCTAACCTCAGACGGAGAGCGATTTTACGAAGGCTGCAAACAGCTTTTGGCTGATCTAGCGCTGCTAGAAGCAGAAGTTCAAGGACAGCATCAAGTTTCTCCTCAAGGACAACTGACGCTAAGTATTCCAGAAGCCTTCGGGCGAGTGTGCATAGTGCCACTGCTAGGAGAGTTTCTCCAAGCATTGCCAGACTTGACGATAAACCTTTCAATGGATGACTATGCCGTTGATTTAGCCGCTGAAGGCGTTGATGCCACCATCCGCACAGGAGCGCTGAGCGATCGCGCTAACCTAATTGCCAGTCGTTTGACCATCTACCCGATGGTGGCCTGCGCGTCGCCTGAATATCTTTCACGATATGGGCAGCCACAACACCCTGATGAACTCGCGCAGCATACCTGCCTCAATTTTCGCAACCGGGCGACAGGGCGATTCTATCCTTGGATGTTTTCAGTCGATGGCATCAGCAGACAGTATTCTACAACAGGAAATTTGGTGTTTGATAATTCGGATGCGATCGCCCAGTCAACAATAGCGGGTTTGGGTGTCAGTCAAATGCCTGCATTCTTAGCCGCTAAAGCGCTTGCTAACGGTGATTTGTTAGAGGTTTTGCGTGCTTATCGTCCGCCTGAAATTCCTGTGTGGGTTTGCTATCTGGATCGCCGCTTTGTTGCGCCCAGAATTAGAGCATTTGTAGACTTTATGCTCGGACATCGAGAGACTTTTATGATGATGTGTACGTGGGAGTCTGAACACGCAGATACAACAGACTGCTGCGAGTAAAACCTAGTCCTGGTCTTGGCTCTGGAATTACTGACAGAGTGGCAATCTATCTCTTGCTCCACCTGGATGCGCTAGCAGAAGTTCTTTGTTGTCGTTTTTGATGCTAGCAAGTGCCCACTGTAGCTCGAACGTTCCAGCCCAAAATCGTGCCCGCTCCATACATTGTGATGCGTCAGAATAGCTTGACAGCAGTAGCTCTACAAGGCTTTCTCCGTACTGTCCTAGTAAAATGGCGATGTCAGTTGCCGGGTCACCGATACCTGCTGTGCCAAAATCAATGATGCCAGACAGTGCTTTTTGAGCTTCATCAAAGAGAATGTGATAGCAACCCATATCGCCACTGATGAATGTCGGACGACAGCTCATCTCTAATCTGCCAGATAGGACTGGCTCGAAGTGAGTAGCGATCGCACTCCGTTGATGACGCAGGAGCAGCGGAAATAGCGTCTCTTCAATATCTGCGTAAAAGTCTTGCCAATCCTGCGTACTTCGATTGGTGTCTGAATGATGGATGCCTACCTTTTCAGCTTCAGAAACAGGAATCGCATGTAGCTGCCTCAAGAACAGTCATAGCTCGGACATCACAGCACTACGGTCCTCAAATGGTAGGGAGAAAAGCAGCTGTCTCGAAAACAGGACGTTGTTGTTTTATGGAGCTAACGTATCAACAGGGTTACCTTATCTTGCTTCTTCATCAATGTAGCAAGCTTGTTAGCACAAGGGGAAATAATGATTGACTAGGTTAACCAGAGGCCAAAGGGAGGAGGCCGCCAGAAAATTTTAGCGATCGCGGCATGAGCTGAACGACTATTCCTGATTTGCAAGAAAACGGCAATTCAAGAACTTTAGAACCTCTTTCGAAAACAGTTCAGCCTCTTGCTCCGCTGGATAGTGCCCAGCGCCATTGCAAACAAATCCGGCCAAGTCGCTTCCGGCCCTCGCAAGGCCGCTTTTGACCGCAGCACCCATTGCAAATTCTCCTCCAATCGCCAATATTGGAATGCTCAGCGATGTACATAGAAATGCCTTTACCTGCTGCTCATCCTGTGCCTGCGTTCGGTAGTAATCTAACGAGTCGCTTAGCTGCGAACTGACGGTCTTAGGATTTGTGTAAGCAGCAACGTACTGAAATTCTGCTTGTCTCTGTAAAAGATGTTTACCTGCGCTTTCGGCTAAGAATCTTTGATAGTAAATAGCTTCTCGGCCCTGTATGAGTTCTTCTGCCAATCCAACTGCTCGATTGAGCGGCCCATGCCACTTCGGATAAAAGTGCTTGCCTGGGCTCGGTATTTCGACGTCTACGCCTGGGAGAATTTCTTCTTCGACGATAAGAGCATGACAGCTATGAACGTCGAGGTGAGAAAGAAGGAAGGCAACCGTGCCGCCCCAATCGTGGCCAATCACTGCATACCTATCTACTCCAAGCTTTTGTAGTACCTGCTTCGTTTCTTGAGCAAGGGTAAGCTTGTCGAAACTGCCGTTTCCTTTTGACCTGCCACCTAGTCCGCGTAATGTAATAGCGACAGCATGATAGCCTGCTGCCTTTAGTGCTGGTACGAGTGACCTCCAATGGTAGGCCGTCACTGGCCAACCGTGAATCAAAACGACCGTTGGCCCCTTGCCGTCCTCGTTGATTTCAATCTTGGTACCCGAGCCAATGTCTACCAACATATACATTTAAGAGCGAGTCAGATTTGCTGCGGTATTCAGCGATCCGCGAAGTACAAAAGCAAGTTGACAGTTCGGTTGTGGCATTTTCAGTCGTCTAACGCGATCGCCAATCGAACCAATGTAATATAGCGGTTCCCGAATGAGTGAGGTACGATTCTAGCAGTACTCTTCAGGAATGAACCAAAGTAGTCATGAAAGCATACTCGCTAGACTTTCGAGAGAAGATAATGGCGGTCTACCACGCAGGCGGGACTTCGCAGCGT
>JBCCOO010000164.1:0-5914 GCA_039025345.1 Cyanobacteria bacterium P01_D01_bin.105 | reverse complement strand
CGTACTGAGGCGAAAGCTCTCTTCAGTGAGCAGGAACGAGCGGCCCTGCAACTGGCTTGGCTGAGTGCGCAGCAACCGCTAACGACGCCTCGCAGATTTGTTCAACCGGTTATTGACACGTTCGAGCCTATAGAACTGGTGCATTTGATCACGGTATGTGCCATCGGCTCCTTGATTCAGCGCTTCAGTGCCGTCACCAAGCCAGCGATCGCGCCAAAGGTTGTCAGTTTCGTAGAAAAGTATGGGATTGAGACCCAAACGTTAGCAATTCGCTACCCTATACCCACTAGCGAGCTGACCCGAGTTGCTTAACTTTCACCCTCATCGCTTAGCCCTCTCATAGTCGCTTCTGAACAGTTTCTTGGGGACCTCATAGACACCAAAAATACATGAGGTCCCCAAGCCCTAGATGACTCAAGTATGGATACTGGCAATTATCTGCTTACCTCGAATTCGGCGCTGCTCGCGATTGGCCAACGGTCTGATTCATCTAATCCTGGGCTCAATGCTGCCACAGTTCAATAAAGGTAAGGCTTCGCTCACAGAACCAACAATCTCAACAGCAGAAAGGGTAGAATCGAAACGATGCCGTTTCAAGGACAGGCTTATTGAAGACTAGAAATGAAATAGTTTGATTCTGGTAACGCTTCGTGCCTTCGGAAAGCTGTTCCAGACTGTAAAAAGTAGTACCTGAAAGTATGTTCTCTAGGAGACGCCATGGCTAATAAAACCTCTTCTGAAAGAAAATCCAAAGGTGGTCGTCCGGCCAGCGGAACTTTGGCACAGCGTCTAGAACAGCTGCTTGAAGATGCCACGCAAGTGTTCTTAAAGCACGGTTATGGCTCCACTAGCATCGACCTAGTTGCCCGCGAGGCCCATGTTGCCAAGCGAACGATTTATCAACATTTCGGCGACAAGGACAAGCTCTTTGGGGCAGTGGTTCGCTATCGGGCTAATACGGTCTACCTCAATTCCCTCCCTGCGATAGAGGACAGTTCTCAATCTCTTAGTCAAGCCTTAGAGGCATTCGCTCACCAACTGCTAGACCTTGTCCTCTTACCTGATTCCATTGACTTAGAGCGTATTGTGATTAGCGAAGCTCGACGCTTTCCTGAGCTAGCTGAACAGTTCTATGTCAACGGTCCTAAGCATGCCATCGTGACCCTTGCCCAATATCTTGAGATCCAGAACCAGCTGGGGGCGATACAGCTGGACAATTCGATGGACGCTGCTACACACTTCTTTAGCCTGGTCTTGGGTGAATTTCACCGTCGAGTCCTGTTGGGAATTGATCAACCCTACAGCTCAGAACAAATTGGTCGCCATGTGAAGGAGTTAGTTCGACGCTTTGTCAGTAGCTATGATATGAAGCTTTCGACTACAGCAGCGCGAAGATAACTTCTTAGAGACCGGCCAGGAAGAATTTCAACAGCGTTAAACCGCTAGAAATTGAAGTCCCTAAATCGATAGTATGAACGTCTTGTTTATCTGCAGCCGCAATCAATGGCGCAGTCCTACGGCAGAAGCCGTTTGGCGTAAGCTTCCAGGGCTCACTGTGCGCTCAGCAGGCACCCGTTCCAAGGCTCACAGAACCGTTACCGCCGCGGACATCCGCTGGGCCGATATTATCTTTGCAAATGAGGCTACAGCACCTTCTCAAGAAACTGGCAGGCTCGCTCGCTCTTGGGTGTGCTGAAAAAGATTTCAGGCGTGGCATCCTCGACGACGTAGCCCTGATCGAGAAACAGGATACGGTTGGCAGCTTCGCGGGCGAAGCCCATCTCGTGGGTGACGATTACCATCGTCATGCCGCTGTTAGCCAGATCTTTCATTACATCCAGCACCTCTTTGACCATCTCTGGGTCGAGGGCAGAGGTCGGCTCGTCGAACAGCATGATTTCAGGCTCCATTGCCAGGGCGCGGGCGATCGCAACCCGCTGTTTTTGCCCGCCCGACAGCTTCGACGGATAGACATCGGCTTTCTCGGCTAGGCCAACTTTCTGCAACAGCTCCATCCCTTTTGCCTTGGCCTGAGGCTTCGCTACCTTCTTAACCCGTACGGGCGCGTAGGTAATATTCTGCAAGACCGTCATGTGGGGAAACAGATTGAAATGCTGAAACACCATACCCACACGCTGACGCATCTCCATCACGTCGGCTTTAGGGTTGGTCACCTCTACCCCATTAATTTGAATGCTGCCGGAAGTAGGTATCTCAAGCAGGTTAATACACCGCAGAAAGGTGGATTTGCCTGAACCAGAGGGTCCGATCATCGCGACCACCTCGCCGCGACCCACATCGGTCGAGATATCTTTTAAGACCTGCAGGGCGCCAAAAGACTTAGCTAGGCGACGAACTTGGATCGCGGTAGTGCCAGCGGATTCAGCGGCGAAGGATTCATTCATGACGTCTGATGTGGGATTCTGCATAGGAATTGCGCCTAACTACTTTTTTGCATGCGTCTTTCTAAAAAGGTCGCGGATATAGACAGGACCATCACAACGATGTAATAAACGACTGCCACAATCAGCAAAGGCTCAAAATAGACATACTTCTCAGCGGCAACAATTTGAGCCCGCCGCAGCAAATCTTGAGCCCCAATGACCGACACCAGGGTCGAATCCTTGAGCAGCGCGATTGATTCGTTCACCAGAGCCGGCAAGATATTCTTAATTGCCTGGGGGAGGATGATGTCCAACATCATTGGTTGATAGTACACCCCTAGCGACATTGCCGCTTCGGTTTGCCCTTTGCTCACAGCCAAAATACCCGCTCGAATCACCTCAGAAATATAGGCTCCCGAATTGAGCGCGAAGGTAATCACCCCGGCCTGGAAGCCTGAAATATTTTGCCCCGTCAGCTGTGGCGTCGCGAAATAAATCAGCGACAGCGTTACCAGTAGCGGCGTCCCTCGAAAAATTGACGTGTAGACTGTACCAAACCAGTACAGCGGCTTGAAACTAGAGATTTTAAAGAGGGCGAGAATGGTCCCCCAGACAAACCCCAACAAGGCCGACAAAAGCGTGAATTGGATTGTAACAATCAGCCCCCCTAAGATAAAGGGTAGGGAAGGTAGAACGCGGCTAAAATCTAAGTCTAAAGCCGCGATTAACAGCGCTGAAAACGGTGACAGAAACATTCAAACGAACTCGAACACAACAGCAAACTTCCCTACCCGCATCTTAGGTGATCACTAGGAAAGAAATTACCAATCGGAGCGCTGGGTCTCGTACCTCGACACCAGCCTACAGTGGTACATTCATTTCGAGAAATCCCCTTATCTACTGGTCGTAATAATCTTCAAACCAGGTTTGGATTAGAGCATCCATTTCGCCGCTTTCGATCAGCTCTGTAAGCGCCTGATCAAATTCTGCTGCCAGCGGCGAGCCCTTGGGAAACGCGATCGCCGACCCCGATTCGCCCTCGATTGCAACCGTTGCAAATTCTAAATCTTCGTTGTTTTGAACGTATCCTTTAGCTACCGTATCTTCGACAATGGCCGCGTCTAAACGCCCTGCTTTGACCTCTTGGATGAGTTCACTCACTTTGTTGCGCGGTTCAATCGTCATTTCAATAGTCTCAGCCTGTTCCTCAGCCTCACCTTCTTGAATCGAACCAAGCTGCACGCCGACTGTTTTACCTTCTAAATCTTCGTAGGCAGCTAGCCCTGAGCCCTGGGTTGAAATGATTGTATTCTGAGCGTCGTAATAGATTTGCGAAAAATCAACGCTCTCTTTGCGCTCCTCAGTGGGCGTCATGCCAGCCATAGCAAAGTCAGCTCGCTCAGCCTGAAGCGCCGGAATAATCCCGTTGAAGTCCATGTCTTCGATTTCGAGGGTGTAACCCAGCTTTTCAGTAATGGCCTTAGCAATGTCGATATCAAACCCAATAGGTTCGCCGCCACCTTCAGCCGTTTCATAAAATTCATAGGGCGGATAATCAGCAGAGGTGGCCATGACGAGGACTCTATCGTCTTCGCCGCTACCCGCATCAGCAGACTCTTCACTAGAGGGGGTGCAGGCTGTAGCAGTGCCTAAAGCAAACAGCGCTGCGAGCGAAAGTGTAGTCAGAAAGCGTTTTCGTTTCATAAGACCCAGATTGTTTTCGTGTTGAGCAATTCGTGTTGAGTAATCGTAAATCCTTTAGATGAATCCTATTGATACAAGAGAGCTACGAAAAGTGACCGTTGCTACTCTATTTTTGTTTTTACAGCTAGATTTTCTATAGAAAGCATAAACTCAAGTACCTGTAATAAGGGCGAAGCATTTTGTTGAAAAGATTCGGTATTCACTGGTTTTTATTGATGAAATGCCTCACCCTTACAATCGGTAATTTTTATTAACCGATCGCTCCTTTAAACAAACATCGCCTCGCAGCAATGCGTCTCTGACGTTTGCTTACTGTTTTCGTTTTAGCTTCGAGCCAAGGCCAAAAGCGCCTAGCGTGAACAGTCCCAAAACAGCTCCCGGTTCTGGTACGGGCGCGATGTCAATCGTCAGATTCTCAAACGAGACCTTCGTGATGCCCTGACTATCAAGACCTGAAAAGCCTTGCGAAGCCGACGTTTTAGTCAACTCAACCCCATAGGTAGGATCGGCCTCAAAGCTTTTGCCGAAAGCTGTATCAGCGGTACTATCAAAAAGCGCGATCGCCGTTTCGGTAAAGGCTCGCTGATCGGTCCAGTCGCCTAAATCGTCGTCAAAATAGCTAAAGATATTCTCCGTCACGGGTAGTGATGCAGACTGTTCTACAACAGGAGACTTATCGCCGAACGAAGCGGTCTTGGTCAGCGGATCAAACTGATCACCTTCAGTTAGGTAGGTGGCTTCAACTCCCTGGATTGTCCAGAAGCCATCTTTCTCACCAACTTCAGCCTCGGCAAGGTCAGTAATAAACACGCCCCCTTGACCGAGCACCTCAAAGCTGACCTCTGGAGTGCCCGCATCGGTAACCACGAGTGCTGTATTTTCATCCACGCCATAGGTGGTCTCAACACCGAGATCGGAAGCTAGGCGGATGATCCGGCCTTGGCGTCCGCGCTCACTAAAGTGGCTGTCAATCAGGCCATACTCAAAAAAGCCCAACCCACCCAAGGGATTGTAGTAAAGCGTATTGTCAAAGGGCGGACTGCCGATGAAGCTGACCGGGCCGTCGCGCAGCGCCTCGTAGGTTGCGCCGTTGGTAATCATTGGGTCGACTGGCTGCACAGCGGTGCCCGCGCTGGTGCCGGCAATTACAGCACCCGCATCAAACTGTTCGCGCAGCGCCTCGATGAGGGCGGTGTCACTGCGTGTTTGAGCGACCGGGTCTTCGTTGAAGAAACAGTCTGTGATGAAGGACTGGTCGCCACCGGTAAAGATAAAGCTGTTGCGATCACGAATTTGAGCTGCGATCGCCGAGTCCGCATCGTTCTTGAATCCGTCGCAGGTATCGCGCGTAATCGGAATCCACTCAACGTCAGCAGCATCACCGTAGAGAATATCAAAGTCTTCGAGATAGAAGTTTGCTGACCGCTCAGGATTGGAGCTTGCGGTGGAGATGATCCCAATTTTGGCGCTGTCTAAGCCACCAGCCAAATCGACAATTTCTTCGTAAATTGAAGTGCCGTAGTCTTCCTCAATACCACCGCTGCCAGGGAACGCCCAGCTGCCACCGGTCAAGACAAGTGAACCTGCAAAAGCGGCAGGCACTTGCAGCAAAATAGAGGCTGTCAGCCCCAATCCGACTGTAATACGCTGAACTAGTCTACTGTTACGCTTGATCATGGGTTTTGTTAGAAAGGATCCTGTCAAAAACTGACTGATTTCAATCGTTTGTTCACAAGAGTCCGCTGATTCCACCGGGAAGCGTATCGAGATAGCCAGCCAAATTTTGTAACACGCAATACTTTAGATTGATGGAGGGCTACTCAACT
>JBCCOO010000163.1:0-5937 GCA_039025345.1 Cyanobacteria bacterium P01_D01_bin.105 | reverse complement strand
TGTTGTGAGCGCCGTTGTTGTGAAGGCTGTTGTCTTGAGGGTTATCTTTTCTCAAGTCGTGGGTTTGTTGGGGCGCAGTGTTTTGCCTGTTGGCAAGGGGCTGGGCTGTATTGTGCTGGGCTGTATTGTGCTGGGCTGTATTGTGCCGAGTTGTATTGTGCCGAGTTGTATTGTGCCGAGTTGTATTGTGATAGAGGGGTAACAACAGTAAATGGCGACCTGAGCTGAGCCCGAACAGCCGATGAAGGGTTGATGGCCATCCGTTTATCTGGTTGTCTGCTAGGCTTGTTGTCCCAGGTAACACCCTGATGCCTTTTAGCCGGAAGTCTCCACCGGCTGCTAGCTGCGCTAACTGCGCTTGTAAATCAGTTGTTTGATGCTGCCAGAGCACGTTAATGTCGGATTGTTCAATGTCCAGATATTCCCGTAACAGAGCGAGCGTATCTTAGGACGATAGCGCCGGAATACCGCTTTCTGTGAGCTGTTTTTCTGTGGGCTGTTTTTTCGCACCTTTTGTCCATGTATATTGCCCATCCGTACTGAGTGCCGCAGGTAAGAATAACTGAACAGACTCACAGTCTAGTGCACTGCCCATAATGGATAGCACCTGTGGCCAAAGCTCAGGGGTATCGGCCGGACAGTGCAGCAGGCAACTCACCCTCCGAACGAGGATATCGAGTAGAGAACAGTTGGTGCGTGCTGAATTATGGGGCTCTCGTGGTGTAACTGGCAGTGATGGAGAATAAGTCACCCTAAACACACCCCACGAATATGGGGCCAACATATGAACTGATGTACGAACAAGTCATAGAAACAAGGTTCCCTATATCAGCGCTTTGAGCGATCTGGGGAGAAATCTGCGGCATAATTGCCATATTTGTTCGGTTAAGGACACTCAGTCAATGGTTGTGAGGGTGTGCCTTCTGCGTAATATGTCTTAGTCTTATTTATGTTTACGGTTGTGACCTTTCTGCAAACCGAGCCCGCTGTTTAATGACGTAGCGATCGCCCTCAAATACCAAGATGGGTTCGTTTTGTAGTTCCCGCCCTACGGCCCGATCCGTATCGTCGCCATTTTGCTGTCTTTCCCAATTATTTGCGCTCAAACCATTCGTTTCCAACCCATCTGTTGCCAACTCATCTACTGAAGGGCTTTGCGCTACAGACGCGCGCGCGTTGGTGGGCGCTGCTAAGGGGGTTAAAACGCGGGCCACTTCAGACTGCTGCTCCAAAGACTGCGTGGAAGATACCAGATCGCCGAGTCCATTGATGAGCTCGCGTAGCTGATTGCGAATAGCCGGATCGCCCGTAATCTCATCGACATCTGCCATCACCTTCTGAGCACTGGAAAGCGCGTCTCTTGCTGACTCTAAGGTCTGCTGAAGTAGCACTAAGTTAGCAGGTGTATTTAGAGATGCGGTAATGGCCTGTAAGTCGGCGGAAGCCGCTGAAGCGTTACTGACTAGTTGCTCCAAATTATCGACCAGTTCCCCGCTCTGGATTCTAGGCCCGATAACATCGGCCACATTGCGAAGCTGTAAGCTAGTTGCCTGCAAATTGCCTAGCGTATCCACCAGTACACCACGGTTTTCTCCAATCAAACCGTTTACGTCGGTAGCTGTGAGGGTGAACTCTGCAGCGGCGCTCTCTACTTGCTGCGCCGCTCGTGTGGCTGATTCTGTTGCTGCCTGCGCAGAGTTAGAGAGCGGCACAATTTCATTGCGGGCGGCGCGAGCGAGCGCTGTCGCTTCTCCCGCGAGTATCCCGGCTTCGTCAGACGCTGCGGCAACCGTCTCTAAGACCGTTTTGAGCTGGTCAATGAGCTCAGGATCTGCCAGCAACCCGGCAACTTCTTCCGCTGAGCGCAGCAGCGCTTCGTAGCTGGGGCCAGCAATGCCATCTAGGCGGTCTCCATCGCACAAAATCACGTTGCTATCGCACGCGTTGCCTGCTGCGCTCATGTCAACTGCTGCTGCAGGCAGCTCAACGAGGGGCGTAATTTCAATTGACATCTCCCCAATCAGGCCCGATTCTACTGTCTCGACGCGCACCTCACTTGGAATGCGGAGTGTCTTCTGCGTGATTTCCAAGCCTAGTTCCACACTGTTTGAGAGTGGTGTAATAGAAACCACTCGGCCCACCGGAACCCCTCGATACAGCACGGATGTGCCTGTCTGAACGCCCATCGCATCCTCAAATGCCGCAATGATTCGATAGGGGCGATTCGTTGGGTTGAAACCGCGCAGCCATAGCAGTAACCCTCCAAACAGTCCCAGGCCAACTAAAATCAGTAATCCAACAGAGCCTTCTCTTATTGTTCGTGACCGCATGGAATTTCCCTTATACCTATCCCGCTACGTGAATAGGCCCTTGAGTTTGAGCACTAAAAAACTGACGTACAAACGGATTATCAGTGGAATCAATCTCCTCGACATCGCCCGTCCACTGCACCCTGCCATCGTGCAAAAACACTACCCTATCAGCCGTCCGCCGGATTGTGCTTTCTTGGTGGGTGACAATTACATAACCGCTACAGCTACGGCGATCATGTACGCCGCGAATGAGATCTTCAATGACCGTGGAAGCAATTGGATCGAGACCTGCTGTCGGCTCATCGTACAGTAAAAGGTTAGGTCGTTCAGTTGGGGTGTGTGGGTTTGCCATTACGGCCCTAGCAAAGCTCACCCGCTTGCGCATTCCACCCGATAGCTCCGCTGGATAGCGATCAGAGACATCTGGTAGGCCTACTGTCGTGAGCGCTTCCACCACTAACGTGTGAATTTCTCGCTCGGAAAGCCGCGAGTGCTGATAAAGCAAAAATCCAACATTTTCAGCGACTGTTAGTGAATCGAAGAGCGCTGCCTGCTGAAAGACCATGCCAACTCCTAGCGCATCGTCAGAAGAATCCTCAATGAGGCCTTCCCTCCGTTTGCCGCTAATCCAAACCTCGCCGGTGTCAGGTGCTAACAAGCCTGCGACAATTCTCAAAATCGTAGACTTTCCTGTGCCAGAAGGCCCAATGACAGCAACCGCTTCACCCGGATGTAGCGTAAAGTCTACAGAATTCAGTACGGGGGTGTGCCCAAACCGCTTAGAGATACCTCTTAGCTCAACGAGCGGGGTCTCGCAGATAGCCATAGTAGTGCTTTTGTTGCTTTTTGATTTGCTGTTTGATGAGGCGTGCTGAGAATGATGATGGCTGTGACGATATGACCTATTGTGTACGACCTTTCTTCGTAACAACTTCCACCTATCAACTTTTCCCAATTATTAACTTTTTCCAATACTAGCGTCTCTGATGATGATGCCAAAAGCGATGAGCCCCCAGGAGACTCTGTATAGAGCAGTGAAGCCAAGGGCTTCTCATCTTACGCATGGTCCCTCGAGCATGCGCTTCTTTCTTATGCACTCCCTGCTTATGCACCCCCTGCTCATGCATCTGATGGAATCAAGCAATGGAGTCAAGCAATGGAATCTCAGTAGACTTATCCGAAATCTACATTTGTCTCAGCCGCTTTTGCTGTATAACGCTAATGCATGATCCCATCAAACGGTAGCTTCTGTCACCAGCACTTACCATGCCACCCACCCCCAAAAAACTATCGGCTAGACCCAAACGATGGATGCGGTGGCTTAGGCCGGGACTACTGGTTAAGCGATGGATGTTACTCAGTACCATTGGCATCTTTTCTGTCGGCCTCGGCATTATGGTGTGGCTGGGGCTCACCCCTGTCTTTTACACCGTTAGATTCGTTGGCAATTTACTCAATCTCATTACGCGCCTGCTGCCTAATTATGTCAGCGGGCCTTTAGCCGTGTTGGGCGGCCTTCTGTTTATTATCTGGGGGCAAACCCGTACCCTGAATGCCATTGTTGAGGTGCTGCTACCTGCCAACGAAGAAGATAATTTGTGGGATGCTATTGCAACTCACCGCCGCCTGCGCAAAGGCCCTCGAATTGTTGTGATTGGTGGGGGGACGGGCCTTTCTACTTTGCTGCGCGGACTCAAGCATTACACCAGCAACATCACCGCTATCGTTACGGTGGCTGATGATGGCGGGTCTTCTGGTAGGCTGCGCCGTGAGATGGGCGGTATTCCACCGGGTGATATTCGCAACTGTTTGACCGCACTGGCCGATGAGGAAAAGCTGCTGACGGAGCTATTTCAGTACCGCTTTGAATCGGGTAGCGGGCTGAGCGGCCATAGCTTTGGCAACTTGTTTTTGTCTGCTATGAATGAGATTACAGGGGACTGGGAAAGGGCGATCGCAGCCAGTTCCCAGGTCCTTGCGATCCGAGGCCGGGTTTTGCCCTCTACTCTCAGTGATGTCAGCCTGTGGGCGAACCTCAGTGACGGTCGCCATATCGAGGGCGAATCTAACATTACTAAAGCAAGGGGCAACATTGACGAGATTGGTTGTATCCCGGCGACCCCCCCGGCGCTGCCTCAAGCGATAGAAGCGATTGAGGGCGCAGACTACATCATCATGGGGCCAGGCAGCCTTTACACCAGCATTATTCCTAATCTGCTTGTGCCTGATTTGGTCGATGCGATTGATCGCCGCCGCGTGCCTCGGATATACATCTGCAACATCATGACCGAGCCTGGTGAGACCCAAGGCTATACAGTCTCAGAACACATTCAGGCCATTGACCGTGCGTGCGGAAAATATCTCTTTGATGCGGTGCTCGTTCAGAAAAAAATGCCTTCCCAGATGGCAATTGATCGCTATCTGCAAGAAGGCTCTACACCGGTCATGCTGGATCGGGATGCGATTATTGATTCTCAGCGCCGGATTGTCATCGCCAATGTGATGAGCGAGATTGAGGGTACGGTTCGCCACGATCCTAAACGTCTTGCTCGGGTACTGGTGAAATGGTACGAGCGCACTCGGGGAAGCTGGTAAAACTTGCCCAGCTAGATTCTAGGCGTCAGGTTCCTGTATAAATTTTTTACTGACCCAACTAGAAAGACCACTCACAATAGCACCGGCCATCAAAATACCTATAGAAGGCATAATGACTGGCTCCCATAGGCTATACCAGAGGTCGAAGCCGAGATTGATATTGGTTGAACGGCCGATTAGTGCGATCGCAAACCAAGCAAAACAAAACAGCACAAAGAACAAATTGAGCATTAAAGCTGTATTTAATCCATTGAAAAGATGATCTTTCATACTCCAATCTATTGCTTATAAGGTCAGCTTTATCATCTAAGAGATAGTGGAGGAATATTGCTTAGATGATGACATTTTAGGTCTCTTTATTGAGGTGTTGATCACCTCTAAATAGAGGATGGCCGCTTCTATGGAAGAAGCGGCCAAATTATACTCTTTCATTATTACACCGTAACCCCCTTTGCTACAGAGGGTATTAAAGGTTTCTAGACCTATCTTTTAGGCCTACTTTTTGAGATCAGTTTGTCGATTTAGACGGCCTTAGGCATTTCTGATTCTGCAGACAGAATGTTGTCTGGATCAACATAGTGACAGACGGCATCATCTACACAGATTAAGGCCCAGCCAGACTTATCAATTTCAACAAAGGTATAGTCAGCGTCTTGAACAAAAAAGCCTTTGTGATTGCGTGTTTCTGGCTTGATAGCAACAGTTCGAAGGTTCATAAGAGCGACTCCCGAAATACGTCAGTGATTACATAGATGCAGTGCAGAAAAGTGTTATTAGCTATCTTTAAGTTGCTGTTAATGCAAACCAATAAAAGTAACTTAAGCTAAACTTATCTGCCTCTTCACTTAATCTTATCAGTTGGGTCGGGGATCGCTCGTTAAGTTATTGTTTCAGCCATTTCGCCCGCTGTCGGGCGCTTAACATTGAGCCTATTGGGGCCTTTTAAAGCGCCTTCAATGCCTCCAAAATACCGAGTGCTAAGCCATTGACAAAAACAATGGGGATCATTGAAATCAACGATCCCCACGGT
>JBCCOO010000162.1:0-6040 GCA_039025345.1 Cyanobacteria bacterium P01_D01_bin.105 | reverse complement strand
GGCTTATCTGACAACCGGGCTCGTAGGCCTTAGTCAACCACCAGTCTCTCTATGCCCTGCCTTTCTTCTACCGCAGAATGAAGATGCCTGATGCGTTCCTTCATTCCACAATCTGAACATACAAGTCAATCAGGTGAACTGCTTTTTTGAGTTCTTTCCTTGAGCTGTTTGACGCTTTTATTTTGGTGGTGAGCTGATACTTTTTAAGTGCAATTGGGACCACCTAGTTAGGTTTTGGATGCCGAGGCTTCCAGCATGATGGAATTTATTCTCTGTAAGAAGTAAAACATTCACTTTATAAGGGCCTCGACTGCTGACAGCTTAGATTTAAGAGCTCTTTGAAGGTTGGAGAGTTCATCTTTGTCTGCAGCTTGTAGTGTCGATTTGGTTAGTCTGTTTAAGCTTTGAGTTGTCGATTTTATGACTTTAGAATGTACATTTAGGGTTGGGACGTACTTTTCCTTGACTTGTCTGACCAACTCACGAGTTTTGGCCACAGTCAGTTGCTCATCTAAAACATGCTCAGTGGCCTCCAACCGTTCTTTGCGAGCTTTAGAGTCGTCCACTTGCAAGTTATTCGCAGAGAGCCGGGTAAGTGCTAAAGCATGAGCACCTTTCAGGCCTCTTTCTCGAATGGCTGATTTTAAGTCTAAGGGCAAAGTTAGCATCGGCATCAAGTTTGCCTTAACCGAAGCTGGATTCATTGCTAGCTCCAGCAATGAAAGTAAAATCTTTTCTTCATTCTTGTGTAAACCTAATTGGCTGACAATTCTTTCTTGATCCGCTTGATCTGCGCTGGTGAGTCCTTGGAGGCGATGTGATTGCTCTTGACGTTCTAATCGCCGAATGACCGTAGATAGCAAAACAGGAATTTGCTCAGTCTCTAAAGATGAGGCTACAGCTACCTCTTTGACAATTGCTTCTGCTTTATCTAATGGATTGAGATCCTCGTGATGAATGAAAGTTAGTAGTGCCTTGCGGTGTAAATCCTTCGGCATTGGCATAATCACCGCTCGGATAGTTGCCCACTCAAGGTATTTAGCAGCTTCCCAACGGCGTTGACCATCCCACAGCAAGTAGCGATCGCCTTTAGGGATCAAAATGACAGGTGTGATTTGCCCATCCTTATCCAAAGTTCTTGCTAAGGTTTGAATACTAGCAAGTGGAATAGTTTGTCGAGGCTGACCTTCGTTTGGATCAATAATCTCTAATCGAATATCTTGCTCCCCGGATTGAGCTTCTAGCTGCGCTCTTAAATTAGCGAGTTGCTCTTCTAACTCAGGGGATTGATTCTTGCGTAGTTCTTCAATTTCAGTCTGAAGCGTAGCCATCTCACGTGCATGATCCTGTGCGGCGACGGCTTTGTCGAATCGCTTGGCTAAAGTAGGTAGTTTTTTGGGCATTTAACGTCTTCCTGATAAAGCTGCGACATCATTGGCTAAAACTTGAAAGTCTTTGCAAGCGCTGTGATTAGGCCTATGTTTTTGGAGTGGAAGACCCAAAGCACTAGCGTTCTTAAACTCAGAAGAATCTCTAATTTCTGGATATAGATTGACTTGAAGCTGCTCCGCTACATCGGGTAACTGCTCAAGGTACTGCCGATGAATACTTTTTGACTTGCTGTAAAGGCTAGGCACTAGGCCCAAAACAGGTGGTGCTGGATCAAGTTTGAGTTCTTCTGTTATGCCTAGTAGCCACTGAACCAGATCTGCAACCCCAGAAATTGATTTCATTTCTAGTTGAATAGGTACTAGGACATGCGTACTTGCTGCCACAGCATTCTCACAAATTTTGCCTAAGGTCGCTGGGCAGTCAAGGATAACAATATCGTGATCTGTAGCACAAGATTTAAGCTTGTCGGAAAGAGCGTATTCACCTCTACGTCTAACAACTAACTCATCGGCTAATTGAGACATCGCTGGATGACCTTGGCAGACTTCGATTTGTGCGCTGTCCCAAACAGAAACAAACGGCCACTCTCCATAAAAATCTTTTTCTAGAACCTTAACGACTGAGTTTTCATACTCTGCATTGGGTAGCCCGCAGAAAACATCTAGCGCTCGCTGTGGATCTAGATCAATTAAGCCTACAAAAATATCTTTCTTTGCCAGTTCATATGCCAGGTGAACCGCAAGAGTTGTTTTACCTACTCCTCCTGCATTAGCAAGAATGGCAAGAACAATCTGTTTCTTTGACATGTGACAAATTGCCTACTGAGCTTGTCGCATTTTAATATACGCTTAATTTTTAATTTGTCAACTGTCGGATTTCAAAATACGACATATATTTTTAGTGGTCGATAGGACTTTCCTAGATTTAGGCTGCCAAAATTTCTTCTACAGCTTGGTGCAGGGTTAAATGCTAGTGAGGTGATGTTGGGCCGCTGTGGGTATATGTTCTAGACCTATGTCAGTGAGGTTCAAGGGCCATTCCAAATTCATAGCGATTGGTGAATAGGCCGATGACCGTATGATGCATCAAAACAGATTTGGAAAAGCAAATATTCTTGCGCACTAAGCGCTTGATTCTAGTGCATAGCGTTAAGTGCGTTCGTTCACTCTGTTGTGTGCTGACTTTCCCAACTATGTGCTGTTCAGAGTCGAGCAATCGTAAGTAAGCCCCCAGCTATCGTTGTAAATCTGCTCGATCCCAAAGGATGTCAGCAAGCTCATCAAGGTGAGAGCGCAGCTTCTTCATGAGGCGCGAACACATAGGCAATCCTTGCCCCGGTTCGGTGGTCGATAGCGTGCCAAAGCAATTGTTGCTATCGCTTCGATTGCACAAAGCTCTACATCTCGTCCATCATCTCTGCCTCATCTACTCGAACTACTATTGCCGCAGGCGACGATTGTCTTTGCTCTAGTAGCGTTCGATTGACTGACTCAAGCTGGCGGTGTTTTTTAGTTCTTCTATCACTGTTGTCAGGCTAATCTTCAGAACTCGGATTGTGTCGCGGATGCCGCTGCCATTCATAGCCATATCCGCAATTTGTGATTTGACTTCCGCTAAGTTGCCTCGATAGGTGTAGTCACGAATGAAAGAGGCACGGCTACAGTCTGTGTTGCGACAGCGATAGCACTGCTTGCCTTCATTGCTTTTGCCGCTCTTGACCACGTTGCTAGAGTGACAGGTGGGGCAACAGACCGGTTTGAGAACCATAGGGCCGCGATTAGAAAAGAGCCTGGGCTATAGCTGTTTTAATACACACGTCTAGTACACTACCGCCGCTGTGCGTAGCTTTTTATAAATGGTGGCGATTTTATTTGGCATTAGTTCGGTCCGGTGTCATGTTGAGTGTCGGATGACGACATCCGACACTCAACATGACAAGAATGCTGCTTAATAAAACAATTGATAAAAAGTTGGCTCATCGAATCTTACTGCGTGACTCATTTTTTGCAGGCAAGTCCTCGTTCGATGTTTGAGAGGCTTGTGCTGCTCATTGGTGTCTGCTGAGTGCGATACCCTAATAATTGGGAACCCAAAAATAGATGCCAATTGTCCAACATGCTTTTTGAGTGGTACGGCTGCGCTTTTTGAACTAATGCTGGACAGCTTGTCTGTAAACCGAAACCTTAAAGTTAAGACGTAACTGCTGTCGGATGACATCATCCGACAGCAGTTGTTAAGTTCTGGCTGGGTGTTTATTTAGCTGCGTATGGCCTGTTAGTTTAAGGACATACGCAGTAACTTACATGAGTGTCGGGTTCTGTAACGTAGCTAGTTAATAAGACTTGCTGGGTATTGAGACTTGTATTTGAGCAATATGGCTTTGACTGCCACTCTCAGGTTTGGGTCGCCGTAAATGATCAGGGTATTTGAGGTTTTAGATCTGAGCGGTAATGTCGGATGACATCATCCGACTCGCAGCATATTAGTAGCTGATATAAGCTTGGCAAACGCTAAAGATGTTTTTCGCGCTTGCTGAGGATTGAGTCCTGTCTAAAGAGCCTTGATGTTGAGTAGGCAATAATGCCTTTAATATCTTCTGTAAATTTCTGCTCCCGGCGTTTCTTCACAGGTGGTTTAAGTAGCTTTACTAAGTCACACAGCCGATATAATGAAGCAAGCTATGGGCTATCAACGATATGAGCGAACGATTAGACCGTATTGAACAGCATCAAGAAGCAAATGCTCAAGCTATTGCCCAGCTTAGTGAGGTACTTGGCCAGTTGAGCAATGCTGTTGATGCGTTGGTGACTCAATTTATCCGTCCAAATACTCAACAGGCGTTTAGTAACTTTGAGCGATTGGAGCGAATAGAGGCTGCACTAGAAGCAAATATTCAACAGTGTGCAGTTAACGAACAGCAGATAGCTGCCAATACAGATGCTATCAGTAGACTAGAACGAACCCAATCTGAAAACGCTAGGCTCATAGCTAGAAATGCTGAGGCAATATCAGAGCAATCCCAGCAAATTCAGATCTTGATAGAAGAGAATCGTGCGGATCGGCAAAGTAGCGAGCGCCGATTCTCAGAGGCACTTGCTGGCATTGTCGCTAATGGCCGCAGGCTTGATCGATTAGAGCAGCAAGCAAGCTAACCACCATGCCTAATTGATTTCCTGTAAAGGGTTTAGTGGACAGTGCTGAGCTGAATATCTAAGAGAGTGAAGTTCAATGTCGGTCTTTCACAAGATTGACTCTAGTTCTGGCGCTAATGCGGTGTTCGTAGTCTTGGCTCGCATGGCTGTGAAAAAAGATACGGTTTGCCATAGTTGCCAACTTCATTTGTGACATATGGACATTGTTCGCCAGTCAGTCATAGTCTGACCCGGGGGTATTAAAACAGGCTTTCTCCAGAATTAGAGCGCTCAATTAGATCATTGAACGCATCTTCAGCTTTCTTCTCCAGCGCTCGCTTCGTGTAACGCTCAGAAGTTACGGGCGACTTAATCCGCATCAGCTTACGGACATAATCTGGCGACATATCATTCAGAACGAGTTGTGTGCCGAAAGTATGTCGCAGCCTATGCGGGTGTACGTTCTCAGTCGATTCGGAGATCGCCCCTAAATCCTTAACCATTTCATATATGCCCCAATAGCCCAGCCGGTTCCCATAGCCGTTTCTAGATAGGTTTCTAAAGAGCGGCTGACCAGGGCTAATGTCAAAGCCCTGCTCCACGCACCAGATTAAGTAGCGATCTAGTGCATATCGACCGTTCGGTGACAGTGGTACCCAGCCATCGCTGCGCCATTTTGCATCAACGACGTGAACTGCCTGCTTATTGTAGTCATCGGTATCAAGCTTGCTGACTTCTTTTCCCCTAAGCCCATGCTTTAACAACTCAAAGATAGCTGTATCCCTGACGCTAAGCTGCTCGTACTGCCCCCGATACTCCAGCCCTTCTGCGAGCTGATGTACCGCTGCAACCTCTATATCCTTCGTCTCAGTCGGCGCGGCGGGTACCTTCTCAATATTCAAAGTTGGATTGTAAGCGACGTAGCGCTTAGTCGCGAGCCATTTGAAAAAGCTTTGAAGCGTTGCGATCGCCTGATTAACACTCGCTGGAGACAGCCCAACCTTTCCTGATTTAGTAGGTTTGCTCTTTAGATGCGCCTTGTACCGACTCACATCACTATCGCTAAGCTCACCCCAGTGCTTGAACTCGCACCAGACCTGAAAGCTACGAAGCTGCCGTAGATAAGCCTTCTTTGTATTAGGCCGAATCTCGCGATCGCCCAAAAACTCATCAACCCAATCCCCCTTGACTGGCTCATCCCGCACCGCCTCAGCTACCTCAGCGGGCTTAGCAAGCGCCCCAACCTCAATAAACGTCGGAACTGGATCAGGTTTAGCCATAATTCGACCTCAAAACACGGCCCAAACCGCCGCAAAAACGCTCCTGATTTCTAAGCGACCAGCCAATCTGAAACGCGCACTGGCCCATCGCCACTTTAAATCTACCATGTCAAACCCCAAATAATTAAATTTATTTGGGTTATGCTAAAAATCAGACTAAAAATATTAAGTGTTATGGATGGGTTATACTAAGCCCTGTGGTTGTGGGTTTTCGAGTGATTGCCATTTCAAAAGCTC
>JBCCOO010000161.1:0-6075 GCA_039025345.1 Cyanobacteria bacterium P01_D01_bin.105 | reverse complement strand
TGCAAATCGGGGTAGCAGGACCGAATCTGTCACTTCTGCATCATTGATTTCAAGAATAGGAAACGAAGCGCTGCCATCGGGAAGCGTGAACGTCTGAGTGAAGTCGCTAGTTGCGCGTGTGTTTTCGTAACGCAATCCGGTTGTGAGCGTCAGATTATCAACCACTTCATAGCTGACCTGGCCAAAGGCCGCTAAACTTCGACTGTTGACATCCCCATCGGCGCTAGCGGTACCCTGTTGAGGGACTGGGTTTGCGTCGCCAGAAATAAAATCTCGTTCATTGTCGAATGTAGATGTTTCAAAGTAGCCACCGGCTATCCACTGGAGGCGTTCTTGCGCCTCTGGGGACTGTAAACGCAGCTCCTGACTAAACACCTGAGATGAAAAATCAGGCGCATTAATCAAGATATTGGCCAGAGCCCCATCCTGATCGAAAGCAGCGTTCTGACTTGAAAACCGACGGGTTGTAATTGATGTCAACTGGAGCGCTGGCGTGTCGTACTCAACCCTTAAAGATTGGGCATTATTCACCAAATCGTTGAATCCAGACAGGGTTGACTCAGCATCAAACGGCTCATCGTCAACAACGACATAAGGGGCAGCACCTTCTCGATAGTCACCAAAAGTGGCATTCAACAAAATCTCCCAGTCTTCTGTTGGCGTCCACACTAGCTGCCCTCGCCCGGTGAAAGACTGTCCACCATCGATATCTTCATTGAGAAATGTGTTATTGACGTAGCCGTCTTGGGTGCCATAGCTGCCAGATAGACGAAATAACAGCTCATCTTCGATAATTGGGCCACTGGCGCTCAGCTGCGTTTCAAAGTCGTCAAAGCTGCCGTAGCTAGCAGCGGCATTAAATTCGAAGTCATTGGTAGGTCTGCGGGTAATGATGTTAACAGCGCCGCCAGCAGAGCTTCTGCCATAGAGAATATTTTGGGGACCACGCAGAACCTCAATGCGTTCTAGATCAAACAGGTCTTGATCAATGAATGCAGCAAAGTCGTAGGGAACATCATCTACAAAAAAGCCGACAGCATCCCGGCTAAACGCGTTAAAGTTAGTCACTCCACGCAAACTATAAAAGGCAGCCGTACGACTACCACCGCTAGGAAAGAAGGTAAAGTTAGGCGTTCTATCGGCTGTGTCATCTAAGGACGTGATATCGGCATCTTCTATTTGTGTCTCTGAAAATGTTGTCAGGCTGATGGGAACCTCTTGAGCATCTTCCGCACGTCTCTCAGCGGTTACAATCAGCCTGATAACGTTATCTTCAGATTCTGTGTCGGGTGCTGGCTCTTCACACTCGTCATCATCAAGCAACTCATCTATGACGTTTTCAGTCGTATCTTCTTCAGCTATTTCTGGGCACTGTTCATTCTGGCTGATAGCAGGCTGAGCACTAAACCATATCGTCAATCCCGACAGGAATAGACCGTTCCAGAATGCTCCATTCCAGGTTGTTTTCAACCGCATAGATTCACTCGTAATCTTGTACAACTGTCCAGTTGAGATCGACTCTCAATTAGATAGTTCGGATATTACGGAAGTCGTCAGTGAATAGCTACGACTCCAACGGCGTTTTTTTAGCCCTAAACGGCGTTTTCCCCTGTGTTAAGTTAGTTGTGTTTACAGTTAATTTTGCTTGCGATTAGTTTCGTTTGCAGCCCAGGGTTATTAATATTCATTCTCGTTTGCAGCTCAGTTTTTAGGCATTACTCTTTTAGAGTCAGTTTTTAGACGTAGAACAACTGCTCGGTAAAATACCAAACTGACGCTTAAACGCTGCTGTGAACTTGCTCAGACTGCTGTAGCCCACAAAGCGGGCCGCCTCTGAAACGTTCATTTGCTGCGCTGTAATGAGCTGACGGGCGCACTCTAAACGGTGCGATCGCAAATATCCAAATACCGTTGTTCCAAACGCCTGCCGAAAGTCTTGCTTAAGCTTGTAATCGCCAATGCCCACCTGCTCCGCCAACTGCCCCAAAGAAGGTGGATTAGCCATATCTTGCAGCAAAATTGCTCTGGCATGGTGCACCCGGTCAATATCTTGAGATTTAAGCGATCGCCGCCGATCCGCAGCGCTCACTTGAGTCGTCATCTGTTTAATTTGAGAGAGCTTGAGCGCAATCAGCTCTACCGCCTTACTCTCTAAATACATCCGCTGCATCATCCCCTCATAAGGGCAGTTCAAGTATTGATGCAACACCATTTGCATAGCAGGCGTAATCGCCCCTGTATGAAAGTAAGGCTGTTCTGACTGTTCGCTCAGTAGCCGCCGCAGGGCGATAAGCGTAGACGGCAGTTCATGTTCAAGGTAGCCAAGCAGCTTTTTGACTTCAACAACCACTTCTATCGTTTTGCAAGAGAGCGACTGAGGACATCTCCAAACGCCTCGCTTACCCAAGCCTGAAAACATAAGTAGGCTATGCCCTGCCTCTACATTAACTTCGCGAAAGTAGGTGGAATCTCGATACGTGCCCTGCAAACGCCCTTGCATCAAAAAGATAAAAGTGACTGGCGCTTGCTCACAACCCAGATCTACCAGCTCCCAATTTTTCAAGAACGTCTGACTCCAGTCGTGAATTTTAAGCCCTGAAGACAGATTGAAGAAACGATTGCGCCCCGTGATAAAGGGAGAATGCCAGTTAGTCTGAGTCCCCACCCCAATTGGATGCGTCGAAATCCAGCTATTTTGTCTGAACTCAGTCATCAGTTGAGGATAACTGCTGTAGGATGCTTCAATTTTCATGGCAATGTAAAAATTGAGAATGTGAGATCGCTAACAGAAAACAAGGGGATCAGCTTAAAGCGAGACAAACAAGGCCTATCTAAAGACGTATCAATAAGGATATGAGACAAAAATCTCTGCGGCAGAGCCCAGAACCATGTATCGTTCACCCTAACAAGCTTTAACCTTGGGTACGATGCCTCTGAGTATACGAGAACGCAGCCAAAAAGGCGTCGCTTGTATTAAGGACAATGTAGAACAGACGCTTAGAGAAATTGTCGCTATAAAGTCCGGCTTAGCGTGCGTTCATATAGCTGATTTATTTCATTGCCCTGAGAGTAGACGATACGGCGTCTATTCATGTAACAACGCCGAATCAGGCTGTAAAATCACGCAAGTATAATGGCGTGCAAGCAGGATGGCAGACGATGCGGGAATTTTGAGTAGGCATTGTTCTTGTCTCCTCACCCAACGCTATGACGAATATTGCCGATGCCTCGCTTTCTACTGAGCCTACCGTTAATCTGGCTCAAAGCTCAGTTCAGCTCCCCAGATACCGCAGGGTTGAAACGATCTATCAGGGCAGCAGAACAGTTGTGTATCGCGCGGTGGAAGAAGCCACCCAAAAAACGGTTGTGATTAAGGCGTTGCGGGAAGCTTACCCTAGCTTTGGGGAGTTGGTGCAGTTTCGTAATCAATACACTATCACTCAGAATCTATCTATCCCCGGCATTGTGCAGCCTTTGAGCCTAGAACCATTGGGCAATGGCTACGCTCTAATTATGGAAGATGAAGGCGGCATTTCTCTGGCAGACTATGCGGTGGCAGACAATACGGTGGCAGACAATACTCAGCCACCGCCGCTGCCGGAAGTCTTGGGCATTGCGCTTCAATTGGCCGATATTCTCCACGATCTGCACCAGCAGCGGGTGATTCATAAAGACATTAAGCCCGCCAATATTCTGATTCATCCCGACTCGAAACGGGTAAAGCTAATTGATTTCAGCATTGCGTCGCTGTTACCCAAAGAAACTCAGGCAATTCAGAATCCTAAAAGCTTAGAAGGCACCTTGGCCTATATGGCTCCAGAGCAAACCGGACGGATGAACCGGGCGGTAGACTATCGCAGCGATTTCTATGGGCTAGGAGTAACACTGTACGAGTTGTTGACGGGTCAGTTGCCGTTTACCAGCGATGATCCATTAGCGCTAATTCATTGCCACATGGCGCAGTTGCCCGTTGCTGCGGAGCAGGTGAATCCACAGGTGCCGGGGATGGTAGCTGCGATTGTGGCTAAGCTGATGGCAAAGAATGCGGAGGATCGCTATCAGAGTGCGTTGGGCCTAAAGCATGACCTAGAGCAGTGTTTGATTCAGTGGAAAGAGCAGGGCCAGAAGACAGGGGAAATTGCTGCGTTCGAATTGGGGCAGCGGGATGTGTACGATCGCTTCCTGATCCCCGAAAAACTCTACGGCCGCGAATCAGAGGTGGATACCCTGCTAAATGCCTTTACACGGGTATCGAGAGGAGCCTCAGAACTCATGTTAGTAGAGGGGGTCTCTGGGATCGGAAAAACGGCTGTGGTCAATGAAGTCCATAAACCGATTACTCAGAAAAAAGGCTATTTCATTAAAGGAAAATTTGATCAATTCAAGCAGAATATTCCTCTGTCTGCCTTTGTTCAAGCCTTGCGAGATTTGGTCAGACAAATCTTGAGCGAAAATGATGTGGAGCTAGCACGCTGGAAAGCCAAAATTCTAGAGGCACTGGGCGCAAATGCCCAAGTCATCATTGATTTAATCCCAGAGTTAGCGCTGATCTTAGGTCCGCAGCCAACTGCGAATCCGTTGTCGGGGTCTGCCGCTCAAAATCGATTTAACGCCCTCTTTCTCAAATTTATCCGAATCTTTGCTGCGCCAGACCATCCATTAGTCATCTTTATTGATGACTTACAGTGGGTAGATTTAGCCTCTCTCCATTTAATTCAACTTCTGATGGGTGAGGCTCAAATTGGCCACTTACTACTCTTAGGGGCCTATAGAGATAACGAAGTCTCTGCTGCTCATCCACTGATGTTAACGATAGCTCACCTCAGAGAAAGTGGAGTCGCAGTCAGTTCTATTACGCTCAAACCGCTAAATACGAAAAGTCTCAATCTGTTGGTTGCAGATACTCTCCATGTGCAACAGTCGGTGGCTCAACCTCTGACAGATCTGATTAGACAAAAGACTCAGGGTAATCCCTTCTTTTCCGTTCAGTTTCTCAAAATGTTACATCAAGAGCGGTTGATTGCATTCGATTATGGGTCATGGTGCTGGCAATGCGACATTTCTCACGTTCGAGAAGTGGCCTTGACGGATGACGTGGTGCAGTGTGTAACCTTACAAATTCAACAGTTGTCTGATGCCACTCAGCACGCGCTGCAACAGGCTGCTTGTATCGGCGCCCAGTTTGATTTAGACACGCTGGCTGTTGTCATGGGCATGGCACAAAGTGAGGCTGCCATCGCTCTGTGGAACGCATTGCAAGAGGGCATTGTGCTGCCTGAAAGCGATCTATACAAATTCTACTTAGATCAAGATACCAACAGCCAATCTCCCCTTACCGACAGCCTACACTATCGTTTTTTGCACGATCGGGTGCAACAGGCTGCTTACGAATTAATTCCCTCAGAACATCGGCAACAAGTCCATCTACAGATTGGACAACGATTACTTCACCACATCCCGCAGGCAGAACAGGCAGAGAGAATTTTTGATATTGTCGGTCAACTCAATATAAGTCACTCGCTGCTTACGGGAAAGGGCGATCGCGAGCAGCTCGCACGTCTCAATTTGCTCGCCGGACAACGGGCCAAACAATCGACAGCGTATCAAGCAGCCATTGAATATTCAACTTTAGGCATACAGCTCTTAGATACCGCCTTCTGTTGGCAGTCTCAATATGACCTCACTCTCGCTTTGCATGAAGTCGCGACAGAAGCATGTTATTTGAGCGGAGCCTTTACGGCGATGGACACCTGGGCAGAGGCCATCTTGAACAATACCCAAACGCCATTGGAACAGGTGAAAGCCTATGAAGTGAAAATCCAGGCATGTATTGCGCAAAATCAGCTATTGCAAGGAATTGAAGTTGCCTTTCAAATTTTAGATAAGTTGGGCGTGCAATTGCCCGATCAGCCCACTCCCGAAGATTTCACCACCTATCTTCAAGCTGTACAGACCAAGATTGGAGACCGGATACCTGCTGACTTGTTACAGCTCTCGGTGATGCAAGATGGGCAACATCTAGCTATTTTGCGTATTTTGTCCAGCATGTTTGGGTTAGCCTATAACGCTCATCCT
>JBCCOO010000160.1:0-6098 GCA_039025345.1 Cyanobacteria bacterium P01_D01_bin.105 | reverse complement strand
GATATCACAGGCGTCAGCATCTGCTGCGAATAGCGCCAGGTCCAATTGCCTTCCCCCACCCCCGGCGTATTCATCCGCGCATCCGCGCCAAGCCCCATCAAATCTTGCAGTGGGGTCACCGCTTGATTTGCCCGTGAGGCCATCGCTAAACGAATCAGCGCCCAGTTTACGTTAGTAGGATTCAGCGCCCCCACATAGTCTGTGAGCCGCTGCCTTTCGTATTCAGAGGTTCGGCTAAACCAACCCAGCGTCGTGTCGTTGTCGTGGGTGCCGGTGTAAATCACAAAGTTGGGTGAAACGTTAAACGGCAAATAAGGGTTGGTATGGTCGCCGCCAAAGGCAAACTGGAGAATTTTCATACCGGGAAATTCAAAGCGATCGCGCAATTCCTCAACCGGTGCGTCAATCAAGCCCAAATCTTCTGCCAAAAACGGCAGCTTCCCAAGCTTTCTACCCACCATTTCAAAAAAGGCCTGCCCCGGCGCCTCCACCCACTCACCATTAATGGCCGTATCTTGTCCGGCAGGCACTGCCCAATACGCAGCAAACGCCCGAAAGTGATCAATGCGAATCATATCCACCTGACTCAGCAAGCACTGAATGCGCTGCAGCCACCAGGCAAACCCATTCTCTTCAATCGTCTCCCAGTTATAAATTGGGTTGCCCCACAGTTGACCCGTCTCACTAAAATAATCCGGCGGCACCCCAGCCATCAGAGCCGGCTCTAGGGTCTGCTCATCCAGCATAAAATTCTCAGGCCGCGCCCACACATCCGCGCTGTCGTGGGCCACATAAATAGGCATATCGCCCACAATCTGAATGCCGCGCTCATTGGCATAAGCCTTAAGGGCTAGCCACTGACGGTAAAACTCAAACTGTATAAACGTTTGAAAGTGAATCTCTTCTGCTAGTTCAACCCGAGCTTGCCCTATTGCGGTAGGGTTGCGACGAACAATATCAGCGTCCCACTGCGTCCAAGACGCGCCGCCATTGGCCTCTTTAAGCGCCATAAACAGGCTGTAGTCTTCTAGCCAATCATCATTCTTTTTGCAAAAGCTATTAAACGCAGCTCTCGTCTCTGCATCCGCCACATGCTTAAAGTTTCTAGCAGCCGAACGCAGAAGCGGCATCTTAAAAGCCTTCACAGCTTCATAGTCCACCACATTTTCTGGGAACGAGAGCGTTAGAGATAGATCTGCTTCGCTGAGCAAACCGTCTCCCTGCAGCGTTTCCAAATTGATCAGCAGTGGGTTTCCCGCCATCGCAGAATAGGCCATGTAGGGCGAGTTGCCATGCCCCGTCGGGCCCAGGGGTAAAATCTGCCAAAGCGTCTGCTGGCTTTCTTCCAAAAAATCTACAAATCGGTAGGCAGGCGCGCCCAAATCACCGATACCAAAGCGCCCCGGCAAAGAAGTGGGATGAAGTAAAACGCCGCTAGATCGAGGAAATGCCATGTGCAGTACAGTTACGTCGCTCAGCACTCTAGCACGGGCATATGACAGCAAGGGTCTTCTTTTGGAAAGAAGAGTGAGAGAATGTCAAAACTTCAACAACACGATGCAGTTATGGCTTCTCGCAGTGATGGTTTCTGATTAGAATTTTCCTTTTTGATCAGAAATTCTATTGGCCGACCAGAACTTCTATTTTCCGATTAGAGACTTTATTCGGTTAAGTATTCTACAAAATTGCGAGCGCGCAGACAGCAATCCAGGTAACAAAATGTATAGGAACCCTGCCCCAACAGTCGATCTCATCATTGAGATGATAGATCGGCCCCATCGTCCGATAGTGCTCATTGAGCGGCTTAACGAACCCTATGGTTGGGCCTTGCCCGGCGGCTTTGTAGACTACGGGGAATCCGTAGAAACCGCTGCTGTAAGAGAAGCTCAAGAAGAAACAAACTTAGCCGTCACACTCATCGAGCAGTTTCACATCTATTCAGATCCTGCCCGTGATGCGCGCCAACACACTCTGAGCGTGGTTTTTATTGCCACCGCCACCGGCACCGCCACGGCCCAAGATGATGCCAAAAGCTTGGCTGTTGTGAACCCTTGGGAAGTGCCCAGTCCCCTGTGTTTTGATCACGACAAAATCTTGAGCGACTATTGGCGCTACCGTCACTATGGGCATCGGCCCAGGCTGTGATCTCAAACGGGCATCACTGTATCCCAAGCCATTGCGATGGCTAACCTCAACCCGTAAAATAAGCCTCTACTTATCTCTACAGTGCAAAAGCGCTTCTATCACCGTGCGTAAAATTGTTAAAACCGACCAAGCCCCAGCCCCTGTAGGCCCCTATAACCAAGGCATTGTGGCCACGGGGGCAATGTTGTTTGTCGCCGGACAAATTCCATTGGATGCAGCAACAGGTCAGCTCGTGGGTGAAACAGTGGAGGCACAAACGGAAAAGTCGTTACAAAACCTAAAAGCGGTGATTGAGGCAGCCGGCTCAGATCTTTCTCAAGTGGTGAAAACCTCTGTGTTCTTGAAGGATATGAATGATTTTGCGGCGATGAACGCAGTGTATGCTAAGCACTTTGGCGATGAGGATGCACCAGCTCGCGCCTGTGTAGAAGTGGCACGATTGCCCAAAGATGTGCTGGTAGAAATTGAGTGTATTGCGATGGTGCCCAGCTAAGGCTCATGGTGACAAGCTAAGGCTAACAAAACAACAACTTTTCATAGCAACTTTTCATAGGGAGAAATAGCAGAAAAGATAATGACAGGAGAAACCATGGCAGATTCATTGGCGATATCCGGAACGGATGGCTTGGCCATCGCAGTCCTAGCGGCGGGCAAAGGCACCCGTATGAGATCATCTTTGCCCAAAGTTCTCCATCCCCTCTGCGGCCTCACCCTAGTCGAAAACGTTCTCGCCAGCACTCAGCTGGTAAATCCCACCCGAAAAATTGCCATCATTGGCTACGCCGCTGAGCAAGTGAAAAAGCAGCTTTCAACTGTTCCTGACCTAGAATTTGTCGAACAAGCGCAGCAGCTGGGCACAGGCCATGCCGTACAGCAAGTGATTCCGGCCCTGGAAGGGTTTGAGGGCGATCTGTTAGTACTCAACGGCGATGTGCCTTTGCTCAAGCCCGAGACCATCGAACAGATGATGCGCGTTCACCGAGACAACGGCAACGCCGCCACCATTCTCACTGCGCAAATGGACGACCCCACTGGCTATGGCCGCGTGTTCTGTGACGATAATTTAATTGTCGAAGAAATTATTGAGCACCGCGACTGCACCGACACCCAGCGCAAAAATACCCGCACCAATGCCGGCATCTACTGCTTCAAATGGTCTGAGCTAATGCAGATTTTGCCCCATCTCAAATCAGACAATGATCAAAATGAGTATTACCTCACAGATGTCATTAAGGATCTCTCGCCCGTGATGGCAATGGATGTGGCCCCTTCTGAAGTGGCGGGTATCAACAACCGCAAGCAGCTTTCTGAAGCCGAAGCGGTGATGCAAAAGCGCATTAAAGACGAGTTGCTGCTGTCGGGTGTGACGCTAGTGAATGCCGCTAGCATTACCATTGACGCCACAGTAACCGTAGAACCCGATGTGATTATTGAGCCCCAAACCAACCTGCGCGGCCATTCTGTTATTAAAGCAGGCTGCCACATTGGCCCGGGTTCACTGGTAGACAACAGCACGATTGGAGAGAATACTACGCTGGTGCATTCTGTTGTGACTGACAGTGAAGTGGCCGCGAATGGTCGCATTGGCCCGTTTGCCCACTTGCGCGGCCATGTCGTGGTAGCCGAGAACTGCCGGATTGGTAACTTTGTTGAAATTAAAAAGTCAACCATCGGCGCTCAGTCAAATATGGCCCATTTGTCTTACTTGGGAGATGCTGAGTTGGGTGAGCAGGTGAATGTGGGAGCAGGCACCATTACAGCAAACTATGACGGGAAGAACAAGCACAAGACGGTGCTGGGCGATCGCACTAAAACCGGCGCAAACACCACCCTGGTTGCCCCCATCACGGTGGGCAACGATGTCACCATCGCCGCAGGCTCGACCCTCACCAAAGATGTAGAACCAGACTGCTTAGCCCTGAGCCGTAGCCCTCAGAAAACCATTCCCGGCTGGAAACCAAAGTATCTGCGGGATGAGAACGCATGACTGGCGCGCAATGACTTGGCTGACTCAGCGATTTCTAAGTCTACTGGCTGCTGATAGGCCATATCGCATGGGCATTCTGAAGGCATGGAAACTAATCATGCCACGTCTCAAATGCGCCCCCCCGGACTCTTTCGCTCCCGGCTGGCTAAGCAAATAGCCGCTTGGGTGTTTTTAGGCATTGTCACTATTGAAGGGATTGTATTCATTCCGTCTTACGGGAGAAGGCGAGATGAGAACTTGCGCAAGTTAGAAGCGGTTTCGCAAGAAGTTTTAAACACCGTAAAGCTCAGTATGATGAGCGACACGCCACAAAGAGAACTACTGGGAAGTGTGCAGCTTAGAGAAGACTCTGTCATTAAGGGAATTGCCCTGTATAAGGCAAATGGAAAATTTATCAGTAGCTTAGGCGAAGCCCCTGAATTTACGGCAGAGACGCTCACCCAACCGATGGTATACAGCATTTGGCAAATAGCCAATGACCCTGGGGGGATGAACGCGATTCGGCAACTCAGCCAAAATGGCGATCGCTACGACGTCGCTTGGCCAGGGGAAAAGTCGCCCTACATCCTGGCCATTCGCCACGATGCCACGGTGGTGCATCAGATGATGGGCCGCTATGTGTTGGGGGTGACGATTTTAGTGATTATCATTTCAGCGTTTGTGACCCTAGTGACTCTGGCAGTGATTCAACGGATTGTGATTAGGCCCTTGCTGCTATTACGGGATGATTTGGCCGTGGTGGGAGAGGCAATAGCCCAAAGCCAAACGCCGCAGTTCGCTAGCCTAGCGCGCATTAGCCACAATGAGCTGGGAGAGGTTTCTACCGCATTCCAACGCATGTTTGAGCGCATTCAAACCGAAATTTGCGATCGCCGCCAAGCCGAAGCCGACCTCCGCAAAGAACAACAAAAAGCAGAGCGTTTACTGCTCAATATTTTGCCGGCTCAAATCGCGGCACAGCTCAAAGAAAATGAAGATAATAAAGGGGCGATCGCCAACCGATTTGACACCGCCACTATCCTCTTTGCCGACATTGTTAACTTTACAAACCTCGCTGCCAACACCAGCCCAACGGCCTTAGTGTGTCAGCTCAACGATATTTTTTCAGCCTTCGATGCGATCGCCGAGCGCCATCGCCTAGAAAAAATTAAAACCATCGGAGATGCCTACATGGTGGTGGGCGGCGTGCCTAGCCCCAACGAAAACCATGCTCAATCGGTTATGGCTATGGCGATTGAAATGATGGAATTTGCCCAAGGCTACAGCGTACTAGACCAAAACGAAAACCCGCATCAGCTGTGCTTACGGATTGGCATTAACACTGGGCCCGTAGTGGCAGGTGTGATTGGCACCAAAAAGTTCTCTTACGATCTATGGGGAGATGCGGTCAACATCGCCAGCCGCATGGAATCTCACGGCCTCGTCAATCGCATTCAGGTCAGTGAAGAGACCTACTTGCACCTCAAAGAAAGCTACCTATTTGAGGCGCGGGGGTATCTAACCATCAAAGGAAGAGGAGAAATGCGAGCATTTTTGCTGAAGTCTGCATTGCCCAATGATCTCCCGATAAAGAGAGTGGCTTAAAAGCGTTACGCCTGAAGCATTTCGCCAAAAGCATTAATCCAGAAGGCATTTTCTGAATCGAGAAAGTCGCTCTAGATCATGTCTGCCGAGTGATGGAATAACACTGAATAACAGAGCAGAGAGACTTTTGAAGACTATCGAAGATTTTTCACTAAAATGCTCATCACCTCGCCCTGCCGAGGCGTAATAATGAGCTGATCGTTTGGAATGGGCACCAGCGGACTCCACAACACATTCTCCACGTATCGCAGCGTGTGCAGTAAATGAATGGTCTGCCGAATGCCGCCGGGCGTGCCTAAAAGTATATGGCGCAAGGGTTCACCATCAGCAGTGGAGGTTGTGGGCACAGCCGATAGTTCGAGAGCAGGGTCAGAGGGTTGAT
>JBCCOO010000159.1:0-6107 GCA_039025345.1 Cyanobacteria bacterium P01_D01_bin.105 | reverse complement strand
CAGGCACACGCAGCAAGCAACTCGTCAACGACTGGTCCTCATGACAACGAGCCTAGTTAGAGAGGAGCCGGATGCCATCAAAGTGGCACGTCCGGTTTTGAAGCCGAGTCGGGGAAGCGATTCCCTGGCTTAGGTTAACCGTAGGCCCAAACGCTGTCACGGTTGCCGGACAGGCTGCCAATGGGCGAAGTAGCGGTGTGTTTAGCCAAGTGGAACCGGGGCAAGTAACTGGCAGTTTGCCACAGGGCCAAGGCGGGCGCATTACGATTGAGGCTGAGACACTGCAACTGCTGGAGAGTGGAACCGTGAGTGCATCAGCCTTTGAAGGCGGGACAGCAGGTGACATTGCGATTGTCAGTAGCGGTCAGGTTGAGATTGTGGGGGGTGATAATGGTTCATCTGGGGTGTTTGCAATTGGCCTGGGCAACGGTCAGGCAGGCAACATTGAACTTTCGGCTCAACAATTGAGGCTAGCCTCTCGGGGGCAGATTTCTGCGGCGACGCAGACGGCTGTTGGTGGGAATGTAAACCTAAAGTTGGCAGAAAGTGGTGTACTGCGCAGCGCTAGCTTAATTTCAGCGCGAGCAAGAGAAGGCGGCAGTGGTGGTAATGTCACGATTGAAACTGGTTTTCTAATTGGTGATACAGTCTCGGATGGTGACATTGTGGCGAGTGCTATCAATGGCTCAGGTGGCAATATTCAAATTAGCGCATCTGGGATTTTAGGCTTTGCAGAAGGCCCTTCTAGCTTGGCAAATGGCACCAATGATATTGATGCTAGCTCTCAGTTTGGCGCTGATGGCATCGTTACGATTGAAAATCCGGAAACTGATCCGAGTAAGGGATTAGTGCCCCTCCCAGAGAATTTATCTGATTTGGCTAATCAGGTAGCTCAGTCATGTGGTTCAGCTAATCAACTGGCGGCTAATCAATTTATGGTTACTGGGCGAGGCGGCTTGTTACCAACGCCTGACGTGAGCCTACGTGCAAGGCAGTTATTTGCTGATGTTGGCCCAGTAGAGCCGCTGCAACAGCCCGCTTCGTCACTGGTTGATAATGCGTCACCGTCGCCTAACTTGGTGGTAGATTCAGGCATAGAAACTCCACTTTTAGAAGCTCAGGAATGGACTGTTAATAGAGAAGGAGAGATTGCACTGATTCACTCAGAAACAACTTCGAATAGCAGGGCTGCGCTTGGTCATCTCTATGTCAGTAGTTGTCAGAGAGTATCTGGCTAGTTGAGCTGTTTTGCTGTTTTATAGATGCTTTTTCAAAGATGTTTTTATTGTCTAGTTTTAATTGCTGTCATTTCATCCCTTCGTTCCTTCTTAGCCTAAGCCTTCAAATTTATGTTGTTTAAGTGCCTGTTGTTGAAGTTTCTATTGTTTATGAGGCGGTGTCGGTTAGGGTTTCCCTTATTGTTGGCTTTAGGATTCTCGATGAGTCTAGCTTTGCCTGGGTTGGCCAATTCTCCGATATGGCTTGTTGCTCGCCCTCACTCAGCTCTCGTCCAGCAGGCTTCTCAAATCGATCTAGCACTTTCTGAAACACGCCCTTCCATAACACTCTCTTCTGCAACGCTTTCTTCTGAGAGAATTAGTCAGCAAGCCCAGCAAGGGAAAGTATTTTACGAATCGGGGCAGTATTTGAAGGCGATCGCGACCTGGCAGCAGCTCTTAACGTACTACCAAACCCAAGGCAGTGATCTCGACCAAGCTCGTATTTGGAGTCATTTGGTTTTGGCCTATCAGGCACTGGGCCAATGGGACGATGCCTCACAGGCGATAGAAAGCAGCCGACAGCAATTACCTGAGATATCAGATAGCAATGCCTCAAAAGCAGAACTGACTGCTCATGCCCAAATTTGGAATAATCACGCTAATTTTCAATTCAATCGGGGCCAATTTGAAGCGGCCCTCATGAATTGGCGAAAAGCGGAAGGACTGTATCAACGACTGGGAAATTCACAAGGGGTTGTACAAGCCCAACTGAACCAAGCCGAGGCCCTATATGACCTTGGGTTTTACCAGCGGGCAGTTGCACTATTGACAAACATAGAAGCAGATCTGGAAGCGCAGCCTTCGCCTTTTCTTGAACTTGTGACCTTACGCCGCTTAGGGAATCTGCTACGGCTGGTGAAACAATTGGAAGCGTCTCAAGCCGTGTTGGCTCGGAGCTTGACGCTTGCGGAAGAGCTACGACTGCCCGAGGAAATAGGTGAAACCCTGATTAACTTGGGCCATACGGCCCGAGCGCAAGCAGATGTAACTGCAGCAGATGCTTATTATCAACAAGCATCTGAGTTAACGTTGCCAGCCGAAACCGCACTGAGAAATCAACTGGCCCAGTTGAACCTTTGGGTGAGCACTGAGCAGTTTGACAAAGCATTGCAGCAATGGCCTGCTATTCTCACTCAGCTCGATCAGTTATCAGCCAGTCATACGGGCATCTACAGCCGGATTCAGTTTGTTCAAAATTTGACCAAATTGAGGCAGAACACAGGGGAGGGTGCAGATGAGGTGACCCTTGGCCAAGTGCTTGCTAAGGCTGTGCAGCAAGCACGGACAATTGGTGATCGCCGAGCAGAATCCTATGCGCTCGGCAGTTTGGGTGGATTATATGAACAGACTCAGCAGTGGGAGAGTGCCACAGGCCTGACCCGCAACGCTTTAAGCATTGCCCAAACGTTAGACATAGCTGAATTAATATATCCGTGGCAGTGGCAGTTAGGTAGGCTCTTAAACCAGCAAGGACAAAGGGAAGACGCGATCGCTTCCTATCGAGAAGCGGTAAACCATCTAGGAAAGCTAAGGGGCGAGCTGGCCAACATCAATTCAGATATTCAATTCTCCTTTCAAGAGCGTGTAGAGCCGATCTACCGAGAACTAGTTGCCCTGTTACTACAGCCAGATGCTCAGCAAAAGGTATCTCAAGTCAACTTGGAAGAGGCTAGAGATACTATTGAATCACTACAACTTGCTGAACTCGATGATTATTTCAAAGAAGCCTGTCTAGATGTTCAACCCATACAGATCGATGATGTTGATCCACAGGCTGCTATTTTTTACCCTATTTTGCTGGGCGATCGCTTAGAAATCATTCTCCGGCTGCCAGGGCAGTCCTTAGCCCACTACACTACACCCGTTGTTCAAACGGAAGTTGAAACGCTAACAACTCAGCTACGCCAAGCCTTAGTGATTCGCAGTAGGCGAAACTATTTAACCCTCTCTCAACAGCTATACGATTGGCTCGTAAGACCGGCTTTGAACGACCTTAAAAATAGCGGTGTGAATACCTTGGTCTTTGTCCTAGATCAGGCTTTCCAAAATGTGCCAATGGCGACCCTTCACGATGGTCAACACTTTTTGATTGAAGACTACAGTGTGGCTTTAACCCCTGGGCTTAAGCTGCTTTCATCACAACCTATCCCAAGAGACAATCTTAAAATTTTGGCAGCAGGCCTGTCTGAAGGTCGCCAAGGTTTTTCTCCCTTAAGCTATGTAGATTCAGAAATTGAAGCCATTAAATCAGCTATTTCTCAAGGGGAAGTGCTATTGAATCAATCTTTTACCCGTGAAGCTTTAACTGATGAGCTGAAAGCTTCGACCTTTCCCATTGTGCATATTGCCACCCACGGTCAGTTCAGCTCTAAAGCGGAGGATACGTTCTTATTGTCTTGGGAGAATCGTATTAACGTAACTGAGCTTGATCAGATTTTGAAAAATATTGCATTCAATAAAGAGACACCTATTGAGTTGTTAGTGTTGAGCGCTTGTCAAACAGCGGCTGGCGATAAACGAGCGGCACTAGGGTTAGCGGGAACAGCCGTGAAGGCTGGGGCACGCAGTACCGTTGCTACGCTATGGTCTGTTAATGATGAGGCCACAGCAGTGCTAATGAATTATTTTTATCAGGCACTAACAGAACGCAACGTAACGAAGGCACAAGCCCTCAGACAAGCCCAGCTAAAGTTGCTTAAATCCCCTCAATATCAACATCCCGTTTATTGGTCACCCTATATTCTCCTGGGCAACTGGCTATAGAAGAAACTGTCAGAATTCAGTAGCCAAAATTGGATGTCAGCATCGGCTGGTAGGGGTCGTGAACTAAAGAAGCGTGTGAAACGTCATTGTGTGACGTAGCATCGAGTCAAGGCGATGACGATTCCAAACCCGTCAATATTCCCAAAAATACCTTCTTGTTAGAACAATGGCTACCACTTGGATAAGCTGATTACGACACTGGAAGCTGTCTATCCAGGTATCATGCGCAAAATCATATTTGAGATCTCTCCCAAGCCATCATCTCTGCTCTTGGTACTCCGGTGCTGAGAGCTTTTTCCACACTGCTGCGTTGCAGCGATCGCCTGAAGCATTAGGCAATCCTACAATGGCAACAGATCAATCAACGGCAGATTACGAAGCCGAACAAGAAAAGCGATCGCACCTTCAAGACGACGCAGCCCGAGAGCGATCGCTTGCACAAGACGCTCTTGCACACACTTCAGATTCACCACCGCAGCCCCTCTGCGCCCAGTGCGTAAACTGGCAACCCGATAGGCTGCTCTATCTGACAGACGGGACTACCCAGACTAGAACTGGATACTGCGTCACCCGAGCCGCCGCTGACCTATCGCAAATGTCTCAAGCGCACGCGCAGCGTTGTCATCTATATGAAGAGGAAATTCCGTTCTAAATCAGCCTTATCGTCCCATCTGAGCAATCAGGCGGGGTCTGCGTTCGCAACGGGTGTCTGAACAGGACTTTAGCTCAGCTGGAGTCCACGCAGAGGATATCAACATGACAAATAGACAATGGCATCGCAACATCGGCATCGCAGTTACACCTGAAATGAGCATTGATGCGCAACTTGAAGCTGCTGGGCTTGCTTGGACGGTGGAACAGTCACCTTACTGCTATGGTGAATACTTCCAGTTTGAAGACGATAAGAACACCATTGCCTATCGCTCCGATACTGGCATGGTGCTAGATCGCTTTGGGCCGCGTCGCAATGCTTTTCAGAATAAGCAGATCGTCGAAGCCTTCCACGACTTCTGCGCGAGCAGCGGTGACGGTCTCCAGATAGAGCGCCTGGGCTGCTTGCATGGCGGTAAGTCACTGTTTGCAACAGCTCGCCTGAAGCATCAGATTGATGTCAATCGCGTCGGCGATATTCTGGAGACACGCCTGCTGCTGACTGAACATCACATCAGCGGTAAGGCCCTTCAGATTCGACTCTTCTTCAATCGTCTGGTCTGCACCAACGGTCAAACTCGGCTTGTGAAAGTGAGCGGTCGCACGCTCAATCATATGAGAGAATTTGACGCCCGGAGCGTTCACAACTATCTCGAAGTCGCCTACCAAGGCGTTGAACAGTATGAGCAGACGCTGAATCATCTGGCCGAAGTTGGGATCGAGGACAGCGAGGCCCGGATGCATCTGATTAAAGCCTTTGGCGACGTCAATCTTGAGTGGGAAGACCAGCCTCGTCCCGTCCAAGTGTGCTTCAAACTGTTCAAAGGCGCGGGTGCTGGCAGCGAGAAATTGTCGGCATACCAGACCCTATTTGGCCTGCGAGAAGCGGTGAGCGAATACCAGAACTGGCACTCCAAAGGTAGCTACGGCGAGCGAGCATTCAACTCGCTTTGCTACGGTAGCCGGAGCCAGAAGCAGGCTGCCTTCACTAAGCAGCTTGTCAGCGTTCACCTTTGTTAACAGCGCCCGATATTCCTATCCTCATTCAGCCCTGCTTTCGCCATGAAGCAATGCTGAATGAGGATTTTATTTTATGGATATAAGATTTGAGGCAGGGCAGTTAGTGCGCGTGAGCTGTCCGTATAGCTTGGCTTACGGTCGGGTTGCACGAGTTCTCAAGACGGAACAGTATCGAGTAGATGTTCAATTCGTCGATTTGCCCAAAGTCCTAGGCGACTCGCAGCGCTCAGATTGTGATTCAACGGTATTTACCAGTAATGATCTGACGCTTATTCCCAACATTTCAGAAGCTGGCTTCTACCTTTTGGTGACTGTTGTTGAACGTGATAGGGAGCGGCGATATGTTCACCACTGTCTTGCTCACGGACAAGTTGGCGAATCACAAGAGGCAGT
>JBCCOO010000158.1:0-6145 GCA_039025345.1 Cyanobacteria bacterium P01_D01_bin.105 | reverse complement strand
TGACTACCTAAAGGTGCATCCTTAACCCGCCAATATTGTTTGGCGCATATAAAGTTGCTGACTCAGCGCTCTCCTATGAGCAATTTCTGCAGAATACAAAAGGCGGCACCCAGATTCGAACTGGGGATAAAGGATTTGCAATCCTCTGCCTTACCACTTGGCCATGCCGCCGACGGAGTCCCAATATATCAAACTTTTGAGACATCATTTCAGACTTTGTTATTTCAGAATCTGATCGATCATTCGATTGGCTTGGCTTTGGTAGCCACCGCCAAACAAGTTGAAGTGATTAATGATGTGATAGAGGTTGTAGAGCGTTTTTCGCTGAGCGTAGCCGCTATCAATTGGAATCACGCGGTTGTAAGCCTCATAGAAAGATGCAGGAAAGCGGCCAAAGAGCTCGGTCATGGCCAAATCAGCTTCAGGATCGCCATAGTAAGTGGCCGGATCTAGAATGATGGGTTCGTTATCAGTCGTGACCGCAGCATTGCCTGACCAAAGGTCTCCGTGGAGAAGAGCAGGCTTTGGGGCATGTCCCCTTAGCAAGCGAGGAATCGCGTTCATCAATTCATCACGACGCGAGAAACGACCTCCGTTGTCATGGGCCAGTTCAAATTGCGGGCCCAGTCGGCGATCGCGCCAAAACTCAACCCAACCTTCTGTCCACTTATTCTGCTGTGGTGTAGACCCAATCGTATTGTCTCGATGCCAGCCAAAGCCCTGAGTGCTCGTTACCTGGTGCATGGCCGCAAGCTTCTCGCCCATCTGCTGCCAAGCTGAGCCATTTGTCCCTGCTCCATTGCCCCCCAGAGGCAAATACTCCATCACGATGTAGGCCTTTCCGGCTGCCGTCCCCGTCCCTATCGGCTGAGGCACCCGAATGGTTTGGCTCTCATACATTTCCCTAAGGCCGTCGCGCTCCGCCTCGAACATCGCTAGCTGGTTAGCCTGGTTCGTTTTTACAAAGAATTCGCGCTGCCCGTCGCTGATTTTGATCGCCTGGCTGATGCAGCCACCACCAATGGATTGTTGGGACTGCAGGATAAAGGGTGTTCCCGTAGCGTCGCTGATGTGATGGGCGATGTGAGCCGAAAATTCAGAAGAAAGCGGTGCCATAGGTTAACGGTTTGCGGCAGCAGCGGTCGAAGGCGGCTTTAGTGTAACAACACCGTATGTATCGAGTGGTAGATACTGTTGGACAGCTGCTTGAATAGCCTCAGCGCTGACTTGGCGAATGTGTTCGGGATAGTCTAGTGCGTGGCGGATGTTGCCGGTCATGGCTTGATAGTAGCCGTATAGTCCGGCGCGATCGCTTGGTGTTTCACTGCCAAACACATACTGATTAGCCACTTTAGTGCGCACTCTCGCCAGTTCAGCTTCGGTGACAGGCTCCTGATGCAATTGCTGAATATGCTCCAAAATGGCAGACTCTGCCGCCGCTAAGTTCTCAACAGTAACTTTTGCGGAGATGTAAAACATTCCCTGATGCCCAAAAGACATATTGCTCGCTGAGATGCCGTTAACGATATGACGCCGCTCTCTCAAATCATCAATCAAGCGAGACGTGCGACCCCGGCTCAAGATAGATGCCACCACATCTAACGGGTAGGTTTTATCCAGATCACACATCCCTGGAACGCGCCAGCCCATGACCAAGCGAGCTTGCTGCAGTGACTCATCAATGTGCTCTTTTCGGCGGAGTGTGGGGAAAGGCACCTCGGGTTGGGTGGAAGGCGCTTGGTGAATCAAGCCCTGTGTCTGTGTCGTACTGGCCTGCTTGCGGGTGCTATTGCTGCGCGCTAGCGCCTGCTCAAATCCCTTTTCAACGATGCTAACTAACGCTTCAACTGGCAGATTACCTACCACCACCGCAGTCATATTTTGAGGTTGGTACCACGCGCTGTGGAAATCGCGCATCTGCGTCGCACTCAGCTGTTCAATGACTGCCGTTGGCCCTAATACTGGGCGGCGGTAGGGCAATTCATCGAAGCACATTTCCATAGTGCGGTAGAACGTACGGCGCTGAGGGCTGTCTTCTGCGCGACGAATTTCTTCTAAAATGACGGGCCGTTCGCGCTCAAAATGTCCATCTTCAAACAGTGGATTCATCACCAGCTCTATTTGCAAGGGTGCAAGATCAGCAAAGTCTTTAGGGGCAGTGGTGATGTAGTAGTTCGTATAGTCTTGGCTCGTGGCGGCGTTGGTCACTGCGCCACGCTCTTCGATTAACCGCTCAAACTCTCCGCAGGCAATTTCAGGCGTCCCTTTAAATATCATGTGCTCTAAAAAATGAGCCATGCCGTTCAGGCTATCGGGTTCTACGGCTGAGCCCATGTTGAGCCAGATGCTTAGGTTCACGGCATCTATCGGCATCTGCTCTGCAACAATGGTGAGGCCATTGGGACACCGATGAATGACCAGAGAAGGGCGCGTCGCGGACGCAGTATCAGGTGCCGTAGATGTAGAAGACCTGAAAGCCTCGCGAGAGGCTGTGGAAGCTGTCATAAATTTTTGCTTTTGATTTGTTCTTATTGTAGGCATGCTTTGCGAGATGTTACTGCTTTGCCTGAACCTGACCTATGTCGATATGAGTATCAATAGTCACATCGGTTAACAATTCACCAGAATCGGGGTTAGATAGTGCTTAACTTTGCTGATGATTTAGCGCATAGATATTTAGCGCATAGGGAGCAGGCCATATGGGGACATGGATTAAACAAACAGAGAAGGCTTTCTACTTGATGGATGGAGGCCACTACATTTCGAAGATTTCAAAGTATCCTTCCAAGACCAACGATAAAGAACAGGTTGTCAACATCTCAGGGATGAAAACCTGGTTTGATCGTCGCGATGCACCTCGTGGCATGACCGTATCGATTGGGGTTGGGCCTGAACCTGTGCGTAAGCCAGGTCTTTCAAATGTGCCGCCGATGCCTGGCAATCCAGGCTCTGACGGGCCAAAGCGCATCAACCAAAACGGTCTGCTTTTGATCAAGTCTTTTGAAGGGTTGCGACTGAATGCCTACCGAGATGCTGTTGGCATTTGGACAATTGGCTACGGTACGACGAGAGGCGTACAGCCAGGCATGGAGATTTCAGAGGAACAAGCAGAGCTTTTTTTGCAAGAAGATTTAACGCGTTTTGAACAGGCCATCAACAGTGCAGTAACTGCGAAAATTAATGATAATCAGTTCGCGGCGCTCGTTTCATTCACCTACAACGTGGGCTCTGGCGCGCTGCGGAGCTCTACATTGCTGAAGCTGTTAAATGGGCAGGAACACGTTCGTTCTGTGGCAGATCAGTTTCCGCGCTGGAATCGTGCGGGTGGTAGAGTTTTGGCAGGGCTGACAAGACGACGCAATGCGGAGCGAGCACTCTTTTTGGGGGAAGACTTCCGCGAGTTTCTGTAAGCTTTGAAGCCTTACCTTATTTGAAGAGCCTTAACTTAGAAGCGCATCAACTGCGGGAGTGAACTCACTGAATGGTTTCTGGTCGAGCAAAAAAGGTGAGAGGCGATCAGCCGGGTGCTCAAATGAGCGAATGGTTGACACCTTATTTGTTTCTGGCACCCGCACTGCTCGTATTGCTAGGGGTTGTCTTTCTGCCTGCTTTACAGGCCTTTCAGCTCAGCTTTATGGAGTATGGCTTTGATGTGACACAGCCGCCAGAATGGGTGGGGCTAGAGAATTTTCAGAAGCTCCTACAAGACGATACGTTTTGGCAAACGTTGAAAAATACGGTGGTGTATTTGGTGTGTGTGGTGCCGATTTTAGCGATCGCCCCCCTTGTTCTCGCCATCCTCGTTAATCAAAAGCTCAAAGGCATTCATTGGTTTAGAGTGGCTTACTACACACCTGTCGTCGTTTCTATGGTGGTAGCAGGGATTGCCTGGAACTGGCTGTACGCCGAAAAAGGACTGTTTAACTTCTTACTCACCAGTGGGTTGAATACCATTGAAAATATCCCACTCATTGGCGCTTGGCTCGAGCCGGTTTTCCCCGACCTGGTGTCTATTCCTTGGCTGACTGATCCAGCCTGGGCGCTCTTTAGCGTGATGGCTGTGACAGTGTGGAAAGGGTTGGGCTACTACATGGTGATTTATTTGGCCGGCTTGCAGGCGCTACCGCTTGATCTCTATGAAGCGGCTGCCATTGATGGCTCGGATGGTTGGCGTAAGCACTGGGATATCACGTTGCCGCTGATGCGTCCTTACATTTTTTTGGTGTCTGTGATTAGTGCGATCTCAGCAACTAAAGTTTTTGAAGAAGTCTTTGTGATGACTAGCGGCGGGCCACGTAACGCTTCTAAGACCGTGGTTTATTACGTTTGGGAATCCGCCTTTTCCGATTTGGAATACGGCTACGCCTGTACTATTGGCCTTGTTCTCTTTTTAATTATCTTGGCCCTGTCATTTATCCGCTTGGCGCTGTCGAATCCGGCAGAAGCAGGGGCATTGTAGCCTCTTATGCCAGTCCATCCTGAGCTAGTCCTTCCTAAGCTGGACCCATCCTGAGCTAACCCATCATCCTGAGTAAGCCTTGCTGGCCTACCAGAATTTCCCGCAGGAAGCTGACAATACCGACCCAGATAACAGGGGAGATATCAACGCCACCGATAGGCGGTACAACCTTACGAACCGGGATCAAGAACGGCTCAGTGGGTAGCGCCGCAAGGACAAAAGGAAACTTCTTAAGGTCAGTTTCGGGGTACCACGTCAAGATAATCCGAAATAAGAACAGCAGTGTGTAAATGCTGAGGAGTGGGCCAAGAACCCATGCGGCGATCGCAGCGTTAGACATGTTTCTTAAATTACGTTCAATCGTTATTTAGTACAGCTTAATACGTTCAGAAGATGTGGGCGCACTAATCGATGATTGTGAAATGATTGCTGACGGATTAAGCTACCTGTGCCAGTTCGGCATTGCCCAATTCGGTCTATCAGCTTTCCAAGGGTAGCGATTGTCGATATTATAAGAACTAATAATATTCGTTTAGTCCCTTGCACCCAGCCAAGGCCTGTATTCATGACGCCTTCTCTAACTAACTTTATGCTGAGCCTGCTCGCAGGTCTTTTGATTCTCGTTATCCCTGCAACCATCGCGCTCATCTTCATTAGCCAGCGTGATCAAATAACGCGTAACTAATAGCCCGCAACTAGAAACTTTGATTCTCAATCCAGCATTTAGTTTTTGATGAAAATCTGGGAGTACAGCATGATTGTCTGTCTCCCAGATTTTATTTAGGCAGATTTTGTTTAGACGTCCCGTTTATAGAACGAGGCCCAATATGACTAGGCTCAACTTACGAGCCAGGCCCAGCTATAGGAAGAAACAGCACCGCTAGCCGAAGTTTTACGATCAATAATGAGTTTCTGTGTCAGGATCTCTATAGACTGACGCAGGTCACCATTGCGTTAACTCTGCTATTGTGCAGTCACTATAATGTATACAAAATGGCTTAGGCCATAAGAGGACTCGGCTGTGTTAGGTACTCCTGTCTCACTGCTCATCGGTTTAATTTTGATTCTCGGCTCAGTTGGGCTGTTTTTTCTCGATAAAATTAAGCCAACGTACGCAAGAGATTCTGACAAAGTTTACGCGGTATTTATTCTCATTGCAGGCATTCTAGCGCTCACACACTGGGAAATTAACATTGGTGAATCTTTCCAGATGCTGCTAATGGCCGGAATGCTCACGACCCTCATGATTGAGAACATTCGTACCCGTGAGCCAAAGCTACCTGCGTCGCCCCAGCCGTTTGATAACCGTCCGCCCCGCCCTCGCTACAGCGAAGCGCCGCCTGTGCGTAGGGGCTATCGTGCAGAATTGGATAACAGAGTATTAGACGATAGATCTGCACCTGGCTTTAGAGGTGGCCCGGATCGAGCCCCTAGGATGGCACCTGCCCAAGCAGATTATTGGAACAACGGGCCGCGTCAGCCTTACGAGGAGTACAGAGGGCCAGCAGGTCGGTTGCAGCCAAGCCCTGAAGCTAGGCCCAGAAATCAGTTCGATGATCGCTATGCAGATGGGAATGGCCGCTACGGTGAAAGGCCTCCGGCTCGTCCGCCAATAGCGCCTCCATCTGGCCCTGTAAACGGTCAGGGTAGTGCACCTGGCGGTAGTGCACCTGGCGGTAGTGCACC
>JBCCOO010000157.1:0-6202 GCA_039025345.1 Cyanobacteria bacterium P01_D01_bin.105 | reverse complement strand
GTGAGGCGGACAGTCACTCAAGTCTGGGCGATGGCCCTCCCGAGTATGAACAATCGTGATAGGGGTTTCTCGTCGTAGGGCTGCCAACAATCTTTTCAACGGCTCAATCGGTCTCTGCGTCAAGGTCACATCAAACCCCTTAAGGTCAGCCCAGCCGCCAGGGGTGCAGAAGTCATTTTGCATATCAATCACGATTAGCGCCGTGTGCTCAAGGCTAATAGTGATGGGATAAGGGCGTGAGGGAACTGTTATTTTCAAACCGGGTGTCCTTGCAAAGAAAATACCCTGACAAAGCCAGGGTACCTATGCGTGAGTAAAAAGATTTTTGAGCGGGATAATTTACTTATCTATTAGCTCTTTTCTACCTTAAAAAAGTCGAGTAAAAACAGCGCATAGATTTTTGTCGCCGCCACTACTTTTTCGATGTCAATGTATTCATTCACGGGAGCCCAGCCGTCTTCACCCGGCCCAAAAGTGATAGAAGGAATGCCGCTGTGGGCAAAGCGCAGCGTATCGCAATAGGCATTTTTGCGATAGAGCACAGGATCTTTCCCTAAAATCTGTTTATAGGCTTTGGAGAGTGCCTGTACGTGGGCCGCATCCTTCGAGACTTCCATATAGGCAGGGACAAACGTTTCTCCTTCAACCTGCGTGATTTTGGCCTGCACGGTTGAATCTGTTGCTGTCATGTCATCAATCACCTTCTGCATATCCGCCACGATGGAATCATAGGTCATGCCTGGGACTAACCCGATAACCCATACTCTGGCCTTGCAGGAAGGCGGGGTAAACTGCCCTTCTCCAATTTTGCCTGCCTGGATGCTGACAGGGCAAATACTTGGCTGGGTAGGTCCATAGATTTCTGGTGGCTCGTGGGTGAAGGGCGTGTTTTTGAGAGTTTCGATCAGTTGGGCCATATGGAGAATCGGGTTGACGCCTTCGTCGGGTCGCCAAATGTGCGATCGCACACCCGTCATCTCAATATCCACCACACATAGCCCCGAATGCGCCAGCGCAATCCCAATTCCCCACTCATCTTCATTGGTCCAAGACGTCGGCTCAGCCGTCACCTCATAGTCAGCCGTCAGGCCATACTCGTTTAGCAGATGCATTGAACCTGCCTTGCCATGTCGTTCTTCATCTACGGTATAGGCACAAATCAGCTCACCATTAATCTTCACGCCTGCTTTTCGCAACAGTTCTACCGCAATTAGCTGACAGGTCATGTTTCCTCTCGTATCCGAGGTGCCACGACCGTAGAGGTGATTGCCATGCAGCGTGGCGTTGTAAGGATTATGTCCAGACATATGCCATTCCTGCGGATCGCACGAAGGATACGTGTCCAGATGGTCATTGAAAATGAGTGAAGGCCCTGGCAAGCCGTCATTCCAGCGACCCACAACATTAGGGCGACCTTCAATCGCCGCGACCCATTCCACATCTAAACCGTAGGACTGCAACAGTTCGCCGACCTGCTTAGAAATATCTGCTTCGTGGGGCATAGGGAATTCTGGATCAATGGAATTTCCGCAGCCTGGTTGGCCAGTTGGCACTAAGTCTTTGATCAGTTGAATGCACTTTTCAGCCGTGATTTCTGAGAGGATCTGTTCTTCTAAAGTAGCGGTTTTAGAAGGGCTAGAAAGGGTCTGTATCATAGAGTTGACTCCAATAAAGATCTGTTTTTGGCAAGAACCGTAGGAAACACCTACTCAACGCATAGTGGTTCTTATCCCGTCATCCTTGCCAATGAACAACGCGGGCAGAAATCAGTCTGAGCAAAAAGTCGGACACCACGCCAAAAAAGGCAATCATCAAAATGCCGACAAACAGGGCCTCTACATTGAAAAAGGTGCTGGCATCTTGAATGATGTAACCCATGCCCAAGTCTCCTGCTAGCAGCTCAGCAGCGACCAAAATGCCAAAATCAACCGAGAGCGCAACTCGCATACCGGTAAAAATGTTGGGCAGGGCAGCCGGGAAAATGACAAATGCAAAAATGGCTAAATCGTTCGCGCCCAGGGTGCGGGCTGCCAATATCTTCTCTTTAGGGCACGCGCGCACCCCCTCCATAGTATTGAGCATGACGATTAGCGCTCCGGCATAGAGAATAATCAACACCTTTGAAATTTCACCAATGCCAAACCAAAGAATAAATAGGGTGATAAAGGCAAGTGGCGGAATTGGGCGCAGTATTTCTGTTGCGACGTAAAAGGCAGCGCGGATATATTTGTAGTAGCCCATGAGTAGACCTAGCAGCAGCCCAACAACGGTGCCAACGCCGAAAGCCGTGAATACGCGGCGTAGGCTGGCAAGCACATGAGATATCAGAGGGGTGCCAGCGTAGCCTTTGCGTGCGATCGCAAAAAACTCAGTCACAATCCCTGAAATACTCGGCAAAAACAGCTCATCAATCCATCCTTGCCGCGTGGTTGTTTCCCACAAAATCAGAATCAGCACAGGCATCGCAATGCCTACACAAAACAACAGTCCCCTTTCTCGTAACTCCTGGGTTCTTAGGTCTCGCCCCTTAAACTCAGGAACGTCAGCAGAGATCTGTTTTGGCGCTTTTAATTGCATTAGCTAATCGCCTTCATCTTCAAGTACAAATCGGTTCGATACTGATTAAAAGCATCGGAGACCCGGTTCATAGAGGCGTGGCGGGGTTCGGGCAATTGCACCAGGGTTTCGTCATAAATGCCGCCTAGATTGCGATCGAGGATAATGATGCGATCGCTCAAAAAAACCGCCTCCTCAATGCTATGCGTCACAAACAAAATTGCCCCAGATACCTGCTCGTGCAGCTTCAGCAATCCCTCTTGCAACCCCTCACGCGTCTGCACATCCACCGCTGCAAACGGCTCATCCATCAGCAAAATCTCCGGCTGCACCACCATCGAGCGCGCCACCGCTACTCGCTGTCGCATCCCGCCCGAGAGCTGATAGGGATACTTTTTCTCACTGCCTTGCAGCCCCACTAGCTGAATAATCGTTTTCACCTTTTGTTGCTTTTCCCGCTTTGGCAATGGCTGAAACCGAAATCCAAACGCAATATTCTGTTCCACCGTCATCCAGTCAAACAGCGCATTGCCCTGAAATACGACCCCACGTCTTTCAGAAGGGCCCTTAATTTGTTCACCCCCATGCGTCACTAGGCCCGCCAGCGGCTTATAAAAACCCGCAATCAAATTCAGAATCGTAGACTTGCCACAGCCCGATGGCCCCAACAAAGTCAAAAACTCTCCTTTCTGAATGCTCAGTGTCAGATCCTGTAGCACCAAACGCTTACGGCTATAGCCGAAGGTAACGCGATCTAGGCCGATGATTTCCGCGTGAGCAGTTGGTGGCATCGGCTCAGCTAGGTTAGCGGTTGCCAGAGAAGTAGAAACAGATTGAGGCATATCACTTAGTCTCAAGGTAGTCAGCGATATAGGTAGAGTTAATCAAGGGTGCAAGATCTTCTGGCACACTGTCCAATCGCCCTTGGTCGACCAAGAAGGTCGCATATTCCTCATAGGCCTTGTACAAGTTTGTTGATTCAGGTGCGCCCGGCTTACCCAGCCACTCATCCGACAGCTGATCTTCTATCGCAATCACCGTTGAACCCTGGCGATCAACCATCGCACCAAACTCTTCTGGCGAAAGGTTAAGCCGCTCAGCCTCCCACTTCTGCCCAGACTTGGTATCGGCAAGATAGTCTTTTTGAGCCATATCCCAGGCTTCCATAAACTTCATCATGACCTCGGGGTTCTCTTCCGCAAATTCCTTGCGTACGCCCCACAGCGCCACAGCATAGGCCCCAACTGACTTAGCCGTGGCAATATCTGTTCCACCCAGCTCATTTAGCTTGCCCGCTGCGGGCTCCCAGGTCCAGGCCGCATCAATTTGCCCAGCCGAAAACGCCGCCGCCATCTCAGAAGGCTTCAAATTCACCAGCGTGACATCATCTTGAGAAATACCCGCCTGATCGAGCGCTGCCAAAAGAGAATGATGACCCGACGTTCCAATGGTGACACCCAACGTTTTCCCTTCAAGCGCGGCCATATCAGCTACAGATTCTCCGGCAATCAAGCGCTCTGCGGTCAAAGGTGCATGATCCAACAACACCACTTCAAGGTCAACACCCGTCGCAAATGCCGTCAAAGAAGGAAACGGAAAGAACCAAGTAATGTCCACTTCTCCAGCTGCCAGGGCAGGCACCATTGCTCCACCCGAAGAATATGGACTCATCTCTACATCTAGCCCCACCTTCTCGAAGTAACCTTCTTCAGCGGCCACCATCGTAATATTGTTGATGTCTCCAGTCTGAAAGCCCACCCTTACCTTCGGCAGATCGCCAGCAGGCGCAGAGGCAACCTCTTCCGTTGCTGTCGCAGACTCTGCCTCAACGGGGGCCTCCACGCTCTGCGAACAACCCACCGCCAAAATCATCGAACAGCTGGCTAGTCCTGCAGCTGTTAAAAATTTACGTCGACTCAAAAAACGCCTGACCTGCTGCATAGTCAACTCCTAAGCACTTCAATAAGCTAGAAACGAGCACCCCAGCTCACTCGCTGTATGTCAGCCATTCTGGTGAATCGAAAGATTTCTTTTGTGCTGAAGATTACAAACTCTGCTGTAGATAACTTTCCATCCAAAAGAAAACGTAATGAGTCGATAGATTTTCTTTAGGCAGATAATCGCCTATTCAATTCCCATGTGCTCAGTCCTCTAGACTAATACCAATCTCAGCAACGAGCCCGTCAGGGGTAACCACTGCAGTCAAAAGGCGAGTGTCATCGGCTTCTATCACGCGGTAGCGGTAGCGCGTTCCATTGGGATGCACTGCCTGTGAAATCAGCTCTAAGCTTTCCACCGAGTGATTGCGTCTGTAGTTCGCCCATACTCTGTTGATGTGTGCCCCTCTGAGCGTTCTGTCTAGAGCAAGTTGACGCTCTGGTGTAGAGGTAATCGCCGCAGTATTTCCTTGTAAGTAGTCTAAGATCTGCACCGTCAAAGCTGGGTTTTCATCTTCGATAGCGGGTGCATCGGCATCCACAATTAGCGATGGCAAGTACTGCTGGGCAATCTTCAAAGCAATACCGTCGCCATCTTCTGAGTCTTTATTCGTCAGCACAATAATGGTGAGTTGGTCGTCAGGAAATCTTGAGAGGCTGGTGGAGTAGCCCCATAAGTTACCGCCATGGGTGACGTTGCGATGGCCGTTGCTATCAGCAAGAATCCAACCCAAACCATACTGAGCGGCAAGACCGCTGTTCATAACGCCAAACTGTTCCATTTCGGCTTGCGATTCGGCAGAGAGCAGTTGGCCTTTTTGCAGTGCGATCGCCCACCGCGACAAGTCAACAACATTAGAAGTGACACTTCCTGAACCTTGAAACATTGGCATTATTCTATGCACCAAATTAAAGTTCACATCAATAGGCCTGATGTCGCTACCAATAAGCTCATACCCCATGGCTCGATTGCCGAAGCGGTAAGAATCTCGTAGCACGTCAGTATTGTTCATCTCCAATGGCTCAAAGATGCGAGATTCTACAAATTCGGAGAAGGGTTGAGCGCTTGCTTTTTCTACAATTGCTGCTGCCAGTGAGTAGCCTGTATTGCTGTACATCCAAGCCTCTCCTGGCTGAAAGTTGAGAGGGGCTTCCGCCGCAGTTGCAACGACCCCATCCAACGTCTGTGTATCGTCTTCGCCTACACCTTCTGGCAACCCTGCCGTGTGGTTAAGCACATGGCGCAGCGTCATTGTATTCCAGCCCTCTGGAGCTTCTGGCAAATAAGTGCTGATAGGTACATCCAAATCGAGCTTGCCTTCTTCTACTAGCAGCATCACAGCGGTTGCCGTTATTGGCTTAGATATCGAAGCAATTGGGAAAATGCTGCTGGGTCGCGTTTTTACATTCTGCTCGCGATCCAGCATGCCGTAACCGGCTGTTTTTATCAGCTTTTGATCGTGAATAACAGCTAGCGATAGTCCCGGGATTTGGCTATCCTCCATGAGTTCTTCAACAAAGACATCGATAGCCTCGTCATCTGCCTGAAGCGGTGAAGCTGCAATAGATGCTGAGTTTTGAAGCCTCGTTTGAGCCTGAACCGGCAGCTTAATAACAGGTGTGCTTAGGCTCGCTAACAAGGTGGAAAAGCTGATACAAGTGAAGATAGAGAGCTTGTTATTCATATATCGTTAAGCGAAAAGGATGGG
>JBCCOO010000156.1:0-6411 GCA_039025345.1 Cyanobacteria bacterium P01_D01_bin.105 | reverse complement strand
TAAATGGCCTACTTTGTTCAGTAGACCCGGTATGATAGCTGTTATAGCCATTTTGGTGGTTTTGTTGTGTTAACTAAACCCTATGCCCGAATGGCTTTTCTGACTATTGCTCTCCTTTTTCTGTCCGGACTATTGTTATATGCGCTTATGTGAGCTTTGGCGCGATATGACCTTTGAGGGTACTGTGCTGTAGCGATATGAAACGCCATAGTAGGCTTAGCCAAGTCTGGGCCAAGTCAGATTAAATTGAGCCTTTACATAGTCAAGCGTTTATATAGTTGAGCCTTAAGGCATTCATCAGGAAAAAGTTCTATGCGATCGCACGATGCTACCAACCCCGATATCGCCGATCCTCTTCGGCGAATTGCCCTTCACAGTCAGCTACGTGTCTACACAGAGCAGCTCATTAAAATCACAGAAGCTGGCAGGAATCCGACAGATTTGGGCAGGGTTTATTACAACATTGCCTCTGTTCACGAGGAATTGGATCGCTTAGAGGAAGCTGAAGTCTATTGCAGAGCCGCTGCGTACTCTTTTGAACTGGTAGACGAACCAGAAGAAGAAGCACAGGCTTGGCTACAGGTCGGCGTTTTGCGAGCGTATCTGGGCTTTGTGCTGATAGAGCCTGTTCAGGATGCGTTTGAGCGATCGCGCCGCGCTGCCAAACGGGCAGACAATTATTTGCTGCAAGCCCAAGCGATTCATCATCTGGGCCGCCTAAAACAAGAACAGGGTGATTGGGCAGGGGCTCTAACAGACTTTGAATCTGCGCTTTACTTTGTGAGCCCTCTAATTAAATCCGATGACGATTCGGAGGCTGTCACATTACATCATTATATTTTGGAGGGCATTGGTGCGGTTCAGTTAGCGCAATTGTTGCGCCGCGCTAGAGAACTTGCAGAACGCACTAATCAGGATGCAGAAACGCCCAATACCGCACCGGGCGATCCGCCGACTCGGCCGCTTCCGCCGCCGCTCCCCTCGGATGCTCGATCTAGCCAAGGTTCGAGATTTTGGTGGTGGCGCAGAAGACGGTAGTTTAGAGGCTACGCTAGGGGCGCGCTGTTGGCCTTATTTGCTGGCGGTTTTTATTTTGCTGGCGGTGTACGGGCTGTCGCTACATATGCCAGTGTTGTTATGTTGGCCACTGGCATATCTCTAATCGTCGCCGCTACCTTTCCCCAATAGCTCATGAATATTTCTACGTGGATGGCATTCTCTCTTTTAATATCGCCTGCTGCGACATCTTCTGTTGAGAGGGCTTTTGTTACCCTACCCGTAGGGTCTGCTCAGTCTACTGTTATTCCAAAAGCGTTCTCTACGCTCGCACAGAGCGCTGAAACTGAAAGCAACGCCGAAATCATTCGTTTGATAGCAGCTGGCAGCGCCGCCTATTGGGAGGCTGATGATGTAGCTTCTGCTGAGTATTATCAGCAGGCACTTGAGCTTATTGAAAGGAAAGTTGAAAGGCAAGCAAGTGATCTTGAAGAACCTGACATATGGCTCAAAGTTCAAGCGCTACATGGGGTCGGTCGTGCCTATGGGCAGATGCAAAACTACGACCTTGCTACCCCACCGTTAGAAGCGGCGTTAGATATTCTTGAATTAGACATGTTTGAAACAGTGCTTGAGACAGCGCCAGAACAGATGGAGCAGGCCAGTGATGATCAGGTTAGTGATGATCAGGCTGGTGAGGATCTGGCTACGGGCTATCCGATGACTTATACAGACATAAAAATAGATCTGTATGGCATGTTGGGGGCGATCGCGAAAGACACTGGCGGCTACGCCACATCATTGAGCTACAGCCGAGCGGCGCTAGCCCTTGCCCAAGCTAATAACCGCCCAGAAGAAGTTGCTATTTTTCATCACAACATCGGTTCTATTGAGGCTGATATTAGCCAGTTTGAAAATGCCCAGCTCAGTCTGCAGAGAGCTATTGAGCTCAGCCAAGCGATGGGTATGCAAGATTTAGAAGCGAGCGCAGTGTTCACCCTGGGATGGGTCGAAGAAAGAGAAGAAAATTTTGAGCAAGCGATTGTCTATTACCAAGATGCGATCGCCCTTTTTTCTGAGTTGCGCCAGCAAGTTATCCCAGACCCACCACCAGATCAACAATCCCCCAATCAACAGTTAGATCAACAGTCCCCAGATCAACAATCAGACCAGCAGTCAGGCCAACAATCAGACCAACAACTTGACTCCGAGCTGCAAAATATCATTATCCGAGAAGTTCGTGCCCACAACAACTTAGGGATTGTGCACTTAAAACAAAGGAACTTCGACACCGCACAGATAGCCTTTGATGACGGCTTTGAACTGCTCAAACAACAAGACGACCCAACTGAGCGGGCGCTGTTGATTGATAGCGTAGGCTCTTTATTCAAAGCCAAAGGTAACCTAGAACAAGCTTGGAAAAGCTATTTAAACGCGTGGCAGCTCAGCAGACAAAGCAACGATACCGCAGGTGAAATTGCCGTATTGCTCAACCTCGGCGAGCTGCTCAACAGTCAAGGTGAATCCGCCCTCGCCATTTTCTTCTACAAACAGGCCGTTGCCCAGCTCGAAACTATCCGCACCGACTTGCGGCAGCTTTCGCAATCTGTTCAGCAGCGCTACACCCGCAGCGTAGAAAGCGCCTATCGCACCTTGGCTGATTTGCTTTTGCAGCAGGGCCGCGAAGCAGAGGCTTTGCAGGTGCTAGAGCTACTCAAGCTACAGGAAGTGAAAATCTACTTGCACAATGCCGCCGACGGGCGAGAAGCTGGCGCTCAGACCTTTAACACCCCAGCAGAAGCCGCGCTGCTATCGGTTTTAGAAACCCTCCCGACCGATACCTCCCTGGCAGAGTTTATTGTGCACCCTGCTGCACTTGTGCTCAAAACGCCTGCTGAAAGTAGCCAAGTTCCGGAAGATGCGGCTGGTTTATCGGCCTTTAGTCTGCAGGCCGTTGAGGCTTTAAAAAGCGCGATCGCCCAGCAGCCTGGCACCGCTGCCCTTTACCCGCTGATCTTAGAAGACCGACTCGAAGTGCTGTTGGTCACTCCCACGGGCACCGTTGAGCGATTCACAAGCCCAGCCTCACAATCTGACATCCACGCCACGGTTCGTGAGCTGCAAAGTGCCTTGCGAAATAAAGCGCTGGATCCGACCCCTGCCGCGCAGCAGCTTTATCGGTGGCTGATTCAACCCCTCACCGAGACGTTTACTGCCGAGCAGATTGAAAACATTATCTATTTGCCCGATGGTGTTTTGCGCTATGTGCCCCTGGCGGCTTTCCACGATGGCGATCGCTGGTTGATCGAAACCTACCGCGCTCACACGATTACCGCTGCGACCATAGATGATCTCACCACTCAAAACGACGTTCCGCTGGGTGTCATGGCCGGTGCTTTTACCGACAGCAGCGTCGTTCACCGCGTAGATGTCGGCACGCGATCGTTTACCTATGCGGGCCTAAGCGCCGCGCAGCAAGAGGTCGATAATCTGCAGCAGGCGCTGCCAAATTCAGCCGCGCTGCTCAATCAAGACTTTAGCCCAGATAGTTTATTGGCCGGGGTGGGCGATCGCCCGATTCTTCACCTCGCCACCCACGCCCAGTTTATTCCTGGTGAGCCCGAAGACTCCTTTATCTTGTTTGGCGATGGCCGCACGGTTAATTTACGTCAGCTCCAGCAGTGGCAGCTCCCCAACGTCGATTTGGTGGTGTTGAGTGCCTGCCAAACCGCCAGCAGCAGCGACGGTGACGGTAAAGAAATTTTGGGCTTGGGCTATCAAATTCAGGCAACGGGGGCCAAGGCTGCGATCGCCTCTTTGTGGGCCGTCGATGACGTGGCTACCGCTGCGCTCATGAGCCGGTTTTATCAGCACCTCAGCGACGGGCATACCAAAGCCCATGCCCTCCAGCTCGCCCAAACCGATCTCATCAGATCCCAGGTTTTCAGTAATCCCTACGACTGGGCAGCGTTTATTTTGATTGGCAATGGTCTTTAGCATTGAGCTGGTATAGCACCAACGGCTCGCCGCCATAATAGCGGGTGGTCAATCCGTTAGGCTGCATCCCTAAGCGCTCCATCACCGCTACCGAACGCGTATTCTCAGGGGCACTCACTGCCAGCAGCATCGGCAAACCCAAATCTTCAAAGGCATGCTGACACACCCGCTGAGCGGCTTCGGTCGCATAGCCAAACCCCCAGCTCGCAGGGCGAAAGTGCCAGCCAATTTCGATGTAATTAGTGGGCATTCCATCTGGATACTCAGTGTTGGGCTGAGCAATACCCCCCGTATCATTAGGCTGTTGACGTAGCGCTATCCAGTTATCTGTTTCAGGGGTTGTATTTTTCAAATCAGGCAGCGTGACCAGCATCACGCTGCCAATCACCCGGCAAATGTCTTTTTGCTCAATGGCCCAACTGCCGACAATATTGTCAGTGCGGTTATCTGCGTAGCGCTGCAGCCGCATCTGCACCTGACGAATCGAAACATCTCGGCTGCCATCATTGATCCACGCCATTACTTTCCTATCGCCATAGATATCTATGGCATGGCGAGCGTCTAAAGGTGGATTCCAGGGACGAATACGTAGCCGCTGGGTTTCAAACTGCATAGCTGGTCAAAAATCAGACAGATAGCGAGGCGAGCTTACTAAAGAAGGCAAGCCTTTTAAGGGTGGGTTAGCTTATAGCTTACCCCCTGTTCTAAAGGCGGTTGCCTGACCAATGGATGAGAATGTGACACTTGTGTACGCGGGCTTGATAGAATCACTGAGGCCCGTGAGATCTCACGGGCTGTGGACAACTTTATGAAGTTTGACTGATCCCTACAGGAGATTACCTATGGCCCTTTCAGAAGGCATTACTGCCCCTAATTTCACTGCTAAAGATGATTCGGGTAATACCGTTACGCTGTCCGATTTTGAAGGGAAGACAGTTGTTCTTTATTTCTATCCTAAAGACGATACTCCTGGCTGCACTAAGCAAGCCTGCAGCTTCCGCGATTCCTACGCTGATTACGAAGGCAAAGATCTTGTTGTTTTAGGTGTTAGCCATGACGACGAAGGGTCTCACCAGGCTTTCAAAGAGAAGTTCAGCTTGCCGTTCCCTTTGATTGTGGATAGCGATGCTACGATTTCTCAGGCCTATGAAGTAGAAGGTGGCGGTTATTCTAAGCGCGTGACGTTTGTCATTGATGCGAAGGGCGTGATTAAGAAGGTGTACGAAACTATCAACACCGAAACTCACGCAACCGACATCTTGGCCGATCTGGGGCTTTAAATGGGAGCCTGAGTTTAGGTGGCTTTAAGTTAGGTCTTTGATTTAAATGACAAAAACAGTGTTGGTGATAGGGGGCAATGGTCGGATTGGGCGCAGCGCAGCGACCGATATTGTTGCCTACACCGATGCTCACGTAACTGTTACCGGCAGGCGAACGGCATCTGCACTCGATTTGCCTGAGCGGCAGCGGTATTTGCCATTAGCGTTAGCCGATGAAGCCGCAGTGGAGCAGGCGATCGCGCAGCATGATTTGATTATTCATTGCGCAGGCCCGTTTCGCAGCCGCAACCACCACGTTTTAGAAAGCTGCATTGCCCAGGGCAAGCCATACTTAGATGTGGCAGATAGCCCAGACTACGTTAATAAGGCGCTTCAATATCGGCAGGCCGCACAAAATGCAGGTGTGACGGCGGTGATTAGCACCGGCATTTTTCCAGGCATTTCTGGGAGTATGGTGCGCCAAGGCATTGAACAGTTGGATACGGCAGAGAGCGTGCATTTGAGCTACCTTGTTGCCGGTTCAGGGGGCGCAGGCGTGACGGTAATGCGCACTACGTTTATTGAACTGCAAACGCCGTTTATGTCGAAGATAAAAGGAAAGTGGCGGGCGATCGCGCCCTACAGCCAAAGAGAAGTCATCGACTTTCCGCGCTACGGCAAAGGCGGGGTCTACTGGTTCAACACCGTCGAAGCCCTCACCGTCGCAGACACCTTCCCAGAGCTGCAAACCGTTGTCACCAAATTTGGTTCCGTCCCCGACTACTACAACCGGCTCACGTGGCTTACGGCTCGTGCGCCCCGCGCCCTGCTAAAAAATAACGCCGTCATCGAAGCGCTCTCTAAAATCAGCTATCGAATGACAGAAGTCACCGACCCGCGCACAGGCGTTGGCATTGCCATGCGCATATTTGTTGAAGGCACAAAAGACGGTAAACCAGCGACGTATATCTCTACTTTTGACCACGAAGATACGGCCTTTTGTGCAGGCTGTGGGACGGGGGCATTGGCGCAGCTCATTCTCTCTAATCGATTGAACAAACCCGGCGTATGGGCTGTAGAGCAGGCTTTACCAACACCCCTATTTGAAGAAACATTAGAACAACGAGACTTGCAGGTTAATGTGCATAGCCCCATCCTG
>JBCCOO010000155.1:0-6429 GCA_039025345.1 Cyanobacteria bacterium P01_D01_bin.105 | reverse complement strand
TTGTTCAGTAGACCCGGTATGATAGCTGTTATAGCCATTTTGGTGGTTTTGTTGTGTTAACTAAACCCTATGCCCGAATGGCTTTTCTGACTATTGCTCTCCTTTTTCTGTCCGGACTATTGATAGAAGAAAGCGCGGTAAAACAGGCCCTGGTTGTAGAGATCGCGCCTTCCACCTAAACTAATAACGCAGATCAGGATAGTGGGTAAGGTTTGTATGGGCGCGATCGCAACTCAACTCAGCGGTTCCATTGCCACCTACCTCTGGCAATGGCAGAACCAGTCAATCACCGTCACCTACGAAACCCTGGGCACCGGCCAGCCCATATTGTTACTGCCTGCCTTCAGTACCGTTTCCAGTCGCACAGAGCTGGCCACCTTAGCCAACAACTTGGCAGAGCAGTACCAGGTCACCATCCTCGACTGGCCGGGTTTTGGCGACTCCGACCGACTGCGCTTGGCCTATGGGCCTGCACTTTACCAACAGTTCCTACAAGATTTTGTCGCCGCCCAATTTTCCCAACCTATCCCTGTGATCGCCGCTGGCCACGCCTCAGGCTATGCCCTGGCCCTGGCACCCGCTTGGTCCAAAATCGCCCTAGTAGCGCCCACCTGGAAAGGGCCCTTGGCAGCAATGGGCGCTCCCGACACCATGCGCACCGGCATGAGAGAATTGGTGCGCACCCCTCTCATCGGCTCGTTTCTCTACTGGCTCAACACCCGTCCTAGCTTTCTCAAATGGATGTACCGCCGCCACGTATTTGTTGATGAAACCCAGCTGACACCAGACTACATCGCCCAGCGCCACCAGGGCACCCAGCAAACGGGCGCGCGTTATGCCCCCGCCGCCTTTGTTACTGGCGGCCTCGACCCTGTCGGCACCCGAGAAGCGTTTTTAGCCTATTTTCAATCTTTAACCATGCCCGTTATGGTGGTTGTTGGTGAAAATGCTCCCCCTTCTTCTAAGGCAGAAATGGAGGCTATGGCAGCCCTGCCCCAGGTGCAATCAGTGACTTTAACAGGCACTTTAGGGATGGCCGAAGAATATAGTCAAAATGTGGCTAAAACTGTTTTATTCTTCTTGCAAGAGTGAACTAACGTCTTGCATCTGCTGCTGGCTGACAGCCCCGTCCGCTGCATATGCTAGTCAGTTTTTTTGACCAATCAAACTCCATTTCAAGACGCACACAACGTAACATTGTGTGCGTTGAGCATTCCTTACGAACTCACGCCACTATGTAACTCTCGAAGGTATAGATAAGTTGGCAACGCCATAGATAGTCCGACCAGTGGCGCTGCGGGAATCACAAACCACCAACCGCGCAGGCCAGTCGCTTTTGCATCACGCACTACAAATACCCAAAAAACAACGCAAGTAATAAAGAAGTCGGTTGCTAGACCACTTGAAGCACCATTTGCATAGAGTGCTGTCAGTATTGTTTGAGGATATACGCCGTTCCGGGCCAAGAAGGGAAAGAACGTCAACCAAGGAAGAATAGTGCCGATACAAGCTGCAAGTAGGTAGACAATTTTCATAAGAGTAGCTTTTGAATGATCTTGATGAAATAACCTTGATGATAGAAGTTCTGATGACGACAGCAGCATAACGTCCAAGGCTCAGCGGACCGAGCGTAACCTTGCAAGCAAAAACAACCACGTTATAAAACGCCTTAGGTTTTACCAAGGTTGCCATTGTTCATCGAGTTGTTGCAAGGGTTTACCATAAAAACTCTTTTTCAAGGCTGAGATATCGTCTGGGATCTGAGATAATTCGCGAAATAAAATGGTGTAATCTACCTCTGATTGGGTCATTAACTGCACTGCTGTGATTTTGGGACTTGACGCCTGCTGAGTTTTATTAATCAAGGTATTCGTAGTTAATTTAATCAAGGAGAGACAAATGAAAAAATTGATTTTAGGTGGTGCTGTATTGGCTGCTTTGGGCGCATGCAGTATTCCAAGCTCCACAGCAGAGGATACCCAGCTTATTAGTGAGCAAGAAGCGATTCAAGCCGCACTTGCTGAGGTAGGCGTAGAAGTTCTTGGCATCCGTTTTGACGAGCCAGATACACAGTGGGATGTATTCGTTAGGTTAGGTGACAAAGCTTACGAAGTCGAAGTTGACGCGGCAAGTAGTGAAATTATTACTGCTGAGGAAGAAAGCCTTACGGAAGTGCAAGCTGAGCTTTCTGGTGATCTTTCACATGAAGGTGTTGAAGGCGACGTTGACAAGTGATTTTAGACAATCACATCGCACCTTTGTTGTGAGTCTGGGTTGTGGGTCATGAAGGCGACGCTGTCCCAGTTGCATATTCGTAGGATTTCCTAACAATAGACTTAACTATCTCCAACTCTTCGTCATCGCGCGGCGAAAACACCATTACCAACCCCACAGGATATTTTCCTTGAGCGACCAAGTAATGATCCTCTCCCCATCCTTTTCCTGTAACTTCTAACGCATCTTCTGGCAGCAACTTCACATGCATACTGCCATTGTCTGGGTGCGGATGTATATGTGCAAATTCCCGACCCACCATAAAAGCGGCATGGTTACATTGCACACCATCATGCATGACTAAAGCACGCGCACCAGGTACGGAGATGCCGCTTTGCTCATTTGCAACGCTCGGCAATGAAAAGCACCATTCATGCAGCTTATTAATAACCTGGTCAGGACCGTGCTGAGTCAATTGAGAATGTGGCAGGCAGCTCGTTGTCTCCGGCTTCTGACCAGCGCGTGGGATAAGACTTAGCTTGTTTTTCATGTTGGCTCCTAAAAACCAATACGCTAACTTTAGGTTAGCACTAACTAAAAGTTAGTGCTAACCTAAAGTTAGTTAAAAAACTGTGAAAAGCCACTGGCAGCGATCGCAACAGCAGCCTCAGGGACTCAACTTAATTAGGAAAGTCAAAAATCATGAAACAACGCGTCGATATCGAGACTCGCTCTCTAGATGAACTCTATGTTGTTGCTCAACAAGAGGGTGGTAATTTTGTTCTTAGGGCTGGTGGCGACAAACCAGACCAAATAGACTATTACTTGGACATGTTTAAGGCGCGGTTTCCGAAGATTAATGTCACCCACAGTGTTGACTTGAGTTTTCATCACGCATCACGCTATGACAATGCACGTGAAACAGGCGGTGAAACTAACGTGCCTGACGTTCTTCAATGTCAGACCATACATGACTTTGACTACTACGCAGAACATGATCTGTTGGCACCTTATAAACCAAAGAACTGGGACAAAGTCTTTCCTGACCACAAAGACCCTCACGGACGTTGGACAGGGCTTTATGGTGTAACTTTCAGCAACTACGTCAACATTGATGTGATTGGCAAAGACAATATCCCACGTGATGCCATGGATTACCTCAACCCAGCCTTAAAAGGCAAGGTAATCTTAACCTATCCCCATAGTGACGATGCTGTCTTATATCAGTTTTGGAATCTGAAAGAAAAGTATGGGTGGGAGTATCTGGAGAAACTGGTTGCGACTAGGCCGACATGGGTAAGAGGTACAGCGATGCCTTATGTCGCCATCAACAATGGCTGGTATGGTGCAAGCTTTACAACATTCTGGGCATTCGCACCGCAGCCCAACAGTGATACGCGATTTATGTTGCCGAAAGAAGATTACTTCCTAACGTGGTTTCAGACCGCTGCTATCCCGACTCAGGCCAAGAACAAAGCGGCGGCTAAGCTTTATTTAAATTGGATGCTCTCGGAAGAATTCCAGGGCAAGTGGCTGCAATTTCCTGTACGTATGGATGTTGAAGCGCCTGGTGGTTATAAGTCAGTGCAGCACCACAATACATCACCTGCAGATTTTCATCGCTTTATGTTGAAGCGAGACATGCTAGAGCGATTCCGTTTGCAGTTACTACAACTTGTTGGTGAGGTTGAAGGTGCTCAGCCGATTGAAATAGACTACAGCGTTAAACCTTAGCGCCTAATGTCTTAAGGTATCTTTCTCTCGCTTTTTGCACTGTTGCACCGTTGTTCTTATTCCATTGCTCAAGCGCATCGAATATGGGCTCAAGTGTCTTAACAAGATCAGTAGCCTCATATTCAACATGTGGCGGAATCGTATCGTACTGAGTTCGTTTAACCAGACCGTCACGCTGCAATTCACGCAATTGCTGCGCAAGCATTTTTTGTGATATTGCTCCAATGGAACGGTGCAACTGATTAAAGCGCATACAGCCATCTTTGAGGTGCCAAAGGATTTCAGGTTTCCATTTCCCTGCAAATACGCCCAAGGCCTCTCCAATCGGACAAAATGGTACGCGTTTTTCTTTGCTCATGTGCCAAATTAAATCCTAACTCATCTTTAAGTTACCAAAAGGTAAGTGACTCACGAAAGTATAGTTACCTAACTTTTGGCAATTTTGAAGGCGAATGCCAAAACCTTCCTAAATATTCTGAGATTACTGTTGGAACCGTGGCAAAGCTGGTCAGATATGCCACGGTTCCACAAAGCCTTTCCATTAGGGCGTTTCGAATCATCCCCACAGTTTTCTTTACTACCACCGGCCCCAGAATCCCGAGGGTATGGACTCGCGCTGAGTGCCCTGGCTATAAAAGGCTGACGATATTGGTCTGTCCGTGCAACCATGCGCCCATAGCCCCTAGACAAAATAATTGACAATGATTATCATTCTCATGTCTTTAATCGTTTAGGTAAACCAGTGTGAGCCATCCCGAAACAGATCCGTCTTACGATGTTGTGATTGTTGGCGCGGGAGCAGCCGGTATCGGCTGTGGCGTAGTGCTCAAAGATCTAGGGCTGGAGCGCTTTACCATTTTAGACCGGCACCAGGTTGGGGCATCCTTCAGTCGCTGGCCTGAGGAGATGAGTTTCATCACCCCTTCATTTCCTAGCCATGGCTTTGGCCTGCTAGACCTGAATGCAGTGACCATGAATACCTCGCCTGCGATCGCCTTTCGCCGCGAACACGTCACCGGCAAGCAGTATGCGCTGTACCTGCAAACCGCTGTCGAGCACTTTGAGTTGCCGGTTCAGACTGATGTGGATGTAAAAACCGTTGAACCCTTGCCCCAAGGCGGCTTTACCTTGCACACCAGCAGCGGCGAGATGTCTGCTAAGTTTGTGATTTGGGCCGCTGGAGAATTCCAATATCCCAACCTCAATCCCTTTCCCGGGGCCGAGCATTGCATCCACAACAGTCAGATTGGCTCGTGGAGAGATCTAGAGGGAGATGAGTTCATCATTATCGGTGGCTACGAAAGCGGCATGGATGCAGCATCCAACTTAGTGGCCATGGGAAAGAACGTCGGCGTGATTGATCGCTCCGCAGCCTGGGCCGATCCTGACACGGATCCTAGCGTATCTCTATCACCCTATACTGCGCAGCGATTAGAGTTTGTCTATCGTACGAATCGGTTGGATATGGTGGGTGATACTGCTGTTGAAGAAGTCAAACGCACGCCCGATGGCTACGAGGTCTACAGCGAATACCACAAATGGATGACGGCCCATCCCCCGATTCTCTGCACGGGGTTTAACACCAGTTTGAAACAGATTTCGCCCCTATTCGATTGGTCTAAAGGCTATGCGGCACTCACAGAAGATGACGAATCTACCCTTACGCCAGGTCTGTTTGTGAGCGGCCCCTCTGTACGTCATGGCGATCTGATTTTTTGCTTTATTTATAAATTTCGTCAGCGGTTTGCCGTCATCGCTAATGCGATCGCCCAACGCCTCGATATCGACACCACCCCTCTTGAAGCCTATCGCGAGGCCGGACTCTTTCTCGACGATCTCTCCTGCTGCAGCAACGACTGTGTTTGTTAGAGAGGTTCAAATATAAATGCCTCAAGTGCCCCCGGATCCGCCCACCCGGCATGAACCCCCTCCCACTTTGCTAGAACATCCTCGCTGGGGCTGGGTGCTGGCGGTGCTGTTGTTGTTGTTGCCTGCTGTGCTTGCCGTTGTTGTCGCGAATACAGTAGCAGGGGTGATAGAGCCCCTTGTTCAATCCGGATTAGCGCCGCTGATCACGCTCTTATCTCAAACGCCATCGCTGCTGAGAGAGATGTTAATTGGCCGCTACGGCTTAGTCACGATGGGGCCGCTGTTGTTTGTTTGGGCGGTGCCGACGGTAATGCTGTATGCCGTGTTTTTAGGCGCATACCAGGCGAGTGGATTGGTGGAACGCATTACCGTGGCGCTGCAACCTATGTTGAGCCCTTTTGGCCTATCCGGACGAGATTTGGTGCGGGTGATTATGGGATTTGGGTGCAATGTGCCCGCCGTGATTAGCACTCGCGCCTGTTCTAGTTGTTCTCGGCAAACGTGTATTAGTGCGATCGCATTTGGCTCTGCCTGTTCCTATCAGTTTGGAGCCACCTTGGGGGTCTTCAGCGCGGCCAAGGTGCCTGGTTTGGTAGTGCCTTACCTGGGCTA
>JBCCOO010000154.1:0-6454 GCA_039025345.1 Cyanobacteria bacterium P01_D01_bin.105 | reverse complement strand
TCACTCAACTCACTGGCAGCTAGCCCTAGCTTAATCTGTTGATTCACCCAGTCCATCAGCTCCAGGCTATCCTTTCTCTCCAGCCGCTGCTGCAAATTAGCCTGAAGATACGCCTGACGATCTGCTTCTAGAAGATTGACATCTTTAAAGACACGCTGCAGCGCAAACTGCAAAATAGCGCGTCCACCATAGCCACCGACAATACCAGCTGCCGCAAGTTCAACATTAGAGCTGAACTTAAACTCAAATTGTCTGGCAATAAAATCTAGAACAACAGCGCCAGCAATCCCGAGCAAAATATCGCCGAAGAGTCCTGCCTCAAACTTATCGCCCTTGTTCGCGATAAAGCGAGGCATTTCTACATGCCCATCAACCATGATGGTGTAAATTACACCGCCTAATATGCCAGAGAAAATGAGCACAATGGCATATTGACTTTCGTTGATTACATTTGTGCCATCAAAGCTTGGTGTACTCAACAGCAGCACATAAAAGAGACCAATCACAAATCCGGTCAAAAAAGTACTATAAACACGCCAGCGACGGTAAGCAGGGGCTTTGTACCCGCGCCATTTTGCCAAACGAATCTGCTTCTGTTGTTCGTCCATGGAGGTAGATTGCTCCGCTTCAGTTCTGGTTAATGAGGGGTTTGGTCAATGACGGGTATGGAAATCACGCCAAGTTGGTCAATACGCTTGCCGCAGCGGCCATGGAACCCAATTGCCTGATAGCCCTGCGGGATATCGAGTTCAATCGCCCGTGAATCGGGTATACCCACTGTCCAATCTTGTTGTTTATGCGTTCGCACCCTAATCGAACCAACGTAAGGGCCGCGATCGCGTATTATCCTTTTGGGAGCCCCCGGCATGATCGAAACGGCTGTGATGTAGTCATCTGGATCTAGCTTCAAGGTATGTAATTCACCCTCTTCATCACCATGAGCTGGTAGCGGTGGCACATCCCCGTCTAACACCATCTGCACTTGTTCAACCCATTTGTCTATCCATACCCGCACTTCTTTCACCCGCGCATGCTGGTAACGCTCTTGATTGATAGGCAGGGCAATAGGGGCAAGATCCATATCTGAAAAAGTTTTGCCACCGTTGCCCCCAACCGTAGCGCTGGACCATAGCTCCCAAGGAACAGGCTGTGAGTTTTCTTCTAAATATCTTTGGATAGCGAGGGTAAGGAGCGATCTCTTTTTCACAATCTGTTCATCTTCAGGGAAATACTCGCTAGTTAACAGTTCATACAGCGGCATAAGTTCTAAATGAATCGGCGCTGGGTCAGCTTTAATGGTTGGGAACCAATCGTGAATATTCTCTTTTTTCGTGCCGCCACAAAAGTCAAAGACTTCATGACTATCTGAAAATTCTTTGAATGTGCTGCCCTGGTTTTTCTTTTCGTACGTTGCCTCAAATGCCCGTTTGGCCTCTAGGGCAACGTTACCGCCAGACTGCACGACTTTGCTATATGAAGACTGTTTGAGACAATAGCGATGGTGAAACAACCCACCGAACTGAACTTGAATAGCCGTGTGGGTGCCAAAGTCGTTGATAAAGTTGAGATACTCGTAGGTTGTGGTTAAGGGCAGCTGGGCTACGGCCTGCCGAAACGTTTCGTTGAGATGGAACGTGGCCGACTGCTGCCGGTCAAACGCTAGGGTGTAATGTACATATTCGGCTTTGGTAAAAGCGTAAACGCTTTTTTGGGCGGTGCGCTCACTTTTGTAGCTGGCATAGCTAGCCGATAGGCTAAAGGGAAGAACAGCGCCCAATAGCTGGGTGAGCGCACCGCCTAATGTGCCTGCAAACAACGTGCCTGCGAACATTTTTTGCACATCTGACTCGGTGTAGAGCAAGTTGGTTTGCTCACTTACCTCCATCCGCCCGGTTGAACCAGGTGTGTAGCGAGTCCCCTTGGGGATGAGTAGGGTTTTGGCTTCATCAATGGCAGTGATAGCTTCTTGCGGATAGAAATCGAATACTTGAGTTATTTTTGCGCTGTTATCCGACAGAATATTGAACGGATCGAGATACAGGATGTCGTAACAGCGTCCGAGGGCTGAAAAAATTTCAGGGAAAACCGCATCCTGAGACGAGTCTGGGTTTTCGGTAATAGAGCCAGTCGGCGCAGTGCCAATTGGGCGGAGCCGGTTGCCGACAATCATTGAGCGAAGTGAGTTCATCAAGGGCCGCGTTTCTTCCCGCTCTGCTATCAAGTCTTGATTGTGGCGAATCCAGTTCACAACAGGGATAGGAATCTGTTGCTTATCTGCAGCCTGCAAAATTGTGTCGAGATTGTACACTTTGGCGATCGCGAGCAGATCTGCCAAAATAGCGTCTTGGGTAGCTGCGGCGATGGTAAAGTCTTCGGTGGCGGCTTGCCCCTGGTCTATATTGACTATCGCGCGGTTTAGTTCGTACTGCCAAGGATCGTTAATAGAAGATGTCCCAGAAGATTGTGCACCAGAAGGTTGCTGAATTGAGAGCGGGCCACGCAGGGCGATCGCTTTATCCAGCGCAGTTAAAGCTTGGTCATAAGCAGGAGGAGTCAGCTCTTTATTCACCATCGCTAAGTGGTAATAGTTCTGATGAGTATCGGGCAACAGGCCAGTTAGCCCATTAAACAAAACGCCCATCCGCTGTAGTTGTTCATTGCTTAACTCATCGCCCATTGCCATTCGCAAGTCTGCCAGAGCAACCGCAACGGCCTGGTGAACAGAGGCTGGTTCAGCCTGCATTTGCTGCGTGAGGCGCACCCATTCCGATTTTGGCAGTCCACCTTGAATGTAACGGTCTGCTTGTTCAATCAGCGCAAGAACGTGTTCATCAGCGGTGCACTCGGTTGTCGCGCCCCCTGTTATTCCCTCTGCACCAGGGCTTGCTGACGGATCTTCTTTTGGGAAAGCTGCTCTAGGAGCGGCTTGCTCTCTTCTTGTCAGTGGTGCTGCTTGGCTTGTCGTTGCCTGACCTGTGATGGCAGCGGCTCTTACTTCGTCCAAACCACCAGCGTACTTAAAGAAGCGCTCCAGCGAAAACTTGATGATGGCGCGTCCGCCGTAGCCACCAATAATGCCGGTTGCTGCGATCGCGCTACCCGTAGGATCTTCGGCATCTATTCCAGAGAGTGAAGCCGGCAACAGCAGCTCCAGAATAAAGGCACCTGAGATGCCCAGTAAAATATCACCAAACAGACCCGCCTTAAATAACGCCCCTCGATCAACAACAAAGCGCGGCATCTCTACTTCACCGTTGATAACAATGGTGTAGATGACGCCGCCCAGAATGCCTGAGAACGCCAACACCAGAACTTCCCAGTCAAGTAGCCCGGCTGAGCCGAAGACAAAAGGGGTTCCCAGCAGCAGCGCATAGGCCAAGCCAATGCAAAGGCCCGTGATGAACGTACTGTAAACTCTCCATCGCTTATACATAGCTGAACTTATTAAATAGCTGGTGATCTACGGGCGGCTAAGCTAAATACAGCCAAGCAAATATGGCTAATCCAAATACGGCGAGAGATTAGCTATTGAGAAACAGTGAGAAATCCTACTTTTATTTATAGGATGTTGAAAAGATGGAAAAAGCGCACATCCACAAATTGTTGAGGATTCTTCATAGCTGCTATTTCCGTGTGTTGACGCCTCTTGGAACGCAATTGTTCCATAGCGCTACATCAGGAACACTCTCCACAGAATTGATGCCCAATGCGATCACACTAACAAAGACTCATTTAGAGTCCAGTTAATACGAGTATAGAAAACGTTCATACGACAAATGTCATGACATGATGACTTTGCGTTGTCAATAGTAAAAGCCTGCGTTTTGTCGGATTTTGCTTGATAAAACCTTTGCTTTTGTGGTTTCTCAGTTCGCTGGCTTTTCAAGCATCAAGCTAAATTGGGCTGAATTGGGCTTGTTGAATCACTAGACAATGCTCTCTCATTTCCTCCTCATTTAAATAGATTTTAGTCAACATCTGTGGTGTGTTTATTGGGAAATGGTCGCCACATTCTTAATAGTTTATTTTGCAAAATCAGCAGATGTAACTGATTAGATGTGTAATTAGTTACGAGCATGCGCTTACACTTAAATATATAAAGTGTTTAAGTGTGTTGTTTAGGTATTGAGGATTAAATAGCATAAGCATAGTCATTTCACTATTATTCATTCCTTCGCACTCATCCCAAACTCTTTCCTGGCAGGAGAAGGGATAGTCTTAGTTTCCTTCTCCTTTCAGAAGAAGAACAGGGGATGGGAGTGTCAAGAAGAGTGTCGAGAAGAGTGTCGAGAAGTGAGTAAGGCTCAACTAAGTTGATCCTCAGTTGTTTTAATCCTTGCTCCTTAGCTGTCTTATTAAGCTAGGTGCTTGTTTGATCATTTTGATAAAGACATAAAAAATAAGTTGTGCTTCTGCTATGTCCCATCCAAATCAATCTGCATTTTATGCCCTACTAATCGGTATCAACCATTACATACCAAACACACTGTACAAAGACTTACGCGGCTGTGTACGAGATATTGACTTAGTAGATGCCTATCTTAAAAACTCTCTAGGAGTGCCTTCCTCTAACATCTGGAAGCTCACAGCACCTGCTCCTGATGACTCAGCTCTAGCAGATATTCGCTCTGCAGAACGCCCGCCCACCTATCGCAACATTGTTGAATCTTTTCAAGACATCACAAATAAGGCTGCCCCTGGCGAGCAGGTTTACATTCACTATTCTGGCCATGGCGGACGCGCAAAAACCCTCTATGGGGATATCAAAGGCGAAGAACAATCTGATGAATCGATTGTCCCCACAGACTTTTGTGCGCTAGAAGGGCGATATCTGCGCGATGTGGAGCTGGCAACCCTACTGAAGCAAATGACCGACAAGGGGTTAATTGTCACCATTGTGCTGGATAGCTGCCACTCAGGCGGGGCTACGCGGGGAGAAGACTGTGATATTCGAGGCGGTGAGGCGGTTGATATGACACCTCAGGCCATGAAGAGCCTGGTTGCGCCTGAAGAAGTGTTGAAAAGCAATTGGAAAGCTTTAGTCGATGGCAGCAGCGCAACCGCTTCACCCTGGCTGCCAGCAGCTAGAGAATATGTGTGTTTAGCGGCCTGTCGTCCAACAGAGCGGGCCTATGAATATTCCGCTAACGGCAAAGATCGCAACGGCGCGTTCACGTTTTGGATGATTGATACGCTCACCAACAACAGCGTGTCGAATTTAGACTATCGCTCGCTGTATGAACGGGTTAGCGCCAAGATTCAAAGCCGTTTTCCTAACCAGCTGCCCATGCTGATGGGCGAAGAAAATCGGCTGGTATTTGGCACTGACTTAGCCAATCGGCCCTATACCGTATTTGTCTCAACATTTGACTTGGCAAAACAGCAAGTGACGCTAAAGGTGGGCTTGGCCCAGGGCATGAGCCGGGGCAGCCGATTTGCCATTTATCCGTCAGGAACAACAGAATTTTCTGACCCGCAACAAAAGTTGGCGGTGGTGGAGGTGGGCCGGTTAGAGGCAACTCGCTGCATCGCCAAGATGCTGCCCGTAGAAGACGGTGGGCTAGATGTGACGGCGCAGCTAGCAGCTAACCGCATTGAAGTGAGCACGCTAGAAGGGGCACCTGCTGTCATGGAGTCAGCCCCAGCCGATTTGAAACGGCGGGTGCGGTTGGTAGACGATAAGGCGGTGGGCGATCGCGAATCTGAACTGCCAGCAGATGTGGCCAGCACGCAACAGACCGCACTGCAGCGAGTACGCGAGGCGTTAGCAGGCAATGGCTGGCTCACCGAATTTGGCGGTGACAAAGAAGCACACTATCAGGTCGCGGTAGATCGCACAGGCACATATGAAATTTGCATGGGATTGCCCTTAAAGAACCTCAGACCACCGCTGGCCGTCGATGACGATGAGGCGGCCAGTAAAGTGGTGGACCGGCTAGTGCATTTGACTAAATATCAGTCGGTACAAGAATTAGATAATCGCGTATCGAGATTAACCGGCTGGCTACAGGTAGAGCTGATGCAACAGCCTGACTGGCAGCCAGGTGAGACTCCGCAGCCGATTCCATTTGAAGATCCGAATGCGATTGAGTTATCGGTCAATGATTTTGCATTCTTAAAAATCACTAACCAGTCTCCCATCGATCTCAACGTGGCAATTCTCGACTTGGAGCCAACGTGGGCTATTGGTAAAATTCCCATCCTCGGCTTGCCTGGAAATTTTTACACCATGGCACCCGGAGAAAGTCAGACTACGCCGCTTCAGTTTGCTTTGCCCAACGGCCCCGATGATCAGCCGCTGTATCAACAAGTGACTGAAGTGTTGAAGGTGTTTGCGGCCATTGGCCCAGCCGACTTCTCTTCTCTAGAGCTTTCTCCGTTAGATGTGCCGATGGCTTCAAAATCAGCGGCGACCAGAAGCGCGGGCGAAACAGGTTCGCTCAATCGGCTAATG
>JBCCOO010000153.1:0-6677 GCA_039025345.1 Cyanobacteria bacterium P01_D01_bin.105 | reverse complement strand
ATCGTTCATTGCATGATTCATTGCCTGATAGAACGTCCAATTCTCGAATTTGAGCCCGTCAACACCAAGCTGTTGTAAGTCTGTTGTAAGGAGCTGTTCAGATAGGCTCGGTGGAATGCCGTCTAAATGACGCATCAGTATTACGGTGTCATCTATGGCAATCAAAGTAACCAAATAACTCATTAGATCTGGGCGCTGTGTAGTCACCACGCTCAGCTTATGGGATGCCTCTAGAGCACTAATCATTTGTGCTTGTTGATTTTGCTGCGCGTGGTTCACTGCCTTTAGCAACAGTATTTTATGTAGCTGTATCAGGCCCAGGTAAGAGGGTAGCTCAGACTCAAAGTCGGTGTAGAGAGCGGCATCGAAACGCCATACAGGGGCGGCTTTGGAATTTAGATGAGCCTGAATCTGAGATAACACTTCTTGATTGTCGGTCAAATAAGTTTGAACAGGGGCTGGGATAGGATCAAGTGGGCCTTGCTCTTTGTTTTTTTGCGCATCGAAATAGTCTCGTACGATATCTTCCACATTCTGAAAATTTGCGCTCTCAGCAGGCTCAGGGAAATCTTGTATCGCTTCGACAGAAGGGGATTTTAGACCTAGTGTGGCGCTCAAATTGTCTAATGTTTTGGCAGAAGCATTCTGTTCTACTGTCGGATATTGCTGAAGGAATTCAGATGCGATCGCATCCATTTCAGCCGTCTGCTTTTTAGCAGCAACTTTCATCCCAACAAATACCACAAGCGTCAGCGCTACAAGGCCCAAGCCAGAAAACAACAAAGACCGAAGCAATTTTTTCACAGCAGCTCTATCTCCCTCAAATTACCCACAAAGGCTAATTCAAAGGTGCCCGCGACAAAGTATGTCGTCCCTTCTATATAGAAATACGTCCAGCGTCGTTGCTAGAACCAGGGGCGGCGGGACCAAAATCTAGCGCGCCGCTGGAGTAGGTAGTGCCAAAGTTGTTAGCGAGGGTGGCGACCTGTGAAAGGGCAGAGCGCAGGTCATCGTCGGCTAGGGATGAGAGTGGATGGATAAAGGCGGCGACGAGGGCGTCTTCGGAGAGGGCGTAGCGGGCGTCAAGGGCAGTGTGGAAGTTGGCGAGGAGGATGGACTGGATTTGAGCTGGAGAAAGGTCGGCGGCGGGGATGACAGGGGTGAAGATGCGCATGCGATCGCTACTGACATCTGCCACGACTAGCAGCGTGCGGTCGGCCACGGTGACCTGCCATTGACCATCCCCGCCCTGCACATTTGCGCCTTCTGCATTGAGAATCGTCTCTAGCTGGGTGAGGGTCATCACAGACTGTTGTGTCTGGGCCTGGGCAGTCGTTTCACCAGGGCCAAAGGAGAGATTGGGGTAGGCGCAGCCAATCAAAAGCGTGAGGCTAGCAATGCCAAACCATTGAGACAAAGGAGGACGGTTCATGAAAAGCGCTTAAGTGATGTGAGTGATTTTAATATCTACCAGCACGCTGAGCCTATCCTGAGAGCAGGGTTAAATTATGCCGATGGTGACTCATCAGCGCAGTGCCAGTAATCAGGTTCAACGCTGCACTAACCATAACTGCATCCAATACGAGTAGTTAGCCGTACATAAACCGTCAGGTATGATCAACGGCATGTTCTTTTTTATACGGTTAAATTTATATAAACAAACTCTGCTAGGGGCAATGTTTTTCATTGATTCTGACATTTCTGCGTAAACCTTACTTTTTGGGTTGATAAAGAATTAGGACTTTGCAGCCCTCTTGCTTTAGCACAGACTTTTGGCATAGGCGGCTGTGACATAAAAATCAGGAGTCATTTTATGTCTATTGTTGTTTCGTCCGTTACCGTCTCTCCTATCACCCCCATTAAGAGTAGTGTGCTTCATATCGGTTCACAGGGCCCTGTTGTCCGCCATTTACAGCGAAATCTCAACGCTCGCCTGGAGTCGCTAGGCGTCATATCTTTGATGTCGGTGCTGGTAGATGGCTCGTTTGGCCAGGAAACACTGGGCGCGGTGAAGTATCTACAGTGTGTTGGTGGTATGCCGGTCAACGGTAGGGTAGACGAGGCCTCGTGGCAATTTATTGAACAGGGTGCGTTGGGCTTGCCGGTGCTGACACTAAATAGTGAGAGTACGTATGTGACGGCGGTGCAAACGACCGTGGCGGATGCAGGCCTTTCCCTCCAAATCGACGGGTTTTACGGTGAGCAAACAAAGGCGGCGGTTGAAGCCTATCAGCAGAAAATGGGGCTGACGGTTTCGGGGCGGGTAGGCTTTGAGACTTGGCAACGGATTGTGCGATCGCGCCTCACCGACCTCCCTTGTGCCGCTCTCCTCCCCAATCCATACCAGCCATAAACACTCACCCATAACGGCGCTATAGTGTCTTTGACAGCTTTTCTTGATATATCGCCTTTTTTAAGCCGTTTAGCCCTATGGCTCTTGACCTCAACCGCTTCTACCGTGCCGCCAACCCCAGTCGTCCACTCAAAGTGGCACACAGTGAAGATCGGCGATACTACATCGATTTTTCATCTGTGCGCGGCGGCGATATTGTCAGTGAACTAGGGCGTACCATCGTTCGGCTGTCGCCAAATGAGCCAACGAGTCAGCTGTTTACGGGGCACATCGGCTGCGGCAAGTCGACGGAGCTATTTCGGCTGAAGGGTGGGCTGGAGCAACAGAACTTTCATGTGGTGTACTTTGAGTCGGATCGGGATCTGGAGATGGCCGATGTTGACATTAGCGATATTTTGCTGATGATTGCCCATCAGGTGACTGAGAGTATGGAGGCAGAAGGCATTCGACTGCGGCCCACCTACCTGGAAAAGCTGTTTCGCAATTTGCTGGAGACGCTGCGATCGCCCATGGAAATCGCCGACGTTAGCTTCACGGTAGGCATTGCGGCAATTACGGCGCGGGCAAAGGAAAGCCCCGAAATGCGCAGTCAGCTACGGCAGTACTTAGAGCCACGCACCAAAAGCATTATTGACGCCATCAATGAAGAGATTTTGGGCGTTGCTAATGAGCAGTTAAAAGCTCAGGGCAAGAAGGGCTTAGTTGTCGTTGTCGACAATCTAGATCGTATTGATCCCATCCGCCGCGCCGATGGTCGCAGTCAGTCTGAGTATTTATTTGTGGATCGCGGTGAGCAGCTGAAGCGGCTGAATTGCCATGTGGTGTACACCATTCCTTTGGCGCTGGTTTTTTCGGATGATTTGCCGCGTCTGTCGAATCGGTTTGGCACTGCACCTAAGCTGCTGTCGATGGTACCGACAGATACTCGGCTGGGTGAGCCCTATCCTCGGGGGCGGCAGCTGCTGCAAAAGATGGTGCTGGCTAGGGCATTTCCGACCTTGACTGAGCGCGATCGCTGGCGACAAATCGATAGCGTTTTTGACTCGCCTGATACCCTAAACACCCTTGTAGCCATTAGCGGCGGTCACATGCGTAACCTGATGCGCTTGCTGTACGGGTGCTTGCAAAAAGGCGATCCACCGATTGTGAAAGCAACGCTAGACGCGGTGATTCGCGATGAACGAGACGCCCTTGTCGCTTTGATTGATGCCTCTGAGTGGAAGCTATTGTTTAAGGCAATTGGGGAGGAAGAAGCGCAGGGCAATGAATCTTACAATCCGCTTTTACGCAGCTTATTTTTGTATGAATATAGAGATAATGATGGTCGGTGGTTCGGCCTTAATCCCATATTGACCGAGACTAAAAGATATCGAAATTGGCAGGCCAGTAGAGAGCTATGACTCTTGTCAACAAGCAATACCTCGACATTATTACTTACAACAAAAACGCCCTGAACAATCTGCGGCGGGCGGTTTCACTTGGGCAAGATCAGTTTTCGCTTATTTTGGCACGAGTGAACTATCAGCGATTGCAGCGAGTGCTGGCAATAGAACTCGGCGTAAACCTACATTTGGACAAGGTGACTATACCGGCGGATGCAACGAACTTGCGAGACGTACTTGAAGCCCAAACTTCACCGACCCCCTCTCCGGTCAATCAGCCTCGGGCACTGATGGTAACAGGGCTAGAGACCGTCTCTGAAATCGCACCTGCCAATGGAGACAACGGCAAACGCACCGCTCCTTTAGAGAAGATTTTAAGAGCGGCCAACCTAGGTAGGGACGGCTTGCCTAAGCGGTTTCCCTATCCTGTTATTTTATGGGTTAATGATGCGGTGCTGCTGCAGCTCAATCGCTACGCGCCCGATCTTAAGAGCTTTGCAGCAACGCCAATCCGGTTTGAATATCCAACACAGTCACTTATTGCGGTCCTGCAAGAGCAAGCGGCAGACATTTTTACGCAGATTTTAGATGTTGATAAAAACATCGTGCTTAGTCACTGTTTGCCTTTGAGCACGAGCATTACCGAACCGCTAGCCTCGCGTGAGCTGATCTTTGCCCTCGCTCAGCTAGAGCAGCTGCCAGAAGATCAGTCCGAGCTAGTGAACAATGGCTTAATAGCTGATTTGTTGTTTTTACAGGGGCGAAATCTTCATCAGCAGGGAGCATTAATTCGAGCACGCAGCTATTACGAAAAGAGCCTGCTCCATTGGCAGCAAGATGATACTGACCAGCCCGTTCGAGGGGTTAGCTCAACTGATGAAAACCAAGGAGAATCTAAGCCTAATAGCGTTCTCAAGAGCTTAGATAAACAAGCTATTTTAAACTTTCACCTAGGGCTATGGTGGCGACAGCAGGCCGCGTTAAAAAAAGAAGACCAAGCCGTTCAGGCGGCTTATCGGCAGGCACGGCAGTATTTTGAACATTGTTTGGCTATTTTTAGGCAGCAGAATCGTCCCGATAGAATCGGACGGTTTGTGCTGGCGTTGGCTGAGGTGGTGCATAAGCTGGAAGCTTGGACTGCTTTGAGTGCGATCGCACAGGAAAGCACCCATCTGCACCGCCACGACCCCACTCGCCTCGCCCGCGACTACGGCTACCTCAGCGAAGTTGCCCTCGCCCAATACCAACAAACCCCACTCCCCACCTACCTAAACGAAGCCCAAACCCTAGCTCAACAGGCCCTGGAAACAACGGACCAGGTAATGCCTAAAGGCGCCGCACTAACCCACACAAACAAAGTTGCACTGCGCTACCACCGAGGCTGCTACTTCTACCTTCTGGCAAGGGCTCATCAGCTCAAAGGGCAGTCAACAAAGGCGGTAGAGCACCTAGAACGCGCACTGCAAAACATCGATCCGCACTACGATCTTTCTCTCTATCGACAAATTTTAGATCGGCTATGGAATCTCTATTACGACCACCAACAATACGCCGAAGCCTTTGAAATTAAGCTAGAACAACGGCGCGTTGAGAATCTTTTTGGCCTACGTGCCTTTATTGGGGCCAGTAAAATTCAGCCCGCTTCATCGGCATCGAGCTACGCACCCTACGAAACCCCATACAGCATTGCATCGACAGATAGCACAGTGCTCGCCGCCGAAATTAAAGCATCGGGAAGAACAGAAGACATTGCCGCACTGGTCGATCGCCTGTCGCAGCCGCGCTATCCGCTTGTGGTAATGCATGGGCAGTCGGGCGTGGGGAAAAGCTCTATTTTACATGCGGGGCTGATGCCTAGGCTACGCACCCTGACGAGCGAAGGGCGAATTACGCTGCCTGTTATGGTGAGCAGCTACAGCAACTGGGGGAAGTCTTTATATCGTAGCTTGCAATCATTTACGGGTGACATTATTGAGCCCGATGAAATGGCTGGTCTGAATGAGGCTGAACTGTTCACACAGCAAGACATTCCGCCGTCAGATTACGGTCCTCACAGGCTGAGCGAATTGATTTTGAAAATCACGAATGAGACCTATCAGCAGGTCATTTTGATTTTCGATCAGTTCGAGGATTTCTTTTCTGAGTATCCTACCGTTGCGCAGCGGCAGGGGCTGTATGGCTTTTTGCAAGACTGTCTTAATTTGCCCTATGTGAAAGTAGTGCTGTCTTTAAGAGAAGATTTTTTGCACTATCTTTTGGAATGGGATCGCAATGCTGACTTGAGTATTATTAACAACGATATTCTTAATAAAGAGATTCGCTATTACTTGGGCAGCTTTTCTGTGCAGGCGGCAGAAAATCTCATCAATTATTTAACAGAATCTGCTGAGTTTGAGCTGGAGCCAGAACTAGTAGCAGCTTTGGTAGATGACTTAGCGGCAGAAACTGGGGAAGTGCGACCCATTGAGCTTCAAGTCGTCGGCGCGCAGCTACAAAGGGAAAACATTACTACCCTAGCTGGCTATCAGCAGTTGGGCAGATCGCCCAAAACCCAGCTGCTAGAGAACTTTTTAGAGAGTGTTGTTCGCGACTGTGGCCCCGAGAATACGTCCATCGCGCGTTCTGTTCTATATCTACTCAGCGAAGGCGATACACGCCCGCTCAAGAGCCTTACCGAGCTACAGGAGCCTTTGACGCTAGCCCATGTTGATAGCGCATTGCAGCAGCTGAGCCTAGTGCTCGATATTTTAATCGGTTCTGGGTTGGTCTTTGAGGTACCAGAAGTCTCTGGGGTGCGCTATCAGCTAGTACACGAATATTTGGCAAGACTAGTACGAGACCAGCAGCAGCCCGGATTGATTGAGATATTGCAGGCCGAGCGCAATCGAAGGCAGCTGACAGAAGAACAGCTAGAGAAGGCTTTACTAGCACAGTCTGACTCT
>JBCCOO010000152.1:0-6906 GCA_039025345.1 Cyanobacteria bacterium P01_D01_bin.105 | reverse complement strand
TTAAACAGTTCCATCACCTCTTGAGAGGTTTGGCTATCTAGAGCGCCGGTCGGTTCGTCTGCAAGTACTAGAGCCGGTTCGTTGACCAGGGCACGGGCGATTGCCACCCGCTGCTGCTGACCACCCGATAGCTGGCTAGGTCGATTATTAATGCGATCGCCCAAGCCCACTTTCTGCAAAGCCATTTCAGCGCGATCGCGTCTCTCCCCCTTCGGCACCCCAGCATAAACCATCGGCAACATCACATTTTCCACCGCCGTTGACCGGGGCAGAAGGTTAAACTGCTGAAAAATAAACCCAATCTTTTGATTGCGGATGAAGGCAAGCTCGTCTTTGTCCAAGGTAGTCAAATTACGCCCCTCCAAGTGGTAGCGCCCTTCTGTCGGGCTATCCAAACAGCCAATGATATTCATCAGCGTAGACTTTCCTGACCCCGATGCACCCATAATCGAAACGTACTCGCTGGCCTCGATTGTCAAATCAATACCTTTCAAAATAGGTACGTCCATATCGCCTAGCTGGTAAACCTTGGTAATCCCTGTCATGTCGATCATAGTTTTGGCTGTGACTGCTGCTGATTCATTTACTTCAGGGCTATTCACTTCAGGGCTATTCACTTCTTAAAGCCACAATCGGATCGAGCTTAGACGCATTTCTAGCCGGTACAACACCGGCAACCAGTCCAACGGCTGTAGATAGCCCAAAGCCCACCAGAACAGCACTACTAGAAATTACAAACGGAAATTGGAAGGCCGTTGCCGCGACAAAGGTAATCACCGTACCGGTCGCAATACCAATCACACCGCCCGCCACAGAAATTACAATAGATTCTGTTAAAAACTGACTGAGGATTGTTCTTTCAGTCGCCCCTAGCGCTTTACGAATGCCAATTTCGCGCGTGCGTTCAACGACTGAAACTAGCATAATGTTGGCAATACCGATGCCTCCAACTACGAGAGAAATGCCTGCGATCGCAACAATCAAAGTCGTCAACAGTCCCAACACAGTCGTAAGCGTTTCTAAAATATCGGCCTGATTAATAATGCTAAAGTCATCGTCTTCAGGCGTTGCAATATCGTGACGCAGTCGCAATATGTTCTCTAGCTGAAATCTCACCACATCCAACTCGCTTTCAGTTCTGCCTTTGACATAGATGCCATTAACAGAAACTCCCATTAACGAGTTATTGCCGATAATACGAGCCGACATCGTAGTCAGTGGAATGTACGCAGCATCATCGCGATCTTGCGGCCCTTGAGATCCTTTTACTTCCATCACTCCAATCACATCGTAGAGTTCGCCCTGAATGCGAATTTTCTCTCCAATCGGGTCGACGTTTGGTGAGAATAAGTTGGCCTGAACGGTAGGCGCAATCACCGCAACTGAGGCTGAGCTTTCTAATTCTTCTTCTGTGAAAAATCGTCCTTGGGCTGGATAGGTATTGCGAGCATCAGGATGAGCCAAGTCAGTCCCATATACCGTTGTTGACGCATTATTTTCGCCGTAAACAACCTGAACGCTTCTCTGTAAATAAGCCGACACCACTGTTGCTGAAGGTGCCTGCTGCTCTATAGCCTGCGCGTCTTCCCAGGTTAAGGTCGTCACCGACCCCTGCCCCTGACTAACGCCGCCACTTTCGGCAGACCCGGCAACCACTTGCAATATGTCTGTACCCAACCCTCGAATACTCTCTTCTGTTGATTTTTGAATACCCTGGCCGATAGAAGTAATCGAGATGACAGAACCAATGCCGATAATAACACCTAGCATTGTCAGCCCGCTACGAAGCTTGTTGCTCCACAGGGCCTCCCAAGCCATCTCTACGATCTCTATTTGAGAGACTTTATAAACACGATTTTTGTGTATCGAAGCTGAGGGTAAGCGAGACGAATCAGTATTAAGTAGAGCCATAACATTGCAGTTATACAGTGCTTTGTGAGAATTGTTTCAGTAGAGTCGACATTAGTAGAAGGAGCGATGGAACAGGCATAAGTTGCATAATAGGTTACGGACCCACCCCGTCGCTGCGCGCCACCCAAATATCTAACTACGGCGGCGAAGGCAGTTGAAATCCACCCGAAGACGTCTCTTCTGAAGGCGGTGAAATCAAAATTTGCTCATCACCGTCTAGACCCGAAAGGACTTCCGTTTGGCCTTGAGCAGTCTCTCCCGACTGAATTGTCTGAAAGATCGGCTCATCACCCTCTAAAACATACACACCTTCACCCTCCGCACCCCTAACCACGGCAGCGTTAGGCACCAAGAGCGCATTTTCCAAACGCCCTACTTCAAACTGCGCTTCCACATTCATGCCGACTCTCAGCTTTTCAGCTTCAGGCAAATCGAGAGAGAGCCTGACTTCAAAGCTCGTTACGTTTTGACTGATGCTTGCCTGTGCCGACACCTGTGCCACTTGACCGGTGAAGGTCTGGCCAGGAAAGGCATCGGCCTTGATAACAACAGGCTGACCAATATCGACTTTAGCTATCTGAGCCTCGGGAAGATTGACGACGACTTCGTTGCGGATACTCGAAAGCTGCAAAATAGACGAAGAGGAAGAAGACTCTGTACCACCACCTGATACCGAAGGACTGACAAAGGCCCCTAACTCAGCGTATATCTGATTAATCACCCCGTCGAAAGGGACTCGGATTTCAGTATCTTGAAGTTTTGCTTCTGTTGTTTGCAAGGTGCCTTGGGCAGAAAGTACCTGTGCGCGGGCTTGTTCAATATCCTCTGAGCGATTGCCTGCTTGTAGGGCGGTGACACTTTGTCGCTGCTGCTCTACACGGGCCTCGGCCTGCACAATCTGTTCGTCACGGCTACCCGCATTGAGCAACGCCAGCGATTCTTCAGCCTCTCGGACATCGGCTGTAGCCACATCACGGTCGGCTCTTTTTTGTTCGACTTCTTCTCGTGAAATAGCTCCCGCACTAAAAAGAGATTCGTAGCGTTGCAGATTAGCTTCTCTCTGCTGTAAGGTGGTGCGCACCCGCTGCAAACGGGCCTCTCCCTGCGAAATTTCTTGGTTACGACTGCCGGAGCGCAGCTCTCGCAAGCTGGCTTCCGCCTCGGCCAGTTGAGCTTCGGCTCTGGCGATGTCTTCCGGGCGATCGCCTGCAATCAGTCGGGCCAAGTTGGCCTCTTGCTGCGCTAGCTGCCCTTGCACTTGCAGCAGCTCACCACGCAGATTTGAGTCATCCATCAAGGCAACCACTTGACCTGCGGTAACGCGATCGCCCTCCTCAATCAGTAACGTTTCTACAACGCCCGAGTTCTTAGGGCTCAGGTTTATAGAGCGCTCAGCTTCTACACTGCCATTTGCAGTAATGAGTACTGAAACCGTTGCTCGCTCAACTGACTGAGTGAGCGTTTCGGTTTCTGAAGTACGTCCACTCATCAACAGATTTCTGCCAGCACCCAAGGCGAGCAGCACAATAATAGACGCAAGCGCCCAGCGCCATCGACGCGGGATAGCGACCTTCGGCAGAAAATCTCGAATACTTAAAACGTCAGAAATTTGGTTTTCTTTCATCGAAAAACGCTCAGAGAGAACTGCGTCTGTGATGCTCGTTAATAAGTGAGCCATTACTCATTAATAGCTCATGTATCAAATCCCGTCAACGGTTTTTATCTGAAGACGCGCCTATGACCAAGGCTATAGTGGCAGAGGGTGAACGCTAACGCCTGAGTGTTCAGTATTCTAGGTGAACTATGGGGGTTCAGTAAGGGCTACTACTGCCTGCCTAGGTCGCTTCATCTGGCCAAATCATGGATTAAAACTTGCAGTGCTGGTTTCAGCTTTGCCGGAGACGTTCTGTGTAACCGGAGTTTATTGCAGTGATTGAACTGTAGAAAAGATTTCAGCTCCTTTCGGAGGGCAAGGAAAAATCCATCGATTTTCAAGATTGTGGGTTCCAGTGAGAGATGGTGAATATGCAGCACTGATTCAGCCCTGTCAGCTTTGCAATCCATTCGGGCGACTAGCTTTCCATCCCATAGAATGGGCAGAGAGAAATAGCCGTATCGGCGTTTTGATTTGGGGACGTAGCACTCAATGAGGTAGTCGAATCCGAACAGTGACTTTATGCGATCGCGCTGAATAACAAGATTGTCGAATGGTGAGAGTATTTTTGCCCTACTGCGAGCCAACGGTTTACTCAGCAGCTTCAATGAGCTTGGCAACGCGTAGTAGTGCTTATCAGCAACACGAATCTGCAGTAGCTCTTTGGTAGAAACCATGTCTGCCAAGGTTGCAGAAACAAGTCGCTTTGTGTTGCTGCGCAAATAAGCTATTTCGCTAGCCTGACCCAGTCCGTTTGCTCGTAAATATTGCGTGATCAAAAATCGAGCATATTCTGTTGGCGTAGGCAGGGTAGTGTCGGTACCTTCTGGTAATACTCGCTCGGTAAGGTCATAAACCTTATGAAAGTTGACGCGGCGCGGCACCATGAGGTCCCCCTGCATAAATAGATATTCCAGGGCACGTTTGGCGGGTTTGGCTTTCCAGTCACCCACTTTTTTACCGGTATGCTCAAAATCTCTGGCCATCAAAGGGCCTTCGGTGCTAATGCGCTTGAGCACTAATTTCACCATCCGTTCATCGCGCTCATACCAATGACGTTGCTCGCCACTGGCAAATGCATGTTTGCGAGGGAGGCTGAACCGATAGTCACGAAAGGGTAGATAAGCAGCCGCATGAGACCAGTATTCAAAAATCTGTTTGTCGGATAGCAGCTGATCGAGTTGGGAAGCTTTGTAACGGGGATTGCGAGTCCAAAGGGTATGGTGATGGGCGCGCTGAACGACGGAGATGGCATCGATTTGGATATAGCCAAGGTGCTCCATCGCCGACAGCGTAGCTGCTGTTGCACGGCTAGCTTGCTTCAGCCGAGGCAGCCTCTGTGATAGCAGAACCAGTTTTCTTGCCTGTTGAATGGAGAGTGATTCTTTCATCAGATTTCATACTCGTAACCTTATGAGAACATAAGCACAGGCACAGAAACTCAAATCTTTGCATAGTGACAGAGAATAGTACTAAAGGCCTCTGAATTGAAACTATTTGTCGTTTACCAAAAGCCCCTTTAAAGCTTGAGAGCGGACCTATGGCTGTCTCGGCGGAACCGATCACTTCAAAACTTCCTCTCCTGGAGACCAAGCTCTACCGTCCAAAGTGGTCTGCTGAGCGGGTTTCGCGCCCACGGCTCATCGAACGTATACAGCCACCGCACAAATTAACCCTAGTCTGCGCCCCAGCGGGATTTGGCAAAACGACGCTACTAGCAGAATGGATCGCAACCGTTCCTACACGTGCTGTCGCCTGGGTGTCTTTAGACCAGAGTGACAACAACCCGGTTTCTGGACATATCTGATTACTGCGCTGCAAAATGTTCAACCCGACTTTGGTGCGCGATCGCTATCGTTATTGCAATCGTCACAGCCCCCTGCCATTGAGTCGATCTTGATGATTCTGCTCAATGAACTGGCGGCCATTGAAGCAGATATTGCCCTGGTTTTAGATGATTATCATGTCATTGAAACCCAGGCCATTCATGACGCCATCGGCTTTTTGCTTAGCCATTTGCCGCCTCAAGTGCATCTGATTATTTCCAGCCGTGCTGACCCGCCTTTATCTCTGGCGCGTTTAAGGTCTCACAGAGAGTTGACCGAGCTAAGGGTGAGCGATTTGCGATTCAATCCGGACGAAGCAGCCGCTTTTCTGAACCAGGGAATGGGATTAGAGATAGGGGCGGAAGAGGTTTCTGCCTTGGAGCAGCGGACTGAAGGCTGGATTGCAGGGCTACAGCTGGCGGCATTATCGCTACAGGGCCGTGAGAATATCTCTGATTTTGTGGCGGCGTTTTCGGGAGACGACCGCTACATTGTGGACTATCTGCTAGAAGAAGTCTTGCAGCGGCAGCCCGAGCATGTCCGTCGCTTTTTGTTGCAAACTGCCATTTTAGAGCGCTTGAGTGGTTCTCTCTGTGAGGCTGTTTGTTGTGATGCTATTGGCGACAACAATGGTCAAGACATGTTGGAAACTTTGGAGCGGAGTAATCTGTTCATTATTCCACTAGACAACAAGCGCCAATGGTACCGTTACCATCACTTATTTGCAGATGTACTTCAGGCTCATGCCCTCAAAGCGTGTCCGGAACAGCTACCCAGCCTGCACAGACATGCCAGTGAATGGTACGAGCAGAATGGACTATTCTCTGATGCGATTCGTCATGCCCTAACGGCTAAAGCATTTGAACGAGCGGCAAATCTGATTGAACAGGTATGGCCTGCCATGCGCAATCGTCAGCAAGAGGCCATGGTGCTGAGCTGGCTGAAGGCGCTGCCCGAGGTACTGGTTCAGGCTCAGCCCATACTGAGTGTGGCCTATGGATTATCGCTATTGAATACGGGGCAGCTCGATGGGGTTGACTTCCATTTGCGCAATGCCGAACAAGCATTGGCGCAGACCGAGCGGCTGGGTACGAATCAAAAAACAAAGCAATATCGATCTTTACCGGCTTCCATTGCCAACGCCCGTGCCTTTTACGATCAGGCAAAAGGCGATTTTACCGGAGCCATTGCCAACGCTGAGCAAGCCCTGACACTGTTACCGACCGAGGACGACAACGAGCGGGGGGTAACCGCAGCCTTTCTGGGATTGGCCTACTGGACTGGCGGTGACACCGCAGCCGCCTATCAATCTTTCGCTGAAGGATTGAGCATTTTTCACAAGGTAGGCAATATCCAGATTGCCATCTGCGCCACTTCAGTTCTTGCGCAAATGGGGCTAGCGCAGGGGCAATTACGGGCTGCGGTTACCGCTTGTGACCAGGCTCTACAGCTAGCGGCACAGCAGCCGGTGCCCATTCAACAGGGCACAGCAGATCTGCATTTGGCGTTAAGCGA
>JBCCOO010000151.1:0-7023 GCA_039025345.1 Cyanobacteria bacterium P01_D01_bin.105 | reverse complement strand
GTTCTTAGTACGGGCATCTAGGGCGTTGAGGCGCTCAGCTTGAATATTCTCAACGGCTTTGGTACGAGCGTCTAGGGCGTCTAAACGGGATTGCTGGATGTTGTCGATAGTTTTGGTGCGGGCATCCAAGGCGTCTAACCGAGTCGATTGAATATTTTCGATGGCCTTGGTCTGATTGTTGAGGTGCTCGATGCGTAGCTTGTGGAGGGAATTCTTAGTGCGGGCGTCGAGTTCTTCGAGGCGCGCGGATTGGATATTAAAGCTAGCGGGCTCAGCGGCAGCGGCGATTGGGGCAACGGCAGCGGATGCAACCAGAACAGTCAAAGCGGAAAGAAGTGTGCGTTTCATGGTTAAAGCTCCTGGGCGAATCAGTGATGGACTTCATTGATTACTAGAATGCGGGAGCTGCCTGAACGTCATCTGACCGGTTACTGAGCTTTCCTTAAGGCATTTCTGAGTTTGGCTGAGGGGTTGTGGTGATCGGCGTCACGAGTGGATCACAGGGGTGCAAACTGCCAGATCGATGGTTGCGATCGCACAGCCATCCAGCATTACCTCCATATAAGAAGCCCCCACAAACGTTAACGTTCATGGAGGCTTCGGTTTAGATATAAGTGGAATTCAATAAATCGTTCTTCTATGGGTCCACTTTACGCCAGGAGGATGCTCATGGAACCCTTTAAAGGGTAAACCTATCGTCTGCTTACACAACCATCAACTTTGCTTGATTTGGGTGTGAGATCACAGCACTGTAGGTAAATCAAAGATTGACTAAAGGATTATATCTCCATTTTGTGGCGCGGCCCGGTAGGTTGTTGCGTTCGACCAGGGGAGATTTAAAAGACAACAGCACCCAAACAATCAGCTGAGGGACTCTTCTACGAAAACAAGACTTATTAGAGTTGTTCATACCAGGCGAACCTACTACCAACAGAACTCTCTAGCGCAAGTAAGAAGAAATATCAGTGATTTGTTTGGGTGCTGTCTTTGATCCGTCAAACGATTCTAATGAGATATCTATTGTAAGACCTCCTTTCGTTGTGACCATGAGCCTTTCAACCCATGTCCCTATAGTATTCCTACCTCGCTCCCATATCTCTTCTCCGATACAAACGTTAATGTTGTTATTTGTCACTCTTATTTGTGTCAAGCAGTGAGATAACTCTATGGGCGCTGCGATCGCACACGCTTAGAAGAATTTTATAAAATCTAAGAACTGCATCGGCAGAGGTGGGCCTAATTAAATTCTCAATCCTTAGTGGTAAAGTCATCCACCTAGGAGCGGGCCGTATGATAGTTTCATCTCTACTTCAATGACAGCCCCTCTAACGGTCTGCTGTGAGAGAGAAAGGACGACTGGACCAGCCAAAGCAAATTGGATAGAGAAACAAGCAATAGCGCAACAGTGCGCCGAGTTGACCAATGGTGTCAGCTGCTGGATCGGCAAACTTGAAGAAGCCAGGGAATTGCATCCAAGAGCTGGGAGCCCCTCCAATAATCCAAGCCATCATGGCTATGGCTGCAAAGATTCCGATTGCCAGTTCAAGGCGATCATCCTTTAAAACTAGCCAAACGAGAAGCCACCCATACACTGTTCGAACGACCCACTCAAATCCCAAAGTTTGATTACCTATTAAGCTAAGTAGTCCTAGGCTGACGCTCCATACTGCAGACATTAAAACGGGTTGACGGATCAGACCACCAAACGCTTGAAGACTATACCCATAGAAAAAGACAAGAGCCGTGCCCTGAATAAGTAATGCCATCGCTGACCAAAGGCTGAACGGCCACCAGTCAGACCAGTTAAAGGTCCACACGTATCGCTGTGGGTAAATGATTGCCAGGACTGTTACATTGATAGCCCAAAGCCCAAAGAAACCGACAAAACCATGGGCTATTCGTTGCCAACGAATCGATGTATCGGCACTGATTAGAGTCAGAAAATTACGACGGTGGATTAGAGGTACTACTATACCTAGCCCGATCAGCAAGCCAATTGAAACGACCGCAAGCAATAGTAACATTTTCTGTGGACCACTCTCGTAAAAAGTTCGCTCCAGGCTATCCAATCCAAAGGGAATGCCTGCCCAAGCCGCATCTAAAATCCCTAAGATGAATATAAGGCTGTAGAGAATAATAAAAATAATCGAAAAACTGGCTAAATAGCGTTTCCAGCTTGATCGTCCCTGGCGGGCAACAGTCAAGAATGAGCAGCTGTTAGCAGACATCAGGATCACCTCAAGAGATTTAGACTATGTACGGTGGGCAAAAGATAATCTCATAACTCCGTTTTAAAGAGAGAACCTCTATCCTCTAATTGTTCTACAACGTATGAGTAAATTCAGGACAGATTGTTGGGTTGGGTTGCCCGATGCAGCAACCGGAACGCTAGTATGAGGTGCTGACGGCGAATAGCCAGGATTACAGCGGTATGATTACCGGAACTAGCACTGCTTGGAGAGCCTGAGAACCAGATGTTGTTACAAAGCGGCGGTGGTGCCGCGGATCGGGGGGCATCCGCCTTCGACTTGCCAGCAGTTTAGGGGTTTAATCACTTTTTTGTCAATAGAAAAGCCTTTACCAACATGGTAAAGGCTTAGAGTGTGTGTAGGGAGAGTCTGATGAGAGAAAGGGTGCCCCATGAAAGATAATGAAGCTTCACGAACGGAGACGTACTTGGCACCCAAACTAGCCCAAATACGCCCCGTTCTGTCAGCGGACGACGGACTTAGTACGGGCATCCAGAGCTTCGAGGCGGGCCTCCTGGACATTGTCGACTGCTTTAGTGCGAGCGTCTAGCGCATTCAAACGCTCAGCTTGGATATCTTCGACGGCTTTGGTTTGGGTGTTTAGGTGCTCGATACGCAGCTTGTGAACGCTGTTTTTAGTACGGGCATCTAGAGCATTGAGGCGTTCAGCTTGGATATTCTCAACAGCTTTGGTGCGAGCGTCTAGAGCGTCTAAACGGGATTCCTGGATGTTGTCGATAGTCTTGGTGCGGGCATCCAAGGTATCTAGCCGAGTCGCTTGAATATCTTCGATGGCCTTGGTCTGATTGTTGAGGTACTCAATACGTAGCTTGTGGACGGAATTCTTAGTGCGGGCATCGAGTTCTTCGAGGCGTGCTGATTGCAGGTTGAAGCTAGCGGGCTCAGCGGCGGCGGCGATGGGGGCAATAGCAGCAGATGCAACAAGAACAGTTAAGGCAGAAAGGATAGTGCGTTTCATGGTTAAAGCTCCTTAGCGAATCAGTGATGGACTTCATTGATTACTAGAATGCGGGAGCTGCCTGAACGTCACCTGACTGATAACTGAACTTTTCTTAAGGCATTTCTGAGATTGGCTGAGTAACGTTGGTGATATCGGTCACAGGTGCACGATTATTTTAGCCCTGGGCAGATTGCCACTGCGGCTCAGGGGATGCAGACAACCTTGGACGTGATAATTTTTTGACAGACAAATAATAGACCTATAAGAAGCCCCCACGAACGCTAGGGTTCATGGGGGCTTCGAGTTAGATATAAGGGGTTAAGTAATACAGGGAGCTGTCTACTTAGATATAGGGTTCGAGATAAGGTGTTATGCAATAAGACGTTTCGTCTATGGGTTCACTGTAGTTTGATGATGTGTCATACCGAACCTTTAGCAGTGTAAACCCACTATCTGCTTACACAACCATCAAGTTTCCTGGGTTTGTGTCCGCGATCACTGCAGCATGATCTGATTGAAGCGTAGCAACCTATATACGTTAGCCCCACAGGTCGTAGCGGTGGGCGAGTGCTTCAAAGCACAACAACACCCAAGACACTCAACTGAGGAATTCTTCTAAAGTAAACGAGACTGATTAGAGCTGTTTTAGTTAAGCCGGACTTACTATCAACAGGGCTCTCTAGTGCCAGCAAGAAGAAATATCAGTGATGTGTTTGGGTGCTGTCTTTGAGTCGTCAAACGATTCGATTGAGTATCGATTGTTGACCTCCTTTTCTTTTGACCATGAGCCTTTCAGCCCATGCCCTTAGGATATTCCTATAGTGCTGCAAGATCTTTTGTATGATACAAACGTTAACTTGTTATTTGTCACTGCTGTCGCAACTAAGCAATGAGATACATCTATGGGGGTGTCGACGCATCCTATCGTAGCTATCTTTCCGCTGACAGCTGCACTGCCATTTCTGTACGAGAAGAAACCTCAAGCTTGCGAAATATCTTTTTCAGTGCCTGCTTGACAGAATTTTCAGTAATACAGAGTTCAGCACCAATCTCTGCGTTCTTTTTCCCCAGTATTACAAGATCTGCTATCTGCCGTTCACGAGCAGTAAGGCGGGCTGTTAAAGGCATCGCGCCATTATTGAGGAAGTTTTTTTTGACATCAGGGGATTGCTGAATACGCACGGTCGCTGCCCATACAGATAGATGTAGGCATAGCGCACTCACGTCAGCTAAATCCTGACTATTGAATGCAGGTTGAGACTTTTCGCGAGTGCAACCCAATACACCGCTTAGCTGCCCTTTAGTCACAATCGGCCCTGCCATCACATGCCAGTGATCTGGGCGAGGACAGATAATCTGCCAGGCTTTGGGTGAGGTTACCAAACTTTCATGCACTGGGGCATGTTGCTCGGCTAGATAGCGAGTAACTGGATTGCGTTCAGTTGAAAGGGCCGCTTCTATCACCTTTCTGAAAGCGGGCTTTAGGTCGCGCTCTGCTAACAAGAGGCGATCCAAGAAGAAGATTCCTGAGCGAGTCGCTGTGAAGTGTTCTCTAATTTTTGGCACAACTTTCGCTCTTAACTCATCTTCGTCTATCGCTTGGTTAACCGCTTGAAACAGACTCTGCAGCTGGCTTGTCATCTGGCTTTTTATGCTTACAGAAAATGACTGCACTTCAAAAAGACTACCCGAACGAGGTCTAGGCGTCGTTCGATATCCTTTCTATCGTAGACGGAATAGATGCTCACTGGCATCGTTCTGGCATCTTTAAGTTGGAGAAAAAAATGACTGAGCTACCTACTAACTGGCAACATTACGTCATCGGCATCATAATTTATCCCGGCATGACTACCCTGGACGTGGTTGGGCCTCAAACGGTGTTTAGTGTGTTGCCCAACATTAAAATTCATCGCGTTTGGAAAACGCTAGCGCCCATTACAGGAGACGATGGCATGATGATTGTGCCAGATACTACGTTTGCAGATTGTCCGCCTGTCGATATTCTGTGTATAGGCGGTGGTCGTGGACAGAGTGCAAGCATAGATGACGCCGAACTGCTTGATTTTCTAAAGGCGCAGGGCGACAACGCCAAGTTCGTGACCTCTGTTTGCGGCGGATCTGAGTTCCTTGCTAAAGCAGGGCTGCTCGAAGGTTATCGCGCGGCAACTCACTGGGCAATGCGCCCACAGTTAGCCAAGTTGGGCATTGAAGTCGGCACAGAGCGCGTGGTCACTGATCGCAATCGAATGACTGGCGGCGGCGTCACAGCCGGAATTGACTTTGGGTTAGCGGTTGCTAAAGCGCTCTATGGTGAAGATATTGCCAAAATCAGCCAGCTTTTGATGGAGTACGATCCAGCACCGCCTTACGATGTGGGTTCGCCGGAAAAAGCTGGGCCTGAGCTGATAGAAAAAGCGATGCAGTACATGGCCCAAACAATGGGGGCCACTCTATGACCACTCATCGCCCTTCTGAGCAATTTTCCATCGAAACAGATGGTGGGAAAAGATGGGTTCAAGTGGGCTTCTTAGCAATCGCTATTCTATTCAACCTTTGTTTAGTTACCCAGCTCCTAACCGTTGGTCTCGCCATCTTTTCTGATGCGAGCTGGTGGCAGGTTCATGTCTGGCTTGTTCGCGGATATGGAGGCGTGGCGGTGCTACTCCTGATGGGGCCTTTTATAACGCCTTTCCCAAAGAGGATTCAAGCGCTAACGCAAGCGATAGTGATTCTGCTGCTCTTACAATTCATGACAGCACATGTTCAACAGCCACTGCCACTAGGCGTCCTGCATCCGCTCACCGGATTTACCTTGTTTACGACGTCTACGACACTTGTTCATCGAACTATGTCATTTGTGATGGGTCACTCGGAGAAGGAGAATGCTCAGCTATAGTCACCCAGACAGCTTGATAGAGACCCAATGGTTAACAACGCATATGAACGATTCCTCCGTGCGTATTGTTGAAGTTGACATGACCCCAGAAGCTTGTGAGAACGCTCACATCCCAGGAGCAGTTTTCTGGAGCATACCCTCAGATTTGATGAAACCTGATATGAGTATGAATTTAGATTCTGAGGTGCTCTCAGAGCTACTATCAAAGTCTGGGATTTCACCTGAGACAACCGTAGTCCCCTACGGCACTAATCTAGCGACTAGCGCAAGTATCTTCTGGCTGCTAAAACAGTTTGGACACGACAAAGTATATGTGCTCAACGGCGGACATCAGAAGTGGATGGCGGAGGATCGTCCGGTGACATCAGAGCTATCAAGCCTTGAGCCGGTTCAATATACAGCGCCTTCCCCTTGCGATCGCGACTATCAAATCCTCACCGCAGAAGTCCAAGACATGCTTAACCGGTCAGATACTGTCATCCTCGACGTGCGGACATCAGCGGAATACAGGGGTGAGGTTTTCATGGAAAAGCCGCCCGAGGGTAACGAACGAGCAGGCCATATTCCGAGTGCTGTGCATCTTGAGCATACACTTGCCCTAAACAAGGATGGTACGTTCAAGTCAGCAGAAGCGCTATACAGCCTCTACGCTCAGCAGGGCATCACCAAAGACAAACAAGTCATTCCCTACTGTGCTGTTGGAGCGCGTTCAGGCTTTATCTGGTATGTGCTGAAGTATCTATTGGGCTACCCTAATGTCCAAAACTACGACGGCTCTTGGAATGAATGGAGTCGGTTACCCAATGTCTCGATTGAATAGCGACTTAATCGATGTAGATATCAATCGGTGAAAAAGTGTCTCAAAGTGGGAGATACCTTTTCGGGGGGATAGGCAAAAAAACATAATAAAAAGCCTC
>JBCCOO010000150.1:0-7113 GCA_039025345.1 Cyanobacteria bacterium P01_D01_bin.105 | reverse complement strand
TCACAGCAAAGCCATCTGGATATGGCCTAGACTGTCTAAACTTCATCCAGCCAAGGCTAGGTAATTTAACCACACCTTCGCCTAAGGGATGCTTTCCCAACTGCGGAAAAACAAAGCTACGCATTCGATTCGGTTTCTTAAACCGAGGGAATCCGAAACCTTTCTTTTGCATATCAGCATGTGCCCTATCCAGTGTTTTCAGCACTTGCTGAAGCACCTGTGCATTCACTGAGCGCAGCCAGTTGTTACCCTGCTTGGCTTGAGTTAATGCCTTGCATTGAACTGCAAAGTTTGGATAGGACGCATCAGCACCCATGATGTACTCACGACGAATTGAGCACGCGTTGATGGGGCACTTTCGAGAAGCACTCCAATCTTTGCGTTCTCTTAATGCGTAATTCCAGACTGAACGGCATACGTCCAAGATGTGTTGCATCTCTTCTGCCTGCTGCTTAGTCGGCTTTAGCTTGTACTCGTAAGTGAGGATTAACATGATCATATTGTACTACTTTTGGTGGTACAAAACCATGGCTTATCAGATTGTTTGCTAGTGCTCACCCGCTGGCACCACTCCCTAATCCTACGGCTTATAGATGGAGTCATAGCGGTACTTTGATAGTTCAGGAAATTGACGACAACGGTTCTGTCGTGAAATAAAGCTGCTGGCGTTTGCTAACGCACCGACTCGCTGAAGCGTTAGCAAAGCCATGAATTTTTTAAGCGATGTGGAAGCCGTTTATCCACAGAACATTGAAGCAGAGCGGGCCGCCGAATTGATAGGCGATATTCTCAGCAATCCTAGAGTAGGCAAGACCGTGGTGGACTCAATCCTATTGCCTGGTGAGCAGCCCACGACCAAGAACCTGACCGACCGTCTTAGAATTGCCTTCAAGGCAAATAGTGCCGATTCCTTGGGGCTTACTCCAAAGCGACTTCTGAAACTCCAGAGTGCTTTAGAGCTATTCAAATTTCTCTATTTCCAACAACCAGCGCAAGGAGAGGTTGCAGATGATCCATCTATTGCAGCTAAAGCCTTTCAATCCATCGCGTGGGAGCCGGTTGAGAAGTTCGCGGTGTTATCTCTAGATACGAAGCATCGAATCCTGTCTTATCGGGAGATTTCCTCCGGTACAGAAACGGAAACCTATGCCCAACCGCGCGAGATTTTCCGAACAGTGATTCAGGCTCATGGCACAAGATGCATTATTGCCCATAATCACCCTTCTGGAAGCCTATCTCCCAGTCCAGACGACATCTCGCTGACAAAGATGCTGTTAGATGCCAGCAAGGTAATGAATATCCCGATTCTGGATCATTTGATTGTTTCCAGGGATGGGTTTTGTTCCCTGAGACAAACAACTGCGCTTTGGCAGGGCATGAAAGAAGACTGAAACGGTCTCTATAAAATAGTTCCCGATGCAAGATCTTTCCCACGGAAGATCTTCTTTTTTTAAAGGCCGCAGCAAGATGAGGGGCTGCGGAGGCGATCGCATCTCTTATGTCACTATGCTGAAGCAATCTATTTTCACAGGTTATGAGCAAGACAGGCGCACAAGGCATCGATCCCACGTCTGGAGAGGACGCACAGCATCAGGCGCTGGCCACCAGCGATCTCTCCGTTGAAGAGCTGCTAGCAGGTGGGGCAGATGTAGATGAGCTTGTTTCAGCAGGCGTTTTGGAAGACGACGACCAGAATACGGACTTCACCGAAGCTAATCCAGAGGCCCTCAAGTACAAGGGCGGGCCAGTGATGTCTGATGATGAGTTCAATGCGCTGATGAAGGAAGACAGATGGTACATCAGCGGACGATATTTAACAGAAGATGCTCCAGATAAGAAGGTTTGACGTTAAGACTGGCAAACCTATAGAAGAAACGATTGAAGGCCAGCAACACCCCTCAGTCAAGCTCGTAGACAATGCCTATTTGGAACACTGGCTGAGTGTGCGTGGTATTGACGCTGAGTTCTCAGTAGGTCGGTTTTATGATGGGATTAATGAGGCAGACCGTCTGAGGCTAGAGAACGAAGGTAAAGTGCTTGTTTTCACGAATGGTCAGGATGGTTATTTTACTGATCCCATGACAGCTCAGCTAATGACTGAGGGTAGCGATGCCATTGCCCCTATCTACGTCAACAGCAGTGCTTCAGCACATAACTCAGTAGCCTACGGTAGCTTAATTGCCTCCGATGGGATATCTTCTACTTCGGTGTCTCATGCAAGTATTTTAATCATTGACAATGCAGCGAGAACGCATGGCAATGAACCGCTTGTAGATAGTCAAGGTCAGCCCGTTGCTGCGGATGAATTAGCGCGGCTTTACAACAAAATGGGAGATGGCACGATGCTGATCTCTCAAGCAGTGTCGCATGCGCTCACAACAACAGAAGAGCATAACCAGATTGCAGGACAGATATTTGAGAAAGCCGGTATCAGGGCGGATATCTCTGACTTAGGCGTAGACAATAAGGCTGTCGAGCGGGCTAACCAAGAGATAGAAAAGAAGCTCTACTCACTCGCGCACAACAGGGTTAGCCAGTTTCGAGCTGGAACGCCAGTGTTCCCGGGTATCGCCAAAGGAACGATGAGCGTTAGCCGTTGGACAGAGCGGCTAGGCGTTGATTTCATCATCTCTGTGGATGATATAAAAGGGGGCAGTCAGGTCTTTCTAACGCCTGGGAGAATGATGGTTACCCACTTCTGGGTGAATCGTAAGACAGATGCGGAATATGGCCAGCAAGGCGTTGGCCCTCAAGTCAAGTACAACATTCCAGCGGCGACCGAGAAAGAACTTAATCCGATAGCGATTGCCCAGGCCGAAGCAGTGGCTGCTGTGGTCAGTGATCAGTCGAAATTAGAGCAGTACTACGTTCAGCAGCAGGAAAAGCGAAAATCGAGACCCTACGAAACCTGGAGTGATCAGCCAGAGACCATAGAGACTTCGGACTGGATGTACGACGTGCTCACAGGGGATGACTTTTCCCAGCTAGCCGGAATTGCGCCTGTCAACCGGAAGTTAAACCGTTACGTGAGCGGAGAGTGGAAGCGGAGTGCGATGCACGGCATCACGTTGCCCTCAGCAATGGCTCAACATCATAGCCTTTTGAAACCGTGGGAAGTGTCGAATAGAGACCTGCCTCATGGCGCTATCGTTGCTTATTTTCGGTCTCCGTTCCCAAATGTCAGTGCGGCAGTGATTGCGATTAATAATACTGAAATTCTCAGAACTGAAGATGCAGAAGCGTTCTTTAAGCAAGGCGTTGCTTACCTTCCACCATCCACGGCTAGAGAGATTGCCATCACCGATTTTGATGGGGATAGAAATGCTTTCTTTGTTGGGTATATGCCTACGGTGGCTGATCTGCCTGAGAGAGTACGAGAATCGCTCAGTGATGTAGAACCGTTGCCCGAGCTTTCTCAGTACGAAGCAGGGCGAGCGTTCTTTGAGCGAATGATTCACCGGCTAGAAAAAGGGAGCGAATCACGTATTGTTGAAGGTGACTATCCGCTTACGGTGAAGGAGTTTACGGAACTGACTGCGCCTGCGCTGCGCCCACCGACAGTTGTCAAGCAGGCGAAAGAGCTACATCCTTGGCGAAGGGCAGAGGAGAGCCGCTCTGCTGCTGTTTGGAGAGCATGGCAAATCACGGCTAACAATCCGATTGGCAAGGTTGCGAATTCAGGTATGACGCTTCAGGCCATGGCCTTAGATTTGAAGTATGCGCCTCAGTCTCAGCAGGAGGCTTTGCTGAGCCAAGTCGCAGCTCACTACACGAAGCTTTTGGTCAAGGCTGATGCGGGCAAACTGTTTATTCCGAGTGACGCATGGTTGGAGGAACGAGGATTTCCCAGTTATCGTTTTAGGGAGCGGCTAGAGAGAATTTCTACTTCCGCTCTTGTATTACTGGATTTGAATGATTTATCAAAGCGTGAAAGCTTCATTTCAAGTAGATTACGGCTTGCTTATAATCTTCTCTTTGATGCTGCTTTCGGTCTTAACGCCGCTAACCTACAAGCGGCAATGGACTCTGTTAAAAGTGCTAAAGGAATTGACGAAAACCTACACAAATTCATCAGAGCGCTTCAGCACAAGCCCGATTTATTGAGACAAAACAAAGACAACCCTAAGTTATACACTGGTAAAACAGTTCTACAGACCAGCACTCAAGAGCCGATTGCTTGGGGCGTAGAGACTGTGAACAAGTTGTATGAATCAGCTCAACAGTCACAACAACTGGAAGAACGACCCAACGTAGAGTTCCAAGCTATTTTGCCGTTGTCCGCCACGCCAGAGCAGCAGGCGATCGCGAAACAAATCACTCAAACCTACAATGGCCTGTTGGCTCAAGCTAAGGCAGCTAAACAAAGAGTCTATGAACGTCGCCCTGAAGACCAACAGCCCACGCTCAAAGTGATACTTCCCGATGGCGATCGCACGTTTGTTCTCCACGGCATTCAAGACCCCAAAGGAACGCTACCCATTTGGCGAGCAGACGGGCCGCAGCCAGACTGGGTAATCACTGTAAGCAGAGACCCTCAGGCAAAAGCCGTAGGGCATCAATTCTCTGCAAAACTAAGCTTCACTGCTGAAGATGCCACCCGCCGCACCCAGAGCGTGGGCTACGTTGCACCCGGTTCCACTGTAGAACACAAGCTAGAACAGCGCTTAACCCATGTGTCTCAGACACTGAGTGTGAAAGCCCCTTCTGTTGAGATGCGAGTTCCCTTTGCCCAGGAGAATGACGCTTCACTGCTGTTTGATCGAGCGGATCGCTATATGGCTGAGGCTTTTGTTCCATCGGAAGGCATTGAGCCAGCAGTCTATCGCCAGCAGATAGCTTCAGCACTCTGGAGATCGCATGAGAGCAGACATATTGTGTTTAAGCACTTCTCTGATGTGATGCAACAGCGTCTGAAGACAGTGCCGCCAATTCGGCTAATGGGTCTTCAGTACACAGGGCACCTACCCTCTCAGCTTGCAGCCAGTGGCCCTCGCACGATTCGCTTTGGCACGGATACCTACACCAAAAAGACAGGCGAGGTAGTCACCAACCGGGCGGTGTTCGTCTCTCAGCCCAATGGAGAATTTAAGAAGCTGGGCACCATTGATGATCGTGCGATGAGTTTGCCGGAAGGTAGCACCTTTCTCGCCTCGTTCTCTGTTCCTAGCAGAGGGAAGAATGCTGTTGATATGAGCGTGATGAGCCTGCCTGTGATCGCGCAGTCGAAGGCTGAAATAGAGGCTTTTCGAACGGATGGTCGTTGTCATCTCACCAGCGATCTCGAACCCTATGCTGCCTATGGTGTTCAAAAGGGCGATATTCTTCTGGCTCAAGCGGAGGGCCAGATAAAGGGGCAAACTGTGGCGCTGCGGGTAGGCAATCAGTATGTCATTGATGAAACCAGATTAGCCTCAGCTAACTTTCCTATCGTGTGGGCCGAAATGGAGAAGTCTGCGCCCGATGAGATTGAGCGGCGCTTGGATAGCGCCCGTGAAAGCGAGGGAAGGTTGTGGGGACTGACGGTGAGACCGCTAGGGGACTACGCGAAAGGTCAGATAACGGCTTTCCCAGAGATGACCCATGAACGATATAAGCCATCCCGTCAGGAGCTACGAGAATTTTATATGTGGGCTATCTCTCAAGAGAATGCAGGACTCGCGGCGCAGATTCATGCAAAGGGCTTGCTGATGAGGGCGTTGTACCAAGCGAGTGCAGAGGGCAACAAAGCAGAACCGCCAATGGACTACAAGCATGAGCTGGTTGTGATGAAGCACAGCGATGTGCAAACCCTACAGCGCTCAAAAGAATCCATGCCAAATATTGCTTTGAGACAGCAGGCAAAAGAGCCTGCTTTGGAACGAGGGTAAGATCAGATCCGATGCTGCGCTAACGCATGGATGTCAGAGGAGAACGCTGAAAGGCAAACCGCTTCAGCCGCTTCAGCGTTCTCTTTTATCCCTGCATTTGAAACCCCTCAACATCATGAATTTGAAATCCTTGAAAGCTGCCTGCATCGAAGCCGTGGGTAAAGATGAGGTATATGCCCGCGCTCGCAGCATTGCGACTGAGTTGACGACAGCAAGCGATCGCTACACGCTCTCTCACAAGCTTGTCTGGCAAACGTTCCACGCTCAGTTATTTGATCCTACAGCGTGCCTGCCCAGCTCACATCGTGTCGCTAACCAAGCAGAGAAGATTAGCTTTTCAGAAATCTGTTCCACCGTCGAGAAGGAACAGAACCCACTTCTAGCAATGCTGCTAGTGACAGTTTGGCTCTTCGCCCAATGGGTTAGCCTGCTTATTTGGCTGGCACCTCTCGCCATTCGCCTGGGCAGGGTAACGAGACTGTATGCGATCGCCCTTGCCAGTTCGTACACAATACTTAGTTACCGTATTGTTCATGGGACTGCGTTCCCTCTGGATTCAACTGAAATACCCGATGCCTATGATTTGATTGGCCATGTGGTGGAACACTTTGGAAACTCTATCGAAATACCGCTAGGACTCCCTTTATAGCCGTAGGCTTAGAGGGTGGTGTAAGCGGGTGAGCGCTAGCGAACAATCTTAAAGGCAATGATTTTTGTACCATTAAAAGTAGTACAATAGAATTATGTTAACCCTCACTTACGAATACAAGCTAAAACCAACAAAGCAACAGATAGAAGAGATGCAGCACATCTTGAATGTTTGTCGCTCAGTCTGGAATTATGCGCTGCGTGAGCGCAAAGATTGGAGCGCTTCTCGTAAGTGTCCCATCAATGCTTGCTCAATTCGTGGTGAGTATATTTTGCCTGCTGCTGAGCCATATCCCAACTACTTCAAGCAGGCAAAGGCATTAACGCAAGCCAAAAAGAATAACAGTTGGTTGCGCTCGGTGAATGCACAGGTGCTTCAGCAAGTGCTGAAAACACTGGGTAGGGCACATGCTGATATGCAAAAGAAAGGTTTCGGATTCCCTCGGTTTAAGAAACCGAATCGAATGCGTAGCTTTGTCTTTCCGCAGTTGGGAAAGCATCCGTTAGGAGAAGGTGTGGTTAAATTACCTAGCCTTGGCTGGATGAAGTTTAGACAGTCTAGGCCATATCCAGATGGCTTTGCTGTGAAGCAAGCCAG
>JBCCOO010000149.1:0-7336 GCA_039025345.1 Cyanobacteria bacterium P01_D01_bin.105 | reverse complement strand
GGCTCGTTGCTCATCCTCATCAGTGATCCATTCAAACTCCTCAGGATTCGTCATAAAGCCCAGCTCTAGCACCACCGCTGGCGCCTCTGTCGGACGGGTTAGAGCCAGGTTGTTCCAAAAAATGCCCCCATCGACTCGTCCCAAGTGCTCTACCAAATGGTTATGGAGAAACATCGCAGCGCCATGGGACTGAGGATGGTACCAATAGGAGCGCACTCCCTGAGTCCCTTCTGCATCCCCGTCCTCCTCCACGCTCGTATAGTGAATCGTGAGAGCGAGGGCAGGTTCTGTCTGTGCGATCAGCCGCTGTCGCTCGGTTAACGAGATATCCACATCGGTCTCCCGCGTCATCACGACCACCGCGCCCCGGCTGAGCAACTCATCCTGGAGAAGCAGGGACACGGTCAAGCTCACATCCTTTGCAAAAACTCCCGTAGGCCCTACCGCTCCAGTTTCTGGCCCGCCATGTCCTGGATTGAGCAACACCGTGATGCCATCCAACTGGCTGTCGGGTTGCTCGGCCAAGGCGTGTATGGGGAGAACGCTTAGGACAAGCGTCACGGCCAAACACCAGGCTTTTGGTCTCCAAATCGCCACTACATTTTCATCCCCAACGGTTGACTTCTTAGAGGTCACGGGCATTGATAGGCTTATGCTTACCAAAGCCAGAAAAGCCCCGACGTAATCCCCAGGGCCAAGCCAAAACTCTATTTTTTGGTTCGATTCTATCCCAAATTCCTTAATTCTCCATTGCTTGCTAAAAACCAAAGTGACCGGGCACTCTGAAGCCACATTCCCAAAGGTCTCCCGTTATGTGGAAGCAACTCCAGGCCGCACTTTTGCCCTCCGAACCACAGCAACTGTCCCTTGAAAGCTATGGGCAAGAAGCTTGTGGTTTACCTATTGAGAAGATCTCCAAGGTTATGAAGTGGCTAGGCCAAAGCCTCTTAGCTGCCGGTTATGAGGCCAAAGCCCACATGATTTGGGATAGCTCAGGCGCTGACTTTGAGCTGGAGGAGGTTTTCCAAGGTCAATTCAAACGCCACGAGCCAGTCTTTCTGTACCGCTGCGGCGATCGCCCGATGCAACCACCCGCTGGCCACTACTGGAGACTGATGGGTGAGCACCCCAGCCTCCGGGTATATCAACTGGAACGTAAGGAACTCTCATAGCAGAGCATGGAGGCTATCAAAACCTGTAGAGAATTCCGGGAACTGGGTGTATTCCCCACGTAAAGGCAGTTTTCAAAATAAACTATGCCCCATCGTGAACTATGAACAGCTCAGCAGTGAGCGCACATTCAACCAGTTATAGCGGTACACCAAGATCGGCAGACCCAAAAACAACACAATGAATAGAGCGCCCAGAAACCATGCAGTAAGGCCACTGACACAAATGCGATCGCCCATATAGGTCAACAAAAATGTAGATGGCACCATCCCAAATAGGGTTGCCCCTGCATATATTGGTAACGGTAGCCGTGCCATCCCAGCGCCATAGCTCACCAAATCAAATGACACTACAGGCAGAAGCCGCGTCAAAAATATCAATAGTCCCAAAGCTGTTTCAGACTGTCCATGGTCAACCTGTAGCGTTTTACCGGTCAATGCTTTGACTAGTGGCTCGCCCACACGACGCCCTAGCCCATAGGCCATCAGCGCCCCAGCAAAACCGCCTACCACTGTGTAGGTACCTGCCGCTAGCGGTGACCACAGCGTGCCCGCCATCACCGCTAGCGGCGCACCCGGAATCTGACTGACAACTACCGACAGCGCAATAACAATCATATATAACACCGGCCCACTCGCACCAGCGTTCGCCACCGTTGTCTGTAGAAAATCCAGACTCAAAAACTGTAGAAAATCCATGGCTGCGGGTTCCCTCGAAACGCTCACAGCTCGAACTTATCAACAAGACACAGATGCTGGCTGAAACAACACTCAGACCGACATAAAAAACTCCTGAGAATACGCGAATCCGACGCTTAATAGCCCCGCAAATTCAGTTCGAGGTGGAAAAGCATTAGCTTAAGCCGCCGTATAGCTACGAGTCTACAGACTCGGTAATTTGAGAAGGTTATGTCATAGTGTCTGTCCAGCGTCTTTTGCTTTCTTCTTTATCCACTTCATCGCTTCTCGACGGCTGAGTGAAGCCAGAGCGGTTTCCTTTACATACTGTTCTACCGTGGCTGGCGCTGTCTTCGAATATTCTCTCAGCGCCCAGCCAATCGCTTTATTAATAAAGAACTCTTTGCGACCTAAGTTTTCTTCTATCAGGGAAAACAGCAACGCCTTGTCAGTCTCGTTCTTGTAAGTTAGCTGGAACAATAGGGTTGTGCGGCGCAGCCAGATATTCTCCTGCGATCGCCATTTTGCGAAATACGGTTCACGCTCGCTTGGAAAGTGAGAAAATAAATGCCCCACTGGATGGATAGCGATACTATCCACCGTATCCCACCAGCTCTTATTCAAAATCAACCACTCCAGCAACGTTAGGTTATCTGGAGTAAGCTCGGATATAAAGTGATCGACAAAACGGAGCGCTAGATATTGATATTCGCGCTCAGGCCACTGCCAGAGGGTTTTGGTCAAAGACACTAACTGTGAGGAATCTGGCCATCCATATTGCTTAATAAATTGCTTATGCAGGCGATTCATCTCGGGTGTTTTAATTCCCAAAAAGTCGAATTGATTGCGCATGTAGTTTTTCATCGGCAGTGCCATATCAGGATCGGCTTGCGCAGAGAAGTGAGCCTGTACCGCTTGAATATAATCATCCATGTGATGGTTCCGCTGAATGATTGGACTGTTAGATAATCGATGCTGGGGGAGAACACGAACTTACCCTAAAGATTAGCCTTCTAACGTTATGAAATACCTTCAATGCACCCAAATCGTTTCAAGACCAGCAGTTTTTCAAGCGTAATTACACCACTCCAATCCTGGCGTGCCTGTTGCCAGGCATCTGGAAACATATCTCCCCAGGACCATGTGGGTAACCAAGCACCCTCTTCACTTTGAGTAGCAATCTCGTAGGCTAAATTTGCCGCCACGGCTGCTTCCATTCCAGCCATAAAGGGAGAATCAGGCGTATCTATCACTTGTGATGGCCGCAAGCAGTAGCCTTCCCATTCTTCAGGATCTTGATTAATGGTGCCATCAAGCTGCTGAGCTATTGCTTGACAAATCTGTTCTCGGGATTCGTTGGGGAGTGTTTTGGTCTTCATCAGACGCAGGCAACACAATAGGTCATGCATTCCAATCTCATTTACATGTGATAATTCCCTCATAACCCGCTCTGATACTTGGGAGAGAATAGTTTTCGGGACAAGATGTTGATAGTCATACAAATACCCCAGAATCTCAGCGGTGGGATTAAGAGAAAATGATTCTGGCCTATCATCATCGTCTGATTGATCCCACCAGGGGGCATGGGGACTCTGCTGAGCTGATTTAGGAATCATCGGCCAGTGCCATTCGTTCTGATCCAACGTCCTGAGCAGATAGGCGATCGCAACTGGGACTAACTCATGATCTGAGGCACCGATAAGTGAGCGAAGTACTTGGAAAGCAATGGATGTACAAAGTGCCGAGCTATCGTTTGTGCGTAAGTCAGGCTCTAGTCCGTGACCGAAACCGCCATCTGGATTCTGAAATTCCTTCAGTGCAGCTACTATTGAGTCTGCTGATGCTCCGCTAAAGGCATAGTGAAACCTAGCGATTTCTAATGGCCGTCCCTTTTGTTCAATAAACTTTCGTGAGTTATCTAAGGCTATCCCGCTCAGAATTGGCTTGGTCATTGTGCAGCCCTTCAATTTAATTAGTCTATTTGTACTATATCAAGAGTTTTTAGTAACGCTAGATGAAATGCCGTAATTGCTGGAGTAGATGCAGCATGGTTCAGCGGCTGGTAACAGTTTTGATTTGACCATAGGCAATGTGGCTGTGGCAATCAGCACAAGTGTCCTGCATTCGTACGCTTACCAAATCCAAAACCCTATAGTATAAACGAACTATCGCACTCAAGTTCATCTATGGGCTTCCCTATCCCCGGCAATGCTATTGAGCAAAGCCTTGACCTCAACCGGCGCCTCCTCAAGCACTCAGCCTCCACCTTCGTGATGCAGGTCGAGCCAACGATGGCAGGCAGTAGTTATGTCTGCGCTGGGGATTTGCTCATTGTGGATCGCGCCCGTACGCCTCAAGCGAGAACGCTTGTAGTGGCCATCGTCGATAGCGAACTGATCGTCATGCGCTTTGAACCCACAGAAACGCCTGTTGAAGTCTGGGGTGTTGTCTCTGCGCTCATTCGAGAGAACCCGTAGGAGAGACGATGCTAGCGCTGGTAGATGCCAACAGTTTCTTTGTCTCCTGTGAGAAAGTCTTTCGTCCAGACTTGGAAGGCAAACCGGTTGTTGTTCTCTCTAATAACGACGGTTGCATAGTCGCGCTCTCTGCTGAAGCTAAAGCTTTTGTGCCAATGCAGGCAACTTTGTTCTCTATTCAACACCTGATCAAAGCAGGTAAGCTTACAGTCTTTTCAGCTAACCCCGTACTGTACAAGGACATGTCGCGGCGGGTGATTGAGACACTTCAAACATTTAGCCCAGAAGTAGAGCAGTATTCCATCGATGAAGCTTTTTTAGACCTAGCAGGATTTGGCGATGGCAAAGCCCTTCCAAAGGAAGATCGCAATCTCATCGACTACGGTCACGACATTCGCCAAACCGTAAAGCAATGGACGAATATTCCCGTTTCAGTCGGCATTGCGCCCACCAAAACGCTCGCTAAGATTGCAGCCCATGTCGCAAAACGAAAGCCTGCTTGCCAAGGTGTCTTCGATATTTCTCAAGCAGAAGACATCGATGCCTTACTCCGCAGCATCGATGTGAGCAAAGTGTGGGGCGTGGGCCGAGGGAATAAGTCAAAGCTACAGCAGGCAGGCATTTTCAATGCTGCTCAGTTCAAACAGGCTGAGGATGCCTGGGTGAAGAAAAGACTGGGGATTATTGGCCTGCGCACTGTGCTGGAGCTACGGGGCACCCCCTGCTTTGAAATGGAGCCGGGGGTTTCTCCAAAGAAGATGCGAATTGTCTCACGCTCTTTTGGGCAGTTAGTAACAGAGCTGAGCGAGCTGAAAGAGGCGGTGGCAACCTACACGAGTCGCTGCGCTGAAAAGCTGAGGAAAGACAATATGCTCACGGGCTGCTTTACAGTGGGCCTGCGCACGAGCAACTACCAGGAGAATCGCTATGCTGCTGCCAGAAGTGTTCAGCTGGAGCCACCCACAAACGACACAGGCAAGCTGATTCAAGCGGCTATGCAGCTCACTGAAGCCGCCTACAGCCCAGGGCATCAGTATTTGAAAGCAAAAGTGATTGCCACCAGCTTAGTGGCACCGGGGGAAGTCCAGGGAAGTTTGTTTGCGGCCCCAGCTCATAATCCGAAGCGAGAGCGGTTGATGAGTGCGTTGGATGCGATCAATCGTACCCATGCGCCGGATGCGATTAAGTACGGTGCGTTAGGGCTGAAGCCAGAGTGGAAGATGCGTTCGGCGTATTTCTCTAAGCGGTATACGACGCACTGGGATGAGCTGCCGGTGGTGAAGGGGAGAACTTGAACAAGCTTGCTTTGTTCAGAGAAGGAGGAAAGGATGCCCAGCGAATGAAGCAAAGTTTCCTCAAAGAAACGAGATAATGGGCATCCAAACTTGGTTACCCACCAGACCAAATGGCTTGGCCTAGTGGGTTGAGTACTTACCGCATCATTATTTGGCTGTTGTTAACCGAAATAAAAATGCGAAGGATGCCTATGAAAGAACGCTCTTATTGCGACGAGATCTTTCTTCTAAGCGAGTCTGGTGGATATTTTCAACAGCTTTAGTTTGGGTCTCTAGGAACTCAAGGCGGGTCTGCTGAATATCCTCAACTGCTTTAGTCTGATTGTTAAGGAACTCTAGCCGTGTCTTTTGAATGCTTTCAACGCCCTTATTACGGCGAGCTCTTTCCTCTAAACGGGTCTGGTGGATATTTTCAATAGCCTTGGTTTGATTGTTTAGGAACTCAAGGCGAGTCTTTTGAATATCCTCGACGTCTTTAGTCTGATTGCTTAGGAATTCAAGGCGGGTCTTTTGGATATCCTCAACAGCCTTAGTTTCACTGTCTAGGAACTCAAGACGTCGTTGCTGAATGGATGCAGACGGTAGAGTTTCGGCAGCATTCGCAACAGGCGCGAAAGTCAATGTAGTGGCTGTAAGAGCGAGAGCAGAAAAGAGGATGTTTTTCATGAGTTGTCTCCGTGAGGATCAATGGGCTTGCTTCATTGATTTCATAGTGTCACGGGAGAATAGAGGGCGACTGAAGGTGAATTAAGGGGTAACTGAGCGTAGCTGAATAGAATGGGATGAAAGCTCCCAGGTAATCCTCAGAGTCCTCTCAGGAAAGGCCATAGCCGTTACCGTCAGGTGCTTTGAGTCTTTGGTATACTCTAAGTGTATATAGACAGCATGCTTCCCTATGACCACGACATCTGTTCGCTACAAGGATTATCTGACATATCTGCACTCTGACCTAGATGCCGATGGTGATTATAGGCTGCTAAGCAATGGAGAAGTTATTGAGTTGCCACCTGAAGATGATGAGAACTACTTTATTGCCGACGAGTTTGCAGAGAAACTCAAGCGGGTTCTAAAGCAACGAAAGCTAGTTAGGACGAACTCTACAGAACTGCAAGTGCATCCGATTGGCGATGATTGCGTTAACAGGAAACCAGATCTCATTGTGCTGCGCCCTGAGCATTTGGACTTAATGGCAGAACTGAAAAAAAGCGCGGTCTTATTGGGGATGCCACCACCGCTGTTCGTCGCAGAGGTGGTCAGCCAAGGCAGTGAGCGCACGGACAACTACCGACGGGACTACGAGTGGAAAAAAGCCCAGTATGAGTGGTGGCAGATTCCTGAGTATTGGATTGTTGATAGGCACCGGCAGCAGGTCGTTGTTTTTACGCTGCAAGAAGGTCGCTACTCAGAGGAAGTATATCGTGATGAGAGTGTGGTCAAGTCTTCTGTTTTCCCGGCCCTGAATCTTTCAGCGAACAGCCTCCTTGCCGGTGAGATCATTTAGAGCTGATATGCAAAGTAAATCTTAATCTGCCATGCGCCTGAGCATGAGTCGTAGCAAAGACCCGTAGATCATCGCTTGGCGTGGTTCAAAACCGGCTAATTTTAGGTGACACTTTCATCACAAGATAGACCATTGTCAGCGATGGCCTATCCAACTTTTTGTGGCAGTTGCTACACTCTCTGGAATCGCTCGAAGCCCAGCAGCTCCAGCCAATGT
>JBCCOO010000148.1:0-7528 GCA_039025345.1 Cyanobacteria bacterium P01_D01_bin.105 | reverse complement strand
CTTCGGTTCATTGTCTCTAAAGATTTACAGACATCCACCTCGCCTGCGATTGATAACCCAGCTTCCGATACAAGTTCATCGCAGAGGCGTTGTCTTCGAACACTTGCAAACTCATTTGCGCATAGCCCTTCTCCTTGGCCCACCGATGCGCGTGATGCATTAGCGCACTACCTAGGCCTTGCCGACGATGAGCTTTATCTACATATAAAAGAAAAACGTAAGCCTGCTTTTGTCCGTTGCGCTGATCAACCGATTCGCCCATCCACAAGCAACCCATTGGCTCGTGCCGCTGCTGCAAACCAGGCAGCCCACCCGACATAGCTATGGACTGAGGACCAATCAGCCACCAAAGCGTGGATTGACTGTTGAAATGGCGGCCAACTGTATCTGCCAGGTGCGTGCCTGTTTCGGTTGCACCCAGGTCTCGATAGGCCCGCTGCATGAACTTCACTAGGCGAGCGCGATCCAGACTAGAGCCTTTTTCTAGTCGGTAGTTGGCAATTGGGAAAGGTTGGGTCACTAGCTGAAGCGTATCGCCGTGCTGGGGATAAGGGAGAGGGGCTGCTCAGTAGATTGGGCGCCTGTGAATTGTGAGCCGGGGGCAGGGGCCATCATGTCGCTGGGGAGAAAGATGCGGGCGCTAGTGGCGAGGAGTGCGATCGCAAAAATAAGCACTATAAACAGCGGTGCAATGTACTGACGAAAGAAACCCATAGTGGCCTGCTCCAAAGAAAATGAATTGAAAGCGCTTTGAATAAAGTTATGTAAAGTCTGACTTTATAGTAACGGTTTTACGGCCTTCTTCGTCGCTATTGCCACAGCAATTAGCAGCAACTGGCACAGGATTTCCACAAAGTTCGGAATCGTTGGCCATGCTTTTGTAGAAGCCTACAGCGTGTCGATTGCCCTACTCAATATCGGCAACGGCTAAAGGATGCCTCTTTCTCTCGCTACATATCAACCTGTGCCTCAGCGCTCCTGAGTGATCTTCACTGTCACCACACTCATGAAAAAAACAATCGCCATCTTCTCCCATCTTATTTTCTGGATATGGAACCTTGTCTTCATCGGCATCGTAGATATCTGGCTACTGCCTCAGTTCGGGCTAGATTTATTCTTCGATACTCGCAATGGCCTAGTGGAACCCACATTCACCGTCAGCTTCCTCATCCTGCTCATAGTGCCGGTAATATGCACTATTTTGGGCTTTTGGCGATTGCGTAGCCGACCAACTCTACTACTAAGACTGTTCTACGGTGTAGAAGCGCCTCTCTTTACACTGTGTCTACTCCGGCTGTTCCTCATTCGCGAGCTTACACCGGCTAGTGCCTTTACGTTAGGGCTGGTTATTTTTTCTATTTTCATGTTTGCCATTGAGTTGCTGGTAGGTTATGCCGCACACAATGAGAAACTTTCATGGGTGCAAATGGTGGGCCACAGCCTGATTTTGCTGGTAGGCGGCTACGTTGGGTCTTTGCTGCTGCTCTACACCGTGCCCGCACTGTTTTGGACAATAGTAGGAATTTTCAGCGGGATAGTTGGATTTTTCATGGCTTTAGGTGAGATTCTTCTTCACCCAATTGAAGCGCTTACCGCCCTGCCATTTTTTCTCCTATTCGCATCTAGCTTTTTCGTTTTTCTCTCTATGCCCTATGCATTCGTGCACTTTTATATTCGCGCGTGGGAGCGAATTCACAAGGCCTTTGGGCGACAGTATGGAATTCAAAACAGCTGGACAATTACAGGGATGACATTGGCTATTAGCTGTTGTTTGTTTGTAGGATTGCAGCTTCAGCAGCCACAGAGCAAAGCCTTTGCGCTGTTGACAGCAGCAGGAGGAAATAGCGAGATAGAATTTTCCCTGTCAGCTGCGGGGGTGCAAGTGCGACAGCAGCAACTACAGCAATCAGACGACATTCGCGCTGGGCTAACGAACGCTTATTTGCATCGCTATCGCTATCTCAGCCCTTGGGACAGAAGCAATCAGCTAGGCAAACTGTACGACCCTGCACTGCCAGATGGCGCACAGGCGTTTTTGCAAAATATTCACAATGGATTGTTGTCTCCTTTTCTTTATCGCGGGGAAGATAAAGACGCACAGAAAGCAGAAGAACTATATGAACAGTTTTTTGATGAGCCCATTCAAAAGGCTGAACGGGCTTCTATTCGCGAAGCTCTACAGGCAACTGCCGACCGGGACGAAACCAAGGCAGGTCTGCTGAATTTAGATCAAAAAGTAGTACGCTTGGCTAGCCAGGAAGCATCCGTAACGCCGCATGGTGACTGGGGAACGGTTAAAATTCATGAGCGATACGAGAACTCTACGCCTGAAGATCAAGAGATTTTCTATTCCTTTTCATTGCCAGAGAGCGCAGCGATTACCGGACTATGGCTAGGTACTGCCGAAAACCCTACACTGTTTCCTCATGTTGTTTCTCCACGAGGTGCAGCACAGCAGGTTTATAACGCTGAGGTAGAACGGGCAAAGTTTCAGCGGGCTACCGATCCGGCACTGTTGGAGCAAGTTGGCCCACGGCAGTATCGATTGCGAGTATTTCCAATTCCAGCTTCTACCGCAACAGAAAGTCGGGCAGTGAGAGATCCGGGTGAACTGGATTTGACGCTTACTTACGATGTAATGGCAAAGCCGGGTGAAGGGTGGCCATTGCCTCAGCTCAGTGAGAAGCGCAATATCTTTTGGACGGAGAAGACAGAGCATAAGCGAGGCGATAACAGCATTCAGCTAGGTGAAGATGAATGGTTTGAGCCTGCGCTATCTGCCAAACGCAATCCTCAGTTGAGTAGTCACAAGATCGATTTTGATGAGGGCTTTCAGGTCACGGCTATGCCGCTGACAAGTCAGGAAAAACTGTTGCCTTCCGGTGAGCAGATTGCTGTCGTGGTTGATAGTTCGTATAGCATGAGCGAGCGCACCCCTGAACTTCAGCAAGCGGCTAAAACACTCACAGAAACAGCGAAAAAGAACACGCTCGACTTTTACATTGCCACCGCAGGTCAATCCAAAGCATCTGGGCAATCTGCGTTCACGGTTGATAACACTTTGTTCTACGGAACTTTGCAACCGGCAGACATGCTGACACAGTTCGCGCAAGCCAGTGAAAGTGACAGCTACGATGCGATTGTGCTGCTGACCGATGAAGGTAGCTATGAACTAGCGGAAGATAAGGCTGAACTCCCTGCATTAAACGCGCCGCTGTGGATTGTTCACTTGGGTGGAAAAGTGCCCTCTGCCTATGAGGACAACTTGCTACAGCTGCTAGAAGATACCCAAGGCGGTGTAGATACACAGGTGATGCCGGTTTTGCAAAAGATTGCGCTGGCTGATGCAGAGGCTACCGTACTCGATGGCTATCGTTGGCAGGTGGAAGCGTCTAGCGATTCAACGGAGGCCGAGGCTCAAACCTCTGATAAGCCGGTAGGTTCATTTGCGGCGCTAGCAGCAAGGCAGCTGATTCGTCAGCAGGGTCGTGTTTTGGATACGACTCAGGTGGCGGCGTTGGATAAGGTACATGCGATCGCAAAACGCACCAGTATCGTCACCCCTTACTCCTCCATGCTCGTCCTGGTAGACGAACGTCAAAGAGAGGCCCTACGCAAAGCAGAAGCTGGAGAAGACCGATTCGAGCGCGAAGTAGAAGATGGTCAAGATGACCTAACGCAGCCCGGCAATGCACTGGCAGCTTCTGTACCAGAGCCGGGACAGGTAATTGGGCTATTTGTGATGGCGATCGCACTCATCACCCTCAAGCGTAAGTCTGTGCGAACAGAAGCACCGAAGATTTAGGGAAATTCCCCTAAGCCGCTACCCAATTCGGGCAGCGGCTTGCTTCATTTAGCGTGACATTACTAAAGGCTTAACAAAAACGCACAGGCCATCATTAAGAGAACATACGCTAAGGACATTCTCTTAATGATTCAGCTACCCTCACGACAAACACTGACTCAGGGTTTACAGCATTTGAGCCTTGGCGTAGCGACTGCGTCCCTAGCGATTTTTCCAGCCTTTTTATCATCAGGACAGGCAGCAGCACAGGCGGCAGAACCTTGCACTCGTCAGTGCGGCACTGGCCAAATTCGATTTGTACCGGGCCAACCCGTCACCATCGAGTTTATTAACCGCACTGACGGCACCGTCAATCTAGAACGCGTCCTCGATATCGATATGCACTGGCTCAGACCCCAGACTAATTTTTCAATTGAAACACTCGTCGGCGTAGATGATGACATGTCTTTGGTGTTTTGGGATGAAAACAACCGAGCAGTAGAAGCTAGGCTACATCGTCCAGATTCAGAGACATTGCAGGTAGAGCTGTTGCCAAGTGGTCATGATAGCGATAGAGCTGTTCATGTTTCTAATGATGGCCGAGTCTTGGTTTACTAAAGTCATAACAAAGTAAGACTCGACCATCATTTACAGTCGGCGCTATCCCTTCAGAATCTACACAAACTCAAAAGCACTGCTGTCAAGCTGTAGCGTTTTCCCTTTTTGAATAATGCCAATCAGCTCATCTTGCTGACCTGCCGGACTATCGATAAATATAGCTTGGCCACCTTCTACACCTTTGGGTGCAGCCCCCAATCGATAGTTGAGCTTTGCACTCAGCTGAATGACATCACCCTGCCGCTGGTTGAACCTAGTAATGAGCGCGTAGTCTTTCAATCCCATTGAGGCAGACTGAGTGTCGTCATAAAACGTGCCAGATTTGTCACCCAGGACAAAGCGATCGCTACCACCACCCCCAATCAAAATATCCTTTTCATTGGGGTTATTTTGGGAAGTGCCCTGTAATAGATCATCACCACCTGCACCAACTAGTCGATCGTTACCAGCCTCGCCAAAGAGTTTGTCATTGCCGCTACCACCCACTAATTTGTCGTCACCAGCCTTGGCCTCAATGACATCGTCTCCAGACTTACCGTAGAAGACTTGATCTGCCTGTCCACCTACGAGGTTGTCAGAGACCCTTGTTCCTTTAATCACCAAACGATTGTTAAATCTTGGGCTTGGAGCTGGATCTTGTATTGGCGTTGGCGGGGTTGGTGGGGCTGACGGTGGCGTCGGGGCTGTGAGGTTCCCCTTACCAAATACCTGAGTCCAGTAGCTGTTGTAGTTAGTACCGCCAGTGTCATTCTGCAAATAGTAGTAGCCTAATCCAATTTCGTTGTAGTTGGCATTTAGCAGGTTGGCACGGTGCCCAGGACTGTTAATCCATCCGTCAACAACAGATTGAGGTGTTCTATAGCCAGCGGCAATGTTTTCTCCTACAAAGCCAGATTCATATCCAGCTCGCTTAGCACGGTCTGAAGGACTTTTTCCATCTTTGCCAGTATGGCTAAAGAAGTCTCTATTTGCCATGTTCTGCGTATGCAGATCGGCCGCTTCTTCGAGACTTTGATCAAGAACAAGTGGTTTCAACCCGTTCGACTTGCGAAAGTCATTAGTGAGCTTAAGAACTTCTTGTTCAAATGCGCTGTTTAGCATAAATGTTTTTGAGATATTAAAGACTAATTTGGGCCACTAAAAAATAAGTAGCCACAGAAAAGTGCGACTCAACACCTCTCATATCTGAATCAAATTAGTACAGAAACATTCGCTGTCTGTTTCGATGTCTATCAGATGTCAAGGTAGAGAAGGCAACTCCAAATTGTTTGAGATTGTGGATTGTTTGGGGTTGTGGTTGGTTGAGGCGTGATTATCAGGTGTTCTAAATGACGTCGCCACAAAAGACTGCTCGTTAAAAGACTGGTTGCTTTTGTGAAGACACATTAAAGTAACTACACCCAAACTACTGAATACGAACAAGACATCCGGAAATTAAATAGATATGCGCCATAAAATGCTATGCATCTGCACTCTTTCAAGCCGTGTAAGATCCTTTATCATTAGATCAAACGCACTATTGCAATGACATCCCGTCAGCTAATCTACTGCATTTTTTTGTGGCAATACGCTTAATGTATGAGGTCAGCGCTATAGTGCTTTGTGCGAGCTATCAGCGTAAGTTAACGTGCCGGAAAACACCCAGGAAGAATCAAAAGAAAACGCAACTCACCCTATCGCCCCACCAAACTTGGCACCGCTCCGGCAAGTGCCAAAGCAGCGATGGCAAATTTTCCCTGCGCAAACATCCCAAGCCCACCATATTGCCAATGCCACAGCGCTTTCACCCCTGCTTGCTCAAGTCCTAATTAATCGAGGCATTTATACACCTGAGCAGGCCTGGGAGTTTCTAGATCCTGAAACGCTGATGCTGCCGTCTCCGCTAGACAATTTTCCTGACTTGTCAAAGAGCTTAGACATATTAGTAGACGCGATTGAGCATCAGAAGAAGATTCTGATTTGCGGGGATTATGATGCGGATGGGATGACGAGTACGGCGCTGTTGATGCGATCGCTCCGCTACCTAGGCGCATCGGTCAATTACGCCATCCCTAGCCGCATGGCCGAAGGCTACGGCATCAATCTACGCATGGTCGAAGAATTCCACAGCATTGGCGGCAGCATTATCCTCACGGTAGATAACGGCATTGCCGCCTACGATCCCGTCGCCCGCGCCAAGGAACTCGGCCTCACCGTCATCCTCACAGACCATCACGACGTCCCTGAGCAAGTGCCCCCTGCCGACGTCATTCTCAACCCCAAACTCATTCGCGAAGCCTCGCCCTACAAAGGAGTCGCAGGCGTTGGCGTAGCCTATATTTTGGCGGTATGCCTTGCCCAACGCATGGAACAAATGCAGGATCTCACCGCCACCCTGCTGGCCCTCTTCACCCTGGGCACCATCGCCGATCTTGCACCGCTCACAGGCGTTAACCGTCGCTGGGTGAAGCGTGGGCTCAAGCTATTGCCCAAATCTCGGATTCCTGGCATTCAGGCGCTGATAGAAGTCGCAGGGCTCAGTGAAGAAACTGCACTTAGGCCAGAGGCTATTGGCTTTCGGCTAGGGCCTCGCATCAACGCAGTTGGCCGCATTTCTGACCCGCAAATTGTGATCGATTTGCTGACGACAGATGATGTGGGGGTGGCCTTGCAGCGTGCCATGCAGTGCGAAGAAGCCAACAAGCTGCGCCGCCAAATGTGCGAAATCATTGAGACACAGGCAGTAGAGTGGTGCGAATCGCAAATAGAAACGGGCCAGCTAGACCTTAAAAAAGAGCGTGTGTTGGTTGTGGTGCAGCCGGAATGGCATCACGGTGTTATCGGCATTGTGGCTTCCCGGCTAGTGGAGCGCTATGGCGTTCCCGTTTTTATTGGCACTTACGAAGATAAGTCCAAAAAAGAGATTCGCGGCTCGGCCCGTAGCATTCCAGAGTTCAATGTTTTTGAAGCACTACAGTTTTGTGATGACCTGTTCGATAAATACGGCGGCCACCCTGCAGCTGGCGGCTTTTCGTTCCATGCCAATAAGCTGCGCCAGGTAAAGTCTCGCCTGAGTAACTTTGCCCGCAAGCAGCTGAAAATAGAGCACCTTAGGCCCCTAGTCACCGTCGATACCCAGGCACCGCT
>JBCCOO010000147.1:0-7598 GCA_039025345.1 Cyanobacteria bacterium P01_D01_bin.105 | reverse complement strand
GGTAGTGAAGCGAGCATCCGGTTTTTATCTGATGCTGAGCTTTCAATCTGAGGTTGAGATCCCTCAAGTGCCCCTTAAAGGACACTTTGTTGGTGTTGATGTCGGGCTTGAATATTTCCTTTCGACTTCGGAAGGGAAACAGGTAGCACGTCCCAAGTTCTTTGTAAGTATGCAACGGAAGCTGAAATTGCTACAGCGCAGACTGAAGAATAAGCAGCGTGGCTCTTCAAATTGGCTCCAGCTTCAGAAGAAGATTGCTCGGTTACATGAGCGCATTGCAAACACTAGAAAAGACTTCCACTTTAAGCAAGCTCATGTACTTTGTGACGGTGCTGATGTGGTGGTCGTTGAAGACTTGAACCTGACAGGTTTAAGTCGCGGATTTCTGAGCAAGCACATGCTAGATGCAGGTCATGGTCAGTTCCTCAATCAGATACTGCCGTGGGTTTGCATGAAGCGGGGGGTTGGGTTTGTGAAAGTGCCTGCGGCTGGCACTAGCCAGGACTGTCCGCAGTGTGGAGCAAGGCGCAAGAAAATCTTGAGTGACCGATGGCATCGTTGTGAGTGTGGTTGTTCCCTGCCTCGTGATGTGGCCAGTGGCATGGTGATTAGGCAAAGAGCGGTGGAAGCACGCGTCGCCTTGCGGCGCTAGCGGTGAGACCCCGCGTCGGTTCCCGGCGCTAGGGAATGCTCACCAAGACAGGGAATGTTCACCAAGACAGCCGTGGGGCGCACGGTTTATGAAAATGCTTGTGGAGACAGTCTGGCAGGGGTGCAGCTAATGCTGTTACCTAGTTAAGTGTCGATGAAACAAGAATCTCTGGCTATACCCGCAGGGTTAGAGGGAGAGCGTCAATCTGGCATCTTTCAAGTTGCTACATGAGTCTGGATATCTTCTTTCTCTAAGCGTCTTAACTGAGGCCAACAAAAACCACCAATGCCAACTAGCAACAGCGCCAGAGAGCACAACGCATACAAAACGGCCATACCCGCACCGGGGCCAACGCCAAAAAGAGATCCGAGGAAAGGCGTCAACCATCCCCCTGGCATCATCGCAGGTTCAAATAAGTGCTCTGCTAAAGGGCCAGCGAGCAGTGTTGAGACGGCGCTTGCGCATTGGAGCACAAGAGAGTTGGCCGCAAACACGCTCCCTTGAATCTCAGAAGCAATTTTATCCATCCATAGGGCGCTGCGGCAGCTGCCCAGCAGTGGAAAATTAAGAGACGAGCAAACCTGAGCAGGTACCCATACAGAGAGCGATCGCCCAAAGCCAAAGCTAAGTTTACTCAGCCCTGCCCCGATGTATCCCAACAAAAAACCATAAGTTCGGCGCTTTGGCCCGCCCCAAAGGCTAACCACAATAGCACCGGTTACCCCGCCAATACCCGCCGCCGCCGACACGCCTGCAACGGCAACAGGACTTCCCCCCGTACGCGACAAAATCATAGGATTTTGCACAGCGCCGCCCAGATCGTGTGCAACCGTAAACAGCATTGTCAGTAGCAACAAGGCTTTAAGACTAGGCCGCTGCCATACGTAGCGAAAGCCAAAGGTGAGTCGGCGAAGCAGAGTTTCTGACTGCTTTTCTGACTGGCTTTCTGACTGGCCTTTTGATGGGGCCTCACCTTCCGATATCACCTTCGTTGGTTGAGGGATATGTGCCAATAGGAGAGTAGTGAAAGCCAACACAAAAGTGACTAAATCAATCGCGATAATGCCCGAAAGCTGAATAATCGGATACAAAACGCCTGCCAAGGCAGGGCCAACAATTTGAGAGCCATAGTGGACGATTGCGCCCATGCTGCCAGCACGGGTGTAGTGTTGCTTCGGGATAATCAGTGACAGTGAAGCCTGATAGGCCAAGATTTGAATTTGCCCAAATCCACCCGCCATCAGAGTAACCAAATATAAATGCCAGACGGCAAGCTGTCCTGTGAGATAGAGACCTCCAATAACAAGGGTTGCCATGGCAATGGCCGCATCGCCGAGTAGCATCAAGCTTTTGCGATTATATCGATCAACAATGAGTCCTGCGAATAGCGTTGTTGGAATTTGAGGCAACTGAAAGCAAAGGCTGACTAAGGCCAGTGCGGTTGCAGACCCTGTTGCTTCCCAAATCCATAGCGTGAGAGAAAAGAAAGTCATGCGGCTACCAGTAGCTGAGATCAGCTGACCGAACCAAATCAGGGTAAATGTGCGCATCTAAGACTGAAGAAATAGGAGCTTTGGGAAATACAGAGAACTGCGTTGTTTCCAGTCATCGTATGCAAATTTCTGATGTCATTCTAGAGATTTTGAGCCCCTAACGCATTTTTCATGACTTCACGCTAGTTTTCAGGCGACGAAATATGCCAAAAGGTCATCTAAAATTAAATTCGCGGCAAGATAGTTACCCAGAATCCAGTAAGGCGGCACCTCATGAACTTGATCATTCTTTACAGCCTTTAGCTGAGACCAAAGGGGGCTGGCCTGAGTCCGTTTAATTTCAGTCCGAACGTCATCTGCTAGCTCAGTGTTACTTTGTGGTGTAAGAATAAACATAACATCGCCATCAATCTTATCGAGCGCTTCTAGGGAGATATTGTTGATACCCCGCCCTTGTGCCTGACTCGGTGGACGCGATAGCCCTGCATCTTCTAATATGTTGCCTGAAAATGATTCTTTCCCAAGCACTCGAATATCACCCGGTAGCAGAAAGACAATAGAAGCTTCGATGTCTTTCAAGGTTTGAGGGACTTGAGCTTTGAGCTGTGCCAGCTTAGCGTCATACTCTGTTGCTAGTTTTTCAACTTCTGCTTGTTTCCCCAATACTTCTGCACAAGATTCGGCTAATGCTTGCCATTGGGTTTCATCACTGGCTTCAAATGCAACCGTAGGTGCGATTTGCGACAGAAGAGGATAATTATCTCGAACGGATCGCTCGGTTGTCAGAATCAGATCTGGCTTAAGCGCAGCAATTTTCTCTATATTCGGTTGCCCTTCATTTCCAATATCGGCAATTGTCGCCGTATCTAATTCAAGGTAGGTCATTTCTTCGGCAATGATACCGGGCGCGCCGACAGGCTGTATACCCAAGGCCACAACGGGCTCAACCATAGCGTATCCCAGTGCGACAACCCGAGACGGATTAGGCGCTACAACCGTCTCACCTAGTGCATGTTGTATGGTTTTGCCTTTTGGGGAGGTTCCTTTCTGAGCAGTTGATGCAGTTGATGTTTTTTGAGATTGATTGTTGCGCCCGCAGGCCGTAAATAAAGCGGCTGTACCCGCCAGCAAAATAAATCGGCGTTGTCGATTAACAGGTTGATAAAGGCTGTTTTTAAGATGATTTTGAAGAGACTGGAGAGTGGCGCGCATAAATCTTCTTGATTAAAAATAAATAGATCAAAACTGACTCCAAAACTGAATACAACAAAGCAATCCATCGAACTACTAGGTTAAATGATTTAACTAGTTAAACAGAGATCGCCTAAAATTCAATCGAGAAAGAACCCACAATGGTAAACCCTTCACCTGGTCGATTCTCAATCGTTCTGGCGCCTTCAGAGCTGTCAATATAGTCCACATCAAACAGGTTACGAAAGTTAAGCGCTGCTTGCCAATTATCTCGCTGATAAGACACTGCCGCATTGGTCAAAAAGTAGTCTTCTAGTGTAAAGCTATTGTCATTGTCACCAAAGCGATCGCTCACATAGTTAACCCCTAGCCCAAACCCAAGCCCGGCAAAATCACCCGTTTGAATTTCGTAGTTACTCCACAGGTTGAAGTTGTGCTCGGGGACGCCAAAAAGACGATTGCCTTCTTGGCCATTATTGTCCTCAGTGATGTCAGCATCGGTGTAAGCATAGTTTGCAACAATGTCCCAGCCGGGCAAAACTTCTCCGACGACATCTAGCTCAACGCCCCGGCTGCGTTGCTCACCGGTCGGGACAGAAAAGTTTTCACCAGGTAGTGAATCCGGATCGAGCGTAGCAACGTTTTGCTTAGTGATATTAAAGAGGGCTAAGTTGGCAAATAGGCGATCGCCCAGAAGTTCTGCCCGAAGGCCCAATTCAAACTGCTCACCGCGTTCTGGCTCAAGGGTCTCGCCATCACGCGTGGTTCCAGAATTTGCACTAAACGAGGTGCTGTAGCTGGTGTATAGAGAAACCTCATCAATGGGCTTATAAACAACACCTAAACGAGGGGTAAACGCGTCATCACTTCGATTAGAAACGGTGTTTAGATCGAAACGTTCTCTCTCTGATGAAATGGTGTCGTAGCGCAGGCCCGCCAGTAAGAATAAATTATCTAGCAGTGCGACTTGATCTTGGATATAAAGACCCACGTTGTCTGTCCGACTCTCACTAATTAACGGCGGATCCTCCTGAAAGATAGCAGGCCGAGGCACACCATACACTGGCTCGAATATGTTGAACAGGGGCTGCGGAGTGGTGAAGTCAATGCGTTGGCGGCTTTGCCCAACTTGATGATATAAATCAACCCCAGCCAGGAGAGTGTGCTCAACCGAGCCAGTATTGAATTTGCCAACTACGTTCGTTTGTAATTCGTAGCTTTCAGTAGGTTGCGCGTTTTGCACCCAAGCCCTGAAAAAGTCTCCGGCATCTTCATTAATCGCTCTAGCGACAACGTTAGAGACAAACTTATTATCAAAGTCAATATATCGAAAACTGTTGCGAACTTTCCAGTCATCGCTAAAGCGATATTCAAACTGATAGCCCAACCGCAAAGACTCATTTCGGGCATCGTCATCAGGTTCCCCTGTGATCCGATCAAATGGAACATCTGCGATGCGATCGCCCAAGGCAGGAATGCCCCCAAAATCAGTGGGACGGGTTTCGTTGTTATATTCCAATTCAAGCAGGAGGTCCGCTTGGTCATTGATAGCCCAGCTAATGACAGGAGCCACAAAAAAACGCTCTACCGGCACGTTAAAATCTCGATGGTAGTCTTCGTTTCGATACAGTGCATTCAAGCGATACAGGAGATTCCCCTCTTCGGTTAGCGGCCCTGAAATATCAATACTGGGTTCAATCAAGTCTCGATTGCCTGCCCGCAATGCCAGCTCATAAAACGGCTCAGGCAGTGGCCTTTCAGTGACCAGGTTAATAGCACCGCCGGGCTCTAACGCGCCTGCCAAGATTGCCGCTGGCCCCTTGAGTACCTCAATCTGTTCAATATTAGCCAGCTCCTGAAAACCCGAGTTACCGGTTCCTCCATTCGTTTGGCGAAACCCATCTCGTAAAATAGATGCGCTGTTGAACCCTCGAATAATAAATCGCTGTCCGCGCTGATCTAGGGAACTCGACACGACGCCACTGGCATTACGCAGCGCGTCATTCAGTCGAATGACCTGCTGGTCTTCTAAGACTTCCTTGGGAATCACCTGAATCGATTGAGGAATTTCGTCTAAGGGCGTATCGGTACGTGTCGCCGTAGTCGCTGCAGGAACAAAGTAGTCACTGCCCTCTTGTTCGCCTTCCACAACCAGGCGAATTTCATCATCACCATCCGTATTAACAACGGCAATTCCAGGCGTGATTCCCACGATGATATTGCCTGCTTCGGCGCTGACATTAGCCTGTGGCGGAGCGTCGGTACCTGTAATAGCAATCTGCACATCCCCTTCCGGCAACTCAGAAACATTGACCAAGGCAACGCCTTCTGTTGGGGAAAATTGCTCGGCTTGCGCTGTATCCGAAAGGGCTAGTGCGGCATTAGGAATAGTGATAATTAAGGCGTTGCCCGTTGTTTGGGTGCTAACTAGCTCTGCAGGGAGAGACTCATCGGATGCGATCAGAATTTCTAACCCTGTGGCCGTTTCCTGAAGCTGTACAGCAGTAATAGCCACGATGCCTGTATCTTGAGCTATCCAGATAGGATCTCTCGAAGCGGGCACAATATCAGACTCACTATCAGCTCCACTGAGAGGGTTAGAGTCTACTTCAGCTGCGATGAAGGCGCTCTTGCTAGATGTTGTTTCTTCCGCAAGGATTGCTGCTATCGGCTTCAGCTCACTGGACTTCTGCTTGATCAGTGACTCAGCACTCGCTGGCAGCACAATCGTCACTAAACTTAGTGGCAACAACCAAAGCGTTTGCAAAAGCCAAACCCTTAATTTTCCTATGACCATTCTCCTCACCACATACGGCAGCTAAAAGAAGCTATTCCTATCGCAAGCATTGCCAGACAAATTATTGCCGGATAAATGCTGCTAACAAGAATGCCTCTCAAGTAGCTATTGCCGAACTTACGGGAAAAAGAACTATGATTTCTCTTTAATTGGGACTTTTTTCTCTTTAATCGGGACTTTTTAATCGGGACTTTTTAGCTGTTCGACGGGAAGCCCCGCGCTCTAATCTTTGATTGAGCGTCGGGATGAAAGTCAGGAGTGGCGATGCCGTGCGTAGCGGCCCTGAGACGCCCAAGCTGCGGTAAAATAAAGGCACAGCGATTGTGCTGACAGAAGAGTTGACCGACCCGTAGGTAAAAGCCGTCAAGTCCCCCGTTTCTTTACTGTAAAAACAGTCCGTGCTACGCATGTTGTCCTCCTACGGGAGATGCCCGCTTCGAGTGGATGAAAAGACTAATAGACACTGTCGTGGGATGTCAGGCGGTGTATAAACTCATCTCAGGAAATGTCCGGGCAGTAGCTGGGAGTCACTGAGGAAGCCCGCGCTGTACAGCTTGCTGTCAGTGTCGGGAGGATGTCACTGCCTTTGACTGTTAGACAGCTGATATGCCTTGGGGGTCATCCCAAACTTGCGGCGAAAGGCTCCACTAAATGCGGTTGGGCTACCATAGCCAACGGTTGCCGCTACTGCTGCAACGGTTCTCTCTTGCTTGAGTAACCGGCAAGCAACTTCCATACGCTGCTGTGTAAGATAGCCAAATACAGTAGTATCTAGGACTTCTCGGAAGCCTTGCTTGAGCTTTCGATCGTTGATGCCCACCTGTCGGGCTAATTCCATCAAAGAAGGCGGAGCCTGCAAGTTTTTCCTGAGGATGTGCTGGGCCTGACGAATGCTTTCAATATCAGGGTCTCTTAAGCTAGATAGTTCCCTTCTACCCTCTTGCGCAGCCTGAATATAAAGTGCAATTAGCTCAAGGGATTTGGCCTCTAAGAAGAGCGATCGCGTTAAACCCTGATAGGGGCATTGCCAAATCTGCTGCAGGAGCCTTTGCATGTGTGGCGTGAGCTGCAGTGGTGCTAAGACATGACCGATGGCATCGCCTGCAACCATGTTCTGAAAGTCATCTGGTAGCTTGGAGCCAGATTCCTCTAGCATCGACATCAGGGACGAAGCTTTAATATGAACATCGATTGCGCAAAATGTCTGGCCAGCGTGTGCGTAGTAAGTAGCTGCCGGCAGAGCTGAATTTAGAAAATAGACTTGTTGAGGCATGAAAACCATGCTTTGGTTCGTTGACACCTTATGACCCGCAGCGTCAGCAGTTAAGTAGGTATACCCAATATTTTGTAGGATAAAGAGGTTGTGCACAGATTGCCTAATGCCAGCCCCATTACGCATCCAGCTATCCGCGGAAGAAAAGCGAACGCTATCAGAGTTACGAGTTGCCTCTTGCGTGCCATATCG
>JBCCOO010000146.1:0-7753 GCA_039025345.1 Cyanobacteria bacterium P01_D01_bin.105 | reverse complement strand
TCGAATTTTAGGAGAGAATCGCAACCCCAGTAAGTCAAAGAGCGCAAAGATGAGTTCCGTATAGCCTGCGGTATCCGTGGTGTGCTCGACAATCGATAGCTCTGTTTCATTGTTGATGATCTCATCGAGCACATAGGTCGAATCGCGCACCGTGGTCGGAATTGGCTTAGAGCCATATTGAGAAAACTGATCGCTCGTCCAGCTGTAAAACGTCACGCCCTTTTGATAGCCAAAATACTTCGGTTGCGCCCTAGCACTGCGAATAGAGCCTTTGGCTGGGAAGCGCTGGCCATCCGAAGACGAGAGGATGCCACCGCCCCAAATCTGACTGAGCGGCAGGTGAAAGTGAAAGTCCACCAGCACCCGATTTGCCGCCTGCAACGTCTCATCTCGAATATGCCAAGTGTTGAACCATTTCAAGCGTCGATAATCCAGCCCAGTTGACGTAGCAATCTGCTGAAAATCAAGATTGCACGCCTGTGCCAACAGGCAAGTGTAGAGATGCTTCAATGCGTCAGGATCACGCCGACTGGGCGCGTTCAAATGCGTCAGCGACGCTGAGAACTGCGTCCAGTTATCGACCTCCACCAGCAGGTCAGTAATGTTCACACGCGGTAGGCGATCGCTAATGGTGTGCCTCAGCTGTTCGAGTGCTTCCTCTTTCTCTTCGGCCACCAGCGGTGTCAGCACTAATCGGTCAGCTTCCTCACGCAAGTCACTGTCTTTGGTATTCAACAGGATCTCAACCTGAGCCATCAAGCTAGCCAACTCCTGCTTACGCTCCTTGAGCCGCTGATCGACATCGAGCGGCGTCCCCATCAACCCGGCAACCTCCTCACGCTTTTCCTGCCAGTGCGTCACTGGCATCAGGTAGGTAGACAGCTCTTTGAAACGACGGCTGTGAACCAGATAAATATCGCCAGAGCGCAGCCCCTGCCTAAGTTCCCAGAGGGCCGCAAGTTCGTAGTATCGCCAGTTGATCGCCTTGCTCATATCCAGCTCACCGGCGTCAATCACATAGGCTCGCCAGGACTTCAAAATAAAGTCAGTCGGCGCATCATCTGGCAACTTACGCCGCTTTCCCTGATGAATCTCACGAATGAGTTGCAGTGCCTGAAGCAACCCCTGGTCATCCCCTCTGGCATGAAACTCAAGCGTGGCTAGGAACCTTGCTGAGAACGTGCGAACTCTGCCGTAACTCTGACAGAAATAATCGACATAGGCGTCATTATCAGGTCGGATTAGCTCAGCCGCTTCATCAAGCGAACGCTTCAGCTCTTCTGGGCTGATCACTTCAAAAATTGTCGTCCGTACCGCATCGTCTTCAACCGCTTCATCCAACAGAATATGACCGATACTACGGTAGGTTCTGAGCTTCTCACTCAGGCTACGGGTCGCCTTTAGCCGGTCTGCTTCAAACTTACGTTTCGCCTCTCGGTACAGCTCCCACAGCCGCTGGTTGACCATCTCAATGAGCGCATCCGTGAAGTTGTAGAGCGATTGCTTCAAGAATGCGAGCAACAGCGGATAGCGTCTGATCTCATTACTGCGCTGCAAGGATTGATTAGTCGCCCGCGACCCCACCTTGGCTAAGTGGTTCATGTGATTAGGATTGAGCTGACTCAAGTCCCAGTCCTCAGCGCCTTGTTGTTGTAAAAAGACAATCTTGTCGAGCGTTTCTAGAATCTGCTTCGGATTGTTGTCAGTTGGCGTCCGCTGTAGCCATGACAGCCGGGTTCGCTCTAGTTCAATATCGACGACAAGTAGCTTATCCAAAGCCTCACAGAGCGGCTGGATCAGCAGCGGTTTTAGGATTTCATAAGTCTCTTCCTGTGCCTGATTGCGTACAGTGGCCACCCTTCTTTCTATCCGAGTGGTACCGATACGGATCAGCTGATTTTGCTTTAGCCAGTCGCAGGCCATTTGAAACAACAACAGCGGCTTATCATGTTCTAACGCCCGCGAGAGCATCCACTTGTCTAAAGACAACAGATCAAGCGGTGTCGCTCTGCGATATCCAAGCAACGTCTGAATCTGCTTCTGATGTTGGCGTTGTTGACTGCTTCCTTGACTGTATAGCATCAGCACTTCAGCCGAGAGTTGAAATTGTGCTGCCACGTAATCAACAACAACAGTAGGAATCTGTTGCAGTTCGTCAGGGAAAAAGCCCAGGTAGCGCAAGCAGCCGATCTGCAATCCGAATCCCAGCTGGTTATGCGCGCCTCGCAAGCTCTGCATTGCCTCACGGTCGTCGTCACAAAGCCAGAAGTAGCGGTCTAAATCATCGGGTTCGACTTCTTCGGGAAAGCGATTGAGACGGGCGTGTTCTGCATCTGAAAGGAACTGGACGGGCATCTCCTCTCCTCCAATTGCGACTCGTCAGGTGCTAGCCATCTGCTGATGGCTTGGTTCCCTTAGGGGTGCCTTTATAGGGCTGGCCGCAGTGGGGACAAAACCGAAAGGTCAGTGAGTGTAGCGGTTCTCCGCAAGCACCACAGGCATCCTGCAAGCTGGTGCCACACATGAAGCAATACTGGGAGCGGGCGTCTGTCCAGATCGGATCTGGCGCGGAGCCTGCTTGCCAGCACTGCGGACAAAACTTCAGCGACGGGCCGAGTTCTCCAGCCTGCCCTCGGGCGACCGCATCCAGGTAATCCATCGGCACCTCAAGCGCTTGTGACAAGCCGCTCAACGTGCGACGGTTCAGCGTTTGGGTTTGACCGCGTTCGATTTTGCCTAGGCTCTGCTTATGGATGCCTGCTCGCTCAGCCAGGGCGATACGCGTTAAACCGAGGGCTGCTCGCTGGCGGTTCACATAATCAGCTAGGGATTCTTGGGCTTTGGGCAGCTGGCGAGTATTTGTAGTAGACACTAAAGTTCACCTTCAGACGTATCTAGTAGTGCTATCGTAGTGCCTGTAAAATAAACACCTAGTACTTTCAGATTGTCTTAATGACATCTCCTACACTCGCGACGGTGGCAACGCAGTTTTTGCAACGGCCTGGGCTGGCAAAAGGAACGCTCAAGGCATATGAATCAACCCTCATGCCCTTTCTCGCTATTTATGGCAGCTGGCCTGTAGAGTTGTTGGAACGCGGTGAGGTTGTTGAGTATTTGCAAGACTTGACTCATCTCGCCTATACGACCAGGAGAAAGCATCAAGCAACGATTCAAGCTCTGTTTAACTATGCTGTAGAACAACAGCATATTAAGGCTAATCCGATTGCTCGCCTGAAGCAGCCGAAGCCTGACCCGCAAAAGGATGAACATATCTCTGACGACACGATTCGCTATCTAAGCCAGTCCCAGCTCACGACTTTATATCGGGCGGTTGAACTAGATACGCGAATGAAGGCAATCATTAGTTTGTTGCATCGCAGTGGTGCTCGCATCTCAGAAGTGTTGAAACTAGACCTGAATGACATTGACTTTGAAGAACAACGGTTCCAGGTTCTAGGAAAGGGCAACAAACAACGCTGGTGCTTTTTCTCGCAGGATACGGCTATTGCACTCGCTGAGTACATTCGCGATGGGCGTTATCCTCGTAGTGCAGCGCTTTTCACGGCTCAGCAGCCGATCTCGTTAGAGACCTCTCGCATTAGCTACCGTCGCATTCATCAGTGTTGGGAGACGCTGATTGCACCCTATCCTGACATCAAAGGTGCTAGGTTGCACGATCTGCGGCACACCTTTGCCACTGAGCGCGTTGGCTTGATGGGGATTGAAGAGTTAAGAGCGTTAATGGGGCATGAGAGTATCCAGACAACGCTGCGCTATCAGAAGGTAACGTCTAGGCGAGCAGAGTCAGTCGCTAAACAGGCGCTAGAAATGCTCTTATAGAAGCAACTTTTGTGATGCTAAATCACAGATTAATTATCCGCTACAGAGTCTTAATAGGTCTCTGTAACTGTAAAATATGGCAAAGAATAAATGTACTTATAAACCGAGCTTTGAAACTGAGACTTAACTGTCTCGCAATGGATTGCGCCTTGTCGGGGGGCTGCAATAGCCCCTATCTGCCCTCAACCAAGCCACCTATCCCATCCATCTACGCTGAATCAAAGCCCACACGCCATAATGAGCCCATACGACGCCTGATCCACTTGTGAGTAACTCTAAACCCAAGGACGTTTGCCAGACCCGGTGCTTCAACATCGAGCTTGTGACTCGTGTCCAGAATACGCTGCCCAGTGATGACACGCTGGAGACTGCCCAAATCATCTTTGACGCACTGAGCGATCGCTCTCGACTAAAAATTCTCTACGCCTTGGGCCAAGGCCAGGAACTCTGCGTCTGCGATATCGCCACCCTGCTAGAGGTCAAAGTCGCGACTGCGTCTCATCATCTGCGCAAACTACGGGATTTAAAGATTCTCAAATATCGCAATGATGGCAAGCTGGCCTACTATTCATTGCGCGATCAACGGGTTGCTGACATCCTTCACTATGGTTTGAGGCAATTGGTGGGGGAAAGCGCTCAAGTTTAGTGGCGCTAGCTCCTAGTCTCTAGCGCCACCATCTTCAGTCCCCACTGCTCCATTGGTCTCTCGCCCCGCATGTCCTTCCTGATTCGTTCGTCAACATTCAAGCGAATGTCATAATGAGCTATTCTATTATTCAAATATTCTTTTGAACGTTTAGATGAAGTCTATGGCTGAACACTGTTGTCAACACAAAGAAGCGGCGCTGGTGAAGCTGAAACAGCGGCAAGCCAGGGTTCTCTGGATAGTTTTGGCGATTAATCTAGTAATGTTTGCGGTGGAGTTTGGGGCGGGGTTACGGGCGCAGTCCCTCTCGTTGACAGGGGATTCTTTAGACATGCTAGGAGACGCTTTAGTCTATGGCACTAGCCTCTATGTCATTCATCGCACTGCTAAAGCCCAAGCCGGGGCCGCTCTGTTGAAGGGCATCATTATGTTTGGCTTTGCGATCGCTGTCTTCGCCCGAGCCGTTTACCAATTTGTCACTGAGGCGGCACCTACGGCAGAAATTATGGGCTCTATTGGCTTACTCGCGCTGGTGGCTAATCTAATCTGTCTGGCGCTGCTGACCCGCCATCGCCAAGACAACTTGAATATGTCTTCGGTTTGGCTCTGCTCCCGCAATGACATTATTGCCAATACATCAGTTTTGGTCGCAGCAGGATTGGTCTTACTGACCCAATCTCCTATTCCAGACTTGCTGGTAGGGCTGCTGCTTACCGTCGTTTTTGCCCGTTCTGCTGGAACAGTCTTGTCACAATCCTGGCGAGCGCTCGCCTGATACTTTGCCGGAGTGAGCTAGGAATAAAGCCAAGATGGTTGCCAATGAGAACTACTGCTACTCTCTGTCTAACGATGTTTCAGCCTTAGCGATCTCAGGTTTTCTATAGATATGCCTATCTCTATGAAGCCGAGTGGATTGGCCAAAAGTTAAGCCTCAGACCCCCTAACCAGCCTGGGTCGCAGCCTTAAAGGCCAAAATTGTTCCGATTCTATACATAGGCGAATTTGGAACTGCGCGTTTAGTTTATGTAATGCTTGTGTGATTTTTCAGCATCATTTTTCAGTCCCTTATCCAAATCTTGAGATTATCGCTAAGGTATTACTCGCCTCCGTCGCCCTTCCAACATATATTTAATGAAGATTAAGTCCATCACGTTGCAGGGATTTCGGTGCTTCGGTCCTGCACCTACTACGATCAGACTATCTGAAGAAATCACTACTTTTGTCGGTGCTAATGGCTCTGGAAAAACCGCATTATTAGAAGCACTACTGCGAGTGTTTGGAACTACTAGAAAGCAACGTGATGTCAGTCCCAAAGATTTCTACGTTGATCCTGAAACGTCGTCCGAAGACTCTATAGAGGCAAAGACACTTACTATCGACGTTCGGTTGTCTATTCCTGAACTCGAAAGCGATATACGTAGTACTACCTCGTCAGTTCCATCGGTTTTCAAGCATTTTCAAGTCAGCGCTCCAGGTGAAAAGCCATTCGTGAGAATTCGGCTAGAGGCAACTTGGTGTGATGACAGAACGCTCGATGGAGACATCGTTCAAAAACTGCACTGGGTAATGTCTAACGATGAAATACCCGCAGAACAGGATATGAGACCTTGTGAATCACATCAAAGGGGGCTTATCCAAGTTCATTATGTTCCCGCCTCGCGAGATCCTTCTACTCAGCTGAAATACGCTGCCACTGCAATGGCTGGACGTTTATTAAGAGTAGTAGATTGGTCTGCCGATACTCAAAAAGCCGTAGAAGACTCGTCCGAGCGAATTCGAAAGGCATTTGGAGAAGAGTTTGTTGTTAAGCTTTTTAACTCAACATTGACATCAGAATGGAACAATCTACACGATGACTCGTTTTATACAGAACCGGAGTTCAATATAGCCAGTAAGCGAATCGAAGAAGAGATTCGACGAGTAGGCGTTATATTCCAGCCAACAGAACATGGAGGTGAAGCTGATGTAGAGAGCCTGAGTGATGGCCAAAAATCTTTATTCTATTTTTCTCTGGTCGCAGCGATTTTTGATGTCGAAAGAAAACTAGTTCAAAATTTTCACGGAGAAACATCATTGGAAGAAGAATCTTATAATAAACCTTCTAGTGATCTCACAGAATACGAAGAAATTTATGAGACAACAACGGCTGAAAGGACTTCTACAAAAACAGGCTTTTATTCTGAACGACTACAAACTCCCGAACTAACCATATTCGCTTTTGAGGAGCCAGAAAATCATCTTTCTCCTTACTATCTCTCTCGAATCATCAAACAGATTCGTTCACTAGTTTGCTCCCATTCTGCTCAGGCTGTTCTGACAAGTCACTCCTCAGCAGTATTAGGGAGAATAGAACCTACAGAAGTCAGGCATTTTCGACTTGACTACAGCTCAAGATGTTCATCCGTAAAGGAAATCAATTTACCTGTTATTCCAGAGGATGCTTCCAAGTATGTCCAGGAAGCTATTCTTGCTTATCCTGAACTATACTTCGCTCGCTTTGTGATTCTGGGCGAAGGTGATTCAGAGCAAATAGTTATACCTCGTCTTGCTTCTGCAATAGGGTTTGACATTGATCGCTCGTTTGTTGCAATCGTGCCGTTAGGAGGTAGGCATGTGAACCATTTGTGGAAACTTCTGCACGATCTTGAAATTCCACATGCGACATTGCTAGATCTTGACCAAGGACGGAAGGGTGCTGGGTGGGGAAGAATTAAATATGTCTGCAATCAACTTTTGCAGGTTGGAACACCCCCTGATGAGCTTTTATCCTTTACCAACGAGTGCGGAGATATATTAGTTATATCAGAGGAAGAGTTGAAAGAACTGCACAATCGAGACAACGCAGATGGAACTATAAACGAGTGGATAGACCACCTGGAGAAATTCAACGTCTTCTTTTCGAGCCCTTTGGACTTAGATATGTCAATGCTATCAAAATTTCCTATACCTTACAAAAACACCACTGGTAGTTCGTTGGGGCCAAATATACCTTCAGAAGATAGTAGTAGGTATGAAGATTACATGGACTCAGCTAGCTCCGTAGTACTTGGGGAAGGCTCAGATCCCCAAACTTACTCTGATGAGATGAAGGGACTTTTCCCATGGTATCGATACCTTTTTCTTAACAGAAGCAAGCCATCCACTCACTTACAAGCTATTTCTAAAATTGATGATGGTAAGTTGGCTTCGGATGCACCTCAGGAATTAAGAAGACTTCTAACTACTGTCAACAAAATCCTGTATCCAAATACATAAGCATAAGGTCTG
>JBCCOO010000145.1:0-7772 GCA_039025345.1 Cyanobacteria bacterium P01_D01_bin.105 | reverse complement strand
GATTACGGAGTTGGTCGAAGCAGCGGGCTGCGAGGTTTGGTACCTACCCCCGTATTCACCTGACCTCAACAAGAGTGAGAAGTGCTGGTCGTGGCTCAAGAGTAGAATTCGCAAGCAACTACAACAGTTTCCTTCGCTCAGAGAAGCAATAGAACATGTTTTGAAGCAGGTGACCTAACCTAAATGGCGATTGCCATACTATCTGTTGCTGGCAAGAATGAGTGATTCAGTACATATGGTTTTTTGTCTCTTTGTTCATTCAGTATCTGCACCTGAAATTTCGACTCGGATTTATCTGGAGGTGAACCCATTGGATGGCTGTCAAACTGCGGATTGATAGCAAACTGCCGACTGCCGACAATAAGATTGTTGCCATCTGGCATCAATGCCAATGCGCTACCAATATTTCGGCTGCCAAGATCCATGGGTTTCGACGTGTCCCGACCATCCTGATTCCACACCTTAACCTGCGCTCGGATATCTTTGGGTACTATCTCCCGGGCTGATGATTTTCTGATGAACTTATTCGCTACGTCAAGCGTCAGCGCAGCTACATGAAAAGATTTATCAATTTTGGGTTCATCTTCTAATTTTGATTCATCTTCTAATTCATTCACAGGTGAATCTTCAGAGACAGGTGAATCTTCAGAGACAGGTGAATCTTCATTCACAGGTGAATCTTCAGAGACAGGTACATCTTCAGAGACAGGTACATCTTCAGCAGTCTTTTCTGCATCATCAACTGCTTTTTCAATTGTCTTAGAAACAGAAAGTGCCTGAATGTAACCCTCTACCGGAGTCGACGTCAATTGACTCGAGGACGATTCAACATTTTGATCATTTATCTGCAGAACATGAACGTGGCTTTGTCCGCCATACTTAATATCTTCTTCATCGAGCTTGCCGCGATCGCCCCAATTAGTGGCCATCACAATCGTTTGACTATCTTCAGAAACCGTCAGCGCAGTTGCTTCACCGCGCATTGGCTCCGAGGTTAACGACGTTGTGTTCTGCTCATCGAACGCCCAAAGCTGTACTTTGGAGGAGATAGAATCGTCGTTCGTTTCTGAGGTTGCAATGGCGATCGCACTGCCATCTGGTAACATTTTCACCAAAGCACTCTCATCAATAGAAGGTTGCGACTGTTCTATGTCATCTGGTAAAAATTTCTGAGTTTCTGTATCCCAAATTCTAATGCGATAGCTATCGTCCTCAATTTTTTTGAGCACAAAGGCAATTTTTTTACCTTCCTTGTTCGTTGATAGCGCCGTAATTTTATCGGAAGAGGGAATCCTCGGGGAAGACTTGTCTTCAATATGAGAGCTGTCATTCTTCCCTCGTGTCCACAGCTTCACCTCATTAACTTGTTCCTCTCCAGATTTATAGCTTTCTGCACTGACGATTAAGCTTCCACCGGAGCTGGTGGCTAACAGTACTTCACCCTCCTCAAAGTTGAGTGCTGTTTGCTGATCAAGCTTGTCTAAATTAGGTTCATCTAGCTCTTCTGAAGCAGGTTCGTTGATCTCTTCCTGTGCAGCGTCTTCCTGTGCAGGGTCTTCAGTTACTTCTAATTTAGGTTCAGCTTCTTCAACTTCTTCCTGTACGGGGTCTTCCTGTACAGGGTCTTCCTGTACAGGGTCTTCAGCTTCTTCCTGTATAGTTTCTTCCTGGACGGAGTCTTCTTGTACAGCGTCTTCCTGTACGGAGTCTTCAGTTCCTTCTAGTTTAGGCTCAGCGTCTTCCTGTACGGAGTCTTCTTGTGCAGGTTGTTCAGGTGTAGGCACTTCAACTTCAGGGCTTTGAGCTACCGTCGTCGAGACCAGCGTAGTAGAGGACTGCTCAATGGAAGAACTGATCGTTGCCTTCGCAAGGCGGCTTAGCTGGTGAATAATTAGATTGCCGATGGCCAAATTATCTTCAAAATCACCGCTAGCTTGATTGTCTTGAGTATTGGCTTGGTCTGAAGATATCTCAGGTAGCTTAGAAAGTGCGTAAGACGAGTAATAGGTTTCTATTGAGTCAGAATTCCTTGGCCCTTTCCATACGTGAACTCGATTCTCCGCATCTGAAAATGCCATAATCTCGCCCTGAGGTGCGATCGCGCTACTCACCACTGCGCTCTCCATCGTCTGTGACATCAATCGCTCACCAGAACGATCCCACAGCGCAACGGAACCCTCCCCTTGGGCGTTCTCAGCTGTCATTAGAACATCGCCAGTCTCAGTAACTGCCAGGGTGTTAATCGTATTGCTTCTATCTAGCTTATAAGCATGGTTGAGAACATCCCCTTGCGAGTTCAAAAGCTTCAGTCGCGTTTGCTGATAGCTAATCTGACCGTCGGATTGATAGTTACCTGCGATCGCAATGAATTCTCCATTAGTCGAAACATCCACAAGGGTAATCTCGCTGATGTCATCAACAGACAAGTCTCTCCATTGAAACGGCTCCTCACTATCTGAATTATCACTATTCTCTTGAGGATCATTGCCCTCTGGAGTATTAATCGCGCTTTCCGTTAGATCTTCTATCGTGCGCTCACGGATTCTGACGGTTGCATTGGTTTTGTCAGCAACTACAACTGTGTCGCTTTCAGTCGCGATCACCACCATTGCATTTTCTCTTTCTATACCTTCCGGCAGGTCAATGTTTTCCTCATCAATATTCGCCTCATCCAAGTCTTTATTTTTCTCTTCGTCAGCTTCGTCAGCTTTCTCTTCGTCAGCTTCGTCAGCTTTCTCTTCGTCAGCTTCCTCGGCTTTCTCTTCGTCAGCTTCCTCGGCTTTCTCTTCGTCAGCTTCCTCGGCTTTCTCTTCGTCAGCTGCACCCCAAAATGTATCCAGCTTTAGCCGTTCAGTCGTTCCAGAGTCTTCTGTCCCTATCCAGGCCAATATCTCATTCTCAGATGTAATGGCTAGCTTTTGGATGGTCGTGCTATCCGCATTATTCTCATTGTCTCCTTTCAGCTCGCTTAGCGGATCTAGCACCGCTAGCTCATAATTTTCTTCAATGGCCGTTAGCAACGTCAGCGGAATGGTGCTGGGCAAATATTCATTGTCTTCTCCCCATACCTGTGAAACCTGGGCACTGCCCGCTGACTGGATGGCGTAGGAAAGCGCCTTGGTTGGCTGACGATTGCTCAAAAAGACTTTGGCTGTTTCAGAGAGCTGGGTGATGGCGCTTTTTTGAGCTTCAATAGAGCTTTGAGCGGCAGATTGCGCTGCGATCGCGGCCTTTCGTTCTTCAGCTTGGGCGCGTTCCCTTGCTTCTTCTTCTTTTCGAGCGGAGATCGCGGCCCTTTGCTTTTCCCGTTCTGCTCCCGCACTTAAATCTTCCCTCAGCGCTTCTCTATCCTTCCGTGCTTGAACGTTTGCCGCCCTCACTTCATCAAGCTGTACGCTGATCCTCGCAAGACGTTCACTCGCATCCAATACCAGCTTGCCCATCGCTTCAGAGGTCGTAACCACCAAGCTACCCGTGCCCACTGCGAAAAATCCCACTATGCCCAGCCGTAAGAGCCAGTTAAATCGCTTGCGATTCAAGCTACATCGAATAAAAACAACCTCTAACTGATTCAGCCAGTTGTTTCGAGACTTTTGAACCCTTTTCAGCACCCCTAACTTCGAGTTGCCATTCCACAAATCTCGCCGCGTCTGCAGCCAATTATTTGTCGCTGGAATCAACAACTGCTGTAGCAGCAAAGTTTCTCTCTCTTCTCGAATCCACTCCTGCAGCCGATCCCACCCATACACCAAAAAATCATGTGCCGGTTCTACATAAGCGCTACCCGCTTCATTTCCACATACAATAAGGCGCGCCACATCCAACTGGCTCAGCACGGTTTCCACTCGCTTGTTTTCAGCTTCGCTCACATACAGCAGCTCACGTCTGTGTACTCGGCGCTTAACTGCCTCGCTGCCTTCTAAAGCCACCATCCGCAACATCACTCGCCGCATAGTGACTCTGTGAGCTTCATCCGGCAGCTGGTCATACTCTTCATTCGCTCGCTTGGCCAGCAGCCCCGCAACACCCCCCTGCTGATAGAAATCATTGCCTACACGCAAAGCTCGATCATCTTGGCCTTCCTTATTCCAGGCCGCATGCAGATTCAAATACAGTTCACTCAGCGTAAACGACAGTAGCGGCAGCGCCCCTGGCATTTGGGCGACTTCATCAATTAGGGTGTCCACGAGCTTGGCAGGCTCAAAATACAGCGCCATCTCGTTAGCAGGGCCAATGACCGCTTCTCTTAGCTCGTCAGATCGCATAGGGCGAACCCAAAACCGAGCCGCCGCCCACCGCTCAGCTAGCGCCGTATTTTGAAAGCGAGGACCAAAATCAGATCTCAGTGTCACCAGCACATGCAGTTGAGGGCACGCCGCCATCGCCTGGACTAAAGCCTCGCTAAACAGCTGCGATCGCCGCCGATCTTCACCAAAGTGAACCGGCGGCTGCCACACAAATCGGCGCCCCCAGGTGACCTTACCCGGCTTAGAGACAGGTTTTGGCGCCAGCGTAATCAACTCTTCAAACTGATCGAGCACTAGCAACAGCTGTTTACCTTTATGCCGCTGACACCACATCTCTATCAGTAGCGACAGCGTTTCAGGTGAGGTTCTTAGGGCCTCACGAGCCTGCTTAAAATCTGACAGGCTTGTATCAGGTGGCAAAAGTACATTTGCGAGTGCTAGATAGGGTTCACTTCCGGGGCGCACTGGCTCAAAAACATGCCACTCGTCGCCGTGATCTTGCTTTAGCTTCGGCAATAGTCCTGCCTTGACTAGGCTAGACTTACCCGACCCTGAAATGCCATCGACCACCGTAAACTGGCGCTCTGGCACTAGCAGGTGCTCCATCAGCTTTTCAATGACTTCCTCTCTACCAAAAAAGAAGTCAGCGTGCTTTTCTTCAAACGCTTCTAATCCACGATAGGGATTGTTGTCTTTATTTAGCTCGGGTGCATTTTTTAGCTTCAGTTCTTCAGTTGGTGTCAGCTGAAAAACATACTCCCCTCTGTCATGCTTACTCAGTGGCCAAAAGCCAGGGGTTTGTTGTTCATTAGACTGCTTTTCTACACAGTCGCGCAGATACAAATATAGTTCGGCAGTGGTGATAACGCCATCTGGCACCAGATCTGCCTTTTGGGCGAGTAATCCATCAAAAAGGGCGCTGGCAAAGGGGGAATGGGGTGTGTCTGCAGGATCTGCGCTAGTGTTTGCGCTATTGCCTACGCTATTAACTGTGCGGTTATCTAAATAATCGAGCGCTTCTTGGTTATGTGCGGCTGAGGTAATCACCTGCCAAGCTGGATACTTCACAAAACGGTGATAGTGCTCCCAGTGAATGGTGTCGGTTACTAGCACCACCTTGCGAGTGCTGGCCCAGCGAAACATACCCGCGAAACAACAATCTAAAATCAGCAGTAAATGGCGACACTCTAGCTGATTGAGCGCCGCGTACAGCTCCCCCATGGGCAAAAGAGAGCCTACGCTATTCACATCCGCATCTTGAGGCACCAAAAATCCCTGAGGCCCCTGATCGTCTACTTGGCGAGTGATGCCATGACCGGCAAAGTAAATTAGCAGCCGATCTTGTTTCCCAGGCTTGATTCGATTTGGTAGGGTATCTGTGAATAGGGTTCTAAGCTGTGCGAGGGTCGCATCTGTATTAAGAACAACTCTTCCTTTTGTTGAACTGCCTCCTGTTGAGGTAGCTTCTGTTGAGGTGGGGTGAATGAGCGTGTAGTCATGCACCTCAGATAGAATGCTGGCCAGCTTTTCAGCATCAGGGACAGCTGTTGTCAACGGATTGATGCCATTGCCGTATTGGTTAATGCCAATGACGACTGCGAGATTGCGATTGAACTTAGGGGAGTTGTTCATGTGACTTTCCATTCACGGCATTACACATCCAAGGCGCTACGTCTGGGCACTTACATCTGTGGGCGCTACATCTGCGTAGTATCAATTACTTCAAATGCGTTGTTGACCGTTGAAGGCAAGAGTTGATTAGGGCCGCCTTGCGCGCTCACCGCGACCCGATATAGCCCAGCAGGTAAGGTATCAATCGCGAGCGTCCACTGCTCTGTCCCTGACTGCTCTGATGAACGCTCAAATGCAAACGTCATCGGCGGCGCGTCACTGGTCACAGGCGTCACAACCGCGTTGAGACCAGTGATGTCTGGTTGATAACTCACCTGGGCACTGAGGGCAATCGGCTCATCGGGCAAATACACATCGTCTACCGCTAGGCCAATACTCATCTCCATCGCTCTAACATTAAATCCAGTATCTCCTAACTGGGTAGTAGAAATTGCTTCTCTTATGCACTCCAAAACCTGCTTTTGATTTTGCAATGCTCCGTGCGCTTCCGAAATAAATCTGTTGTTAAAGCTACTGGATAGCTCATTGGGAATTGCTGATATCTTTGGAACAGTGCCATCACCATCGATAAAATCAGTGCGGCCCTGCAAGACTTTAGGCAGTGCTTTACTCGCAACTAGTTTGCCATCAATCATCTCTGCAGATTGCAGCGTAGGCTGCCGAATACCCACAACAGGCACGGTCATAAACTGAGTTCGATACAGCTCATCGTCTTTATGGGATTGCACCGCGTCATAAATTTCATCGTGAAACTTGCGGGCATCGGCAGCTCTTTCTGAAATTACATTGGGAATTTGGTCAGTTTCGGTGACCCTAAAAAAGTCTTCGCCGATTTTTACCGCAGGGTAAATGGGGAGAAGCTGATAAACCGATGTGAGCGATCGCATCACATTCGTCAAATCAAAAAACAGCTTTTTATAGTCGTTCGCCAAAAAGTTCAACCCGTTAATTGAGCCGCGATGAGGCGTGCCAAACGTAAACAGTGCCCGAGCATCGCGCCACCCGCCCAACACTTCCAGATAGTAACGAGAGACCAGCCCGCCCATGCTGTGCGCCAGCAAAATCACCTTCGCATCTGCCGCGCCGCTTTTCTCTCGCCAACACTTCAAGCGAATATCTATCAGAGCCTTCAGCTTTCGTGCATGTACTCGATTATCCCGCCGCCAGTCATAAGGGAAATGGTAAAGATTCGCCGCTTTATCGACTGGATCAGTATAGATATCTCCCTGTGTTACCTGAAAGTTATCGGTGATCATCCGGGTGGTTTGGGTATAGCCATCCACCTTCATCAGCCCCGGTACCAAATGCACATCTTCTATCAGCGCTGTCGCCCGAATGCCATCTCCCAAATCATCCAAAGTCGGATCATCAAAGCCCAGTTCCAATGACTTAATAGTCTCTTTTGAGCGCGTGACTAAGTTCCAAATTGATTGGCCTGAAATTGCCCACAAATCTTTGCCATCTTTCTGCAAAACACTGCCCAAAATCCCGGGCAAAATGATCACCATATCTTTCATCGGTGTTTTAGTCGTCATAGGTTGTTCCCAGTATTAAGGTCTAAGATTCAAAAAATGAGCGCTTAAATGATTAAGCCAGCCAAATAAACCAGTCGAATAAATCAGTCAAAAACTCGAACAAGAATCAGGCTTGCGTGAGCGTAAAGCGGATCTGTTTGGTTGTCCAATCTTGATTTGGATCGGCAACGGCCACTGCTGCTCTGGTCAGCTTAGGAGACTCTGCGTTAATCGCCGACATTAGCCGATTGAGCGAACCTGTTTCGCCCGCGCTTCTGGTCGCCGCTGATTTTGAAGCCATCGGCACATCTAACGGAGAAAGCTCTAGAGAAGAGAAGTCGGCTGGGCCAATGGCCGCAAACACCTTCAACACTTCAGT
>JBCCOO010000144.1:0-7846 GCA_039025345.1 Cyanobacteria bacterium P01_D01_bin.105 | reverse complement strand
CTAGTGCAGCCCAGGCGCTGGGCAGAACACAACTCCCAACGGAGCAGGCACTAGAGACCGTGCCTAAAATTGTTGTTCCGGTCGGGCATAGTGTCGTGCTGAGCTTTGACAACGATCAGTATATTCAATCTCTGTGGATTGATGATCCGTCTATTTTGGGCGTGACCACCAATCGACCCTTGTGCGGGAGCCAGCAACGTATCGGTGAGTGCGGGTTTGCCACCTCTATTCGGCTGACGCAGCTAGCGGGTCATCTGGATTTGCCAGGGACAAGCTTTGTCCGAGGTGAGGGCCGTGCGACTTTGATCACCGTTTCAACGACTGGTGCAGATGGCGGGGGCGATCAGCTCTATCAGTTTTTGCTGGAGCTTTCTGACGCCCCAACCGTAGAGGCTTCACTGGTCTCTATTGTTGCGAATGAGCAGATTCCAGCCGCAGCCCCCCAGACACCGCCAACGCTGGCTGCTTTGCAGCGCTCTAGGCAAAGCGCCTACGATATTGCGCAAGTGGAACGCGGGCGGGATATGGCCGTAGTGCAAGGTCTAGCAAATGTTGACTCGCAGGCTTGGCAAGATTTAGAAGAATTTCTGCGGCTGACCGGCAATGGTGTAGGTGTTTCAGCAGCGATGTCTCAAAGTGGCGTATTGCCTATTTTGTTGAAAGAGCTAGAGCGGATGGGCGATACGCCACAAGTGTAGAGTAGCCCCCCTTTCCTTCTAACGATTCAACTTTCTCCTTAAAGCTCAGCGAGACAGTGCTCTGTGCTGATGGCTGGTTTCACAAATCATGATTTCAATTTCGATTAAAACGTCATTAAGAGCGTTGATTGTCTGCTCACTCTCTTTTATTCTCTCTGTTGTACTTTTTTGCTGTGGGGTTTCTCCTGCGATCGCGCAGTCTGAAGTAAATGTGGGTGCTCAGATATTGAACACCACATTTAATCAACTGCCCCCTTTTCGAGAAGACGGCTTTGTTCCTGATGTGGGAGATGCTGTAGAAGACATCGGCTATGACCCTGTGCGTCAGTGGCAGTCAGGGGAATGGCCTGCTGACGTGCTGAAGATTGGTGATATTGATACTGGGTTAGGGGCCAGTGCGCTCACCCTTGAGCAGATTGGACAGATTACAGGCATCGACCTCAATGCTATTGCCATAGAGAACCTTGAGTTTTTAAGGGGCATTAGCCTAGAAGAGTTTCTCAAGGATGTTCCTTTCTTAGGTGATTGGCCAGCCGCCAATATTCCTGAACTGGTAACGTTGGAACAGTTCGGTGAACTCTTTACGGGCGATCAGACGTTCAATGAAGTGATAGAAGCTGTTCCAGGTCTTGCTGAGCTAGAGGTGCTGGATGTTTTTGGTGAACTGCCGGTTGCCGCTATTCCTAACCTTAACCTGGCGCAGCTGGCTGACTTCTCAGGCATTGGCGATCAGGTGATTGCTAATGTACCTGGACTTGGCGATATCCCGCTGGGCTCGTTCCCCATTCCGGTCTCACTGCCTTCTCTTAACTTCTTTCCGGTTCAAGATCTGGTCTTTGGCCCCAGTGAGTATTCAGGAACGACGCCAACGCCGCAGCCAGTGAGCGGTGGCACCAATGGCGGGAAGCAATGGCAGGCGCTGGCCTGTGAGGGAGGGTGTGCCCACATTGAGCTAACAGATGCGGGCTGGGAGGGCGCGAACTGGATGACAAAGGCTCACCGCGTAAAAGACGGTTACGGTGTGCTGGGTGCGCTCTTTGATGAAGCAGGCGCGTATCGCTTGCCCTTTGGAAATACGTTTGCTTTGCAGGTTTCAGAGACCAATGAGCAAACGGGAACGGCTGAGTGGGGCATTGCCTTTCGATTCTGTTCTAAAGGTCTTTTTGTTGATTTTGGCTGTACGGCTTACTTTCTAGAAGTGCCTTTGGGCATTGAAACTAGAGAAGGCGACAATATTCTCACAGGATTGCGTGATGGCTTAGGCGGCGCATCTGTTCCCACTGAAGCGCCGCCTGGGTGGGAAGAACTGCGTCCAGATTTGCCATCGGAGCTAAAGACAATCGATGAGGCGAATAAGACAGCCGGTAGGCGCACGGGGGCGAGCCTCTGTGGTGATGGCCCTAGCGGCGTGAAGTTTGAGGCGTTAGCTGAGGCGTATCACAAGATTGAAAGCGCAGGTTCGGGGGACTATGGCGCGATTGGAATGTGGGTGAGTGTCACCAGCCGTCAGACCGGCAGGGCGTTGGGGAAGTACCAATACATGTCCTACCGGAAAGATGTGGTGGATGCGATTGGCGAACGTCCGGGGGGCACTCAGCTGTTGGAGAAGGCTCGGATACGAAGCGCAACCCTTTCATCAGATGAGCTGCTGTCTGTGTTCCCGCCTGCTGTGCAGGATGGTTTGTTTATCTCGAATCAGACGAAGATGATCAATCAGGTAGTGGCAGCCGGTTATTCAGGCGATCGCTTGTTGGAAGTGTTGGCGCAGATGCATTTTAGAGGGCCAGGTGTCCTCGATAATGGCCAGCTGGATTCTAAGACAACCAAAGATGACTTGGGCACCTCGCTGTATGAGTATGGGCAACGCTTTAGGAAGTACTACCGTGAGGCAGAAGCGAAGCTGAGCGGAGGGAATGAAAGCGATCGCTGTGGTATGGCGACAGGCAGCTTTATTCATCCGCTGGCTAATGGCACAAAAGTCTTTAGTCGCTATTTCAGCCTTGTTCCAGTGCGCCATCCTGTTTACGGCACTCGGAAGGCACATACCGGGGATGACATAGCCGTAGGAACAGGCAATGAGGTGGTTGCTTCTGATAGCGGTGTGATTGAGTACTACACGCAGGGTGGTGGCTTTAGTGGCTATGGCTGGATGCTCATTGTCAAGCACGGCAGTGGTTTAGAGACTTGGTATGCCCACCTGTCCGAACGCTTAGTGCCTGACGGTTCCAAGGTAAATCAGGGGGATGTCATCGGATTGTCGGGAGGGGCAGCCGGTGTAATCGGGTCTGGAACGTCTACAGGGCCTCATCTCCACTTTGAGGTGCGGCAGGATGGTTCTCCTATTAATCCGAGCGATGTTGTTGATTACAACAAAACAGTGAGAGATCTCAAAGCATGAAAAAGCGATATCAAAAATTAGGATTAATTGCAGTGGGTGTTGCGTTGTTGGTGATGGGCTTTAATGCTCTGATGACAGCGATTGAAATAGATGTGGAAAGAGGGTTGGTGATGAGTCAACCGAAAGCAGAACTGGTTTTTCATCGCTTAGTGACTAAAGTGACTAAAGTGACTAAAGGCAATGATGGTATTGACCGGATGCGCTGCATTCCTAATGGTCATTCCGATGCGCGAGCAATGGGTGAGGTTTATGGAGAACACGGTTTTTATCAGATTTGGTGGTATCAAGAGAACGACGGCCGCTTTTACCAAGAAGTCAGCCTCATGTTTGGTGAAAGCTGCGCTGTGGTCTATGGCGAACAGTTTGATGCCGCCATTACGAACCGTGTGCCACTGGATGTGGCAAGAGCGTTAACCGTTCAGTTCTATCAAGTGATTGCTGAAGGTTTTGGCGGAATAGAGATTTATCGTGAGCACATGACTTCATCTTCGAGTGACGATATTGAAGTGGAGAATAGTGCGGATCTTCCGGTCCCAGGTGGTGAAACAGAGGTGTTACCGGAGATAACCTCTGTTGACCTCTGGGCGTTGCAAGAACTGGGCATTATCTTACCGCCAAAGACTTACTCTGTTTTAGACATCGATGATGCTTGGCAGTATGAGAACAGCCTATGAAGTATCAGCATCTACTCGTATCGCAGGCTCCCTCTGAAGACAGCAGCGCAGCGCCAACGCCACAGGAAACCTACTATGGCCTGAGCCTAGAGATGATGGGGCTGTTGGCCGCATTCTTCGTGTTTGTCATTGGCGCAACCTTAGCCGATCACCTTTCCTTTGGTGCTTCCGGCAAGAACGTTTTGGGTAACGGACGCTGGGCCACTCCAAAAGATAAACACTTTGCCCGTAAACGAGCTATTCAACAGATACAGGGGAATCAGCACGACGAGGTGGCCCTGTGGATTAATTCCCCGACGATTAAACCGGGCAACAAAATGGTGAAAGACGGCAGGACAATCTATTTGCCTGATATGGCCCGAGGGATGTCGGTGATTGGCGGTTCGGGTTCGGGTAAGTCATTCTCGGTGATTAAGCCTACGCTCCGTGCCGCGATTGCCCAAGGCTTGCCGACGATGCTGCTGGATACGGACTATCCTGGCTTAGCCAAAACGATTGCGCCGTTGGCCGAGAGCTGTGGGTATGAGGTGGAGATTTTTGCTCCAGGGTTCCCAGAATCTGGCATCTGCAATGTGCTAGATCTTGTTGATAGCCACCGAGATGCAACCGGGGCTAGTCAGATTGCTAAGACCCTCAACAAGAACTTTCAGATAGACGGTGGGTCAAAGAATAAGGACATGTTCTTTGAAGTGGCCGGGGAACTGGCGACAGAAGCGGCACTACTGCTCTCTAAGGCGTTGGAATACCCAGACATTCTAACGGCCTTCACCATCTTGAAAGATGAGGACATGATCAAGCGGGTGCGCGGAGTTGGCAAGATTGATCCTTGGCTGACGTTGGCCTTTGGGCAGCTACTCTCTACGGCAAAGTCCGAGAAGACTATCGATTCTATTCGAGGCACGGCTGCATTGCTATTTGGTCAGCTGATGCGGCCTGATATCTTGCCTGCGCTGCTGGGTGAAACCACGATTCCGCTGGATATCACGGGCAAGAAGCTATTGATTTTTGGGGTGAAGCAAGACATTCGGCTGGCGGTGTCCCCGTTGATTGCCTCTATTATTCATGCGCTGGTGTCTCGGAATGTTTTACGGGGCCGAGAGGAGCCGTTGTTTCTCTCGCTAGATGAGATGCCTTCGATGTACTTTCCAGAGATTGCTGAATGGCTCTCAGAGAAGCGCAAGTATGGACTCTGTACTCAGATTGGCTATCAGTCATTAGGGCAGCTAAAGAAGACTTACGGTGTGGAGCTAGCGGATGTGATCTATACCAACACGGCGACGAAGTTTTTCTTTAACCCACAGTCGATTGAAACGGCTCGTATCTTCAGTGAGACGCTAGGGGATGAAGATGTGACCTATAAAACGAGGAATCGAACCTACGGCAAGAACCGCTCTAGGACACGAAATGAGAACCGTACTAAAAAGCGGCTGATGACCCCAGATGAGTTCGTTAATCAGGCGGAGGGCTGTTGTGTGCTGCTCAGTCCGGGCTACGGCAATAAGACCCAGCGCTTTATTCCGGTGAAGTTATCGCCTTTGACGGTCTCTGATTCAGAGCTGGAGATTCAAGCGGCTGTGGAGGCGGAATGGGATGGATTTTTAGCTCAGAAAGTGAAAACGGGTGTGGGAGAGCAGCGGATTGATCCTAAGGAGATTGAGAAGCGGGTGCAAGATTTTCATGCCAGGTTGCCGGTGACGAAGTCAAAGGATGTCGTGGCAGATTTGCCGACTTTGCTGAGTGAGATATAGGGAGATTGGAGATGGTGATGGAGAACGAACAGCGTAAAGCTGGGGCGCAGGCGAATCAGATGGGGTCTCAGCTGGGTTCGGGGGTGAGAGATGCCTTGGGCGAAATGCTGAGAGGGATAGTGAGACGGTTTAAGGCGTGGCGAGAGATGCGTTTGAGGCGGCAGGATGAGGTGGTGACTGTTGCAGAGGCGCTGCTGGAAAAAGGAAATCGCATTGTTCAAAGAGCAGATCAGTCATTAGCGCCTCAAACGGCAATGGCCGATAGACAGCAAACGGTGGATGCCTTCTTTGTGTTGGATCAAGTAGATGCAACACTCAGCTCCAAGCACTTCAAGGATGCTGAAGTTGAGCAGGTGCAGGAGACTGTAACGGAGGCCTCATTATTGTCAGATAGACCAGAAGTGGCGACTCAAGATGCAGAGAATGAGGTTCTTCTTAAATCTGAACTAACGCCAGAGCAGCGTCTGATCATTGATGTGTCTGAGGCGTTTATGGGAGACAGTAAATCTCCGCAGAAGGCGACAATGGACAGTACAGACCTGTCGGCTGGGATGGTTTATAGGGCTGAAGACTTTATCATTAGCCGCATTGGTAATCAGGTGACGATCTCGGATAAATCCAACAATGTTTTGTTTCAGTATGTTCGAGAGGGTGGTGCGCTCTCCGTCAGGGTAGACAAGCTCACCCAGCATAAAGAGCACTATGCTGCTTTTGCTCACGCGCGATCCAGCATTCAAGCCCACGGACTGAAGGAAATAAGGTCAGACTATACCAGCCGGTTTCAGGTAGAGAAGTTGCAAGGACTGGCTCAAGAAGGGGCCTATGGCGCGGCCTTAGCAAGTTGTTTGGTCAATGACCAGTCTCCGATTAAGAGAATTGCAGACGAGCAAGGCATGCTGTATGAGTTCTCGAAATACAGTGAAGGCGATCTCAATGGCTACCGAGTGAAGCAGCTAGGGCGAGTTGACGCGCAGGGTGTGATGCAGCCTCAAGATAGGGTGCCTCTGGAGCAGCAGGTGTTAATTGAAACGAATCGAGGCAAGATTTCAGTGATTGCGGGTGGGTTGTCTGCTGAACAAACTGCCATGCTCAGGCATAACTACGCCGCAGCTAGACAGCGGATTGTGGAACAGGTCGCACAGTTCAGAGCGACTCAGCCCCAAAGCACTGCTGAGAAAGGAGGTCGATAGTGATGCAGACTGTGACGAGAAAGCAAATTGACTGGGATTCTATCCTTGAAACCTATGGCCCAGAGACCAAGATTGCGCTGCATAAGCTGTTGAGTGACCATGATATTCCTGAGTCTGATCCTGCAGCGCTTGTGATTGCGGCGCTGTTTATGACGCAGATAGATTCCAACAGGGCGTTTAATTCTATTTCAGAGACTATCAACAGCGGAAAGAAAGAACTAAGTGCGGAATTTAGTGATCATATTGTGAAGCTCAGAGGCATCATCACATACGCAGAAGAACATCTCATTGAAACGGGCCAGCAGGAGATGGAGCAGCGTAGAGCTGAGATGCATGATGTGATTAAAGAAGGCATTGCCAAAGCGATCGGGCAGCAGCACCGCGCGATCAGACGTAGAGAGACGGTTGGTAATCTGGCGTTGATGATTGGCGTGGCGGCAATCTCTGCGATCTCTCTATTGGTGGGCGCGGCTGGTGCTTATGTTGTGAGTTCATCTGAGAAGGCCCCGGATGAAGTTTCCGCCGTTGAGACCGTCTCTAATGCTGAGGTGTGGACGGATATTGCTGAGAGTAATCAGGCACAGCTATTGCTGTGTTTGGAGAATCTTGAACAGTTGGAGCGTAAATGCGCGATCTCGATTCCGGAGTAGGCGAGTTAGTGGAGCGAGTGCAGATTACGCCTGAAAAGATTGATCGGGCGATCGCTTGGTATTGCAGCCATAAAGACTCTATCTGTATGGCTTTGCCACTGGAATGTCCAGGAGTAACGTATGGCAAGGGCTGGTTAGCCTCATTAGAGAAGAATATGCAGCTTTGGCGAGATGGTGATTATTCCCTGCTTCTTGCGAGGGCTTACATTCATGGGCCACTGACTAGGGTTTATGTTCTACTAAGAAGTAGCGGCCAATTGTTTTGATGTGTACCCAAAGAAAGCCCACTTTCGGAGTAAGAAGAAAGCGGGCCGTGAGGGTGATATATCTGCTTTGAGATTAGCTCGCTGTAAGGCTGTAGGAACTCCGCGCGCCTCTGTACCAATCGCCAGCACGAACCCCGCCTGACAGAACATTAGAGATGCGGTTACGCGCTTTCAAATACTGAGCCTTCGGCATATTCTCTTTGAAAAGTGCATCCATGACCT
>JBCCOO010000143.1:0-7871 GCA_039025345.1 Cyanobacteria bacterium P01_D01_bin.105 | reverse complement strand
CAGGTCGCTTTGCGCTTCCAGCACCTCCAGCTGAATACCCACCCCAGATTGAAAGCGCAGCTGAGCCAGGCTTAGTCCCTCTTCAGCAGAAACAACACCCACCTCAGCCGCAGCAATTTGCTCTGTTGCTGATTGCACACTAAGGTAGGCAGTTTCTACTGAGAGCCGAATTTGGTCTTGCTGATTGGCTAGCTCGCTAACGGCAATCTCTGCGGCGGCATTAGCCTGCTCTACCTGAGCCGTCGCCGCGCCGCCATCGTAAAGCGTCCAACTCAAGTCCAAACTAATATTGGCACCATCGGCCCAGCTATAGGTCGAATCGCTAGTATCTACTGAACTATTAGAGAAATCGTAGCCTGTTGACAGGCTAAGCTCTGGAGAGAGTTCGGCGCTAGCTAGCCTGGCTGTGTTTTGTTGAATGGTTTGCTCAAGCCGCTGCTGAGATAGCTCCGCTCTTGTTTGATAGGCCTGGGCGAGCGTTTCTTCCAAACTCAAAGGCCAAACAGGTCGCTGGGCGATCGCTTCAACAGATAGCGCTTCGACAGAGTCACCGATACCTAAAAGTTGAGCCAAGCTTCTCTGAGCGATCGCCTGATCATTTTGAGCACTGAGCAACGTCACTTGGTCGTCAGCCAGCTGAGTCTGGGCCTGCAGAGTGTCATAGCGGGTACCGGTACCTGCCTGCTCTCTCAGCTGAGTATCCCGAAGATTTTGTTCAGAATTTGCGATCGCAGCCTGACCAATGCGAACCGCCTCAGCAGCATTTTGCAAATCATAATACTGCGTAGCAATATCCAACCGAACCGTTTGTTGAACAACTTGCAGTTCTAGCCGGCTCACCTCTAGCTCAGCCGAAGCAATGTTAACAGCAGCCTCTCGCCGACCAAAGTCCAACAGTGTATAGCTCAAGTCTATACCACCATCAAGACTAGCACTATCGTTACCGCTACTAGTCACTGGTACCGAATAAGATCCATCTGCCGAGACCGCCACAGCGGGCCGATAGCTCGCCTGCTCCTCTCGCACCGCCGCCTCAGCCTGACGAACAGCAATCGCCGCCTGTTCAATCTCTCGATTAGACTGATCAGCGATTTCAAAAGCTTGTTCTAGCGTTGTTACAGCAGTCATCTCCGTTTGAGAAAGCGGCTCAGAAATGTCCACCGATGGCTGCTCTAAAGAGCGTAAAAGCATATCGTCCGAATCATTCACATCCTCAGCAGAAAAAGCCAGAGGAGCAAACAAACTAAAAACAGCAATAACCATTAGGAAGCAACTCAACAGTCGGCATCTTATCAGGCAAATCAAAAATGCATGCATAAAAAACAGCAAGTAAATGGCAAAAGAACAAAAAGCTCACGATATAAAAGCTATTGTCACCTGCCAAAAAAGACGACAGGGTCTGCAAAATCAAATATCTAAACTAGCGCCAGGCAAAACTTGTTCTTCTGACAGGTATTGCTGCAGCAGCCGACTTTGTTCAACCGACAGCATCGCTAGCACACTCTGCAGAGAATCTCGAAAGACCGCGTTCACAGCAGTCTGCTGATAGGGTGAAAGATCAATATCGATGTCTTCAAAGGTCCAGGTGCCATTCCCAGCTGCATCAGAAAGATTAATCTGAGAAGATTGCCACTGGCTGTACTGTTCACTATTAAGAATCATTTGCAATCGCTGTTCTAGCAGTGAATCAATCTCAAAAACTTGGCGAATTTGCGCCTCATTTAAGTCTAGTATTTGTAGCCAATCAGGCAACTGAGGTACTGTCGGTGCGTCCAATGTCTTTTCTGCCAATGGCTGCTCTGATGGTCTGACAGAATTCACAGAAAAAGGCATTGTAGAAGTAGTAGAAATAGAATCCACAGGAATCATAATACTTGGCTCTATTCTGTCTGCAATAGCTAATAATCCAATAACAACGAAAAGAACAACTAATCTAACAGGCGTAATTCCTTGTCTGAAAGATTTCATACAATTTTCCTCCCAAAGAACAATCTTTTAGGCATGTAACAGTCACACAGCAAGCAATACTCAACAAACAAATACTAGAAGAACTAAGTAGATTGTTTTCATTATCTATAAAATGCCGAAAGCCCCCGTCCCCACCTGATATTTTTCGGTGGGGCTCTGAGACAAAGTGTGTAACCCCTCTCTAGCAAAGCGATCTTCTACATGTCTTGGATCAGCATGTCTTGGATCGGCGGTGCGCAGGTTCAGCCCATCATTGACGAGAGGCAGGGAGGCGACGTGGTGCGGGCCGATCTTTTGGCTCTGGGGATGCTGGCCGACGGGATTCTGGGGGTGCTGGGGGCACAGGCCGAGACGGTTGTGGAGGTGCAGGCTGTCGAGGCCGCACAATATCTACCGTTATCTGAACATTCGAACGATCATCTGGCCTATCTGCTTTAGCTTGGGCAGCGGTAACTGCCATTAAAAGAGTAATGACCGAAGCACCTGCTACGGTGGCCAAAGTATTCTTCAGTTTGCGATTCAAGTTCATTTTGCGACTCCTGTAGAGTTCAAATTAATTAGGATTCAAGCAGTGGTCAAATCCTGAACAAGCAAACAATAAAAAGAATACTCGTAAAAGAAATGCGCCATAAGTCACGATAAGGGCAGGAATAAAGTAACTACTGGCAACAAAACAGCGCTCACTCGCGCCCCTCTCTCAAAACAATCAAGTAAGTTTACATTATCGGTAGACTTCCACCGTCTATCCGCCTTCGCCTGTAGCTTGTTAGCACTCAAACGCCCAGCAAACTGATGAACCAAACATGAACCCAGCCTGTCAAGAACTGAATAAAGTAATCTCGATAGTCAAGTGCTGATGGTCACGATCTATTCATGACTTTTGTAAGATTTCAAAATTAAAAGGCTGCAGTACTTTTAATTCAATAGAGATCAAGAGATCAAATTATTAATTCAATTTTATTGCCAATTGATGACAAGCCAATTGATAACAAGCCAATGACTACTAAGTAGTCTGTTTACAACTAGTAAACTATTGGCAAGTAACAAAGTCGGTGTATTTTGATTCCACATTTTTCTCCTCAGCGTAAATCAAAACTTACGCTTGCCCGCAATAGAAGACGTAATAGGCTGCGAGCTTGGCTACTTCCTCTGCTGTTGACCGCAGGCTGTAGCATATTGCCCACCGGGCAAGCTCAGACAGGTGAAGACCCAGGAAGAGGTGGGCCGGGTGGACCACGTGGCAATAGCAACAACCCGGTAGCCGTACAAACTGCCACTGCAGAGACAGGCACCCTCAACGGATTGCTGATTTATACAGGCACAACCCGTCCAGCACAGCAGGTTGCCCTGCGATCGCAAGTCTCCGGCGAAGTCATTGAGATCCCAGCAGATGTCGGCGACCCCATCACACGCGGCATGCTCCTCGCCCAGCTCGACGGTGACCTGCAAACCACCAGCCTTAACCAGGCCCAAGCTGAGCTTTCTGCTAGGCGTGCTGACACCGCTCAAGCAGAAGTCTCTATTGCTGATGCCGAAGCTTCAGTGGTACAGGCTCAGGCAACTCTGGACCAAGCACGAATCGATGCGCAAAGGCTGCGATCGCTCGCCAGCGAAGGCGCCATTTCACTCCAGCAGGCCGAAGCCGCAGAACTCGCCGCCAACAACGCAGAACAGGCCCTCCGCTCAGCCCAAACACAGGTCGCGGCCCAGCGACAGGCCGTTGCCTCTGCCAGCAACCAAATCGATGCCCAGCAGGCCGTGGTCGCCCAGTCTCAAAAATAGCTTTCCTATGCAGACTTGCGATCGCCACTCACAGGCGTCGTCCTCTCTCGACTCGTCGATCCAGGTGACTTTGTTCAGGCCGGAGCCACTCTTCTAGAGCTAGGGGACTTAAGCACGCTAGAAATCACCGTACAGGTCTCCGAACTAGATATTGCCCAGCTGAGCATAGGCCAAACTGCCCGCATTACTCTTGATGCATTTCCTGGAGAAGGCAGCCTTCCTGGCCAAATTGAACAGATTGCCCCTGTCGCCGACGCCACCTCCAGGCTAGTGCCGGTGCAAATCACCCTTCCTAGCCCAGATGCACGCATCGGCAGCGGACTCTTCGCAAGGGTTACCTTCGCCCCAGACCAGCCAACCGCTCAACTGCCTGTACTGGTGCCGGTAAACGCATTAGAAGTTGGCGAAGAGGGCGACACAGTGTTTGTTGTAGAAGGAAGTGGCCAGCAGGCAAGTGCGATCGCCCGCTCAGTGCGAATAGGAGAGCGCAATCAAAACCAAGTAGAAATTCTCTCTGGGCTGACAGCTGACGATGCTTTTGTCGTGAAAAGCGATCAGCCCCTCACCTCAGGGCAAGCCATACGACTCAGCATCTTATCTGAACAAAATACAGCTGAACAAAATACGCCAGAACAAAATACTGAATCAACACCCGAACAAAACGATCGGCCACCCTTTACTAGACCCAACCCTAACAACAGACCCAGCAACAGATCTAGCAGTGAAAGCAAACTACTCACACCACCAGGAGCCTAAAGCAAATGCAACAGCCCAAGGCCCCATCAACCGCAGCTATAGGCAAAGATAGCTTTCATCAAGACAACAACAGCGCCCCCGTTACCAGTAGACGACTGAGCCTTAGTAACCTAGCCATTCGTCAACACATTGCCACCCTTGTACTTACCGTGGCGGTCATCGTACTAGGTTTGTTTTTCATCCAGCAAATCCCCGTTGATTTGCTGCCCTCCATTACCTATCCTCGCATCGGCGTACGGGCAGATGCACCCGGAGTATCGCCAGAAGTCGCAGTCGACGAAGTCACCCGTCCCCTAGAAGAAGCTCTTTCGGCTACCGAAGGCGTTCTTCAGGTGTTTTCACAAACCCGAGAAGGAAGCATCAGTTTAGACCTATACTTTCAGCCAGGTGGCGATATCGACCAGGCCCTAAACGACGCTACAGCCACCCTTAACCGAGCCCGCAACAGTCTCCCTGACACGGTTGAACAGCCGCGCTTATTTAAGTTTGAACCGTCTCAGCTACCTATTTACGAAACTGCGCTCAGCTCTTCATCACTTCAGGGCGTAGCGCTCAGAGTCTTTGCCGACCAAGAACTATCCCGCGAGCTCATCACCGTTCCTGGCGTCGCCAGTGTCGATGTTTCTGGTGGCGTACAAGAAGAAATCCGCATCAACCTCGACCCATCACGGCTACAGGCTCTAGGACTAGGGCTTTCAGATGTTCTAGACGCCCTTTCAGAACGCAACCTCGATACCTCCGGAGGACGCATTCAGGGGCCCGATAGCGAACCCCTTACCCGCGTAGCCGGACGCTTTCAGCAAGCCGACGAAATTCGCAATCTCATCTTTGAAGTAGATACAAACCAAGCAGACCAAACAGAATCCGCACTGCAACAGGTCTATCTACGCGACTTTGCAGAGGTCATAGACGGCACCGAAGACCAGCGTGTCTTTGTCAACCTCAACGGTACGCCCGCCGTCAAAATCAGTATCCAAAAACAGCCTGCTGCCAACACCATCGAAACAGTCGAAGGCATCAAGCAGCGCCTTGCAGACCTACAGGCCTCTGGCCTCATCCCGGCAGACATGGTGCTCAACACCACCCTAGATGAATCTGTTTTTGTTCAAGACTCTATTCAAAACGTCGCTATCTCTGGCCTCATTGGCGCAGGGCTAGCTGGTCTCTCTGTTCTTCTTTTCCTCGGCTCACTAAGACAAACGCTCATTATCGTTCTTGCCATTCCCCTGGCAACACTCATAGCGATTTTACTCATGGGCATCTTTGGTCTTTCGCTCAACGTGTTTAGCCTAGGCGGGCTAGCACTGGGTGTTGGCATTGTCGTCGATAACGCCATCGTCATGCTAGAGAACATTGTTAAAGGCTCAAAAAAATCAGAGAAAGCTGTTATTCGTCAAGCCGAAATCAGCAGCCGAGAGCTAGAATCTGCCTTATTTGCATCTACAGCAACAAACCTAGTCGCCGTTCTGCCCTTTTTACTCATCGGCGGCTTTATCTCACTCCTGTTCAACGAACTAGTACTTACCGTTAGCTTTGCCGTTGCCGCCTCACTCATAGTCGCCTTAACGGTGGTGCCAATGCTCGCTTCTCGGCTACTGGCCGTGCAGTGGTCTAGCGGGGTTAACAAGTGGTGGCTCATTCGCCAGTTTGACCTGCGCCTGCAAGGGCTCACTCAGCAATATAGCTGGGCGTTGGGCTGGGTGCTTCAGCGACGGGTATTGTCTATTGCGATCGCATTTCTCATCTTTGGCGGCAGCAGCATCCTGATGGTAGGCAACATCCCTCAAGAAATATTGCCAGCGATCGCCAATGGCCAAGCTAATGTCAGAGTTCAGTTTCCAGCAGGCACCACCGCTGATGAAAACCGGCAGGTCATGAGCGCTATCGATGAACTTCTGTTGGAACAGCCCGAGGTCGAATACGCCTTTAGCACCTCAGGCGGCTTTCTCTTTGGGGGTAACACCAGCGCCAACGCGCTGCGAGGCTCTAGTACATTGACACTAGTACCAGGAACAGATGTACAGGCATTTAGCGATCTCATGACCGGCGCATTCAACCAATTCAACCTCATTAACACCCGGTTGCGAGTTTCCCCCGGAGACATTCGCGGCCTCATCTTAAACAACTCTCCCGTACGCGGCGATGTCGATATCATCTTGCAAGGCAACAACCCGCAAGACCTTCAAGAAGCAGGCGGGCTAATGATGGCCGTCCTCGATGAACAAGCGACCCTAGCCCGCTACTCTCCCGACGCCGATCCACCCCAGCCCGAAATTCAAATTCGCCCCGACTGGGAACGCGCCGCCGACCTTGGCCTTTCCGCCGAAACGATTGGCAGCACTGTGCAAACCGTCCTGACCGGCTCGGTCCCTACCCAGCTTCAGCGAGGCAACCGCCTTGTCGATATCCGTGTGCAAATTCCCGAGACCCTCGTGCAGAACACAGCAGAACTCACCCAGCTACCGCTACTCAGCAGTGATATCAATGGTCAGCTCGTCCGCCTCGGCGACATTGCTCGCGTCGAAGACGGCCAAGCCCCCGCCGAAATTCAGCGCATTAGCCAGCGGCAAGTTTTCATCATTGAAGGCAGACTCAGTGACGGTGCTAGTTTAGGAGACGCCATCACAGAAGCAGATCAGCTAATAGCAAACGTTACTTTACCGGCTGGGGTCACTCGCTTACCCAGCTATGCCGCCCAAAGCAACGAAGCCATTGCCGGTGGCCTTGGCCTATTAGGCGGGCTGGCGGCCTTCTTAGTTTTCACCGTCATGGCCGTTCAATACAACTCTTTAATCGATCCGCTGGTCATCATGCTGACCGTGCCATTAGCCCTAGCTGGCGGCATTTTAGGGTTGTTTATTACCCAAACAGCTATTGGCGCAACGGTTATTGTAGGCGCAGTGCTGCTCGTTGGTATTGTTGTCAACAACGCCATTATCTTAGTTGAGCTGGGCAACCAAATTCATGAACAGGAGAACTGCGATCGGTTCACCGCAATGCACAAAGCAGCTCCTCAGCGACTGCGCCCCATCCTGATGACGACTATCACCACCGTGCTGGGTATGTTTCCACTGGCGCTAGGCCTTGGCCAAGGTTCAGAATTTTTGCAGCCATTGGGCGTTGTTGTATTCTCTGGCCTATCGCTAGCAACATTACTGACATTATTTATCATCCCCTGCTTTTACACGCTGCTTCACGGCTTTAATCAGCACCCTCAACAGAGTTAGGAGTTACGCATTGACAGAATAGCAACGCTGTAAACTATAGATAGCGGTTACGTTGCGAGTAAGAATGAGTCAATGCGTGAGCTATCTAAACCATCTACAGCGCAGTGTAATAGCACGCTCTACACGTTATACCTGCTG
>JBCCOO010000142.1:0-7900 GCA_039025345.1 Cyanobacteria bacterium P01_D01_bin.105 | reverse complement strand
TATAGAGGCTTATCTGACAACCGGGCTCGTAGGCCTTAGTCAACCACCAGTCTCTCTATGCCCTGCCTTTCTTCTACCGCAGAATGAAGATGCCTGATGCGTTCCTTCATTCCACAATCTGAACATACAAGTCAATCAGGTCTTTGATAGTATACTCTCGTCAAATTTATTAGAGACATTGCGAGTCTGGTTGCACTTGGTCTGTTTGTTGTGTGCAGATTTATGACGTTCACAAAGCCTTTAATCGTTGCATTCATCTCTTGCTGATTTTATCGGGCTGAAAACTCTCGCTGCGGCCACTCAAGGTGACAGCAAGATTCGTATCGCTGTGCTGGATGGTCTGGTGGATACGGCGCACCCTTGCTTTGCGGGGGCTAAGCTTACCCGCCTGCCCACCCTGGTACAAGGAGAAGCTTCGGCCAGGGGTCAGCTCTCCCTGCACGGCACCCACGTCACTAGCCTTATCTTTGGCCAACCTGGTAGCCCCATAGCGGGCATAGCCCCCTGCTGCGAAGGGGTGATTGTCCCGATTTTTTCGGATCAAACCGGGCAGCTGTCTCAGCTGGATCTGGCCCGAGCCATTAACCAGGCGGTGGAGGCCGGGGCACATCTAATCAATCTCAGCGGCGGGCAGCTCACCCAGAGCGGTAATGTCGAATTTTTACTCAGCCAGGCGGTGAAATCCTGCCAGGATAACAACGTTTTGATTGTGGCGGCGGCGGGTAACGAGGGCTGTGACTGTTTGCATGTGCCAGCGGCGCTGCCAGCGGTGCTGGCAGTGGGAGCGATGGATGCCCAGGGCCAGCCATTGGGAACCACCAACTGGGGCAAAACCTATCAAACTCAAGGGATTCTCGCGCCGGGGGCCAACATCCTGGGGGCGGCACCGGGCGGTGGGGTGGCCCGACTCACGGGCACCAGCTTTGCCACACCGATTGTCACGGGGGTGGCGGCGTTGTTGCTGAGCTTGCAGCGGCAGCGGGGCCACCCCTTGAATCCTAGGGTGGTGCGTGAGGCCCTGTTGAAGAGTGCCACTCCCTGCAACGATTTGGGGCAACAGTCGGTGCCGCGCTGCTTGGCTGGTCGATTGAACGTTACGGGCGCGATGACGAAGTTGATCGAAGGAGAGTCTATGTCTGGAGGAGATTCTATGTCTGAAGTCCAGCCCTTGGCGACAGCGGCCCCTGCCGCCAGTTTGCCAGCGGGCATTCGAGTAGCGGTGTCCTCAGAGAGTGAGGGGATGCCGGATGCACCACTCACGCCTGCTGTCGCGAAAGGGGTAGCCGCGGCAGCGTCTCCGATCACGGTAGACGCCATGGCTCGTGAGAACATGTCCGCTGCAGAGGGGGTAACTGCTGCGGACTGTAGTTGCCAAAACCCCACCAATCCTGCCTATGCTGGCGAGCTGCCATCGGAGCCGGAGGTTACACTCGCCACAGTGAATGCAGCAGCGGAGTTACCACCTGAATCTGTTGCCCCAGCGATCTCAGCGTCCGCAATGCAGCCCGTGCCGCCACCGGCTCCGGCAATTTCCCAAATCCCTGCGGTCAATCCTGCTGTTTCCCAACCACCCTATTCAAATTCCCAACCAACTAATTCAGATTCTCGATCTATGACTCAACCTGCGTCTTCAACTGCTGTAGCTCCTAGCCAAGCAGAGCCAAGATTAGTCTATGCCCTCGGTACCCTGGGTTATGACTTTGCCAGTGAAGCTCGCCGCGATTCGTTTAAGCAACTGATGCCAGGGGTCGATTTTGATGGCGTCATTGTGCCGGCTAACCCCTACGATGCGCGGCAAATGGCCGACTATTTGGGGGCAAACCTATCGGAGTCTAGGTCACTGATTTGGACGCTGAATATGGAGCTAACGCCCCTGTATGCCATCAAGGCAGTGGGGCCATTTGCACGGGAAGTGTACGAAGTGCTGCAGCAAATGCTGGCGGGACAGGTGGCTGCCGAAGACAATGAAGGTTATGTCGAGCGGGTCAGCATTCCTGGATACCTAACTGGAGAGACCGTCATGCTGTTTTCTGGCCAGCGGGTGCCCGTAATTATGCTGGATAGTCCCCGTGGGTTGTATGGCTGGAAGGTAAATACCCTGGTAGAAGCGGCGGTGTCTGCGGTGCAGACCGCGCAGGAGGCCGAAGACGATGTCCCAATTCGTAAGTCGTTGGAGAGCTTTTTGAACCGGGTGTACTACGATCTCCGTAATTTGGGCCAATCGTCTCAGGAACGTGCCCTCAACTTTGCCGCCACCAATGCCTTTCAGGCGGCAACCACCTTTGGTGAAGCGGTGGTCGCTGGCATGGAGCTAGACGACATCCAAATTACCAAGAGCCCCTTTTGCCGCATGGACAGCGATTGCTGGGATGTGGTACTGCGGTTCTTTGATGCGGAAAACATCATGCGGGCGCGCAAGGTGTTTCGCTTCACCATTGATGTCAGTGATGTGATTCCGGTGACCTTGGGCGATGTGCGCTCTTGGTCAGCACGGTAGTTACTGCAGCGTTGAGGTTGGGAATCTCGCTTGATTTCCAACTATTGATTATTGTTTACCTAACCTATGGAGGTCGTTTCCATGTCGAATCTACAGCCTAAACTGTATGCACCTGTTACTTGCACACTACTAGAGGTTGGCCCTCATCTCCAACAACTGGAAGGGAAAGTATCTGCCAATAATCAACACAGCATATTATCTATGTGTCACACAGGTAGTATCCTGCTAGGCCTCGACTCTATGAAGGAGGGGGGAAATGGGTTTACAACTGCATGCAGAACCCCTGCCATTATATAGCCCAGGTGCCTGAGTGAACTTAGCCTTGGTTTGGGTCTAGCAGATCGTTTCATGTTATAAACCTAAGGAGAAAATCCATGACCACAACTCGTAAATCTCTGTTGCCCCAGCAAATTGCACCGGTGGCGCGCAACGGCATTGCCAACCCCGCCGGCCTCCGTGCCGATAGTACGGCCCGCATTGCGATTCAGGCTTCTTTTGAACAGGACATTCCGGACCTAGAAGCGGTAGCTGGCTTTCGGTCACCCTGGAAGAATAATAAAGTCGAGAAAAATGAGTTGCCTGCTGCAGCGCAATTAATGGCAGAGATGCTCGCCCGGAGGAGATAGCTACTTAAACCCCAAACCTGAGACAAGTGCCGTGCAAACTTGTCTCAGGTTATCTGCCTTGCCCTTAACCATTTTCAATTCGTACTACTGTGGGTCATCCCCAAGGTTTAACAAAACGGGGGATTATCTCTCAGACCATTCGCGTAGGAAACCTATCTCGCCGGGTAACTTAGGCAGACCTGAAGGCTCTATTCTCTATTTATGGGGCAGTTGAGGAGATTGAGATACCTGGAAGCGAGATGGGGTGATCGAGAGGTTTCGCTTACGTTGATCTGAGTAACCCTATGAGTGAATCAGCGGCCTTGGCTGAACTATCTCATGTTGAGGTTATGGGACGCCCAATGGTGTTGGAGCAAGTATAAATTTGCATAGTCGCTGCGGCCCGATGCGACCGATTATCCAGCGGACGGAACTGCTCTAACGCTCAGGCAAGTCTGGGGCTAATGACCTGCTCTCAGGCGATTTGATTCTAGTTCTGTACCCTTATCATCTAAATATCTATGAGACTCCCCAAACAAGCACCTCCTCTGAAGCGTCCAGACCTAATCCAACCCCACTGGAGCGTAGACCTAACCCACGGTTCCATTCACGACCTACTCAGCATTCGCATCGATTTGCTCCACGGAGCCAACTACAACGACCCGGCAGTCTTCCGGGGCATGGGCAGTTGCAGTCAGTGCGCCCTCACCGACAGCGGCATCCTGCGGTCCCGTGGTTATGCCCGCTGCGGCTGCTAGGCAATGGTTTTAACCGCCGTCGCTCTTCGCTTTTAGTCAACCTGCATAAGGACACTGTTGTTCCATGGCTCAATCCTCTGCTTCTAAGACCGCCGCCGCACCTGCCACAACAGCGATGGAGTTTGATGGCAAAGGTAACCACATTGATTGCGGTAACGGAGCAAGCCTAAACCTAACTCAAACCCTCACCATTGAAGCCTGGCTTAGGTGCAAACCAATGGAATTTGGCTACATTGTTGCTAAGGATTGTCAAGATGATGGTGCCGAAATTTCTTATGCACTTTTATTAGGCAACAATGCAATTTCCTGGTTCTATAAAGACCTTGAGGCGGGGCAAGGCAGAGGCGTTGTTCGTTGGAAGTCGGTATCTACCCACGACAATCATTGGCATCATATTGCCCTTGTTGTTAATCAACAAGAAGCTCTGCTCTATGTAGACGGTGTTGCTCAAGCAAATCAAACCTTAACGTGCGGTCTCATTGACAATGCAGAAGCCTCGCTGCTGATTGGGAAAGACTTCTCCAATGTTCGTCGTACTATGTTCACAGGGAAACTCGCAGAGATGCGACTCTGGAGTACAGCACGCACAGCTGAAGAAATCAAAGCCCATATGTCCCAACGCTTGCGCGGCGATGAACCGGGTTTAGTGGGTTACTGGCCCCTTGACGAAGGTGCTGGTACCACCGCCAAAGACAAAACCAAAAACGACAACCACGGCACTATCCACGGAGCCACCTGGCTCACCGCTGATGATTTGCAACTGGCCCCTGCGCCCAAGCCGAAAAAGAAAACTAGAAAAAACAGCGGCAAGACAGCCGCCAGCGATCCCACTCTCCATATTCCTGCAGCTCAGCCCCGCACCCTCCACGCTACCGGGCTAGAAGATTACAACTATTGGTGGGAAACCCTGCTGAAGCAACAACTGGCGAAGCAAACAAAAAGTGAAGCGAAAAAGCCCTATCGACGGGGGCGCATTTGGGTATAGATCGTTTTGATGCGGCCCTTCTGCGAATACAAAATGTCCGCGTAGCGCTATTCAAGCTGTGGTGATTGGGTCTTGCTTGCTGCTTCGTGTCAATAACAATTTTTGGTCAACCTTCATAAGGGAAATGTTCTGTCATGGCTAAAACCTCGGTTCCTGATGATGCCCCAGTGGTTTATCCCCCGGTTACCGTAATGCAGTTTGACGGTTCGGGTGACTCCATCGATTGTGGCAGCGGGGCCAGTCTTAATCTGACGAAAACTCTCACCTTTGAAGCTTGGGTCAAGTGCGAAAATGCCCGAGGAGGGTTTCTTTTTATCAAGGTGGGTGCAAATGGCGCTTACCACTACGCTGGTTACATCCAAGAAGAGCGTGACAACATTATTTTTGCTCACTCAACAGCTACCAAAAAAAATGTTATGCCTTCCTTGAAATGTGAGGTTCCAAGGCACAAGTGGCTTCACATTGCCGTTGTATTTAACTCCAAGCAGGTCTATCTAGTTGCAGATGGGCAACCGGGAGAAAGTAAAGCCGTGGAAGGCGAGATTTTGGATAATGAAAACCTGCCACTGCGACTTGGCCATGGATACAATCGACCCGGTTATTTTTTCCAGGGGCAAATGGCAGAGGTGCGAGTTTGGAATGTTGCTCGCACAGCAGATGAGATTAAAAACCATATGTCTCAGCGCTTACGCGGGGATGAACCAGGTTTAGCAGGTTATTGGCCCCTAGATGACGGTTCCGGCACCACCGCCAACGACAAAACCAAAAACGGCAACCACGGCACCATTCACGGTGCGACCTGGTTTACCGCTGATGATTTGCAACTGGTTCCTGCGCCTAAACCGAAAAAAAAGAAAACTAAAAAAGCCGCTAAGGGCAAAACAGCCACCAGCGATCCCACTCTCCACATTCCTGCTGCACAGCCCCGCACCCTCCACGCCACCGGCCTAGAAGATTACAACTACTGGTGGGAAACACTGCTGAAACAACAACTCGCTAAGCAAAAGAAAAGTGAAGCGAAAAAGCCCTACCGACGCGGTCGCATTTGGTCGTAGGCATTTAGGCTGAGTTGTAGACCCGATTATTTACCAGGGGTTCCCAATCATGGTGAAGCCTGACCAGTAATAAGGATGGGACAGATTAAAATTGCGATCGTATAGATGAATTTATGTTGGAGAGTGGTGCAACTCTCATTAAAGGTCAGGTGGAGTCTTTGGTAGAAGACGCTTTGAGTCAAGATGAGTCAGGCACAACCGGAGTCACTGAATTGGGTGGTGTGATCGTCAGCGCTTGGAGTGAAGTGAGCAGCCTTGCATAAGCTGCAGTCTACGCAAGGTTTGCTCATGATTGAAAGTGAGATAAAGCCTATGCAATAAACCCTTTTGAGGAGAAGAGAATCCAGAGACCTGCATCAGGTTTCTGGATTCTCTTTTTAGGGTGACTGAAGGGTAGCTAAAACGAAGTCCCATAAGCTCGAATTAGCTTATATGTATAGGTTTCAGTCGTTTGTTTTTGTGAAGTCAAAATGCGTCCAAGCGTCTGAAATATGAGTTTTACTCATGCTGATTTCGTTGTTTTACGCTCGTGGAGGCGTGATTCCAGAAGTGTAGGGTGAAGCGAAAATGGGAAGACCACGACCTGACTAAGCATTGGACAATCGAGAAGGCAGGGCAGCAGATAATTCGTCAGAAACGCGGTTTCAATCGCTTAGGCTCTGCGCTGTTGCCGAAGTTTTTTCAGTTGAAAGGACATTTCTCTGAAAACAAGCATGAGAGACCGAAAGTAGTTCGTACTTTTGTGGCAGAGCAGCTGTCAGTGGATGAGCTGACATTCCTAGAAAACGAAGGGTGTTCTTTGCGCAACCAAAACGTGAGCAATATTTTAATACCGATCTGTACAAAATTGATTGTCTTAGCTATAATTTGTACCAATCGGTATTAAAAAGGACCAGCCATCTAATCGAAATCGGGTATGAAAAAGAATCAGCCATCCAATCGCAGTCGTGGTCGCCCATTGGCTTTTGACCCTAATGAAGCCTTAGATGCAGCCATGCGTGTCTTTTGGTTGAAGGGTTATGAGGGCGCGTCTCTTAGTGATCTCACCGAAGCAATGGGCATCAATAAGCCAAGCTTGTATGCGAAATTTGATGACAAACGGACGCTCTTTCTGGCTGCGATTGAACATTACAAAGCAACAATCGGAGCACCACACCTTGAAAAACTGCTTGAGGGCAAAACCGTTCGCGAAACAATTGCAGGGTACTTTTCAGCTGTTAACACTACACTAACGTCACCGGATAGCCCTCCAGGCTGCATGATAGGTTCAGTGGCAACAGATATGGCCGGGCGGGATGAGGAGATCCGGGCACAAATTGCCAGTCTTTTTGCTTCAACTGAAGTGTTTCTGACCCAACGGTTCAAAGAATTGGGAGATGCCCCGATTGATGAGCAGACCTTGGCGGAAATCGTGGTCTCGTTCGCGCAAAGTCTTGCGGCTCGGGCACGCGTCGGTGCTACCCAATCTGAGCTGAATGCGCGTACTGATCGGTTTCTGGCAGTGATTCTTGGGGCGGATGAACCAGTGTCACCGGACTGATAAAAAGTCGCTGGCCAGATTCAAACGACAGGTTCAAGCGACAGATTCAAACAACAGTTTCAAACGACAGAGCGGGCCAGCATTGTCCACAGTTGAATAAACCTTGTTCACCAGCCCAATTGCGATTCAGGGCGGTAGGCGACTTGTGCAAATGTAACTCCAAATATAAGAGGTTCTTCAGAATGTCTAAACGATCCATATCGTCAGAATTTCCATACGAATCCAGATACTTAGACGTGCTTGGAAGCAAGATTCATTACATCGACGAAGGTGAAGGGGAACCGATCTTGTTCCTTCATGGGAACCCCACCTGCAACTATGCAAAATGATGTCTGCTTCGGCAGCGAAATGATGTTTGCCTCGGCGGCAAATGACGTTTGCTTCGGCAGCAGAATGATGTCTGCTTCGGCGGCAAAGTGATGGCGACCTCGGCAGGTAATTTTCCAATCGGTCATCGGTT
>JBCCOO010000141.1:0-8572 GCA_039025345.1 Cyanobacteria bacterium P01_D01_bin.105 | reverse complement strand
GCCACTTGTAAAGAAACCGTCTCCACAGTCTGTTTCGTAGTAGCACTCTCAGTCACCCGCTGCTTATACTGCAACCGCCGCTGTTCATTCAGCCGATGACGATTCCGGTAGTAGGAGCGCTTACTAGGACAGCGCTTGTCGTGCCAACAGCCGTCACCTTTCTTTCCATGCAGCTGTCGCGCATCTACCGCACTAAGTTGCGCACACTCCACACATTTTTTAGTGATCCGACGGGCCATCTTTAGTAAAAAGAAAAGAACAACTACTCACCTACCGCCTTAAACAACCATTAGCCTCTCACAACTGTTACCTGATGATTCTTTGATGTTTTAACGACCTCTGTTGTAGTGCGCTCCTCAATAGGTGATAACCCACTGCGACGATCAAAGATAATTAGCCATCCAGCATCTGTTCCCAACCGATTCAAATAGGCATCCAATTGTTCTAGCCCCGTTTGCAGGGGATCAGTTCTACCATCTCGCCACACCTTCAGTTCAATCCCTAACGTGATCGCACCATAACGCAAGCACAAATCCATGCGCCCACTGCCAAGTGCATACTCTCGTTCCAGCGTCCCGCTGCCATTCACAACCCGATGTAAAAACGCCATTAGCACCAAGTGAGGTGCAATCTCGTGATACGAGGCGCTACGCAACAGGGGTTCTCCGTGCTGTCGCCAAAACTGTAAAAAGGCTTCTAACAATGCCTGCACATCCAAGTCACCAGACGGTGTTAGCCAAGTTGGCGCGATCTGTGGCAAAGAGGCCATTGGGGGAACGGCCAGTACTCGGGGCAAAACCTCTCGATAGATGGGATTAGCGATGGCCAATCCACCTTGAGGACTCATCACACATAACCCTAAATCCAACACAAATTGAATATCTTCATTCGACACTTCGCCTAGCTCTTGACCTGCCAGCATCGGTTCGATAATGGCTCTGACCCTGGGTTCTCTTAATCGCTCTGCCAAACTATCAAGGTGAGTGTCTTGCCGCTGTATCAGAGTCTCTTTCGCTTCGTTAATATGGAAGGTTTCGATTGTCTGAGTAGAGTCAGGCAGAAGTTCTTCAACCACCTCTTTCGCCAAGGCATTGACTAACCAGGGTTGCCCCTGACTCAACTGAAAGGCTTGATGTAGCGCGTCGGGAGAAAATGACTGCCCAGTTTCTGCTGTGTACTGGCCGTACAGACTTTCAACTTCAGATTCAGAAAAATTACGCAGTGTCAGCGACTTCACCTTAATGTTAAAGGGACTGGCAGTGCCCAAACGGCTACTACCACCTGCCGCAACTTTGTAATCTCTAACATCTCGTAATCCAATTAAGGCTAAAGCCTGAGGGAAGCCGCCGGGCCTGCGGGGATAACCATCTCGTAACTGACGTAGAACAGAAATCAACGCATCATCTTGCAACGCATCAATTTCATCAATAAACAGAACGATAGGTCGAGAACAGTTCTCTGCCCATAGCCTTAGCGCTTGACCGATCGAACCACAATCTGACCAGTCTGGCGGATGCAGTTCTGACGGCAACCAAAAAGTCGCTGCATCCCACCAAGCGCGCAAGATAGCCACTGCGGCTTTGTCAGGAGAGTGAGAGTAGGCAGCGCCGACCTCAGTTGATACCATTAGCGCTGCATATTTCCCCTGGGCAGTTAACTGTTGAGCTAACGTCAGCATTGCTGTGGTTTTACCTGTTTGACGGGGCGCATGGATCACAAAATAGCCTTCCTGGTCAATGATGCGTTCAAGAGAAGGTAACCGCTCCAAGGAAGGCAACATGTAGTGCTTGTCAGGCTTGCATGGGCCAGCTGTATTAAACCAACGAATCATATTTTCTACTTCCCTGCGCAAAAGATGGGGCTACTCTACGAGATCCTATGAAACGATGCTAGCCGTAAGCGACTCCATCCAGGTTTTTCGGCCATATATGTGGTTTTGAAGGTCTTCGATTCTAAAAATTTGTCCAAGCTCATCCCACATAATGGAATCGCCACCAATAAGCTCAACAGCCGATAACTCATCATCGCTAGGTGTGATAGCAACATACCCATTCTCGGTACGCTCCATCATTTCTAATAAGCGAACTGGCCAAGAAACCTGTGAGCCATCAGCAAAAGAGACAACGACTGCCTTATGGTCTCTTTGATACTCTACCGACACTGCATTACTCAGCTTCATAGTAGATTTTCACCTCCTCTTTGAGAAATTCTAAGTTTGCTTGACACAGTTGAACCTAGTCTCGCTAACGATTGCGATAGTAGGAGCGCTTACTGGGACAGCACTTGTAATGCCAACAGCCGTCACCTTTCTTTCCATGCAGCTGCTGCGCATCAGCCGCACTCAGCTGCTCACACTCCACACACTTTTTGTTCACTCGACGAACCACAGATATTTGCTCTCCTCGTTAAAAAAGATTTGGCTAAAGAACGGCAACTCTAAAGACATAAATGCTCCTACAAACCGAACGCCTAATCACTCCCCCCTGCCGCAGTCATAACTTCTCTATAGAGCTGGTCACTGATCCGAAACCCAGCCTCACTGATGAGCGCATCTACAATCGGACGGATTGCGCCCACTAAACTCTGCTTTTTCGCCACCAGTAGGACACCTAGCCTTCCAGTAATAGAAAGCCCTAACCGACTTGCTTCCCGCCGACCCAAACGCTCATCAATCAACAGCGCATCGGCCTTTAGCTCCAACGCTAGCGAGATCGCTTCCGCTTCACCTTTATCAAGCTTGTACACAGTTTGCAATTCATTGATCAGACGATGATTCGTCGATGGCTTAGTCTCTATCCAGTTCAGCGTTAAAACCTGAGCAATCCTCGAATCATCCTGCCCCCCGCGCCTGAGTTCACTCGCGACCGCTTCCGGAATCACTATCTGCCCATACAAAACCTGCAACAAAGATATTTGCCCGACAATGGCCAACCCACGCAGGGGAGATGTATCGCTGATGACGATCACAACAGTCCTTGAACCTTTAACTGCTCTATATCCTCCTGAAACTCAGCCACATCGTAGTGGACGCAGATGCCGCGCTCTGAGATCAGCCGCTGAAAACGAATCTGAGACATATCTAATAGCTCTGCTGCTTTGCCCAAACTCAGTTTGTCCTTCTGAAAGAGCAGCAAAATAACTTCTAAAAATAGTTCCTCTGCTCCCAACCCGCTCGCTGAGAGGACATCATCAGAAATGACTAGACTCATCGTCACATCCTTCTGTGCTAGCTGCACAGATACGATTTGGCACTAGGCCCTCACACGCTAAGGAAGCCTGATTGCCGTAAAAAGTAGCATTGAGCTTTTGAAATGGCAATCACTCGAAAACCCACAACCACAGGGCTTAGTATAACCCATCCATAACACTTAATATTTTTAGTCTGATTTTTAGCATAACCCAAATAAATTTAATTATTTTGGGTTATGCATGGTACTTTAAAGTAACGACGGGCCAGTGAGGCTTTCAGCAGCTGCGATTCTTCAGAAATCAGGAGTGTTTTCGCGGCGGTTCGTCCCTAGTTTTTGGCTGAGAAAATGGCTAAACCTGATCCAGTTCCAACGTTTATTGAGGTGGGTGCCCTGTCGGAAGCTTCTGAAACTGCAGAAGCGGTGCGGGATGAGCCAGTGCAAATGGATTGGGTAGATGAGTTTTTGTGCGACCGTGAGATTCGGCCCAATACTAAGAAGGCTTATTTGCGGCAGCTTCGTGGCTTTCAGATCTGGTGCGAGTTTAAGCACTGGGGTGAGATTAGCGATGCCGATGTGAGTAAGTACAAGGCGCATCTGAAGAGTAAACCTACTAAATCAGGGAAGATTGGGCTGTCTCCGGCGAGTGTAAACCAAGCGATCGCTACCCTCCAAAGCTTCTTCAAGTGGCTCGCGACTAAGCGCTATGTTGCTTACAACCCGACGCTTAACCTTGAAAAGGTACCTGCAGCACCAATTGAGACGAAGGATATGGAGGTTGCAGCGGTGACGCGGCTGGCAGAGGGGCTCGAGTATCGAGGACAGCGCGAACAACTGAGTGTAAGAGACACGGCTATCTTTGAGCTATTGAAGCATGGGCTTAGAGCCACCGAAGTCAGCAAGTTGAATATCGGGAACTACAACGGTCAGGCCGTACAGGTGAGTGAAGCGAAATGGCGTAGCGATGGAACAGTACCCCTATCACCAAATGCTCGACAGGCTTTAGACAGCTATCTCGGTTGGTGCGTACAAAAGGGGTTTGATACGAGTTCGGGTGAGCCGCTGTTTAGGTGCCTATCGAGGAATGGCTATGGCAAGCGGCTAGGCTACTGGGGAATCTATGAAATGGTCAAGGATTTGGGGGCAATTTCCGAGTCAACTGAGAATATACATCCTCACCGGCTACGTCACACCTTTGGAACGCAATTGGTTATGAATGACATGTCGCCAGATTACGTTCGTAAGTTAATGCGAATTAAGTCGCCAGTGACCTCTGAACGCTATACAAAACGTGCGCTAGAGAAGAAGGCGGAAGATGCTTTTAACGAGTTGATTGAACGGTCCGAGTCCGGCGGTGGTTTATTCTAGACATGTTTTTTCTGTCCGATAGGCAAGCTTGAATATAGCTCGGGCCGAATTGGTTAGTGTGACACTCCGTAACTTTAATCCGTAACCTTTAACAGGTTGGCGACTTAAACATTCGTTCGAGGGTTCATGTTGTCATCGCGCTGGGGCGCAGAATAGAGAAGCGCCGAAAGCAGTCATTATCAATCTGGTTCAGTCGCTGATACTTCTAAAATTGTGGTTTCCTATTGCTTGTAAGTTGGCTAATTCAGCCTCTAAGCAGTACAAGGGCTTGTCAAGGGGTTCAGAAGCAAGCTCATTGGGGATCCTATGACTTCAACTGAAATGATCCAAAGAAACGAATAGATTCGGAGTAGCCTCAGCCAAAAAGAATTTAGCTCGTTGTTTCAAGTCGTATTTGGATTCCCAGGCAACACAATAAGGGAAACACCTAATGCCCTCCTTCCAGAAGCTGCCATTTCTCGCAAATAACGTTCACTGAAAATTCCGGAATTTTCAATATGTGCATCCGACAAGAGAATTCCTAGAATTTTTTTGCTGACTAATGTAGTATGTGCTCGTTGGCTTTGAAAATACGCTACGGAAAGATGCCAAAGAAAGTTATCTCAATCATGTCAAACAGCGGTGGGGTAGGAAAAACGACCTTAACGGTTAATCTTGCCTACCAGCTTGCACGGAAGGGGCAAACAGTCGCCATGTTTGGCTGTGACCCAAACGGCTCACTTACTCTATTTTGTGGACTAGAAGATCCACCATCAGAAAAAACAATGGACTGGGTATTACGCTCTGAGTTCAAAGGAGACTACCCTTTATTTCCGGCATGGAGAGAGAACATTAAGGGCATCGATGCGTGTTTAGGCGGACTCCCTTTAACAGAGACGAGTCAGCGACTTGTTCTCGATAAGCGCGGTGCATATCTCTTGGCAGATGCCTTGGAAGACTATCCGCTTCCTCACGATGTTGTACTCATTGACTGCCCCGGAACAATTGAACATTTGCATATAGCTGCGCTCGCCGCGAGCACTGACGTGTTAATAACGCTCAAACCAGAAGATAAAGACATGGATGCAATGGCTAAGTTACTAGAGTGGATTAGCGTCACTCGCAGCGAGCTTCGACTCAAGCCTGTCCCTGAGATCTTCGGTGTTGTACCCAATGGGGCGAAAAATAGAGCCATGCACCGGGACAATTTGGGATTAACTGATGATATTGAAGGACTTCCTGATATCATGCGTCAGATGCAAATTCGGATGTTCCCAACGATCAAAGACAATGCTTACGTCGCCAATGCTGCAGCAGCCGGTTTACCACTAGGGCTATACCGAGCCGGTGAAGCCACGAATAGGCTATATGAAAAGATTGCGTTAGAAGTCATTGAGGAGATGAAGTAAAGACTATGGCTCGCGTTAGCAAAAGACCAATGACCGCTATGTTTAGCGGGGCCGTTGCGGCAAGAGAAGATGAAACAATCTCTCAGCTCAAAGAAGAAATTGAAAGTCTAAAATCTCTATCCGGTCAATCTTTCAAGCTGCCTGTAGCTGATATTCAGCCACTCCAGCTCCCTCATAAGCTCAAGCAACCCCGGCTATATTTTGATGCTCAAAAAATGGAACGGCTCAAAGACTCCATTGCAAAGCATGGCGTTTTAGAGCCCATACTAGTAAGACCAGGGTCTAGAGGTTGTTACGAAATTATTAGTGGAGAGCGTCGTTGGCGTTGCTGTAGTGAACTCGGTCTAAGCGATATCCCGGCTATCGTACGGGATATGACAGATGCGATCGCACTAGAAGCTGCTCTAGTCGCCCATCTTTTAAACGAAGGGATTACTTCTATCGAACAAACAGAAAGCATCCTCAGCTTGCTTTCTATTCATTTAGAAGTGCCTTTAGAAGATATCAAAACAGGTCTGTATCAGGTCAAAAATGCAAGTGTCCGAGGAAGTGAAAATTCCGGAATTCTCAACGAGGCGCAACTAGAAACTGCAGACAATATCCTCAACGAGTTTGGAATGAAGTTGACCAGCTTTGTCTCTAATCGCTTACCGATGCTCAATCTTTCTCCTGAAATACTAGACGCGGTTAGAGAAGGGAGTTTATCACCAACGAATGCAGTCCTACTGAATCGTCAAGCACCTGAGCTCCATGAAGAACTCGTAGAGCAGGCTAAGGGACGTACAAAAAAAGATGTGATGGCGCTGCTAAAGGAAGTCGCTATCGAGTCAACGAGTGAAGCGCCAAAAATTGAAGTCGCTATCTCAGATCAAATCTTTGCAAGGTTTAAATCAGTGCGCCGCAAAAAATCACTGCTTTCTTCCGCGAAAGTGCAGAAGAAGCTTAGTCAAATTGACAAGTTGCTGACCGAGATTGAGCAACTGAATGTATGAAAATTCCAGAATTTTCATAGTAGTTCAAACGTTCTTTTGTATTCTGGACGGGTTACTTAAAGCTAAGTGCACACTGCCTATAGATGGCTGATTGGTGTGTCGTGAAATAGATTGCAAATAAACCTATGGCCGATAATTCAACCTTTTTGTCATCGGATAGCTATGAACGATTGCTATCTGGATTAAAACAGCGTATCAAAGCGGCCAACGTTCGAGCAGCCGTCTCCGTCAATGCTGAACTTATCTTTCTTTACTGGCAAATAGGTAAAGAAATTCTTGCTAAGCGAGAAGAAGAAGGCTGGGGCGCGAAGGTCATTCAACGGCTGTCTATGGACTTGAAACAGGAATTTCCCGGCATGAGCGGATTTTCCCAGACTAATCTTAAATATATGAAGCTCTTTGCGGAATCTTGGCCTGAGTGGTCAATTGGTCAACAGCTTGTTGACCAAATTCCGTGGAGTCACAATATGGTGATTCTCCAGCAGGTGAAAGGGATTGAAGCACGGCGATGGTACATCAAAAAAACGATTGAAAATGGATGGAGTCGAAACGTTTTAACCCTTCAAATTGAAAGTCAGCTTTATGAACGGCAAGGGGGTGCGCTAAGCAATTTTGAGCAGGCCCTGCCACCTTCGCAATCGGATTTAGCACAGCAGTTAGTTAAAGATCCCTACAATCTGGAGTTTTTCTCACTGCCAGAAAAACTCCAGATTGTAGGGATCTCGAACAGGCTTTGGTGAGTCATATTCAAGAGTTCTTATTAGAGCTTGGAGTCGGATTTGCGTTTGTCGGGAGTCAATATCGGCTAGAGGTAGGGGACGAAGAATTTTTCATCGACATGCTTTTTTACCATCTGCAGCTTCGCTGTTATGTAGTCATTGACTTAAAGATGGGAGCTTTCAAACCTGAGTACTCTGGCAAGATGAATTTCTATATCAACGCGGTAGATGACCTACTGCGTCATGCAGATGATCGGCCTACGATTGGGATTATTCTGTGTAAGTCGAAGAATAAGGCGATCGCGGAGTATTCATTGCGTCAGACTGAAGCGCCTTTGGCGATCGCAACTCACAAGCTACCCCCGCCACTCAAAAATAAAATGCCTAGTCCAGAGGATTTAGAAAAAGAAATGGACGTTGCCATGAAACGGTTAAGCCAGGAAACGGAATAGTTCAAACGTTCCATTACATTTGTCAAATCTGAATTCTCATTACTTTTCCTATTTTATTCACTCACTTCCCCTTAGGCCCTCACTTTTGCATGATGACCACCTGGGAAATGTGTTCGTCAATATGCACTTTTGCATGAAGGTCATTTTTTGGATGCTGATAACCTAGGCAGTGTAAGGCTTATAGCCTCATGGCTCATTTTCTGTGACTTCGGGGCCGTAAGCCCTTCTGATTTCCTAACCGTAGGTTTCTGTTTAAATGCCACCGCTGACCCTAAAAGCCTTCCGTATTAGTGCTTTTAGACCCTAATTTCCTCTGGTAACACCTAGTCGGGTAAGAGGGCACACGTCACCGTGTCCCCCTCCCCTAAGAACGGCCCGTGACAGTCATCCCATCAAGCCGCTCAAGCCTTAAGCCATTCAAAACCACGTCATCATTGTTGTGTAAGTACTGATGGCAAGTATGAT
>JBCCOO010000140.1:0-8877 GCA_039025345.1 Cyanobacteria bacterium P01_D01_bin.105 | reverse complement strand
TAGCGTTTCTTATAAGCGCCTCTAGAGCGCTCACAAGAAACGCCAAAAACCACCAAATATAGACGCAAGGAAAGAAAATAAACGCAAACAAGAAAGCAAACAAGAAAGCAAAAGCCTAAACATTTAAGCGTCGCCTAATGTCTCTGGATCACCTTGTGCAAGCTGTAGAGCAAGCCGTGCTTTGTCGAAAACTCAATCTGTCTGAGCAGAAAGTGCTGGTGCACTCTTTTCAGGGGCACAGTTACGACACAATGGCGCGGGACAGTAGTTATGCAAAAGGTTATTTAAAAGTTATTGGTTCCCGCTTGTGGAAAGAACTTTCAGATGCCCTGCAACAAAGAGTCAATAAGAAGAATGTGTATGCGGTTTTGATAGCGTACACAAAAAATCAGCAGACCCTCTCTTCCCAATCCTTAGCCGACTCTTCCCGTCAGCAGACGCCACAAGCGGCTCAACGCTCTAGTACGGCGAATAAATATGTTGCGTCTGATGCGACCCCTCAATACTCACCGCTAGCTGGGCCGCTCCCGCTTGACTCACCTTTCTATATAGAGCGCTTACCTTTAGACTCTAGAGCCTACCAAGAAATAGAAAGGCCCGGATGTCTGTTGCGGCTCAAGGCTCCCCGCAGATATGGAAAAAGTTCTCTGCTCCTAAGACTGACCAGCCATGCTACAGCGTTAGGCTTTCGCTCGGTTCTCATAGATTTCCAAGATGCAGAACACGCTACGCTCAATGATATCGAGCGGCTACTTCGTTGGTTTTGCGCCAATATTGCTCAGCAGCTGCAGCTGCGCACAAATTTAACGGGTGTAGATTCGGACGATGTAAATTCAAACAAGATAGATCTAAACGAAGTTTGGAATCCTGACTTAGGCTCCAAGCTAAACTGCAAAGCATTTTTGCAAGAGCAAGTGCTAACACCGAATTCTGCGCCTGTGTTGCTAGTGCTCAATGAGGTCAATTACATCTTTGAGTATCCTGCTGTTGCTCGCGACTTTCTGCCATTCGTGCGCTCCTGTTATGAACAGGCTCAGCGTTCAGCCCAATGGGAACGACTGCGGTGGGTAATGGCCTATTCCACAGAAGTTTACGTGTCGCTGAGCCTCAATCAGTCTCCTTTTAACGTAGGCATACCTTTAATTTTGCCGCCGTTCAATTTAGATCAAACTAGAGACTTAGCACAGAGATACGGACTGCAGTCACTCACACCCCAACAAGTCTCTCAGCTAATGTCACTATTGGGCGGCAAGCCCTATCTTTTAAATCTAGCGTTTCATGCTTTGAGCGTTCAAAAGGTTCCATGGGATCTGTTCTTCAAAACAGCGCCTACTTTATCGGGCATTTATAAAACACATTTGCAGCGCTATCTAACGCTTTTGATAGATCAGCCGGATTTGATTACCGCGCTAGAAACGCTGCTGAGCAGTGAACAAAGCGTTCAAATAGACCCAACTGCTGCCTATAAGCTGGCTAGCGTTGGCTTGGTCAGCCTTGAGGGCTACAAAACTCACATGAGCTGTCGCCTTTATCGTGATTACTTTAAAGAAGTGCTCTATTCAGAATCAGGAACAACAGAATGATCTATCAGGTTGGCGGCAGTCTGAGTGAAGAAGCACCTAGCTACATCGAGCGCAAGGCCGATGTTTCACTGTGTGAGGCGCTGCTGGTTGGCGAGTTTTGCTACATTCTCGACTCTCGGCAAATTGGGAAGTCTTCGCTGCTGGTGCAGACTCAGGCGCGTCTGCGGCAGTCGGGAGGGCGGTTTGTGTCGTTAGATCTCACAACGTTGGGGAGTGAAAATGTAACGTCTGCGCAGTGGTATAAGGGCATTGGCGTGGAGCTGTGCCTGGGCTTTGATTTGCTGAGTGCCAAGGAATTTTTAGCCTGGTGGCAAGCACAAGGAGAAATTCCGCAGCTGCAAAAGTTAAGCTGGCTGATTGATCGGGTGCTGCTGCCGCGCTACCCTAACGAGCCGCTGTACGTGTTTGTCGATGAGGTGGATAGCGTGCTGAGCCTGCCGTTTTCTGCCGATGATTGGTTCGCCCTGATTCGCTATTGCTACAACCAGCGCTCGCTGGATCCAAGATACCGCCAGCTCACATTTGCAATTGCTGGGGTAGGCACCCCTTCAGACCTAATCGCAGACAAAACACGCACGCCGTTCAATATTGGCAAGAGCATCTTGCTAGAGGGCTTTCAGCTAGCGGAAGTGACCCCTTTGACAGTCGGGTTGAAAGCGGTTAGCAACCATGTGCAAGTGCTTCTGAAAGCCGTTTTAGATTGGACGGGGGGACAGCCCTTTTTAACTCAAAAGCTGTGTCAGCTTTTATCAGAAATGGGAGAGGGCCAAATAGGAGAAGGCCAAATGGGAGAGGGGCAGGCGAAGCCGTTGATTCCTGCAGGCATGGAGGCAGATTGGGTGAAGGCGCTGGTGCGCGATCGCATTTTGAATGACTGGGAAGCGCAGGATGAGCCCGAGCATTTGCGCACCATTCGCGATCGCCTCTTGCGCAACCAACAATGGGCCGGGCGACTGCTCGGACTTTATCAAAAGCTCTTAAACGGTGCCCCTGTGCCGACCGACGACAGCATTGAGCAAACCGAGCTTTTACTCTCAGGATTGGTCATTCGGCAAGCCGGTCACCTGCGGATCAAAAACCAAATCTATCAAGCCATCTTTAATGGCGAGTGGGTCACCCAGCAACTGTTGAGTTTACGCCCCTACTCCCAGAACTTAGCGGCCTGGGTTGCCTCCCAGCAAACGGATACTTCGCGTCTACTCGGCGGGCAAGCACTTAAAGATGCGCAAGAGTGGGCCAGAGGAAAACTTCTCGATAAAGTAGACTACCAATTTTTAGCCGATAGCGAAGCGCTAGATAGAACAAACGAACGACAGAAACTGGTCGCGGCTCGGGCACAAGAAACTGAATCGCGTCTGCAACAAGAGCGGCGGGCGACCAAGCTGCAACGAACCTTGCTAGGCGTTGTATCGGCAGCGTTACTGGCCACCATCGGGCTAGGGTTGACCGCATTTTGGCAGTACCGTCAAGCCGTTAAGCAGGGGCAGCAGGCAGAGCAGGAAACGGTGCGATCGCTGGTGACCTCAGCCCAGGCGCTGCTGACCTCAGAGCAAACCCTAGATGCTACATTGGCGGCGCTACGAGCGACACTACGGCTAGAAGAAATGCCGCAGTCACTGACAGATCTGCGCTACCGAGCAGGTGCTGTGCTAAGGCAGAGCGTCCTCAATGTAATTGAAACCAACCGGTTCATTGGCCACGACAGCGCTGTGAACGATGCCACCTTCAGCCCCGATGGACAGTTTGTGGCCTCAGGCGGTCTAGATCATACGCTGCGGTTTTGGCGTCGTGATGGCACGCTTGTCAAAACAGTTCCCATTGAAGAGGGGGCCGTGTTTTCAGTGGACTATCACCCCAATGGAGACCAGCTCGTGACGGGGATGGCCCACGGCGTAGGTCTGTGGTCAAACTCGACTCAACAATTGCAGGTATTAGAAGGGCACCAGGCAATTGTCTGGTTTACGGCCTTTGGCCCCAAAGGAGAACTGTTTGTGAGCGGGAGTCAAGATGGCACAGCGGGCCTATGGTCAAAAGAAGGCCGCATGTTGCAACGGTTTGAAGGTCATGACGGGCCGGTATACGGCGCGGATATTAGCCCTGACCAGCAGCTGATAGCGTCGGCGAGTACTGACGGCACTGCTCGAATTTGGAACCGGGACGGACAGGAAAAGGCCATTCTGTCAGAGCACGATGGGGTTGTGTGGGCTGTTGCATTTAGCCCTAAGGGCAATCTCATCGCGACCACAGGCCAGGACAGAACCGTCCGCCTGTGGTCGCTAGACGGCACTTTGCTCAAAACAATGACCGGCCACGACGGGGCCATTTGGGGCGTTACCTTTAGCCCAGATGGTGAGTTTCTGGTCTCTACTAGCGTCGATGGCACTGCCAAGGTGTGGAGCCCTGACGGTGTGCTCATTGAAAGCCTCAATAGTCATTCTGGCGTGATTTGGGGCGTGGATGTGGGGCCAGACGGGGCGATCGCCACCGCCAGTCAAGATCAGACCGTTCGCCTGTGGCAGCTGCCATCGCTCAAGAAAACCCTCTACGAATCAGAAGGGGGCATCACAGATCTCGCATTCAGCCCGTCCGGAGACACCTTTCTATCCACAAACTTAGACGGCACTGTTCATTATTGGCACCGTGACGGCACGCTGCTTAAAACACTCGGAAGCCACGGAGTCGAAGCGCAGGCAGTTGCCATCAGCCCCGATGAAACCTACGTCGTATCAGGGAGTGCTGATAATACGGCCATTGTCTGGAGCCTAGGTGGCGAGCGATTGGCAACCTTAACAGGCCATGCAGACGCTGTTTATGCGGTAGATATTAGCCCCGACAGCCAAACCATTGTCACCGGCAGCCTCGACGGCGTTGTGAAACTTTGGCAACGGGACGGCACCCTTCAGCAGACGATTGATACTGAGCAAATTGGCTTATTAGGCCTAGAGGTGAGCCCTGATGGAAAAACATTAGTGACAACAGGTGCCACTCATCCGCTGCGATTTTGGTCGCTGGCGGGCGATCTTCTCCAAGATGTCCCGTACGAAGGCGCTATTCGTGATGTTGCCTTTAGTCCTGATGGTCAGATAGTCGCGGTGATAGACGACAACTCTGTTCAACTTCGCCGCCCCAATGGTAAACAGGTCAAGACCCTGCTATCGGAGTTTGAGGGGAACTCTCAGCTCAGCGTCAGTTTCAGCTCTGACGGGCAAACAATTGCTGTCCCTCGGTGGGATAGCCGACTACAAAGCTGGCAGGTCAAGCTGTTGAACCGAGAGGGAGAAGAAATAACAACCCTTTTGGGTCACGGGAGCAAGATTGATGCGGTAGCCTTTAGCCCCGATGGCAAGACCCTAGCGTCCGGTTCATTTGATAAAACAATCAAGCTTTGGAACCTAGAGCAGATTCTCGAAGTAGACCTACTTGCGAGCGCCTGCACGTGGGTGGAGGACTATTTACACAGTAATCCTCAAGTAGCGGAGGGCGATCGCGCACTTTGTGATGCTGGATAGATAATTCTTGTAGAAGATGGTATCCAGCTATCTTATTTTAAATAATATGAAATCCGTTAGGAAAGAGCTGAATTTAATAGTCTGTCGCCCTCTCCCTAAATCCCTCTCCCATAGAGCTTTCCTCATTTTACAGAGCAGATACGAACGAAAAGAAGGGGAACAGTATTACCCAACACTTGGCTTTGGCGAATTTGAAGCTGCACAGAGATTCTGTCGAGTCGTGAATGAAGTAGGTAACTTTTTGAGGCCGAAAAGGCAAATGGCAGAATTTCTGCCTGCGATCACGCAGGCAGAAATTCCTCAAAGGTGTTGCTGAACTGGAAGTCTTATTCCAGACTGCTTAAGTCAAAATAATATGAGGGGAGCCATCTTGATGGCGATGTGCTCCAATTTGGCTCCTTAGTCCTAACATTTTCAATCGTAAGCCTAATCCTAAGGAAATATCTGGCTGAGCAAATATACTCAAAATCATTTGTAGCATCAACGATTTACTATAAAAGGCAGTGGGCCACTGTTGGTTCTCTTACAACGTAAATTGAGTAATTTATTGATGTCTCAAACAAAGCCATCTCAAAGCGAGCCTCAAGGTGCAGACCTAACGCGACTCAATGACAGGTTACATGAGAAAATTAGCGCGCTTGAGAAAACTGTTGCCGAACGTCAGCATACGGAGGTTCAGCTTCAGGCTTCTATTAAGGAACTCGCTGATGTCAAGTTCGCGATCAATCAGTCTTCGATTGTGGCCATTACCGATGCTAAGGGACGGATTTTGGATGTTAACGACAGGTTCTGTGAGATTGCGGGGTACAGTCGCCAAGAACTAATCGGTAAAACCCACCGTGTGGTTAATTCAGGGCATCACCCCGCCAAATTCTTTCAAGAGATGTGGCAGACCATTACCAGTGGAAAAGTCTGGAAAGGCGAGATCAAAAATTTAACCAAGACAGGTCAGTTTTACTGGGTTGAAACGACCATTGTGCCGATTTTGGGGGGATCGGGTCAGATTGTTCAGTTTATTGCGATTCGCAACGAAATTACTGAGCGAAAGAAGGTAGAAAGTGACTTAAGAGTTAGCGAAGCCCGCTGGCAATTTGCGCTGGAAGGTGCAGGTGACGGTGTCTGGGATTGGGACGCACAGACCAATAAAGTTTTTTTCTCCCATCAATGGAAAGCCATGCTGGGCTATGAAGATAGCGAGATTAGTGACCAACTAGACGAATGGGATTCGCGGGTTCATCCTGATGATAAAGCGCAGTGCTACGCTGATTTAAACCGGATGATGAGTGGTGAAACGCCGTTCTATCAAAATGAACACCGACTGCGCTGCAAGGATGGCTCCTATCTGTGGATTCTAGATCGAGGTAAAGTGATCGAAAGAGATGCTGAAGGGAATGCGCTGCGGGTAATTGGCACCCATACTGATATCACGACTCAAAAGCAAACAGAAGCCTCGCTGCGTCAGCTTAATGAAGCGTTAGAGACCAAGGTTCAAGAGAGAACTCGAGAGGTAGAGCTACGCGCCCAGGAGCTAGAGCGGTCTAACGCTGAACTGCAGCAGTTTGCTTACGTCGCCTCGCACGACCTGCAAGAGCCTCTGCGCACTATCAGCAGCTTTACAGAGCTACTGGTTCAAGAATATGGAGACCGGCTTGATGGAGAAGCCGAAGAATATGTCGAGTTTATTGTTGATGGGTCGCTGCGAATGCAGCAGCTCATTAAAGATTTACTGGCTTATTCTCGGGTGAATAGCCGAGGTCAAGCATTTGCACCAACTAACTGTGAGAACGTGATTGAACGGGTGCTAAGCAACTTGCAATTTGCGATTGCAGAGAACCAAGCCACCGTTACCCACGCCCCACTGCCCGAAGTCTTTGCAGACGAATCTCAGGTACAGCAGCTCTTTCAGAATATAATCAGTAATGCGCTCAAGTTCCGAGGAGAACACCCGCCGCAGGTCCATATTTCAGCTGTGCCAATTGTGGATCATCAAGCAGAGAAAGACGACGACGAACCCCATGCGTTACCGGTCGCAGGCCAAGCGGCCTGGAAATTTTGTGTTAGCGATAATGGTATTGGCATAGAAGCTGACTATCGCGAGAAGATCTTCGAAATCTTTCAACGGCTGCACTCTAGGCGCATCTATGCCGGTACGGGTATCGGGCTAGCCATTTGTCGCAAAATTGTGCAGCGCCACGGTGGGCGTATTTGGGTGGAGGAATCAACCCAAAAAGGGGCTGCTTTTTACTTTACATTGCCTACCCAGCTCACAGTTAATAGTGACCCCCCTAATTAATCTATCAGAACACCAGTGTCGGTTACCCCAATAGGGTGTACAAATGAGCATGTACGCATCAGAAAGAGCTATGGCGATTGACGTTTTACTGGTGGAAGATTCTCCCAGTGATGCTAGGTTAACTGTCAAAACCTTTGAAAAGGCTAAAGTGCTGAATACGTTGCACATCGTTGAAGATGGGGTAGAGGCGATGGATTTCCTCCGTCAAACAGGCCCTTATCAGCAGTCGCCTCGGCCCGATCTCATTCTCTTGGATCTTAATCTGTCGAAAAAAGATGGTCGTCAGGTTTTAGAAGAGATTAAAGCAGACCCCAAACTAGAAACGATTCCGGTGGTCATACTCACCACCTCAGAAGCAGAAGAAGATATTCTCAGGAGCTATCAGCTGCGGGCGAACTGCTATATTACTAAGCCCGTAACCTTGCAGCAGTTTGTCAAAGTCGTAGAATCGATTGAAAATTTTTGGTTAACGGTGGTGAAGCTCCCCCCTGTAATATAGACTTGTTGGTCGCTCAATAGCCTGTCTCCGTAGCCTGTGAGTAATGCTCCTATCAATGTTCTCTTGGTTGAGGACAACACTGCTGATGCCTACCTCATCTGGAAGTTTCTCTCCAGCGAGACCAATATTAGCTTGACCCACGTAGAACGCTTAAACGATGCTATTGAGAGCCTACAGCAGACTCACTTTGATGCTATCTTGCTGGATTTGACCCTGCCTGATAGTCAAAACGTAGAGACCGTGAAGGGGATGCATGTTGCAGATGTGGAGCTGCCGATTATTGTCCTGACCGGGCTGGATGATGAGGAAATTGCGATCGCAGCCCTCCGCGAAGGTGCTCAAGATTATTTAGTCAAAGGCGAAATCCAAAAAAGCAGCCTGGTCAGAGCGATTTACTATGCTATTGAACGGCAGCAAACCCTGGACGAACTACAGCATCTCAACCATGAGCTAACCCGATCAAACGAGGAGCTAGAGCGCTTTGCCTATGTCGTTTCCCACGATTTGCAGCAGCCGCTTCAGAGCATTTCAGGGTTTGCCCAGCTTCTAGTAATGACCCAGCGTGATCGACTAGACGACGATGCTAATGGATACGTGGATCGAATCGTCGCCTCTAGCAAGCAGATGTCTCATCTGATTCAAGATTTGCTCGATTATGCCAGGGTTGGTGCGGCTGAGCACCCTTATGAGCGCATAGATTGCAAGCAGCTGGTTGAAGAAATCCTATCTGAGCTTGCCCCTACCATTGAAGAAAAACAGGCCAACGTCATCGTAGGAACGCTACCCATCATTGAAGGTATTCCCTCTCAGCTCAGGCAGCTCTTCCAAAATCTTTTGAGCAACGCACTCAAGCTGATTGACTGACAAAAGATACTGGTCACGAAGTTAAAACGATTGTCAGCTAAAGTATGTAGCGGTTGCTAAAAAGAAGTGGGAGCCAGCGTCCTAGAATTAGATACCACTCAAAACCCTGAAACGCTGTGAAAAAAACTC
>JBCCOO010000139.1:0-9210 GCA_039025345.1 Cyanobacteria bacterium P01_D01_bin.105 | reverse complement strand
CGCAAACTCAATCTACACTTGCTGGAGAGGTTTATTCACAACTTTGATTTGGACGAGACTTTGATTAAATCTCACCCTAACTATCAAAGGCTATGTGACTATGGGATTCTAGTCTCCTAATTCTGTCCGGAGCATTGTTATGCTGAAAAACTTTTTCGTACGTTGCACATACGCCTTTTTCTTTCAGCTCTTCAATAGCCTGCTGATCTAGGGTTGCATATTCAGGAGGGGTGAGCTGATCCCAGGAAATATCGCCCGAGGTTAGCTCGCCATCGGTATAACCCAGCAGCGACGAAAAGTAATCATTAGCGTAGTGAATACCGCCAACAATGTCGCCATACAAAACGCCAAACATGTTGGATTCAACAATGCGCCGTGAACGACGCTCGCTTTCTTTGACTAGGTTTTGGTCTATTTGCAATTGCCGATCAGACTGTGAGCTAGACTGTGGGATAGATAGGTCGGCTGTAAAGGTGCCCATAACACCTGCGACGCTATTCTCACTTTCTGGGCTGCTGCTTTCTGGGCCACTATCTTCGTAGATAGGAACCAGCACTAGCTGCGAGTCTACGCTAGAACCGCAGCATCCTGGCCATCGCCTGGGCTCGGTGCTGACAGATTCTCCTGTGCTTGTGACCTGCGAAACTGCGGGATAAATTGTTGTCCATAGCTTTGGCAGCACCAAATTCGCTGGATGCCCGATGGCATCGGCAGAGCCCGTTTCTAAAAAATCGCAGCAGGCTTCGTTAAAAATGATGGCCTGCTGATTTCCCCACAACATAAACATGGGAACAGGTGAGCTGACCAGAACGCCTACCAAGGCTCGCAGCGTTAGTGACCATTGCTCAACCGAGACTAGGGGCGTCTGCTCCCAGTCGAGGGATCGAAGTTGCTGGCAAACTTTACTTTCACCAGCAAACAGGTTGGCTGGCAAACGCTTCACTGCTATGTCAATTGAGATATGAAGGGTATTTAACCGACGATTCTATGCTGGCTCAAGATTGGGCTACATAATTGACCTCAACAACGGAACAAAGATGGCTTAAGTGCTTATCTTTGGGTTCGCTTTAAGTGCCTCTGCAAGATGTGCGAGCACAACGATTTGCCGAGGTACAGGGTTGAAAGGTGCAGATTTGAGATGAGTTTTGAAAACGACTCTGTTAGCTCTCTACGTGTAAAACTTTCCATAAGTGTACATTAGATGTGAAATGAGTACTGAATAATTAATATCAAGACACAAACAGTTAAGTGACCTCCGGCTTTGTTGGAGGCTTATTTCTGTGAGGCCCCAAAAAGACCTGCCGATGAGCCCCGAAGGGGCTGTTTGCATAACATCCCGAAAAGGCGCAATCTAGATCGAGACAGTTAAGACTCAGTTCTAAAGTTTGGTTCGCCAGTACTTCCGTTCTCTGCCATAGTTTACTGAAGCAGGGTATAAGCTATTCTCTGCACTGCAAAAACAGAGCCACCATTTAAGTATGAACTGACGCCAGCATAGTAAGTTCCTGCTTCGGTCGCTGTATATTCGACATAGGGTAAATAAGAAACAAAGGCATCGTTAGGGCCAGGGTTGAAGATGTCACCTGTAGCTAGGACATTACCATTGCTACCAAATAAGGTAAGTTCGACTGTATCGTTGGACTCAATTCCAGAAATTGCGCTAGCCAGCGCGTCACTGTTCATGGGGCAATATCCATCCTGAATAAAAAATGCTGACAACCGAGTTTCAAAATGCACGCTCGGAAGCATTTGGATGTTAACCTGCCTCGCCTTCTTGGATGATCGCTACAGCCGCAGCTTTGATCACTCAAACTGCAATCTCTGTAAAAATCAGATTCTCTTAAGCTTTATGCGCTGCCAATTATTTCTTATTCAGACTTGATAGCATTATCCACTGATAACAAATCGATTAAGCCGATAGCCATTGACCTGACGACGAATTAGCCAGGGAAGCCATCGGGCCAGGAAGCTAACATAGAAGGGGGCATACTTCATCAGCTCGGGGCCACCGTCTAGAAAGGTGCGCGATCGCTCCAGTTTCACATTTGCCCAGTCTTCAATCTCGCTCGGATCGTCGCAAGCCCAGCGAAACCAGCTATCTTGCGACATATATTTCATCGCGTCGTGTTTAGACTGGCTATCGACCATTTTTTGAGAAGTGGTGTCGATCAGCAGCCAAGCACCTGGGAAACGATTGGCGATTTGTGCGATCGCCTGTCGGGCCTGCTCCGCCTCCAGGTAAATAATTACCGCTTCGGAAATAAAACACCAAGGCCCGCCCGTTGCGGCTACTGGCTCCATCCAATCGGTCTCTAATACGCTCGCTTCTAACATCGTGCGACGAGGCTGATCCTGAAAGAATCGCCGCCGCAGGGCCAGAGAGTCGGGTAAATCTAAGTCAAACCATTGAGCCTGACCATTATCTAAGCGCTCAAAGCGGGTATTGAGACCGCAGCCAATTTCTACAATCGTTCCAGCGGGATGCGCTGACAAAAAAGCCTGTACGTCTTGATCATACATCCGCGTTCGCAGCGTTGCCCCTGTTAAGGCGCTGGATTTCTCCCACTTTGCAAAGTCGTAATCTAGCGAGTTAACAATTTCAACAGCTTTGGTATCTTGAATCAAACCGTTCTCTTTTTGAGTTTCTCTAGCCCGCCCTAGTAATGGAATTAATAGAGTTTCCTGTACGGGGCCAAGGTCTACCGAAATTTTTGTCATAGTCTGCATCCTTTATTGGATCGTAAGAGACACAACCACAATAATCAGATATGTACGCTAAACATAGCCTCACCTAAATGATAGTTGATATCAACAACGAGATTCAAGAGTTTAACAGGAAAAGATGACAAGATTGCTAATGAATGCGCTCATTTTTCGCCTGTATGATGGCGTTTATGACTATGCCAATAATTTAAGCGTTCTGGGAAAAGTTAAAAAATATTTAGGAACTGTTCTCATTAGGTCAATAGTTCTAGCATAGGCGAAAAGGCCTTATAGAAAGCTGCAGAAAAGGCTGTGCATGCGTCAAGGAGAGCCGTGAAAATGATGATTGATGACAGTCGCTGGCCGCTGGTGCGGGCGCATTTTCAAGGAAATGGAACGCCAGCTGAAATGGCCCGGTTCTATCGCTGTTTTGAAGGTTGGCTGGCTAGAAAGGAGACTTTTGCGCTGGTCATGCAGCGAGACAATGCGGAGGCGGCGGAAGCGGCAGGGAAGGGTTCGCCTGAAGCTAAACACATGAGAAAAGACGGCATCGCCTGGACAAAGGCCCACAAGCCGGAAATCTCTCAATATTGCGCTGGGGTAGCCATAGTGCCTGATTCGGCTAAGCTCGTGAAGCTGTGGGGACCCATGGTCGCTAAGGTGACTCAGCATATGTATGGCTGTCCGGGGAAGGTGTTTGGCTCGGTGGAGAGCGCCGAAAGGTGGGCTACGCAAAAGTTAGAGTTGCCTACAGCGGTCTCTGATGCGCCCGCTAGGCTAAGTGAGGTCGTTCGGCGACGGCAGGTCAACTTGGCACTGTCGGCACTCTTAGCGGCAGTTGGCGCTGCGCTGGGACTGGTGCCCTACTACCTGATTTATCTGGTGAGCCTAAGGTTGTTTAACCCTGCCGATGCGCTGACAACAGAATACATGTTGTCTTTGGCTGGGGTGGCTATAGGCGCGGTAGTGGGCAAGGCCGTTTGCAGCGGAATATCGACGCATCTTTCCCACATGGCCGCTTTTAATATTCTCTACGACCTGCGGATTGAGCTGGCGCGGCAGCTGGGGCGACTGCCTTTGGGATATTTTGGAGAGCGCACTACGGGTGAAATCAAAAAGATTCTACATGAAGATGTTGAGCAGCTAGAGCAGGGGCTGGCTCACCTGATTCCAGATGTGGTCGCGGGCGTGACTGTGCCCTTGCTCGCAGGCATTCTGTTGTTCTTAGTCGACTGGCGAATGACCCTGGCGACCTTGGCGAGTGCGGCGATCGCCATTGGATTGTTTGCGCTGATGATGGCCCGCTTTGACATGAGCGCCTACAACACACTACTGGCCAAAATGAACGGCGTCGTGATTCAGTACATCAACGGTATGAAGGTAATCAAAGCCTTTACCCGCACAGATTTTTCCTTTGCTCAGCTGCAAGATGTGGTAGAAGAAATGCGGCAGGTGTATGTGCGCACTACTCGCACCTCGGCTCTACCGATGGCGGTAATGCTAACTCTGATGCGCTCAGCTGCAATTACCGTGGTGCCCGTCGGCATTGCGCTATATCTCTCCGGCTCGCTCAGCGTCTCCACCTTTGTGCTGTTTGTCGTCATGGGCATCGGCTTCAACCGCCCGATTATGGCGGTTCTGTTTCATGGAATGACGGGCGTTTATCAAATCAACGCGGCCTCCAAGCGAATTGCAGCGGTGTTTGATCAACCAGCCTTGACAAATCCGGCCGCTGTTAAACAGCCCGCAAGTAACGAAGTTACCTTTAAGTCAGTCTCCTTTAGCTATGGAGAGCGTTCTGTGCTCAATCAAATTAGCTTTACCGCGCCAGCGGGTGGTGTCACAGCCTTAGTGGGACCTTCAGGAGCTGGCAAAAGTACGATTGCTAAGCTGATTCCTCGTTTCTGGGATGTTGAGGAAGGAGAGATTTCTATCGGCGGGGTCAAGCTTCAAGAGATGGCTGTTGAACAGCTGATGGAGCGAGTGTCTTTTGTTTTTCAAGATGTCTTTTTGTTTAATGACACGGTTTTAGAAAATATTCGGATTGGTCAGCCCACCGCTAGCAAAGCAGCGGTGATTCGCGCGGCTAAGGCGGCTCGCTGCCACGACTTTATCAAAGCGCTGCCTCAGGGCTATGACACGCCTATCGGTGAAAATGGGATTAGCCTGAGCGGTGGACAGCGGCAGCGACTTTCTATCGCTCGGGCACTGCTGAAAGATGCGCCGATTGTTGTTTTGGATGAGGCGACAGCTTATGTCGATCCAGAAAATGAGGCGAAGGTGCAGGAAGCGATCGCAGCTCTCCTCTCCAATCACACAGCAGGCGGTGAGAAAACCTTGATTGTGGTTGCGCATCGGCTCTCAACAATTACCGGAGCAGATCAGATTTTGGTGATCAGCCAAGGAGAGATTGTTGCCAGGGGTAGGCACGAGGAATTGCTAGAGACGTGTGAGCTTTATCAGGAGCAGTGGGCGGCGCATGTGGCGGCGAAAGATTGGGCGTTAGAGGAAAGCGGGAGCAGGGGAGAGGGGGAAACACACTTTACCACCAATGGGCAATATGGCGGACAATATGGCGCTGACTCTTTGGAAAGAGCGGGACTTTCTTCTATTTCTCAGGTAGGGGCGGATGCGCCTTTGGAGAATCCGTATCGGGCGCTGAATGAGGATGATGCGGTGTGGACGATGATGCGCAAGCTGGTGCCGTCGGGGTCGGCGCATTATCTGTGGCGGGCGGTGCGCTGGCGATTGCTGGAGGGGATGGCGATTGGGTGGACGAGCTATCTGGTGTATTTGGTATTAGTGGCGCTGTTCCAGCAGGAAGATAGCGGGGTTGTTGCTGGGGGCGCTGAAATAGGTGGATTGCTGTGGGGCTGTGTGGGGGCGATCGCACTCCTTTGCTTGGCCCAAATCGGCTTTGGCTACAGGGCGAATGTTCAGGCCTATGCGCTGACGATTGCGGTGCAAACTCGGCTGCGGCTGTTTATTGCTGACTATTTACGGCGTTTGCCTTTAGGATTTTTTACCCAGCGCTCTGTGGGTACGGTGGATGCGCTGTTTACGACGAATATTATGTATGTGGAACCGCATCATCTGTTGGAGAGTTTGATCAATGCGGTGGTGACGCCTGCTTTGATCTTCTTGGTGATGCTGGTATTGGACTGGCGGCTGGCGCTGGTGCTAGCATCGAGCGTGCCGCTGGCACTGCTGGCACTGCGCTATGCGGAAGGTATTTTTGCGCGGGTGTGGCGTTTGCAGGCGGCGGCGCGGGTGGCGGCAAATGCGCGGATGGTGGAATATATTCAGGGAATTTCGGTAATTCGGGCGTTCAATCTGGCGGGCGATCGCCTGCATCAGTTTCGCCAGGATTTGCAGGGCTACCGCAATGCTAGCCTGCATACGGCTACTCAGCTGACGCCGGCGATGGTGATATTTTTAGCGGTGCTGGAGTTAGGCTTTGCGCTACTGCTAGTGGTGGGTGCGTGGTTGTTCTCGCAAGGGAGCCTGAGCGGAGAGCGATTTCTGTTGTTCATGGTGCTGGGGCTAGCCTTTTACACACCGCTAATGGCCCTGGCCGACATGCTGGAATTCTATCGAATTATGCAAAACTGCGTGAGAAATTTGAACGAGTTCTTGCAGGCTGACCTGTTGCCAGTGGCCCAATCTCCTCAAGTACCTCAAGACACCACGATTGAATTTAAAGAGGTGAGCTTTTGCTACAACCGTGAAACCGTGCTCAAAGAGGTGAGCTTTGTTATTCCACCTCGCTCAATGACCGCTCTAGTTGGACCAAGCGGCTCCGGCAAAACTACCATTACTAACCTGATTGCGCGCTTTTGGGATGTCACAGAAGGCTCAGTAAGCTTAGGTGGTGTAGACGTGCGGCAGCTAACGACTGACACGCTGCTCTCGCAGATGACGATGGTGTTTCAGGATGTGTATCTGTTTAACGACACAATTTTTGAGAATATTCGCTTTGGCAGACCCGAAGCAACAGAATCAGAGGTGATTGCGGCGGCCAGGGCAGCTCAGTGTCACGGCTTTATTACGGCATTTGAGCAAGGCTACCAAACGATGGTAGGCGAAGGTGGGGCAACGCTCTCTGGCGGGGAAAAACAGAGAATTTCTATCGCCCGTGCCATGCTAAAAGATGCACCGATTGTATTGCTAGACGAAGCAACGGCTTCGGTTGATCCAGAGAATGAGCGCTTAATTCAGCAGGCAATTCATGCTCTGAGCGCACAGAAAACGTTGATTGTGATTGCCCATCGGCTGACGACAATTGCCGCAGCGGATCAAATACTGGTGCTAGACCAGGGGCGCATAGTGGAGCGTGGGCGGCATGAAAGCCTGGTGAACGGAGGCGGACTGTATCAGCAGCTATGGGATGTGAAGGCGCGATCGCACGGTTGGAAAATTGGAAGTCTTACTGGTAGTGGTAGAACGCATGAGCTACAAGCTTCGCATAGTGGCGCTCAACTATGACCCTTTCCCAGCCTCAGCCAGCGCGATCGCTGCTTGACCATCGGGACTTGCCTGAGAATTGCATTCGGATGTCCGGTATGCGATTAGGCAAGATTGTGGTATCCACTGGCGTTACATCAATCTCTTTGACTTAATCGTTGCTGAAGTTCTTCTAGCAACTGAACCGAAAGCCCCGTTGTGCGACTAATCAAATCAAGCGGCACATGCTCGCGCAGCATGTTCAGCGCCACGGTTCGCATTCCTGCTGCTATTCCTTCCTGCCGTCCTTCTTCTCGCCCTGCTACTATTCCTTCCTGTCGTCCCCTCTCTAGTCCCTCCTGTAAACCTTCTTCGCGGCCTTCTTCCCGTGAGGTACCGACAACGTTCTGCATATCGCGGTAGTACTTCAAACTATCCTCATACGCCTGCCGCTCGACGCGTGAAAACTGGGCAATCTCCGCTACTTCAAATAGCCGATTGAATACTTCTCCCTGCAATATCTCAGGTTTATCGTCTAGCTGGTAGAGATGCCGAAGCAGAAACAGCCACTTGTCATAATGACTCTCTAATTCATCCAGCGTTTTAGTGAACTTTGGCAGCTCAATGTAGATAAACTTAAGCTTGTCATAAAAGACCTCACAGCACTGATTCTTCAGTTCAATGACGTGCTTGATGGTAGGGTCGCTTTTGTGGTCGTCAAAAACAAAATCTAAAATGCCAACCGTGTAAACTGCGGACAGTTTATAGTTCCAGTCGCCGTGTTTGGCCTGCTCTTGAATTGGAAAAGTGGAGTAGTAGACACTGCGATCCTTGAAGTAGTTTTGCTTTGCCTTTTGCATTTCGACAATGAACCTTTCACCCGCTTCACTTTCGCAGTAGATGTCGAAGATTGCCTTTCGGTCGATTAGCGTATTGCCGATGTTTTCGTTATTGCGAAAGGCTAGGTCTTGGATGCGGTGCGTTTCGGGTAAAACCACATTGAGAAAGTCGATTAGCAAGTCCTTGTTTGGCTCGGTGCCAAACAGCCGCTTGAAGCCGAAGTCGGTCAATGGGTTGATGTATCGCTCAGCGAGGTAGGCCATTACTCCGGGCGGCATCTATGGGTCAGGTATATTATAGTGATCGCACCTCTTTGCCCAATCAACGACTCGCGAAATTGGATAAAACCGACGTGAAAGTCTCCTCATCAGCGTCAGAATATCCCTTTTACTCATCCACCGCTTCCCAATACTGCACAATTTTCGCTCGCCACTGAGCCAACACTGCTTCTCGTCCCTGCTCATCGTCCTCCAATAGCTCACCCAGCAGGTTTTCCCGGTAGGCATACTCCAAAAACTGAAGCGTAGCCTTGAGCGATCGCCCGCTCTGCTTTGAGCTTTGAATCAGCCGCCGCATCTGTTTGTCTGCAACGGACTGAAAATAATCGATGAGGAAGTGCTCATGTCGCTCGAACAAGGAGGGCAGTGCGATCGCCAACGCTTCTGCATCAGTTGAGGCTAGTGGGTACGGGAACACAGCCCACAGCATATCTCTCAAAACGGTATGATCGGCTTGCTGAAATAAGTCAGCGTAGGCAGCGATGACTTCTTGGTGAGCGGACGTGTCTGAGGCCGGGATGAGCGGTAATAGGATCTGGAGTTCGGTTTGGTTTTCTGAGAGCCGTACTAGCAGATGGAAGTTAGGCGTGGTGCCTGCCCACATACCTGGTGCGATTGGCTGTACCTCAGCGTCGAGGATATTTTGTAGTGTCGGAGAGATGTCTTCCAATCGCATTTCAGAGGGTGTTGTTTTTTGGGATTTTTTTATACGGCAGAGCGTTCTGAAAACAGGATAGCAAAAGGCGCGATGGCGCTAGCAGAGCCATGCCCGACAGGGCTATAGCCTCTCCCGTGGAGAATCACAGCCTTCCCATTTTTGATCGGTTGCCTGATTGTCTGAGATACGCTCTCAGCGAGGACTCGAAAGGTCTGAATTATGAGGAAGCTAGGCATGCTACTAAAGCATGTATAGCGTCGATCACTTGACTGATGTGCAGTTTGTGGG
>JBCCOO010000138.1:0-9406 GCA_039025345.1 Cyanobacteria bacterium P01_D01_bin.105 | reverse complement strand
TTTTATGAGCGGTTACGACAGCACGGTAAAAGTAAGATGGCTGCAGTGGGGGCAGTGATGAGAAAGCTGCTTCATATTGTTTACGGTGTTCTGAAGCATCAGAAAACCTTCGACCCAAATTACGACTGACAGCAACCAGCAGATTAGGCACAGAGGCTGCTGACAACATGCATATTGTTTGACGAATTTGCTTGACAACGGAACACAGCATCTGACAAGAGCGCGGGCGATCGCGACTCGTTGCTTTTGTCCACCCGAAAGATTTTCAGGGTAGGCATCTACTTTGTCATGCAGCCCTACCGCCTGCAGAAGCTCAACCGCACGGGCACGATAATCTCGTTTGGGAATGTGAGCATGCAGCCTTAACGCCGTACTTACATTTTCCCAAGCGCTCAAACAGGCAAGTAAATTATGGTGCTGAAAAATATAGCCAGTCTGACTGCGCGTATGCCTTAGCTGAGCTTTTTTCGCACCGTTTAACTCACAGCCAAACACGCTTAAGCTGCCAGATTGCACAGAGCGCAGCGCACCCAAAAGCGTCAGCAACGTGGTTTTACCACTCCCAGAGGGGCCTTCTAAAATCACCACTTCTCCAGGTTGAAGGGCAAGACTCACATTGAAAAGAACGGATTTCTTTAGATCGCCTTTACCGAAAGAGTGACTGAGTTGATGAGCGGAAACGACAGCAGACAAAACACTAACCATTCCTAGAATGGCCACAGAGTTAATGCTTTTAGATTAACAAGCAAAGTGAGCGACTTGAGTAGCTTTAGCTCAAACACCCATAAAGACTTAAAGCTACACCTAACCAAGGCAGATTCAAGTATATTTACTCACGCTATTAATAAAACATACTTAAGCTTCCGAGCAATGTATTCAAGCAAGAACATACTATTTCGAAGGAGGGTAGTACAAAACGACGAAGGATTAAAGGAATGACAGAGGTTTTAGCTGCACTGCTTGGAACGTTTGTAGGTGGATTAATCTCTTGGATTACCAATGTTTCTACGAAAAAGACTCAAGCAACATTTGATATGAAGCGTGAGTTTGATAGCCCCTCAATGTATCAGTCAAGAACAATAGCTCATGAATTGCTTAAGAAGCATCCTACAATTACGATTGACGATGTGTGGGAGCAGTATCCTGACAAGCAGCCTCATCTCTGGCAAATAGCTAGCTTCTACAATCAACTTTGGATTGCAATCAAATACAGGCAAGTGAAGCTTAATTTAGTTCCAGAGCTATTCGGCGAGGCGTTTATCTGGTGGTACGTGTGTTTCTTCAAAGAACGCTACATACCAAAATATCAATCGTCTCAAACTGCAAAGCAGCTACATAGCTTGCGGAAGTGGATGAATAAACATGCGGACAAAGCTGATATGAACGACTGGGAACACTTTGCCTTGGAAGAACTAAGACAATACAAGCTCACACTCTCAAATGATTTTGATCCTGCGTCACCTTAAAACATTAACTAAAGGATTGAAGCTTTTTAAGTTGAGCAATCTCCACACATACTCAGAATAGTAGAGTAGCTAAAGTAATTAGGACTCTCATAAGACAATACTGACTAAAAAACATCTGCCGGATCAGCGCTGCGGAGTTTGTTCATGGCAATCACGCCAGACACAATACACATCACTAACGTGAGCACAAACACCTGAGCTGCCACCGTTGTTTTCATCGTTAAGGGCACTCGGGTAATAATCACCAGCAGCTGATACACCCCATAGGAAGCGACATAGCCCGGTACAAAGCCAAGCACCGCTAGAATAATGGCCTCTTGCATCACCACAGCGAGCAGCGTCCGGTCAGCGTAGCCAATTGCTTTGAGCGTGGCATACTCTGGCAAATGCTCACTCACATCGGTATACAGCACCTGATACACAATTACAATGCCGACAATAAAGCCCATTGCCGCCCCAAAGTTCAACACTTTTCCATTGGGCAATGAAGCCCGAAAAGCCTGCTCCGCAGCAGAGAGTTCTGTTTGAGTGAGTACTTTTATAGATGGCGGTAAGGTGGCTTCTAAGCGCGATCGCATCACCTCTAAATCTGCCCCCGGCTCCAACGTCAAGCATCCTACACTCACCCGCTCCAAACTCTCTTGGCCATACCACTGTGTATAACTCCAGTCGCTCATCACAACATGGCCATTGTCAAATAACGTGCTGCCTAAGCTAAATAAACCAGCCACATACACTCGCTGATTACTCATCAGCGTAGACACCGTGCCAGCAGCCTCGAACTGTTCAACTACGGGACCTAATTTGTCTTGACCCAAACGATCGTAAAGCACCGCACTCGGGGCGCTCAAACGATCAATTTGCTCGCCCACCTCAGGAATATCGAGCACTGGCTGCTTAGGATTAAATGCCAAAATTTTGACGGAATTAGGAAATAGCTGAAAGCCGTCTGGTTCATCGTCACGGTCAGCTTGAGCCAAGTCATCTGGATTGACCCAATTAGAGAATTCAATATAGAGCGGACTTGCCAAACGCACCCCTTCAACCGCATCCGCCTGATAAAGATAGATGCGGGGAAAGTTTCCACGATCAATATTCGGCGCGTAAGCGGACACCAAAAACAGATCTCCTTGCAAATGATCCGGCACCAGCGTCACCCCATCAAACAGCATGTCTTTTAGGCCAAGCTGAGTAAAAATTAAAATATTCGAGAAGGCCACCCCGGTAATGGCGACCAACAAACGAATTTTGCGGTGGGTTAGCTGAGCCCAGCCCAGCGGCTTACGTGCCTGCCATCGAGATCGCAATGAGGCCCGCTTAGCAGCTTTTGGGTAAGGCAGTGAAGAAGACTTTCTTTTCAACCCTTTCATAAGGAGACCTTAAGTGTATCGCTGCTATCAGCATCCTCTGGCGATACATCGTTTATCGCAGCACTATCCGTCGCAATGTCTACGCGCACCTGCATATTCGTTAAGCCTGACACTTTAGGGCTATCGGTCGGATCAATTTTCAGACGCACTTCAACAACACGCTGGTTCTCATCTGTTGTTGGATTTGTAGACCCATCGCTGAGGCTGCGCGAGCCAATTTGCAGCCCCACATGGCTCACCGTTGCCTGCAAACGGCCATCAAAGCCACCGTATTCACTAGTCACAATCGCACTTTGACCAACCGCAACTTGCGCAATATCTGTTTCATATATTTCTGCAACCACCATCATTTGCTGGGTATTGCCTAGCTCAATGATGCCTTCTTGGGTATTGACCCGCTCACCTACTCGCGTATTAATCCGCAGAATTTGACCGGCCACCGGCACTCGCACCTGGGTTTCTTCCAGATCTGCTTGGCGCTGGGCAACCGCAATTTCGGCCTGCTCTAGTTGCGTTTGGGCTACCGCCACATCGGTTGGGCGAACCTCGCGCAAAGTGGCCAGCAAATTCTGCTCTTGGGCAATTTGCTCGGTCATGGTTTGCAGCGTATTGTTTAGCTGCGACTGGCTTTGGGCTAAAACGGCCTCTGCGCTCACAAGGGCTTCAGTCGATTGGTCGAGCTGCGCTTGCGCAAGCGCTCCCTGTTGCACAAGGGAAGTATTTCTATTTTGCGTTATTTCGGCCTGACGCAGTTCTGCTTCCGCACGGTCAATGGCAGCTTGTTCTTCCACCATTTGATTACGCTGCCGGGCCTCAAGTTCCGCGATCGCCGCCTCCCTAGCGGCAATTTCAGACAATTTACCCTCACCGGCTAAAAGCTGATTTAACTCTGCCTGTCGCAGCTCCACTGTTTTTTGAGCAGCCTGCAAGTCTCGTTGCCGGCGATCAAAGCCCTGAAGCACTGCAATGACTTGATTAGCAGTGACAAAATCGCCCTCTTCAACCAAAATCTGATTGACCCGGCTATCCTCAGCATTAGGAACCGATAGCTGAATCACTTCACCTTTAGGCTTAATTTGGCCCAGCGCAACAACACGAGTTTTGCTGTTAGCCGCACTATCGGCCGCACTATCAGCGCCCGCAGCCTCAGCTTGATTCTCAATCTGAACGTCTTCTTGTGAGGGAGACTGAGAAAAAGAAGAGCAGGCTACACACAAGCAGCCAACCGATATAAGAGAAAATAGGCGCAAAGATGCCCAATAAGGGCGCAGCGTAACGGGCATTGAAAAGCTTTAACGAGAGAGGTCTATGCACTACCCTTAACATAGGCTAGCGAAACGTCTCACAGTCGCAAAATCACCTAATTCGTTACATTCACTAGATACATATAAAAACCCCTATCCTCACTTATGAGGATAGGGGTTTGGAGTAGGTTGGAGAACTCCCAACACTGCTAAAACACCTCAATCAAAGAACATCTCAGACGCGTCTATTAACGCTCAGCATCTGGTGCATTCCAACTTCGATAAAGGGTTGAGATAAGAGAACACTTGGGGTCAGAAACACGCCTTACAATGCTCCACAGTTGCAGCGCTTCGGTCGGCGTCTGAAGATTCACCTTTAACGGATGAAAACCACTGCATTCACAATCAATATTTAAATCTTTGAGGCGATAATACACCTGCCAACGATCTTCACAAGAAACAACTACGCTGGAAAGTGCCATAAAAACCCTTAGAAATAGACGTTTAGCATACGAAAAAGCTGAACTCACCAGCACTGAACCCACCAACAGCTGAATCATCAGAAAGCTCTGTTGATAGTGCAGAGCTAATGACAATAGCTCCTATCAATACACTTTTAACCCTAGTCGGTAATGAATGTCAATAAATTTGTATTAAAAATCTGCCTCATTTTCGTATATCGCATATCCATATTGCAGAATGTAGATGCTGACAGATGCCTACTTGCTGACGGATGCCTACTTCATAGAGAGCGCCCACTAAGCCACATCTATGGCTAGAACATTCAATTCAGCAAAACTGCCACTGCAGCCTTGCTACCTTGCTTTGGATATCACTGATGTTTGACCAGATAGCTTAGTTTGGGGTAAGTCAGCTTGTGTCGCTTTGCCTGCTGCCTGAATATGCTCCCCAATAACGTTGGCAACGGCTTCAGAATGATGGAAGTGAAAAAAGTGTGCGCCTTCAGGGCAATGCCACAAGCGATCACCTGATTTCATTATTTCGCTCCATTGCGTTTGTCCTTGATTAGACACAATAGAATCATGTTCACCATTACATACCAACAGCGGTATCTCGCTACTCCCTACAGGAATGTCCATATGATGAGCCAGGGAGTGAAAGGTCAGAGCGCTATCTAGATCTTTTGCCAACAGCTGGGCAATCGCTTTAGTAAATCTCAGCGGCTGCTCGCCCATTAACGTTCGCGCCATCTGAGTCAGAATGACTTCTCGACTGCACGGCAAAAACTGCCGCATCACATAAAAGTGTGCCTGCCAGTTAACAGCAGGCACGGCATTCACCGATAGCAGAGTAAGGGATGCCACCTGCGCAGGATAGCGACGAGCATACAGCAAGCCGACCACGCCGCTGACGCCATGACCCAGCAGATGAACACGATAATGAGGATTGCCAGATCGACGCTCAAGCAAGGTGCGCTCGCACACGTATTCATGCAGGGCCGTCAAAATAGAGTCAACGCAACAAGGCTCATCCACCGTCTGGAAGTACTCCCACTGACGAACTGAAGCCACTTTTGCCAAGCGAGACAACAAACGACGATTGAAGCACTTGAGATGCGGGCTTACTGACAGCCAGAGCAAATTGGAATCACGATTCATGAAATAAAGGCACAGTAAATATGCGTTAAATATCTACACAGATGAAAATCGAGGCATAAAGCCTAAAAAGACTGACGTACAGCTCCGCATCAAAAAGTCAGTACCTGCTAGTTAGCATTTACCAACTTACTATTGACTATTAGTCTCAATAACCTCACGGTAAGAGCTTATCGTACTTTCCCTCTAATTAATAAGAATTATCAATAACAAATAGGTCTATCCATAGATGCGAACGACACAAAACTGGCAGGATGGCCCTTGAATCGACTGATTTTGCTTGATGTCTCCACTTAAGGGGGCCTTGAAAGATGAGTTTCCACTCCTTTTTCATCAATAAGTACTACTTATTGATGAAAAAGAGTCTCAGCTTTAAGAAACTGATTAAAAACAAAACTTAACCATTGACCCTGAACACCTTAGACAGAGGGGATCACAGTTCTCAGCGTAGTTTGTGTATGCTCATCGCTGCCATCAGTTATCAAGATCTATTGTCATTAAATAGGATGTGGCATAAGGTTATTTAGAGCGCAGGCAATTTGTTCTGCGCTGGCGCGATCGCATCTATTACAACGAGCAATGGATGTATCACCTTAGCTGTATTGTCGTCTTCGGCAACAGTCCAAGTTGATTCTTAGCCTGTTGGATCTGTCATGAGGTTAGGTCCTCATTTATCTCTAAAACTTGGGGTTTATTATGCACTTGATTATCAAGCATTGCGACACTATGTTAACGGCATAGCGTCAGGCGCATTGTACATAGTCAAGCCCCTCTAGGCCATGTGCACCTTATATTCGGTAGAGCATTCGCCCTTTTAGCGAACTCAACTTAAGGCGTCGTGATTGAGCCACCATGCAGAACAAACCGGAATGGCAGAAAGAATGTTGCGCATCACACAACAACTGTTCGTACAAAACATATGAGGCTTTGCAAACATGCAAGCATATGGACAACCAACCATAAGATACGATTGGTGGGCGGGGAATGCTCGCTTCGCCAATGAACCCCAGCTCTTCATTGCGGCCCACGTCGCACAAGCTGCCCTCATCACTTTTTGGGCTGGCGCATTCACTCTGTTTGAACTTTCCCAACTCGATGCTAGCCTCCCTATGGGAGAGCAGGGATTGATTCTTATCCCCCATCTAGCCACCTTGGGTATTGGTGTGGGCAGTGGCGGTGAAGTGATCGATACCTACCCCATGTTTGTTATCGGCGCGGTTCACCTAATCTCTTCTGCAGTACTAGGTGCAGGCGCACTGTTTCATACCGTTCGCGGCAATGCAGACGGTAGCTTAAAAGAGGCTAGCGGCCCTGCGCAAAACTTCTTCTTTGAGTGGAGCGATCCTGCAAAGGTAGGGCTTATCTTAGGGCATCATCTGTTGTTCTTAGGCTTTGGTGCCCTAGCGCTCGTGCTTAAAGCAACTCAGTGGGGTGGCCTATACGATTCCACTATTGGCGAAGTTAGAACCGTTACCAACGTCACTCTCGACCCGCTGGTAATTTTCAGCTACCAGTTCAACTTTGCCAGCGTTAATAGTCTTGAAGACTTGGTCGGTGGCCACGCATTTGTTGCTGTTCTACTGATTGGCGGTGGTATCTGGCATATTCTGGTTCCCCCATTGAAATGGGCCAAGAACGTATTAATTTTCTCGGGTGAGGCAATTCTCTCCTACTCTCTGGGCGGTATTGCCTTGGCAGGTTTTGTTGCAGCGTACTTTTGCGCAGTCAACACACTGGCGTATCCCACCGAGTTCTACGGTGCACCGTTGGCCGTTAAGTTGGGCGTAACACCTTACTTTGCAGATACGGTCGTTTTGCCAAATGGTGCACATTCTGCCCGTTGTTGGCTAGCGAATGCACACTTCTTTCTTGCGTTTTTCATGCTCCAGGGTCACCTATGGCATGCTCTACGCTCGATGGGCTTCGACTTTACAAAAGTTACGGACGCGCTGGATGCAACTGGCAAACCCCCTGCAACTTCGACAGGTGTAGCGCCTAAAGCAGCCGCAAAGAAGCCTGAAGAGACCGCCGCCGCTTAACGCGCGTTTCATCTTTTCACTTCTTTGAACGTAGCCATAATATTCCTCTCAGGACACGTCGTTCACTGTTGGTATCAACAGTGAACTTTTTTATCAACATTTATAGCAATCGACGGATGAATTCGTCGATTGCGGATCGAGTTAGCTGCTGTCGCTAAACGGTTTCAGCGATTACTAATGTCCTAACTAACTCGACAGAAGCAATAGGAATAGAAGAGAACGGTTTCAGGAAAAAACAGCTCGCTGACAAGAAGGACAAATCGCATGAATAAAAAACTGACAATCTAAGAGTTGATAACCTGCCTGGGCAGCCGTTTGCGCACCTATCTTCAGTATAGAATCCTGTCTAAATTCGATAGTTTTATTGCAGCGAACACAAACCATATGGTGATGATGGTAAGGAAGCGGCTGATTAATTTCGTATTTCTTTTGGCCATCTGCTAGGTCAAGCTCTCGCAAAATACCCAGCTGAGACATTAGTTTCAAGTTACGGTAAACAGTAGATAGGCCAATAGATTCACCGCGTTTCTGTAACAAAATATGCAGATCTTCGGCGCTAGCGTGGACACCCTCTGGCAACTCTTTAAACGTTTGCAAAATGACTTCGCGCTGGGGCGTCATTCTGCAGCCGCGATCATGCAGTTCAGCCTTGAACGCATCGGGGGTGTATGAAATGGTATGTGAACCCATGGTGGTGGTCTTTCCTGTGAGGCTGGGGATGATAGCCCTATCAACAAACCTTCTCTATTGAGAATATTCTTTATTAGGAATATTAGTGAAATCCTCGTAAATTTTCAATAGTCAGTTTTTATTGAAAATACTCAGCACTGGCGTGATGACACTATGGCTAAAGGTATAGCCTCTCGAAGATTACCTCACTTATCATTATATTTCGATTAGTATTGCCCTGGGATATAAGATTTTACTATTAGTAACGACTACCATTTAAGAAATGTATTGCAAAAAGAGTTTATGAATAACGGCATATATAAGACAGCGCACTATTTAATATCTACAGATGCTAGTTCAGCATTTGATGTTACCCGTTGGGATCATTGGCTGCTGATCGTATGTTTTATGATCATTGCCGCTTGTGGACTCTGGATAAGCTGGCAGTGGCAACATCACCCAGATAAAAGCAAGCGCAGCAGCAACAAAAAAGAGGCTAAAGCTGCTGAAAAATTAGCGCACCGCTTGATGATAGAGCTGCATGGGCCATCAGCCAAAAAGGAACTAAGCAAACATTCAAAACCATTTTTGCCGGACAGCGCGCGCAACAGTAAACGCTAGGAAAGGTGGCGAGCAGGTCGCGTCACAATAACGCCTATGCAATCAAGACCTTCACCGTAAACGATGGATTGGCTCGCTTAGCTGAGATACGGCATTTTGCCTAAAAGCCTTACGCAACAGCAGGCCAAGTGACCAAAGCTACAAAGGAGAGTAAGGCGATCACACTTAAGCGCGTTGCCCTACTCCCCTTTAGTTTGGCTAGATAAGAACCTGCAAATCAACAAGGTCCTAAATCAAAACCAATGCCTCCTCTACATTCGAGACATCTGGAACAACTGCAAAGCTGCGCTCAGTCAGACTAGAAGCCTGTACGCCCTGAAGAATCGCAATCTCTTCTCCCGTACTGGCCACGCCCAACACAGCATCACTGCCCATTTGAGT
>JBCCOO010000137.1:0-9583 GCA_039025345.1 Cyanobacteria bacterium P01_D01_bin.105 | reverse complement strand
GTCCATCGCCGTCGTTATCGGCAAATGCGGTCAGCTGGCTCGGATAAGTGAAATCAATTTGCGCACTGGCAGCCTGAATCTCGATTTTGGCTGTCGACATATCCTCCCAATGAGCGGCACTTGGCATTGTCATCGCCAACCAAACCAGCAGAAAACTCATACCAAATAGCAGACTCAGTAGACCGTAATGACGGAGCTTTCGGGGAAGTCGGAAAAATCTTCTGAATAAGTTTTGAAGCATAAGCTTTCGCAGCACGCTAGCACAGTGGGGATCATCTCGGCAATTATAAACTTTCGACAAATCTGGCGTTCTGCACTCCTAGTGATTCGTAACCCAAACCACCGCTAGCTTAACCCCATTTTTCTCAGTAAATGTCGTCGGCTGAAGGTGTTGCCAGGGGTATCCTCTATAACCACCTTTCCCTGCTGTATAACATTGTAGAGCTGCTGACAGCCTGCCATACAGCGAACAGGCTCTAAACAGACAACATCTTGCAGATCACGTTCTGCCAGCGCTTGTGCAACTCCCCAATCAAATCGCCCGCCCGAAACGCCATTTCGACTAGCTTCATCGGGAGGAAAGCGACAGGCAGAACAAACAAATAGCGTAGTTTTAGACATAGTTTTGATAGAGACTAGGACTAGAGAGCAAAACTTTAGCGGAGGTAAACGTTGAGATCTATTTGAAACTTCTGTGACGAATGCCTCTCGATCGCTTCACCTGCGTTGCTAGGCCCAGCGATTCTAAGGCGCTAATGACCCACCAAACCATATCCACTTCCCACCAGCGATCGCTGAAGCGGGCAGAAAACTGAGCGGCATGGTGATTGTTGTGCCAGCCTTCACCGAAGGTCAGTAGAGCAACCCAGCAGTTGTTGGTAGACGTATCTGGTGTGTTGTGGTTTCTATAGCCAAACATATGGCACATACTATTGACGAAAAACGTACTGTGAAATCCGACAACAACACGGACGAAGATACCCCACACGACAAACGGCATACCGCCGATAGCATATAAAATCAAACCCAAGATGACCTGCAAAAACGTATGGTATTTGCAGCAAAAGGTGTAAAACGGGTCGTTGGCGATGTCTTTAGTGAGCCGAAGACGCTCTGGTTCTTCAGGGATATTGTGCATTACCCAAGTGAGATGACTCCACAGAAATCCTTCGGTAGAATTGTGTGGGTCTTTGGATTCATCGGTATAGAGGTGGTGCATGCGATGGTAGCCTACCCAACCCTTTACAGAGCCTTGGGCAGCTAATGTCCCGCATAGAATGAAGAAGTACTCTAATAGTTTTGGTAGCTTAAAGCTGCGATGGCTGGCAAGACGGTGAAAGCCCAGCGAAATACCTAGCCCTATGGTGATGCCGTAAAGGAGTACTGCAACACCAACTGCTTTCCAATTAAAGAACTGCGGTAAGAGGGCGAGTAGTGCTGCTAGGTGCAGCATGAGGGTAACGGTGACTACTTCCCAACGCCACTTTAGTGGTTGTGCCTGAGAGATAGAGGCTTCGGCAGCAGTTTCGCTGTTGGCAAGGTTAGGGGTGTCGGTTGAAGTTAACTTAAGCATTGAAATCCATCTAAATTAGTCGCATCGTGGAAAAGTTTGGTCATCCTAGCTGTTGCACATCTGGTCGTAACTGTCGGGCGGTTGCTAGTTATGATTAAACATGAGCGATTCGGGGCTGTTCTCTGATAAGCATCATTCCATCGTTCTCGGCTCTAGATAAAACTCTTCCCAGCGGTTGCACACCTGTCGGTAGCAATCAGGAGGGACAATGGCTAAATTTGTCAACAGGCTAATGTTGATTTCTCCTTTATGCTCAATAAAAATGATGATTTCCCGATCAGGGCAGTAGGTCTGCATCTTGCTCATCAAGCAGGCCGAGATATCAGCCAGTAGGTTATGCCGCTGTAAGTAAGCCACCACATCAGAAGCCGGGACATAGCGAGTATTATGTCTCATAAAATCACTGCCCATATTGGGAGAAACCGATTTCATGACAGCTACTTTGCAAGTCACTAAGCCTCGTCCGTGAGCTAAATAGCCCTTCCAGCCCACATAGCCCAGAGGCATTATATTTTCTCGAATAAAGGCGAGCTGCCAATCGTTTGAGCAGCTTTGCCGAACACTACTGGGGCGTTGCATAAGTTTCTTCTCGTACTGTTTTGGCGGTATAGCAATGCGCGGATGCATTCGTGCAATTGCTATGCACTTTGCGTTGTATGGCAAGGGCCATAGCCTTTCGTGATGTATCCAGAAAAGTGCGAAAAGCTATGACAATCAACGCTCAACGCTCTTAATCTTGCGGTGTTTGCCCATACGGGCATAGCCCAGAGTCATGGTTTGAATCGTCGTACCAAAAGTTTCCTATTGCTTCTCCGAATTGTTGAGAAATTGCTGAAGTATTGTGTCGTTCGCGTTGTTTCTCAACGTTGGTAAAGAATAGATAAGGCAATTGTGATCGCCCGGTGTCTAGGCAAAGTAATGCCGCCCATAGCCGCAAAGGATACCAGGGGCGCGTGAGCGTAGACACCACTGCTGACCGTTCCGAGCGCTAACAGCAAAAATGGCAAAAGCCGACTGTGGGCAAGCGATCGCCATGCATGAGAAAAGATAGCCGTTTTAGCCGCTTCAAACGATGCAATTTGGGAAGATGATTTAGGTGTCATTGCAAAGCCTCTCCCAACCCATCAATGAGCTATGGGAACAAGCACAATGCCTTCGTAACACCGTAGATAAAAAGCGGTAGGTCGCTGCCTTCTGGCAGCAAAGGGAAAAATATTGAATCATCATCCGTGCCTCGCAGATGTTGTAGAACTATGACTATCTATCGGCGGGCATTCTGACTTCAGAGGGATTTAATCTCCTTCACAGTTGCGGGACAGCGCCGGATTCTAACCGAACTTTCCCCGTTACCTCTAGCGGCTGTTTTCCGCTAGAACCGAGCAAGCGTATTGTAGCAGCTTCACAGGATACGAGCCAACTCAACACTGACACTATGCCAGGGTAAGCGTATACTCCATATTTTTCTCAATAAGAACACCTAAAAGCGACCTTGTTGAGAAAAATATGGAGTGATTTACGGCCAGCAAAACGCTGGAGACCTCCTTATGCTGGAGACCTCATTCTTTCGTTGGCATGAGCTGGTATGCGTTTGCCCTGCACTAATCGCTCTTAGACTTGCATTTATGCTGTTTGTTGTTCCTTGTCTCGTATAGAACTGCTTCAGAAAAACCTTTCACGCTCAATGAAGGCTTACATTGCTTTTACGATTGTAACCATCTTCTTCCTCGCAGGCAAAAAGACACTAACCGAGTAATGAAATAAGTCCCACCTACACAGTCAAAACATGTTAGCTTAGTTCACCGACTGCCACCCTGTTGGACAGGTTGAGAGAGCATTTGGGAGTGTAATTGCTGAAAAATCATCCACGCTCAGCACATCTGACACCTCAGATTCACAGAGCGTGCTCACTGTTGTTCTATCACCAGTATTTGAATTTATAGTCACGAAAACCACCGATAGAAAGCTGTGTAAGGACTCACTTTTGCTGAGCCCGTACTGAACCAATCGGTACTCCAAAGAAGTACTCCGATCACCGTTAGCATCGGGCTCTAAAATGCCATAGCGATAGTGATCTGTTTCCTCACTAATGCCCAATCCTAACGACTGAAAGTCTGTTGTAAATTCTTGATTTTCGAGATAGTAAGCCTGTTGTGCTCTACTCATTGAGCCTACATAAACTCGTCCTTCTGATTGCGCACTTTGTTGATCCGCCCGTTCTTGCGCAGCCAGCATCCACTCGCCCAGGCTTTTCCAGCTATCCCAGGCATTAGTCAGGTCAACATTATCGAGGGCTGTCACGTCAACATAAAATAGACGCGCATAGCTGAAGTCTGTGCCCGTGGCATTCGTATCAGCTAGTGTGGCATAGCTAAAGTCTGCACCCGAAAAATCTGCATTTTGTAAGTTGGCGCCGCTGAGGTTAGCCCCACGAAAAAGTGAGGGCTTTAGTAACTGCTGCAAAGAAGCATTATAAGACGAGTAAAGTGAAAGACTAGTAACGTATTCTTCTTCGCAAATATTTGTAGACTCGCCAAACGAGTTTCCAAACACTTCAGCCAACTCAGGCTCACGCACGCAGAGTTCTGATAAAACTTGGTAGGGCAAAATCTCAGCCACACACGATTCAATACCCTGTAGATCGCTAGCAAAATTAGCATCACAAAAGAATACACTCGCCGTATCAGACAAATCTGCATCCTGTAGGTTTGCACCGGTCAGATTCACTCTACTCAAATGCGCCTCGCTCAAATCAGCTGACTCCAAGTTGGCACGGGTGAGGTTCAAATTTTGTAGCAGGCTACCGCTCAAATTTGCGCCCTGCAAGTCGGCATCTTGCAAGTTAATATCACTCAGTAATGTTTCGCTTAGGTCACAGCCTGGGCAATCGCCTGTTGTTAGCAACTGTCGCACATGCTCTGGATTTTCTGCATAAGCAGCGCTTCCCCAAAAAAACAAGGTAAGACCTAAGCTGCCAATTACTAACCGATAGTTCACGCTAAGTCGCTCCCATGTTGAGGGTAGTTATTATCTTCTGAGAATCGAATATATCAACTCTAGCTGCTTCTAGCTTGCCCAAACCTTAGAAAAAAGTAGGCAACACTACACATCAAATGAACTACACATCAAATAAACTTATCCGGTCAGAGCATAGAGTCTTTTAACCCAGTAATGGGCAACCGTCAAAATATTCCAGCCCTGGCGCAAGCAAAGCTAACACCAAGGCTGGAGAAAACCCATCAAAGGGTTTTGTGTATTTTATCTCTAGCTAAATATCAGTCCTTAGATTGTCGCTAGGGCCATATCGCTCTCATTAACCACCGCAGTCATTGCAGTGTCCATACCCATGGGCTTCATTGGATCATCCATCGGTTTAGCCATTGGTTTAGATAGAGAGCCCATCGGAATAAACTCAATGTAGTCCACACGACCATGTTCGGCGGTAGAGGGTGAACCATCCTCGTAGCCAGTGATGCTAAAGACATCTCCTGCCTTAACACTTACTGAGTCAAAGCTCTGACTAGTCAGCGTTTTCTCATCGGGCAAGCGACTACCCAACGCTTGGTCCATTTTGATGCTACCGAGCAAAGAATCGCCTTGCATCAGCTCTAGCTTGCCAACACCATCATTTTCATCGAAGTAAGCTACCTTCATTTGGTAGTTGCCAGCCTTTCCTTCAAACTTAAATGAGGCCGTGCCCATTTCATCATTTGGCCCGCCTCGAAGGGAAATGGCTTCACCCCCGGAGGCCACCTTGACCGATTCGGCCTTGTAAGCACCCGAAAGCGTCATCATCTCTGCCTGAATGCGCATACTGCCCAAGGCAGGACCGGTTTGGTTTGCGGTGGTATCGGCATCTACTACCTCAATGCCGCGACCGTCGGCGACATAGTTCACCATCTTGTCGAGTGCGATCGCACCCCGCACATCCTCTTCACTATACTCAGCCGCCGCTCCCTTCAGCGTAATCGTCCCTACCAAATCACCATCGTGGGCACCATTCGGATTATTCTGATCGGCATTTCCCTGATTAGAACGCAGGCGCAACACAAAATCATCGCCATTCTGTTCAATGGCATAATTTTCAGCCGTATGACCATTAATTATAATCTTGTCACCTTCATCAAGGTTGAAATCAGTAACAACATCATCCCCAATACTCTCCAGCCAGTGATCGTGACTATTGTTGTTTTCACCCGCTAGCGCATTATTTGCACCGTTAATTCGTCCATCCGCCTGCGTATGCTTTTTCAGAAACTCCTGCTTAGCGTCAATCTCCATCGCCCACATAAAGGTATCTGCACCTTCACCACCGGTCATGGTGTCACTGCTTGCCGCCAGCGGTTCATTTTTATTAACAACCTGCTTACCCAATACGGGAGGCTCACCTGCATCAGAATAAGAGATCAACAGATCATCTCCAGCCTCACCCATCAAGCGGTCATTTCCGTTGCGTGCAGAAATAACATCGCCCTCTGAACTGCCCATAAGCTTGTCATCACCAGAGGTATCAGCCAAGCTAACTGCGCTACTAGGCAAGTCTGTTGGCACTTCTGGAGCTGGTGCTGGTGGCTCCATTGGTAGTTCGTCAGGCAGATCCTCTGGGGGCTGATTACCTGTGCGCGGCACAAACTCAATATAGTCAATTCGGGCGTGCTCTGCGGTAGATGGAGAGCCGTTCTCATAGCCTTTAATGCTAAAACTTTCGCCTCGCTTTATATCAACATCTGACAGAATGCGGGTTGTAAATGTTTGCTCATTGGGCAGCTTGCTTCCTAAATCTTGATCTAAATCAAAAGCTGCAATCTGTGTCTTTACCCTCTTTGAGCCTTTACTAATTTCAAGACGGCCCACACCATCATTTTCGTCGTAATACCCTATCCGAATATCGTACTTGCCAGAAGCACCTTTAAACTTAAACGAAGCCGTCCCAGTTTCATCATTGGGACCACCCAGCAGCGTAATAATCTCTTTCCCCGAAGCCGTCTCAACCGACTCGGTTTTATAGGCGCCTCCCAGCATCATATCTTCAGCTTGAATGCGCAGCGTACCATCGGCAATTCCACGCTGATTGGCAGTGGAATCCACCTCTACCGCTTCAATCCCTCGACCATCAGCAACGTAGTTCGTCATCCGGTCAAGCGTAATTGCCTGCTGAATTTGTTCCTCGCTATACTTTTTGGCAGCCCCTCTTAGCTTGATCGTGCCAATCAAGTCACCATCATGAGCACCATTAGGATTGTTCTGGTCAGCATTACCTTGATTGGAGCGCAGCTTGAGAATATAGCTACCACCCTTCTTCTCAATCTCATAATTTTCAACCGTATGGCCATGAATTACAATCTTGTCGCCCTCTTCTAGGCTAAAGTCAGCAACCACGTCGTTACCAATACCCTCAACCCAATGATCGTGACTGTTGTTGTTTTCGCCCGCAAGCGCATTGTTTGCGCCGTTAATTCGGCCATTCGCCTGCGTATGTTTTTCCAAAAACTGTGGCTTGGCGTCAATTTCGATGCCCCACATAAACGTGTCAGCACCCGCGCCTCCTCTCAAGCGGTCATTACTGGCTTCTAGCGGCTCATCTTGATTCACGACCTGCTTACCTAGCACAGCAGGTTCGCCAGCGTCACTGTACGAAATCAAGACATCATCGCCTCCTCGACCGTTCAAACGGTCATTGCCGTTGCGAGCTGAGATAACATCGTCACCACTATATCCTTTAAGAGCATCGTTACCTCCCGTATCGGCTATGTTCCAAGCAGTTTTAACTGCATCAGTCGTTTTCATACTACGTACCCTAATTCAAAAATTAATGTCGTTCAGGAGAAAGTGACGCCTTCGCCAAAACAACAAAGCAAAGCAAAGGAAAGCAACAATTTACAAAAGCCATGTGAAGTCCACTCTGCTACTTGTTGGCTACAAATCATTCGTACAAATGAATAACAGAATGCTCCTGACCGCTACCTAAACAGCGGTCGTCAAATCGATTAGCACTGTAGACAAAGAAAGCATAAGTCATCAAAACATTGCTGATGCTATACATCGGCGCAAGAGTCAATGGCTTACCATTGCAAGTCTGCCTTCAGTGTTGAAGTGTCGAAATATCGAATCTGAAATATCAAATCTGAAACGTCAAATCTATAGAGACTTAGCCTTTGCTATCAAAAAAGTTGTCTCAATTTTTCAGGAATTAGGCGGTAAATTTAGTGACTAAAAATGTCCAGAACACCATAAAAGGTGGTGCAAGGAACTGTAATGAACATTTCTACGGGTAGTGCGCCTCAAATGCTTTTACCTAAACTCTCTAAACTTCACTCTCTAATCTTCGTAGTGAAGAACAGAGAATATTGAATCTAGGAAAACATCCATCTGACGGCTTTCATTAAACCGTGGGCCTAAGTACTTGTCAATACAAATGTCTGAAATTTCCAGTTTTTTATACCTAATCTTAATTATGCACACTGAGAGAATGAGAGTACGTACATTTCGTGCATATCTCTTATTAAAAGAGATCCGGATATGTCTTTTCTCCGGATCACATCGTACTTTTCAGAAGTGACATTTTTTACTAGCAAACACTTTGCGCATTTATACAGAAATTCATCTGCAAAAGTTCATCTACAAAAGTTCATCGGTCAACGTGCATTAAAAGTAAGAACTCAATTTTTGAAATCAGTAAGCGGCGGTAGGGAAATCCGCCGGGCTTTGCTCATCCTATATTTAGGCACATTTGGTAGACTAAAAGGCAAAGATATCAAAAGGACTTGCTTCTTTTATGACAGCCGCTACCTTTGAACAGCCACTGCGCTTAGAGCAGATTCCTTCGCTCACCTACAGCGCCACGACCGATAAATTTGACAAAACGTGGAGAGGGCCTCTGTCCACACTGCTGGGCCTAGGTCGTGCCGTCGGTGCCGACTTCGTTGAGTTTTTTCTAGAGCGTAAAAATTACATCAGCTGCTTGGCAGAAGACGACGCTATTACCAGCATTGCGCCCAGTCTAGTTTCTGGCGCGGGCGTGCGCGTATTCAAAGGCAGCTCCGACTGCTACGTCAGCACCAACGATTTAACCTTTGAAGGGCTCAAAGTGGCTTTGGAAAAAGGTCTAGCAATCATGGGCCTAGAAACGCCTGCAGCTAATGCCAGCATTCCAGAGATCAACCTAGAACCCCTGCGCGACTATGGCGTTAGCCGAGCCAAGGACAACTGGTTAGCTAGCTGCCCTTCGATGCAAGTAATGGGCGACGTACTGCTAGAAGCTAATGCGGCACTGGCGAAGAAAGCCGACCACGTGCAGGCTCGCCGCTCTTCTTACTTCCGCGACTGGCAAGAAGTACTGGTTGCCTCTAGCGATGGCACCTTTGCTCGCGATGTGCGCCTCACTCAGTCTGTAGGGTTTAACCTACTTTGTGCAGACGGAGAGCACCGCTCTTCAATCGCGGAGCGATTGGGCAACACAGGTGACCCTAGTTTCCTTACCGCTTGGGACTATAACGAAACAGCTGAGAAAATCTCTAAAGCGGCTGGCAATATGCTGTATGCCGATTATGTGGAGTCTGGCAATTACCCTGTAATTATGGCCAACCACTTCGGTGGCGTGATTTTCCACGAAGCCTGTGGTCACCTGCTAGAAACTACTCAAATTGAGAAAGAGACCACACCTTTCCTCAATAAGAAAGGGCAAAAGGTCGCCCATGAAAACTTGACAGCTTGGGATGAAGGTCTGTCGAGCGAAGCCTTTGGCACCATCGATATGGACGATGAGGGCATGCCGGTTCAGCGCACGCTGCTGATTGAAAACGGCATCCTGAAGAACTTCATTTCTGACCGAGCAGGTGAAATGCGTACAGGTCATCCTCGTACGGGCAGCGGTCGCCGTCAGGGCTATACCCATGCGTCGGCTTCTCGCATGCGCAATACCTACATTGCACCAGGAGACAACAGCGTAGAAGAGTTGTTTGCTTCGGTAGATAAGGGAATCTATTGCAAGAAGATGGGTGGTGGTAGCGTTGG
>JBCCOO010000136.1:0-9707 GCA_039025345.1 Cyanobacteria bacterium P01_D01_bin.105 | reverse complement strand
CCTGCGTTAACCCATCACCTGCGTTAACCCATCACCTGCGTTAACCCATCACTTGCGTTGACCCATCAGTAGAGCCGGTGTGATGTGCCGATATGTTTTGGCGATTTCCTATCGTTGTGACATTAGGGCCACGAGGGGCAGGTTAATTCTTAAGTTCGTATAACAAGCTGGGCACTTTTCAAAAAAGGTGGATTATTCTCTACTTGTGAAATCGGTTGAGCAAAAAAAGAGAGGGCTTGCAATTCGCTCCAGTAAGTGCTTTCAAAAATATTGATTGTTTTAACATTTTTGTTTACAGAATGTTACATTCGATACTGTGTTGCCACTAGCTTCGAAACAACCTGAAACCTTTGGATATCAGTATTCATAATTTTTATTTATCAGAAGATACAGAACTTCTAAAAGAAGACTTATTGAAGGGCTGGTAGTATTCTTATGAGAAGCATAGATTTGTTTTAGGAACTCTTTTGCGAGGCATCCAAACCTTGTCGTGCGGTCGTTTCACAGCTGTCTAAGCATTCCCTGTAGGCGTTGCTTCGGGCTGGCTGATGTAAAGACTGTTCGATCTGTTACAGACTTATCAGAATTAATATCTGGTTTCAGTCATTGACCATTAGAAAGGTCGCATAATTCTGAGATATCGCTTGTAGTCCTTGCGCTAGCGATGGGTCTTTGGGCTTTGGGTGACGGTCTTATTCAATGAGATGCATCGAGTTCAGTCAATATCTAGTTTGATTCATAGGAAATAGACAGGAAATAGGGAAATATGTCCTACTCACAGACTCAGTCAAAGTCTGGTGCTGGTTACAACGCTGGTGTACAGGATTACCGGCTGACTTACTACGCTCCGGATTACACGCCCAGAGATACTGACATTTTGGCTGCCTTCCGGATGACACCTCAGCCGGGCGTTCCACCTGAAGAATGTGCAGCCGCGGTTGCCGCAGAATCTTCCACAGGTACTTGGACTACTGTTTGGACTGACCTCCTAACAGACATGGATAGATACCGGGGGCGTTGCTACGATGTTGAGCCGGTTCCTGGCGAAGACAACCAGTACATCGCATACGTTGCGTATCCTTTGGATCTGTTTGAAGAAGGCTCTGTTACCAACCTGTTGACGTCCTTGGTGGGTAACGTGTTTGGCTTTAAGGCGCTGCGTGCACTTCGCTTAGAAGATTTGCGCATCCCTGTTGCTTACCTCAAGACGTTCCAAGGCCCTCCTCACGGTATTCAGGTTGAGCGTGATCGCCTCAACAAGTATGGCCGTCCCATGCTTGGCTGTACGATTAAGCCCAAGCTCGGTCTCTCTGCTAAGAACTACGGTCGTGCGGTTTATGAGTGTCTTCGTGGCGGTCTTGATTTCACAAAGGATGACGAGAACATTAACTCTCAGCCTTTCCAAAGATGGCGTGATCGCTTCTTGTTCGTAGCGGATGCGATTCACAAGTCTCAGGCAGAAACAGGCGAAATCAAAGGCCACTACCTGAACGTAACGGCTGCAACTTGCGAAGAGATGATCAAGCGGGCCGAGTACGCGAAAGAACTCGAAATGCCCATTGTGATGCACGACTTCCTCACCGGTGGTTTCACTGCAAACACAACCTTGGCTCACTGGTGCCGGGACAACGGCGTCCTCTTGCATATTCACCGTGCAATGCACGCAGTTATCGACCGTCAGAAGAACCACGGCATTCACTTCCGTGTGCTTTCAAAGTGCTTGCGCCTCTCTGGTGGTGACCACATTCACACCGGTACGGTTGTGGGTAAGCTCGAAGGCGATCGCGCTGGCACGTTGGGCTTTGTTGACCTGCTCCGTGAGAACTACATTGAGCAAGACAAGTCCCGTGGCGTTTACTTCACTCAAGACTGGGCAGCAATGCCGGGTGTAATGGCAGTTGCTTCCGGTGGTATTCACGTATGGCACATGCCTGCGCTAGTTGAAATCTTCGGCGATGACTCCGTGCTTCAGTTTGGTGGTGGCACCCTGGGTCACCCTTGGGGTAATGCTCCTGGTGCAACGGCTAACCGGGTTGCGCTTGAAGCCTGTGTTCAAGCTCGTAACGAAGGTCGTAACCTCACTCGTGAAGGTGGCGACATTCTGCGTGAAGCTGGCAAGTGGTCTCCTGAGCTTGCTGCTGCACTTGATCTCTGGAAGGAAATCAAGTTCGAGTTCGACACTGTTGACACGCTCTAAGTTCGTTAATAAGTTAGTCGATCACCTGGTATCAAAGGCTCTGAATCTAGATGCAGCGATACCGGGCAAGGCAATTCTTTTCGCAATCTAGTTGGCTCGTCTAATTAGATACTAACGAGAGAATAACTAGCACGGTAGATTTATCGGAGTTCTTTTAACCAGACTCCACACGTATGGATCTCAAGCGAATTGCGAAGGATACGGCTCAGGTGCTGATCAGCTACCTCACCTATCAAGCCGTTCGCACTGTGCTAGGCCAGCTTAAAGAAACCAACTTGCCTCGGTATCATTGGCTGCACGAGTTTTCGAGTCGCGATCGCCTTCAAGATGGCGAAGCTTACATTCAGGCGCTGTTTAATGAGCAGCCTGAACTGGCCCTAAGAATCATGACGGTGCGCAAGCATCTGGCTGAAGAAGTCGCAGAATTTCTTCCCGAGATGCTGACCACCGGCATTCAGCAGGCCAACATGGAGCATCGCAAAAAGCACTTGGAGCGCATGACTCAAATGACGTCAGATCAGTTGAGTGCCAGCGCAGGCAGAGGGACAGAAGCAGATAGATCTGGTCAGCCAGAATCTCCTGACTTCAAGCTTCCTGACGCTGGTTCACCAGATGAATCCTAAGAGCTGACTTCGACTAGGTAACGTACACCCATTTTTTCGCAATTACATTTCACACTGGAATAAACCCATGCCAATGAAAACTTTGCCCAAAGAGCGCCGGTATGAAACTCTTTCATACTTGCCCCCTCTAACTGATCAGCAGATCGAGAAGCAGATTAACTACTGTCTGCAAATGGGCTACATCCCTGCGGTTGAGTTTAACGAGAACTCTGACCCTGAAGTCTACTACTGGACAATGTGGAAGCTGCCTTTGTTTGGCGCTAACAACACCCGTGCAGTTTTGGACGAAGTTCAAGCTTGCCGTTCTGAGTACGGTAACTGCTTCATCCGCGTTGTTGGTTTCGACAACGTTAAGCAGTGTCAGGCAGTGAGCTTTATCGTTCACAAGCCCGGCAGCAACAACAGCGGCTTCCGCTACTAAACACCGTCAGTCAGTGATGGCTGTCGCTTGATCGTGAAAGAGGGAGAGCACCTAGCGGCTCTCCTTTTTTATGCCCTATTTTGCGGTTAATCGGTTGTACAGTGAAAGTTGTGCTGAAGAGAGAGCCTATAGCAATCGACGAAAGCAAGATGTCACAGGAGAATCTATGTCACAGACAGAGCGATTGGTAATGTTGGCTGAAGACCAGCTTACTGAGTACAGTACAGATGCACGAAAGATTGAAAAGCTGCGTCAGAAAATTGCTTTGTCTGTAGCGCCTGCGCAGCAAAAGCAGGTGAAAAAAGAATTAGGAGAAGAGTTGCCCCGAAATTTCTTTGATGAGATTTTGCTGGAACAACGGCAGGCCGTGGCGCTGCCCTTTTGGGGAATTGCAGGTTTAGGCTTATTGTTTGGTATTTCGTTTACGCAGCCTGTTGATTTTATCGGCACGATTGTGGGAGGGGCGCTGGCCATTTTGATTCAAAAGCGTGGGTGGAAGCTGCAAGCAAAGAGCTTGGTTATGCAAGCTTTAGAGGAAATTGAGGAGCGCTCTAAACCCGCGTCAGCAGAAAGTAGCCCAGAGAGCGGACCAGAGGAATAGCTTTTTGATGGCAGATATCCGCATTTGCTTTGTGGGCGATTCGTTTGTGAATGGCACAGGCGACCCTGAATATTTAGGCTGGACAGGGCGAGTTTGTGCAGCCGTTGAGCAGCCCATCACACACTATAACCTGGGCATTCGGGGGAATACGAGTCAGCAGATAGAAACGCGTTGGCAGATGGAGGCTAAGCTCCGGCTCCCGTCAGGGAGCGATGCTCGGATGATGTTCTCTTTCGGTGCAAACGATGCGCGAATGGACGCGGGTGCTGTTTTGGTGAAGCCGAGGGAATCCTTCGCCTGCGCGCGGCGAATTTTGGCGCGCTCAAAGGCGCAGTATCCAACGCTAATGATGGGTGTACCGCCGGTTGAAGATCGGGGCATGAATCTACGGATTAAAGAGATTTCGCTAGCGTACGCTGAAATATGTGCTGAGATAGCGGTGCCGTATTTGGATGTTTTTACGCCGCTGAGCGAGAATTTGATTTGGATGCGGGAAGTGGCATTGGTAGATGGTGCGCATCCTGCAGCAGCGGGTTATCGAGAACTGGCCAGTATTGTTTTGGAGTGGTCTGCCTGGAAGGGGTGGTTTAAATCATGACGTATTATGTTTCGCCCCGTTTCCTCGATAAGCTCGCGGTACACATCACCAAAAATTATTTGGATTTACCTCAAGTTAAAATTCCGTTGATTTTGGGTGTGCATGGTCGTAAAGGCGAAGGGAAAACCTTTCAGTGCGAGCTGGTGTTTGAGCGCATGGGGGTAGAGGTTGTTTATATTTCAGGGGGAGAGTTGGAGAGTCCGGATGCGGGCGATCCGGCTCGACTGGTGCGCTTGAGATATCGGGAGGCTGCGGAGTTAGTGCGGGTGCGCGGCAAAATGGCGGTGCTGATGATTAATGATTTGGATGCGGGGGCCGGTCGGTTTGATCGGATGACGCAGTACACCGTGAATACGCAGCTGGTGAACAATACGTTGATGAACATTGCGGATAATCCGACGAATGTGCAGCTACCGGGTAGCTATGATGAGAAACCGCTGCCGAGGATTCCCATTATTGCGACGGGCAATGATTTTGCGACACTGTATGCGCCGCTGATTCGGGATGGCCGGATGCAGAAGTTTTATTGGGAGCCGAGTTCGGAAGACCGTGTGGGTATTGTGGGCGGCATGTTTGCGACGGATGGCCTGTCCCGAGATGATGTTGAGACGTTAGTGAAGCGGTTTGATGCTCAGGCGATTGATTTCTTTGGGGCGGTGCGATCGCACCTATATGACAATCAGATTGTGGACTTCATTCATTCGATTGGTGTCGAAAACGTAGCGAGTCAAGTGGTTAACTCACTCAACGTCCCGACGTTCCCTAAGCCAACTTTTACGTTGGAGACGCTGATTGAAACTGGTGAAAGACTTGTTCGAGAACAGCAGCGCGTTCGGACGATGGGGTTGGTGAGTGAGTACAACCAAGCCATTACGCCAGTCGGCACTGCGCCGTCTTATGTCCCGGCTCGTCGTAGAGATAGTGCTTTACTGACGCCACCGGGTGAGAATCCTTTGAGACCCTATCGGTTGGGGAAGCGAGACGCAAAGGTGGCTGAGTCTAATGGTGCGCAGCTAGGTCGGGCCAGCGCTCAGGGTTCAAACTCTAACGGTATGAAAAGAGCCAGTATGAACAGAGCCGGTATGAACAGCGCTGATGCACGCTCATCTTTTAGAAATCAACTTGGTGGTGGTTCAGTTGGCGGTGGTTTAGCGCTTTCGATCGCTCAAACCCTGAAAAACATTCTTGCTCAAGGTCACCGGATAGGCATCGAACACGCCGATCTACGTCGGTTTAGAGTTAATTCCTGGCAATGCTATACGACTATAGAGGCTGGAGATGAGAGCGGTGCGATCGCCGCTCTTCAAAACTGTCTCAATGAATTTTCAACCCACTATATTCGGCTCATCAGCATAGATCGCCAAACTAAAAGACGCATGAACGAAACTATCGTTCAGCGTCCATGAGATAAGCCATGTTGTGTGCCAAGATTTCTGGGCACTAAAACTTGCGATTTACGCCTGTAAATAATGGCGTAATCGCAGGATGCTTGCTGTCTGACCCAAGTTTAGAGGCAGCAATGAAACACCCTCTAGGCGAGACTGAATCCAACCATCACCCCACTGCCACTCATGAAACCCGTCAATACCTTCGCTTAAGAGAAAGCAGATGCCATCTTCAGAGAGCATATCGACCGTATGATGTATCCTCAACGGGCCCAACACGCTGTCAAACGACTGCCCAACGGCTAAATTTCTACTTTGCGTCACGTTGGGAGTCACACTAGAGTTGCCCAATTCGATGCTCTGAGGACTTAGCCATTGGCTTAGCGCACTGGGCTGAATCAAGCTCCGACGAATCTCATCCGAGCTTGCCTTCATCTCTATTCTTAAGTTGCTGTGCTGATACGTTCCCCACATATACGAGCCTTCTCCACTTAACCTTGCACCGCTAAGCTTTTACCACTAAGCAGTTGCCACTTGCTCACTAGGCTGTAGCTCAGCTTGGCTAGGCAGCTCCAAGCAGTAACCGGCACCGTATACCGTCTTGATGTACTGAGGATGGCGAGGATCGGGTTCTAGCTTGGTTCGAAGATGTCGAATATGAACGCGAATAGTTTCGATATCATCGTTAGGATCGTAGCCCCAAACCTCTTTCAAGATCTCGCTTGGGGAAACAGTCTGACCATGTCGCTGCAGTAAGCAATGTAGCAGCTCAAACTCCAAGTGTGTCAGCTTAACAGTGCTGTCTAACCAAATGGCCTCGAAGCGTTCCGGTACGAGTGTAAGTGGCCCGTAGCTCAGAATCTCACTGTGTTTTGCTGCCTGTGGAATTCTATCTGTTCGCCGCAAGAGCGCACGCACTCTTGCCAACATTTCTTCCAGCTCGAAGGGCTTAGTCAAATAGTCGTCTGCACCCGCATTGAAACCATCGACCTTATTCTGCGTTTCGCCAAGAGCCGTCAGCATCAGCACTGGAATATCAGCTGTTCGGTCATCTCTTCGCAGCCGCTGACAGACTGTGAATCCGTCTACCTTTGGCAGCATCAGGTCCAACATAATTAGATCAGGAACCATCTGGACGGCCAGTGCCTGACCTTTAATGCCATCGCCCGCTTGGCTAATGTCATAACCAGCCATTTCTAGGTTAATTGAAACTAGCTCCACAATCGCTGGATCATCATCAATGACGAGTATACGAGGCATATTAAAAAGGGGTGTTGCTATTAGAACTAAGACTACCACCTCAGTCAATAGTAACGAGTATATTTACTCACTACTTTCAACAAAATGCATGGGTTCTCTTTATCGGAGCATTAACTAAGCCTGTTACACAAGGTAACAGTAATATTCCTTACTCAATGTTACGTTACACCTTCTTCAGTTAAGCGTTTTTGCAACACTTACTTAAGATTTGAATTGACAATTTAATTAAGAACTATGGTAAAGGCCATAGCTCTTAAGGACCATCGTAAGGGTGAAAGCCTTGTCGGCGTCTTCCACAAAAATGCATAGCCTAGAGACATGCAAAGGTCAGAGTCACTCAAACCACGTTTAACTTCGTATTTAATTTTCCGCATGCAGGTTAAACTGCATGCTTTAAACTCCCCAGGTAGGATTCGAACCTACGACCAATCGATTAACAGTCGACCGCTCTACCACTGAGCTACTGAGGAATGCGTACTTCATAGTACAGAAGGTGGGGACGGTTTGGCAAGAAAATTTCTCCAGCTTAGCGATGCTCACGCTGCTCTGTCTGTAGGACGTTTTTGTGGCACATTACTAATTCAGTCTCATTTGGCTCAGTCGAGCCTGAATGTCTGGGTGGAGGCTTTTGAGTACTCTTCCAGAACTTTTCTTCGGTGTCTTTTGGCGCGTCTGGACGCGCCTACGCGCGCCAGCAACCTCATTCTCTAGGTGCAGTGCAGATATTCCTTCAGCGCCATAGCCGATAATTGTCTGCCGGTGTACGTTGTCAGAGGTGGCTACAATGAGTCGATTGGTGAACTTCCGCGCGTCGTTACGGAACTTGGCACAAGCTCTCTCTATGTAGCTATCGGCAGTTTGACCGAAGCCGGTGTAATGGACAGACAGATAAGGAGTAACAACTTGCTGAGAGGCTGGGGTGCGCTGATTGTAGGCATCGAAAACGAGCCAGGTTTCGTAAGCTTGAAAAGCGCTGTAGTTTGCCAGTGTGACGATCAGGGATTCTCGGGCAGCATCGAGGCCTTGATTGTCTTTTAGCTGACTTAGAGACACCCAAGCGCCGATAATGTTGTAGCCATCGACCAGTAGTATCGCTTGAGAAGGGTTCGCTGCCATGATGAGGCCGAAGGATAATGAAAATGCAGAGCCTAAGCTTTTTAATTTAAACCGCTTAACTTAAGCTTCCTTAATATTAGGCGATTTCTAGTTATCCTGTGGTGATAAGCTTCTGCTTCAGTCTTTGCGGGTCACCTTTGTCGCTGACGGCGCCGTCTTCTAGGAGAAAAGCGCGATCGCAATAGTCTAGTTCGGCTAATCGATGCGTGACCCACAGCGCTGTGAGCCCTCTACTTTTCACCAGCTTTTGTACCTGCTGCACCAAGTCTATCTGGCTATCTGGATCAAGCAGCGCCGTGGGTTCATCTAGCAAAAGGATTTGACAGTGTTGAGCGATGGCACCTGCGATGGCAACTCGTTGCTTTTGTCCACCGCTAAGAGCATAAATAGCTCGCCGCTGTAGATGATTCAAATTCACCGCTGAGAGGGCTTCTGCGACTCGCAGTTTCACCTGGGCTAGGCTCAATCCTTCTTTCACTAACCCAAAGGCCACATCTGCGCCCACTGTTGGCATGACTAACTGATGATCTGGATTTTGAAAAACAAAGCCAACGGGGCCTTTCATTTCAATTTTTCCGGTCTGCTGTTTCAGCAACCCGGCCAGCAGTCGCAGTAGCGTAGATTTGCCGCTACCATTGTTGCCCAACAGCATACAGAACTCACCGGGCTCAACATCTAACGAGCAATTTCGTAAGACGGCTGCGCCCGATGGCCAGTAGAAGCTGACGTTTTCGATTGTGATCGCCTGCTCCATGTCTGGGTTTTCCATATGGATGTCCTCTGCTCTGGAGTGCCTGTCGCTTATTCTTCTTCAGCCAATGCAAAGAAACCTGGTGCTCTGCCACCACCGCCAGCACCCCCGGTTTTTTCATACATTTGCACCGCCACTAGCTGACTCACCGCAATCGTGAGCTTTTTATCCGTTACCTTGTCACAGGTTGCTTCTAATACAATCGGTTCACCAGACGTAATGGCCTCTGAGGCTTGTTTATACAGCGACTCTGCCTCATCTTTTTCTTTCTTTTGCACCATTAGGGGCATACCAGTCTGCTTCAGTGCAAATTCAACAATATACATATATAAGATGTCTGCGCGATTTGTTCGCCCTCTAGTATTGCAAACAATCCCAAAAACAGGCATGCCAATCTCATAATTCACACCAGGAACCTAATCCGAGCTCAGGCTTTAATTCCTCCTTAAGAAGAAAATTCTGGGAAGGGCCTCTATAATGATGAGAAGAAAGGTAAAGATTAGTAAATGCATGTCTTTACTTATTGATAGACAAGCGTTATGGCGGCCATTGTTGGCTGTCTGCTAATTTATTGCCCCGTTTTATATAGATAGTCCGTTTGGAGATCTCCTTTTAATGACCATAGCAATGGGACAAGCGCCCGCCCGTCGGGGACGATTTGACGTCGTCGACGACTGGCTAAAGCGCGACCGATTTGTATTCGTAGGCTGGTCTGGCCTGCTTCTATTCCCCTGCGCCTTCATGGCGATTGGTGG
>JBCCOO010000135.1:0-9723 GCA_039025345.1 Cyanobacteria bacterium P01_D01_bin.105 | reverse complement strand
ACGCTTGACCGACAATCTTAGGATCATTCTCAAGCCTCGCCAATAACAGCGAACCTTCTGCTGTGCTGACAAACCTGAGCGCTTTGTTTTGGGCATCGGGTTCTCCCATTGCCACAAACTGCTCAGTAAGCCAGGTTTGCATGCCCTTAAAGTATGCAACAAGGCAACTTCTCACTGCTGGACTAACCGATTGCAGCTCTGCCGCCATCATGCCACATAGACAAAACTTTCCGTCTTGGATGTAGCTTTGAAAATGGTCAGCAACTGCTTGCAACCGTTGTTGTGGGGTGTCGAGGGTTTTGTCGAGATATTTAAAGGTAGCGCTATGGCCTTCGTGAAGACGCTCTACCAAAGCCAAAGCTAGGTCGGCCTTAGCTTTGAAGTGGTAGTGTATGCTTGAATTCTTAAGGCCAATTTCATCGGCTAAATCCAGATAACTAAAGCCATTGAACCCTTTTGTTTGGGTCAAGCGCTCCGCCACATCTAAAATTTTCGTCCTTGTGTCACCCACAACGTTTTTCTACTTACCTACATGTATGTAGTCTATAGTAAATTTCAAAAATGTGCAAGTCACGCCTATGTATAGAATCGGAAAAATTTTGGGCTTAAAGGCCAAAAGTCGCACTCTGAAAGGGATTCGGGCTTGAGTATTGGGACTCAGGCTTTCAAGCTTTTTTCTAAATCAAGCTTGAAAGCCTTGAAAACTCGTTAAGCATGGAGCATCAAAAGTCCTTAGAGGCCAAAATTTCTCCATGTCTGGACAAAGTCCGGGATCGTGTAATGAGGCTACTGACTCCAGATCTCATTGAGGCATGATTCGTTTACTTTCAGGAATGTGGTTCTGACAGGTTGTAGTCTAATTGAAGCCGCAGCTATGAAAGGATTTGATAATCGTGGATCGTAAAAAGGACTTAATAAGAGACGATCAATTATCTCCACCACTTCATGGCACAACTCCAGCAACCCTACAGCTAATGTCAGAACTAGAAACTTTAGTCGCGCTAGCTAGGAAAACATTTTTTGAGTGGGAGCGATTGCGTATCGTTTACAACGTTGCGCTGGGACTTTTGCTTTCGCTGTTAACACCATATGTGCTGAGTCATGGATGGCTTTTTATCACTGAGGTGGGCAGAGTGATCCTCAAAGGAGGGCTCGTTGCTAATATCCTGTTTTTTGCTGGCCCGATGACAGAAACTTATCTCCGATGGCATGGTTATCAAAGCAAGTGGATTCGATGGTTTTTGCTTAGTTTCGGGACTCTACTAACAGCAGCGCTGGCATTCAGCGTAATTGGGGGTGTTCTAGATGTACATGATTGGTAATCATTAAGAGTGCTGTGCACTCCTAATGAACTCTATTCCGCCTATGTATAGAATCGGAACAATTTTGGCCTTTAATCCCAAAAGTCCTATGTAATGAGAAAATTAAATACATGATTGTTGAGCACTTCTGCTGAGGGATAGTAACTCAACTATTCTGCCCTAGCAAACTATGGCTAAGTAAGGATTACTACTGGCTGAACACCTGAGCAGGGCGCCGAGGGAAGTTTAAGTGCTAAGCCCACTTCCTACTGTGTTCGATTCTATTTCTCCGTAGTTCAGCTTGATGATACGGTCTGCGATATGGAAATAGTGGTCGTCATGGCTAATCACTAAAATCGTCTTGCCGTGTTGTTGTAGCTCTGGTAGAAGTTGAGTATAGAAAACCTCTCGAAACATGGGGTCTTGGTCAGCCGCCCATTCGTCAAATAGATAAATCGGTCTATCTTCTAAATAAGCAGATAAAAGCGCTAAACGTTTTCGTTGGCCTTGAGAAAGGGCTGTCGTAGATAGCTGCCCGTCTTGGACAGAGACTTTTTCCTCAAGCTGTAGTTTTGCTAGGTAAGTTTGTGCTTGCTTGTCTACGCTCAACACATCCGCACTCACGAGCCGTTCGAATAGATAAAAGTCTGAAAAAACCGTTGAAAAGTGCTGCCGATACCATTCGCGATTGGCATCCACAATTGCTTCGTTATCTAGGCGAAGCTCTCCTGAAGTGGGGATGTAGAGACCTGTAATCAGTTTGGCAAGTGTAGATTTTCCGCTGCCATTGCCACCGACAATGAAGATGAGTTCTCCTGCTTGGATAGTGAGATTAATCGGCCCCACTGAAAAGGCACGGTCCGCCTCTTCGCTCAAATATGTATGGGTCGCATTGTTTAGCGTTAGGGTGTTCCACTGGGGTGCCATCGCACCATGGAGCGCACTCGGTTTGGCTGCGGAAGCAAGCTCTGTGTGTTGAGCAAGGGTAAGGCCCATCTCATTGACTTTGCGGATAGAGACATTCGCATTAAGGAGATTAGGTAAGCGTCTGAGTAACCCTTCAAAATAGCTGATGGTATAGGTGAGGGTGAGAATATATGCCGGAAGCACGGGCTGCAAATCAGGAATAAATTGAGGTGCGCCGAAAAGCATTAGACCAATCAGTGAGAAAAATAATAGTTGGCCACTGCCTGTAGAAAGCGCCGCTAATTTAAAGGCTGTTTTGTTATAGTCGCGGGCAGTCGCGGCATTGACCTGAAGGTCTTCGTCAAAAAAGCACTGTCGCCTGTGAACATGCAACTTGAGTTCTTTTGTTCCTTCCGTAATGCCTCGAAAGTTTTTGAAGAGGCGATCAACTTGCTGACGGGCTAAGGCAATATAGCGATAGGCACTCGTGATCAAAATTTGGATAAAGGCGACGGAAACCACCAAAAAAGCGAGGACGATTGCCAGCCCCCAGCCGGAAAGCGTTCCCAAGTAAAGCAGGCAGCCACAGATAACCGCCACATCAATACAAAGAAAAGGGAGAACAAAAACAGAATCCGAAATTGCCTGTACATCTTTCGTGAGCACGGCGAGTAGTTTGCTAGGGCCAAGGACTTCTAATTGCTGTAGGGGCGACGCCAAAATGCGCTGGCTGAGTCGCATTCGCAGCTGATAAACAGAGTTTTGGGTGAGATCAATCAGCAAAAACTGTGACATCGCACTGGTTAAGAGCGCGACTAAGGCGAGGCCCGCAAATGGCCAGATAAAAGATTGTGCTGAGCCTTGCGTCAAGGTTGTGTTTATCAAAGCAATCAGTGAAGCACTACACACGCCACTCACTAGCCCTGAGAGTATAGCCACCACCACACTTACCCAAGATGATCTCAATAGCAGCCAGATAATATCCATTAGATTGTTGTTTCCTCAAGGTTTCAAAGCATTATCAAATAGCGACTTAATCTCATTTCTAACTACTCAGTTCATAAATGCCGAGGTTCACTTTACATCAGCCAAGGTAGCTGTTGAACACAGTCAGGTAAGGCTTCCTTAAGATCACGGTATTGATGTAGCCGTGGGAGATTTTTTGTGAGCAATCGCGCCAAAGCATTTGGCAGTGGTGCAGAATAAATCAATCCCTGGTTTAATGGCCCTTTAGTCAGTGAACAAATCCAAGGCAAGGGATAGTCACGAAAAAGGGTAAAGTAAAACGGCTTGGCTCCGGCAAACGCTATTCTGTACACACCAGAGCCAGACAGATTACTAATTAGCAACGTTCTCTTAATCGGATCGGTGCCGTTATTCATAAAACGTCTGATTTTACGCATGCCGCCATGCTGTTCGACATACTGTTTGGTTGCAAAAAAGCCAAAATGCTTTTCTTTAAAAGTATTCACCGATTCTCTAATCTGCTTGGCAACATCGACCGGCGAATCTTCTAGGTGGGTCATAATGTTAATAGCATCACTCAAGTTACCTAAAAGATTTTTCGGCAATTGGAGAACGGCGCGATAGTTAATGACGATAGCAAGCGTTCGCGTCTGCTGCTGAGAATCATCTAAATCAGTAATGAGCGCTAACAGGTGTGCGCACAGCGCATCGTTTATCGAAAGTCGTCGGCCTGCCTGCTCAGACATAGCCTGTTGCATTGACTGCAACTCGCTCTCAGAAAAATACGCCCTTACCATGGTTTTACGACGTGCCTTACCTACTAAATAAAAGAGGAGTTGAATCAACGCCTTAGTATTTAGATATCTGGTGATAGACGGCCGATTATCTTTCTCTTTATGCTGTTGTTCAATTTTTTTATTTTTGAGATGCTCTTCTAGATAGGCCATTCTGTCGTGAACAATGAGCGGCTTTGTGTAGTCTTTCCCATTCGTCACTGCTGACCATGCCATCATAAAGCTCATGAAAGTATGCATGTCTCCAGTAGAATGGTGCCAGCAGAGTCCCAGTACTGACCCACCACCGCTAAAGTTTGTTAGCTTGATGGTTAAAATCGGGCTTTGCTGGATGAGCGATCGCTTAGCGTCAACTTTATCGACAAATCTTTTTCTTTCAATGCTAGGCAGCTGATGAAGCGCCTGCTTCAGCGTCAGATCATCATCCTGAACTGAAAAGCTGACCCCCGCATTATTGCAATCTAGCAGTAGCTGATCGCCTGCTTGCTTAAATCGGCCAGCAAAGAGAGGGAAGTCGCTAAGCACTTGCTTAAGTGCCTTCATTAGCGGTTGCTGTTGCAATGTCTCTGGATAGAAAAAGACCACAGAGACAGGCAACCTTTTGAGCAACTGATCAGAAAGTGAACACGTAATGACTTGCGGCGTATGTTGCTCCGCACAAATAAGCGTTGATTCCGGTTTCATCGGCCTAGATTTTTAACAGGGGTAAGTGTAGTTACCCCTATTTCACAGGTCGAAAAGCTACGTTAAGGGCTGAGAAAAGCTGACTTATAGCTGAGTTATCGGGACGACATCTTAGTTGGCGTGGCAAGCGCTCTAGTCGTAGGTAGTCAAAAGGGGGAGTAAAAAAAGTGTGGGAAAGCCCAGAAATTCGCGAATCTTTGACTGAGGCTGTACCTTCTCCATCCTGGCATGCGCGATCGCGACCTGCCCGCTAACAACAGCTAAAGACACCAAGAAATTTAAATACTTTACAAAGTTTCTAATCATATTCTCCTTACAACAAACCAACCCCATAGAGTCTTAGACCTCCTACATGGCAGGCTCTGCTGGCACTCTATTGGAGCTTGAACAAAATCGCTTTAGAGTAGATTAAAATACTGAATAATCAAGCACTAGACATTTTGGGTACTTAACGCATTTTTCAGTCGATCTATGGCAACCATTTCAGTCAGCACAACAGTGTGCCCCATCATTTAGAGGGTATTTAGCCTTTACCTTATTCAAATAGGAAAGGCTTTCAATCACTGGTTAAATACCGACATCGCAGCCAGCACCCCAAACAGCAGAAATAGCCCACCGCCCAGCATGGTTAGCGATCGCTCCGATAGCCGACCACAGAGCCAGCGACCACAGCTAGTCGCGATCGCCGCACAAATCGCATGCCCCAAAACGGCCCCACTGACGACCCCCAAAGGCGGGTGCGCTGCTGCCAATGCAATTGTGGCAATTTGAGTGCGATCACCCCACTCTGCTAAAAATGTCAGTCCAAACGCTTCAGTCACGATTGCCATCGGTGTCTCTTTCACACCTTTTTGCTCAGCCTTTGCCACCACCGCCGCCGCATCTTTCTCCTCAGTATGGGTTCTCGACATTTGACTCGCCTCGTACATCAGCTTAAAGCCAAAGCCCAGAAACAGCGTCACTTCTGCCCACTGAATGACTCGTGACGGCAGCAGCCCCGCCACCTGCCCCATGCAGACCGACAGCAGAGTCATAGCGGCCAGTGCCAGCACTGCTCCCAAAAACACCCAGCGCCGCCTGTGACGCATGGCCAAAATAGCTGCAATAAAAAATGTTTTGTCGCCCAGCTCAGAAACCGTAATCAGCAGCAGGCTAACAGTAATCGCAGAAAGCATTTACATCCCCCAAGAAACAACGCTCAGATAATCACCGCATCTGACGAAAACTTAGTGAGGTACGAAACACTCCAAAATGAAACGCAACACTCCACCAAGCTCGCGTCAAGTGCGAACTCAGTGAAGGTCTCGCTAATGAATAGAAAGCTATACCAGCTAGAAAGCTAATCATCCCGCAAACCAGGCTCATCACCAGTATGTTGATTTAGCGGGGCCAAATAAACCGGCAGCTACTCCCCTTCTGTAGATAACTGTACAGTTTTAACGTACAAAAAATCAAAAGATCGAAAAAATTTGCAGCAATATACACTATTTATTTAATAGAGACTTTTTTGTAGCAACGCTAACAGACAAAGAAGAAGTGACATCTCCCAACGCTGATGCTACGCACACAGCGCGGGCTTCCTTACTTCGCAGCAAGAACTTCCTGCATCACACGGTCTTGTCTAGGCGCAATGGCCCCCGACAGATCCCATCCGCAGGCATTTTCACAACCCGATTGACCACGGGCATTTATGACTTGTGCCGCAGCGATATCACGGGGCTTTATTGATCCGCATTCGCCGCAACGATGGACGCGAACAGACAGATCTTTACGGACAGTAGCCCCACAGTCAGGGCATTCTTGGCTAGTTCCTTTGGGGTCTGCCTTGCCGTAGAAAACGCCGCGTTTGAAACACACCCAAGGCAACACCTGATTCACGAACTGACCCAGGCCCGCATCCAGCGTGTGCTTACCTAAGAATCCTTTGGCCATAATCCGAAAATCCAGATCTTCAACAAAGATGCTTTGAGCGTTGTCGCAGAGTTTATGCGCCAGCTTGAATTGCCAATCAAGACGGCTCGCTGCTATCTGTTCATGAACCCTACCTATCCGCTTGATGAGCTTTGCACGGTTGTTTGAACGGTTTTGCTTATTCTTCAGTCTACGTTGCAGCAATTCAAGCTGGCGGTGCAACTTACCAAAAAAGCGCGGGCGTTCTACCTGCAAACCATCGGAAGTAGATAAAAAGTATTCAAGACCAACATCTATCCCAATACTGTGCCCATGTGGCGCAACGTCTGGAATAGACCCATCAGCTTGAACGCAGAGCGTGGCATACCAACCACTATGTTTACGGATGACTCGTACCGTCTTCACCCTAACCCCATCAGGGATAGGACGGTGCACAACGATAGGCATTAGGCCCAACTTTGGCAACTTGATTTGATTGCCGATAACAGGTGACTGCTTGAACTGAGGGAACAAGAAAGAACGGTATTGACCGTACTTTTTGAATCGTGGGAACCCGTGACCTCTAGCTCTTCTGGCTACAAAAGCAGTGTCAACACGGCGTAACGGGTCTTGTATAACCTGAGACTGCACATCCTTAAGATGAGGCATTGTCTTCTTTGCCGCTGTCAGCGAATTTTGCTGTTTGTAGTAGTCAGGGTAAGGTGCATCAGCCGGGATGATGTACTGACTACTTAAGTCGCACCGCTCAATTGCGCATTTGCGAGATTTAATCCAGTCCTTACGCTCTCTCAATGCATGGTTATAAACACCACGACAAGCTTCGAGCCACGCAATCATGCGGGCTTCTTGCTCAAGTGATGGATATATTCTGTAGCAGTAGTTCATCGTAAACATGACCCCATTTTAGCGAATTTAAGTAGGGCTGCATGTTTACTTAAATAGCGATTGAGACAAGATTGTTCGGCTCCGCGCCTCACCTAACTTTCATCCCGACGCTCAGCTTTCAGGTAGAGCGCGGGACTTCCCGCCGATTAGTTAAAAGCCCCAGTTCGATGCTAGAAACCCTCAACTTTCGCTTAAACAATCATTATTTCCTAGGATTGACTATCCACTCACCGTATCTTGGTTTTAGTGTGGACTACATTGAAAGCGCTGGCAACAGTCGAACAGAAAGCATTAACCCAGGTGAAGGCTTTACGGTGGTGGGCTCCTTCTCCATAACATTTTGATGGCTAACATCACTGTCATCCCCGTAGCGTTCTGCTGTGTTCTTTTACTAAATTGAGTAGTCGCTTGCTCTATAGCTCTGGTCGCTTGGCTGAGGTACAGAATTCTGTCTAGAAGCCTTATGCAACAGCGGGCCAAGCGATCGATAGCCTGTCCGTAGGCTCTGTCTTCTCGCAGAGTATGCATCCGGTACAGGCTATATCGATAAGGCGGTAGCTCGGGGAACGGCTGGTAATGGCGGCAGCGATTGTAGTTGAGCTAACGGAGCTGACTCGACTTGATGTGTTATCGTGGCTAGTTAATAATCATTCTCAATTAAATTAGCCTTTCGTCCGATAATCACCTTAGCCTCATGATAATTACCCTAGCCCAATGACAATTAGCCTCACTCGCGTAGACTATGATGAAATGTGGCAGCAGCAAAACCCTATCCCTGAAGTAACCTCCGATCCTGGCTTTTCTGAAATTCGGCAAGTTGTGCCAGAGTCACTTGGACAGGGTTACATTCAGTCGCTTCAGTGGGCTGGTCTTGATCTCACCTTGTATAACTACCAGTTTTATGAGGATGTTCAGATCTTTAATAAGGCAAGCGATGCAGATGATTCCTACATATGCGAAGTTGGCTTTCATTTATCAGGCAGTCGGCAAGGGTATCGCACGGGAGAAAATTTTATTCAGTGGGGCCAATGTCATGAACCAAATGACTGGACGACTGTTACCTCCGCCCACGAGCCCATTCTAAAGCTTGATATTCATTTAGCCGCTTCGGCCAATCTTCATCAGTTAATTACAGATACGTTGAAAGACTTGCCTAGCGACGTTCGTCGACGTTTAGACAACGGCTATGACAATTGGCTAAGCGAAATTAATACGATTACGCCTGCGATGCGATCGCCCCTTGAACAAATTCTCAACTGTCCGTTTCAAGGCAAAATTAAACAGATTTATCTAGAAGGAAAATGTCTTGAATTAGTCGCGCTGAAATTAGAACAGCTTAAAGACATTGACCGACGCACTGGCCTCACCTGCTCGCTAAAGCCAGATGACGTAGATAGAATTCACCATGCTAAAGCGATTTTGATAGATAGTTTGGACAACCCGCCGACGTTAGGAGAGCTGGCTCGTCAGGTCAGCCTGAACGATTACAAGCTGAAGGTGGGTTTTCGACAGGTATTTGGCACCACAGTATTTGGCTATTTGCATCAGCATCGAATGGAGGTTGCTCGCCAGCTGCTAGCAGCACAGCGAATGAATGTGAAAGAAGTAGCGCGAACAGTGGGCTATGCCAGCCAGAGCCGGTTTGCGACGGCCTTTCGCAAACGGTTTGACATAAACCCAAAGGCGTATCTATTGAGTAAAAGATCCGGATAGGGCGCAGAAAGATCCCGATGGGGGGCAGTTGCGTGTATCCACGGAGGATGGCTTTCCAGTACCTTATTGAGAATAGTTGCTAGCAGTGATGGACAGCTAGCGCTCTCGTAAGGTGGTTTGGAGTTCGGCATAATGAATGGGTTTACAGTGCGGAAAAGGTTTAATTGGCGACGATCTCTTATGGGGTTAATGCTGAGCCTATCAGGCGTTTTGTGTTTGGGCAATGCGCCAAGTTTAGCGGGTGAGATGGCCAGTGAGATACGGCAGCTAAAGAGAGACTCTAAGCGGCCTGCGCTGACAGTGGCAGAGTGGACAGAGCGAATCGCGCAAGCGCTGGTAACGATTACAGATGTACGGGTAGAAGAGACCGAAGCCGGCTTGCTGGTGATGCTGGAAACAGCAGACGGTACCCTAGCGGAACCGACCCAGTCTGTTGCAGGCGATGCGCTAGTTTTAGAGATTCCTAATGCGATGCTGGCTGGGGAGGGCTTTGAGGAATTTGCCCCAGGGGAAGGCATTTCTTTGGTGCAGGTATCGCCGCTGGCAGGCGACCGGGTGCAGGT
>JBCCOO010000134.1:0-9732 GCA_039025345.1 Cyanobacteria bacterium P01_D01_bin.105 | reverse complement strand
GAGTGAGATCGCAGCGCTAAATCACGCAGAACTTGTGCCTCTTTACTGTGAATCTGCTGATCGGCACAAATGATATGAGCGAGAAGAAGCACCCCATAGTCTATTGTTTTGTGACGTTCTGGGGATTCCTGCATCAGCATTCTGGCAATTTTCTGTAGACTTCACTGCTGCTTGTAAGTATGGACTCAGCTAAATCAAAAATATTTGATTCATCACTGAAGTTTGTTTAAAGATCATACATATCAATAATCTCAGTACAGGACGAAAGCTTGAAACATAACCAGGCAAGGGGTTTGATGAGTTAACCACAACTCCGAGAAACCCCTATGTCAGAGCTTAACGCCTTACGGCCCTGTTGCAGCCGCACTTGGGATGGCATGGAGCACGTGTACTGTTTATCGCCGCTTTCATCATCGCCTTGTTTAAGACCAAGACTGTGAATCTGGCATGTGTATAGAGTTCGAGAAATTTTGGCTTCTAAGCGTGAAATCTCTTCATAGCAATGCTTTTGAGGTTGAGGATTTGTACTCAATATTGACGGACCGCATGTAGAGTAACGCCTAAAAGCATTGAAAAATCGTTCAATAATGAGTACAAAAACCCCGCAAAGGTCAAAGTTTCTCTATGGCTAGACAGAAGCCATTGACCCGCTGCCCGCGCGACGCAACCAGTCAAAGCATCAATGCGTGCTCTAAGAAAACCTTTCGGTCTCTATGCATTACAACAACTCAGGTACAGCTCTAAACCACTCGCCACGAATTCTCATCATGGAGTGAGGTTAAGAGCACAACGTCCCTACCACTCCATCAACCTCGGATCAAAATCACTACTATCCATCGCCTCTGCCGGACCACCCACATCGCCTACGTCCTGCATCCATGCCTCAAACCGCGCTGCCTGTCTCAGCGCTACGTGGTACGGCAAGGGCCGAAAGTACTTCAGCTTGCCCGTCGCTGGCCGCGATTTCGGCAACGGGGCGACTACTTGACTGGCAATTAGCTGTTTCGGTCGGCGCATCAGGGCTTACCTTACGATTGAACAGCCCGATTCTAAACGGCTGACATACCGCTCGCGGTGATATCAGCCACAACACCTCATAGAGGTATCTCACTGATAGGCAAGGATAACAGAGACAAATAACAACGTTACCGTTTGTATCAGAGAAGAGATTTTGAAGTACTACCGGAATATGCTGTACACATGAGTTGAAAAGCTCATAGCCGCTACACAAGGAGGTCTAACGATAGATATTTCGATAGAATCATCCGACAGTTCAAAGACAGCACCCAAACACATCACTGATAGTTCTTCTTACTTGCACTAGAGAGCCCTGTTGATAGTAGGTTCGCCTGATAGACAACAACTCTAAACAGTCTTGTTTATCTTAGAAGAGTTCCTCAGTTGAGTGTTCTGGGTGCTGTTGTCGTTTAAAGCTGTGATCGCTGACACACGCTAAGCAAACTTGATAGTTGTATGAGGAGGCGATGGGCGTATCTGTAAGCAGCTCCCATATAGACCTCTCCCGCTTAGAGTGAATTCATCGACAAGGTTTCATCGGCAAACTACGTTATTGCATAACTCCCTATCGCGAACCCTCTATCTAAGTAAGCAGAACACTGCATTACTTGGTTCTATATATCTAAACCGAAGCCTCCATGAGCCGTAGCGTCCGTGGGGGTTTCTTATATTGCATCCGACACGTGGGCCGTTGCGTTGGCGAAGCCGCTCCAGCAGAGCATCGCAACGGCCCACGTATGAGCACACTAATTCTTAGAAAACACCATTGCATCCAGTGCCTTATTCAGCATCTGCATTTGCTGATCAGCCAACGCCTGCAAACGCTCAGTACTCTGATTCTGACGCTGCACAACCTCTTGCAAAAACCGATTCTGACTTTCCCAGCTCCGCACCATCCGGTCAATACCCCGCTCCATGCGGTTGAGTCCTTCCAGGAAGGTGTCCATCTTGCCAGTCAGCTTTTCGATGGATGCCTGCGTTTGTAACCCCTGTTTTTCAATAGCGGCTTCCATGCGCTGGCCCTGTTGATCAATATTGGTCCCTAGCGTCTGAATAGACTGGTTTAGCTCTCTGATACTTTGGGCCATGCTATCCCCTTGAGCCTTAATTGCCTGGGATAGGTCTTCACCTTGTTTCTCAATCGCCTCTTCCAGCCGTCCCAACCTAGCGTTGGTGGCTTCAGCCAATGAATCAATGGGATTCTGCTTTGGAGGCATAGTGAGGACGAAATGAGATGCCTAATTCTAGCTTGGTTTAAACATTAGGCTCAATTCTTGATAATGCAGTTGGGGTGGGGGAGTTGAGATCGCAATCCCGGCAATCGGCCAAATATCTTTAGCTATATTCGAACCAGAAATAACAGATATCTTTGACAACACTGCAGTCCACTCCCACTTAGCAACGATGTCAGCTTTTTCCATACACGCTCTCTGACTGTGATTAGCGCCACATAGGACTGCAACGATTATTGAAGGTTCACAACATCCCTAGGGAACTATCATCACTGTTCCCCGTACTCACTCTATACAGCGGCGGCTCAATGAGCAACTGCCAACGCCCCACGATCCTTTGTTGTGTTATTCAGGAAATCCCATGGCTCCACGCGGCTCTAAAAATATCAGCTTTGCTACATTCAATCTCTATAACCTCCAGCTGCCTGGCGTTGAATGGTATAAAAGCAGCTACAGCCAGACACAATACGATGCCAAAATCAGCTGGTCATCCAAAATGTTGGCTCTCCTTGAGGCAGATGTCATTGCTTTTCAAGAACTATGGTCTAAACAATGTCTGATCGATCTATTTGAACAGGCTGGATTAGCCGATCAGTATCAGCTCTGTTTTATTAAAGACACGTGGTACAACATTGCTGTCGCCGCTGCGGTCCGAAAACCCTGGACCGTGACCAATCAGCAAGTGCACAAAGACTTTCCATCGGGTATTACCCTCAATAAGCCTAAAAGCGATGATGGTGAAGACGACGAACTCGACATCCAAATCAACCGCTTTTCACGCAGTATCCTCCAGCTGTCCATCGGTCATGAAGAAGCCAATTTACCCACTATTGAAGTCTTGGCCACTCACCTCAAATCAAAGCGCTCTACCCAGCTACGGACTAGCAACAAAGGTTTGAAGCTACATCAAGAAGCTATCGGCAGTGCTATTTCCACCATTCGACGGACAGCTGAGGCCGCCGCCCTACGGGTCTTGCTGACTAGACAGATGAAGGAGACCGATAATCCCGTTGTCGTCCTTGGCGACCTGAATGACGGCACCCTCAGCAACACACTTTCCATCCTGACCCAGCAGCCTCCCTTCCGCATGTATGAGGCCAGTCGTATCGGCTATCGCAATGACGTCGGTCTTTACACTGCCAGCATTTTGCAGCAGATGCGCTCCACTCGCGATGTTTACTACACCCACGAATTTAAGGGCATCCAGGAAGTGATTGACCATGTACTGGTCTCCGAGCAGTTCTATGACCACTCCGACCAACGCGTCTGGTCCTTTAAGGAAATGCGAGTGTGGAACGACTACGTCGAGGATGACGATAAAAGCACCTCAGATCACGGTGTCGTCTGTGCTCGGTTTATCCACGCCCCAGCAAACTAGCAAACATCGCTAACTTGAGTAACCCTGTGACGCCCATCACCAGGGTTACTCAGCTAAATTCAGAAACCCCTTAAGCAACCCTCAGTTACCCGTCAGATAGCGTTCAGGTAGCCCCGGCATTCTAGTAATCAATGAAGCAAACAAACACTTCACTGATTCACCAAGGAGCTTTAACCATGAAACGCACACTTCTTTCCGCTTTAACTGTTCTTGTTGCTTCCACTGCCATCGCACCCATCGCTGCCGCCGCTGAGCCCGCTAGTTTTAACATTCAGTCAGCTCGCCTCGAAGCTCTAGACGCACGCACTAAGAACACCGTCCACAAGCTACGCCTTGAGCACCTCAACAATCAAACCAAGGCCATCGAAGATATCCAAGCCACTCGTCTAGATGCTCTTGATGCCCGCACTAAAGCTGTTGACAACATTCAGGAAGCTCGCTTAGACGCATTGGATGCTCGCACCAAGACCAGAGTCCACAAGCTACGTCGGGAGCACCTGAACAACCAAACCAAAGCTGTTGAGGATATTCAGGCTGCTCGTTTAGAAGCGTTGGATGCTCGCACTAAAGCTGTCGACAATATCCAGGAAGCTCGCCTAGACGCATTGGATGCTCGTACTAAGTCCGTAGTCCGCTAACAGATGCTGAACTGTTGCGGTACTCAGGTTAACAAGCTTGGGTGCCCGGTGCAGACTCCGTAATCTGTGAAAGGCTTCATTCCCAGGGCACCCTTTTCCTCTCAGATCCTCACACACCTCATAAAGCCTCTACCAATAAGGTGGGGGCTTTTCCGTAGGTGAAGCGATCGCATAACCAAAGCTGAGTAACGCCTCAATATCAAATGTCAATTACTTTGGCGGATGACGTCAATTAGATTGTCGGGTTGAGGGCCTTAAAATAGCCCCCTATGTACTATGGGTGGGCCTTTCATGTTCAGTCCGATAATTGACGCGACATTAGGTTAGGGATCGATCGATCTCAGAGACATTGTTGTGACAATTAGGCCACCTGCGACTGCGGCCAAAGACGCTGTGAGATCATGTATTTTTGGACGAGTCCATGGCCTGCCCTCGTTTATCAGCGGAGCGTTTGCGGTAACTATCGGCCTGGAGTTCAACAATCAGAGCATGATGGACGAGTCTATCGACAGCCGCCACGGTCATCATGTCATCAGCGAAGATAGTATTCCATTGACTGAAGGGTTGATTAGCGGTGACCAAAAGACTTTTGCGCTCGTAGCGATGGGCAATTAATTCAAACAGTACCGAGGTTTCTGCCTCAGACTTTTTGACATACCCCAGGTCATCAATAATTAAGAGGTCATAGCGGTCGAGCTTTTTGAGGGCATTGGGCAAGAGTAATTGACGCTTGGCCTGTTGTAGCTGCTGCACCAAGGTCGTGGCCGCAAAGAACTTAGCCCGTTGGCCCAGCTCCACCATGGCTCTAGCGACGGCACAGGCCAAGTGTGTTTTCCCCACCCCCGAAGGACCGAAAATAAGACAGTTTTCAGCGCGCTGGAGCCAGGTAGTATCAGAGGCTAACTGCATTAAGGGAGCGGAATTAAAGTCCTTAAGATGGTCCCACTCAAAGGTGGACAGGGTTTTAGCACAGGGAAACTGAGCCTCATTAAGTGCCCGTTTCAAGCGCTGTGTCCAGCGTCTATCGACTTCGAGTTCACACAGGGTCAACAGAAATTGAGCATAGGACCATTTTTCCTGCATGGCCTGATGTTCAATGGCTTCCCACTGAGTGAGCATGTGGGAAAGACGCAGGCTTTTAAGATGAATGCTCAGGCTCTGGTAAGGGGTGAGGGTCTTGGGGGTGGTTGAGGAGATGGTCATAGTCGTCGAGCGGATGTTGATGATAGCTAAAGGTGGGTTGGGTGATGTGGCATAACACCTGAAACTGCTGGCGTAGAGCACTCAGACTGAGGGTGCCAGCGGTTAATTGGTCTTCGAGGTACTCGCCAACAGCGGTTTCCTTATCTTGGGTCGCTGCAATGTAAAGGGCTTCGACCATCACCACGGCGGCCTTATCCAGGTCAAAGTCGTCTTTCATCTGCACCCAAAGGTCTCGATATAACCCATTGGGCAACAATTCGGTCTGCCACGTACAGTAGATCAGGGCTCTGGGCTTACGGTGTAGGGCTTCAATCACATGGCGGTAGTTAATGCAGCGTCCGCGACGGCTTCCCCCATGGGTGACTCGAATACGCGGTAGTGTCACCACACACTTATGGCTGAGGTAGCCCCGCAATCGATCATGATAGAGATGAATTTCAAGCTGTCGTCCGACCAGGCGCGAGGGGACCGTGTAGAGAATTCGGCGCACCGTAATCGTGCTACGAGAACTCACGCGCACGGTGAGGACTTCATAATCCGGCACCCGATACTGGGGCAGTGTCTGTAAATAGGGCTGTTCTCGCTGAAATGTGTCAGCACAGCGGTCATTGAGGGTGGTCACCACCTGATCTATCAGCGCTTGATAGTCAGCCACGGTCGCAAACTCAAAATTACCGCGCAGGTATAGCTGCTGCATCAACTGATTTTTGAGATGACCATGGGGAGATTCAATAGGGTCGAGTGACAGGTCACCCTGTCACCCTCCCGTTCAAAACCGTGCGTGCAAGGTTACCGGCACACGGCTCCTCAATGGTACGGCTGTTGTCACCAGCACCTTTCCGTCCTATTTGCTAACGCCTTTCGAGGTCTAGCTCAGTTTCCTGTTCTAGCTCCTTTCTGAGAGCATTATCACGGGCGGTTTTAACATCATGGCAATGACGATGTAGCGGTTTCAGATTATCGAACTTATCTGTTCCACCCTCCTGTTTAGGAAGTGTGTGGTCTACCTCTATCAAGTCGTTTGCGACAAACATCAATCCACATTCAAGGCATATTCCTTTGTACTTCTTGAGTAACAAGGCCACTCGATTCGGTAACTCAGGATGTCTGCCTCTTCTCTTACCCCAGTAAAGAACATCGCCATCAAAGTAGCTTTTATCCCCTTGGACTTTTACATGGCGTTTGATGGGAGTGTCGGTATGGGCGATGAGCCTGACGCCGTCTTTTGTAGAGAACGTCAACCGATATCCTATGTGGTGCCAATATTTGTCTAAGGTTCTCAAACCAAAGTTTCCGGTTCTGTATCTGGCCCAGGCGCGCAACTGCGACCAAACAATGTTTTTGCAGTAGCTAAAAGTTTTCTTGCTGCTGACCGTTGAGTAATAGTTGCACCATCCTCGAATGACCGAGTTTAGCCTACGAATTAACGCCACTTGGGGTGCTCCTTTGTAGCTATCGATGATGTTTCCGATGGACTCAAGATGTAGCGCAATCTTCTTTTTGCTGGGCTTAATGATAGTCTTAAAGCCTAGCTTCTGGCCAGCACCGTTGCATCCAGACTGGTGTTTGCCGACTGGGTGCTGTCTAATGTTGAATCCGAGAAAATCGAACCCAACATTTCCGTCATGCGGTGTTAGCGTATGAGAGATGCGGGTCTTGCTAGGCTTTAATTCTAGAGACATCTCGTTGAGCCAGTTTTCCGCTGCTTGCCTGCACTTGAGGATGACCGCTAGCGATGGATGAAGTACGACAAAGTCATCCGCGTAAAATACAACCGTCAATGTCCGTTGTGCTCTACCCTGACTAACGCAGCTTCTAATCGCTGTTTCAACCCCATACAGGGCTATCAAAGCCAATAATGGTGAGACCACGCCGCCTTGCGGTGTACCCTCATTGGTTGGAAATAGTTGGCCATCCATAACCACCCCTGACTGCAGCCAAGCTTTGATTTGCTTGGTGAGTGTCGGAAAAGTGTTCAGCTTGGTTAACAACTTGTTCTGGTTGATTTTGTCGAAGCATTTCGCAATATCGGCATCTAAAACATATTTGCTTTTATACCGGATACTGTTGAAGATTGCCTCGATGGCATCATGAGCGCCTCTGCCCGTCCTGAACCCGTAGGTATTGGTCTCGAAGACTGCCTCCCACTCGGGTTCTAACGCTAGTTTTACCAGCATTTGTCTAGCTCTTTCAATCATACAGGGAATACCTAAGGGGCGCTCTTCTGTCGTTCCAGGTTTTGGTATCATCACCCGGCGCGTCGGTTTAGATTTGTCCGTTAGATACAGGTTATTAGCTAGGTCAAGCCGTTGTGGTGGTCGCAGGGATTTCACCCCGTCCACACCCGCTGTTTTCTTGCCTGCGTTATCCTGTGTGACCCGTCTGACGGCTAAGAGCTTGGCAGAACGAGATTTCATCAGTAGTTTCTGGAGTCTGTGAACCTGCTTGGTATCACCACGACGTTTGGCTTTGAAGATTCTGGTTTGGAGCCGATAGACCATTTTCTCGATTGATTTCCAATCGATGGCTATCCATTCATCACTACCCATTGCTGAGTGTGTCATCGTCCTTACTCTGACTAAAGGTTCTTCATTCCGTACCATCGGGCCTACGTCTGCATATCCTGGGCATTACCCCAGGCGTTGGCTTCTTAGACCATCTCTCACGCCAGTCCTTTCGGCTTAGTACCGTCTCTGACTATTCGACCTGTCAGAGTGGAAAGCTGGTCGCGTTACTTCGTTCCTGATGTGCTTTGGTTGTGAGGTTAGGGCCGTACTGTCCACCGGGCTCACGTTGGGTATAAAACCTTCTTTAGCAATAACAAGAAGGTTCTGAAGCCAGTAACTTTTGTTTCCAGTGTTTGTGATAGTTCAAGCAGTACCTTTCGGCATAGCCTCAGTTCACATCAGCCACTTTCACTGGGTAAACGTAACGATGGTTAAAACATACGTTCAAGCTCTGCTTTGCCCATACACACCTGCTAGCCGGGATTTCCAGTTGTGGCTACTAGATACTGACATTTAGCCCCGCTTTATCCCATTGGCGCTAAACCGTTGGCATAGGGGCTATGCTTTTCTCACCTTATACCGGGTGGGTAGGACTAGCTCTCTGGGCTTGGTCAGAGGCATCACCTACAAGCACATCAAGTTATCATCTAAGAGAGATTAAAGTGCGAACTCAACCCAGAAGGGGTTATCTCTTAGATGCCCTACCTTATTAGCTTCTCAGCCTTTCGTGTAGGAACGAATCGCACTATGGAGCCATTCTCATGGGCAATGCCTCGATTGTTTCGAGTGGCTTCCAACCGATAGTGACGACAGAGTTGCTCATAGAGCTGGGTCAACCGCTTATGATGACTCCCAGCATTCCGATAGGCAGCACTCAGACTATCGGTTCGATGCTGACGGGGCACACCACCACTGGCAAAGAGGGCATTTTGTAATCCCTCCGATAGGGCGACGTAACTTTCGCCGCCCTGGATAATCTGGGCATAGCGCCAACCGCTGTAGGCTAAGCGGTAGTGATAGATCAGGTGCTTAAACGGCTCTCCTGAAATGGTTATCGTCGTGCCCTTGAGATCCGTGAAATCTGATAATCCCATGACCCCAGGCTCATGACGCAGTTCAAACATCACGTCCTTAGACGGCCCATGGTGGGCTTTCCACTCACTCACCCGCCGTTGAAGCGTGCGCAGCACTTTCCCATACTGACCCGGATAGCGCTCTTCTAGATACTCATACAACGTGGTCGGTTGAAGCCGAGGTTCCTGACGCAGCATGGGTTCAAGCTCACTGGTCCACACTTTGTCTAATGGATCTGAACGGGTCCGCCAGTCACGGTTACCCGCTCGACCCGGTTGATGAGTCCCCGCCTCTATTCGTTGACCACTACGGTCTGATATTCCGGCGATGGTCGCCGCCTGACGTTGGCTGGCTCCGGTTGCTCGTGCTTTCATATACACCTTGACTTGAGACGGTTCTATCGACACCTGAATCACTTCCACTGATGGGCTGGAGTGATTGTCAGCGGCGATGACCTCAAGCTTGATTGTTAGGCTATGACGAATCCTTGTACTACCCGCCAAAATAATTGACGCGACCCGTCAAAGTAATTGTCGTTTAATAGGGGTCGATTATGAATATTCTGACATTTTTCTAAAAAGAGCTTCAGATCGTCAAACTCAAATTCTGAAACTTGTGCGAGATGATCCTTTGAGAATAAATTTGTCAGGTAGGTAAATGACACTATTGCTTATCTGTCCACT
>JBCCOO010000133.1:0-9746 GCA_039025345.1 Cyanobacteria bacterium P01_D01_bin.105 | reverse complement strand
GCCAATGCTGCGCTCAGCGATACGCGATCGCAGCTTGAACAACTGCCGCTTTTTCTTTCACCCCCGCTGGGCCGTCAGGTGGCTTCGAGTGAACAGCTTTCGCCTACCCACGTCAGTGAGCCAAGTCTATCGTGGATTCGAGAGCAGCTTGGCAAGCGCTACGGCAGCGATCGCCTAGTCGTTCAATGGCACGCCTATCAGGCCTCTACGGCCACACGCATACTGTCCTATGTCGATGTCATTGTAGACGAACAAATCTGGAGTCTTCTGAGCTACTTTGAGCGCTATGCCTTCATTGCGCAGTTTGGTACTGCTGCCAAACAATACGGCTACCACCTGCGCGTTTTTCACAGCGGTGATTTGCTCAACTATGACGAAGCTCAAACAATTGATGAAAATCCACGCTTGGCTTTGCGAGGCGCGTATATCTGCAACTTTCTGACCCCAGATCACACCTTCCCAGACTATACCTCCTCAGACCACACATCCCCAGACCGTACAGCGCCATCACCCATATCACCAGATCGCATATCAGAAATTCCTTGTGACATTCTCCTAAATGAAGTCAGCCGCCGCGAGATTCGCTAGCTCGATCTCAGCTGCTGCCAAAGGTCGAAATAAGCCGTTGCCGTTGCCTCAGGGATAGGCAAGAGTGGTTCACTATTCTGAAGGGCACTCACCGGGACAATTGACTCAGCCAGCGCGTCAGGAATCTCAGCCGATTCCGACAAAAACACTGGAGAAATCCCTCTCCCTGAACTCGAAATTTGCGTCGCAGGGCCACGCTGCCAGCAAAACTCAATCCAGCGTTTGGCCGCCTCTGTCATGTCTGCCCCTCGAGGCCGCACCCACAGATCTGCCGACAGCAAACTGCCCTCTGCGGGCACAATTATCTTCAAATCTTGATAGCGCCTCAGGGCAGGAACAACATCCCCAGACCAAGCCACAACAGCCTTTACATCCTTATTCACCAGTGCTTTCAGTGCATTCGTCGAATCGTAGGTTTTAACTTGAGCGTTGAGTTCAGCAAACGCTGCCTTAAGCTGTTGGTGCAGTTGGCTGGTCGCTGCTGTCTCCAGCGGTAGATTAAAGCTGCCGTTCTGCAGCTTTTGCAGTAAGCCCATAACGAGGCGAGGATGCTCGGGCAGTGCAATCTGTTGCCGGAGCTGGGGTTGCAATAAATCCTGCCAGCTTTGGAATGGCGGCTTTGCTGGCGATGACTTAGGAAAGAAGCTTTGACGGTAAACAATCACTAAGGTTTGTACCCTATAGGGCACAGCCCATAGTTGTGATGCTTGCCCGGCCGTTGTCGCTTGCTCTGCTGTTAGTTGGCCTGTCATCTGGCCATCCTTCCCACGGCGCGTAAACTGCTGCCAGGCAGGTGGCAAAGGTTCTAGGCTTTCTTGAGACAGTTCAATAGGGTCAATCAGGTTTTGAGCGATCGCCTCTTCTAACCAATAATCTCCTAAACTGACCAAAGCATTTGGGCCAATGCTTTCTTCTGGCTGCGCCCACGGTAGCAAACGCCCCCAAGAAAACCCGCTGGATTCGGCAGGCTGCTGCCAGCGCTGCAGCTGCTGGAATATGGACTGTATTTGACCTGCCAACTGAAAGCTCACGGGCAAATCTGACTGTTTTTGAAAATTTTGCAGTACCTCTGCCGGCATTGACCCCTGAAGTACCGTTATCTTGAGTGCGTTGGCAGCTGGCGAGCAGCCTGCTAGCAGACTCGTTAAGGCAATCCCTGCCGTTCCAGAAATAAACGTTCTACGATTAACCATCAGTGAATATTGCTGAGGGCTACGCCCGCCCTTGCAGTTTGTTAGCAGCGTTCGCGATTAGAGTTTGTTGCACATCGCGGTATTGGCCTTTTTCATCTATCGGTCTTTTTAGCTATTGGCCTTTAAAAAACCATCCGCTCCCATTAAATGAGAAACAGCCTGACAGCAAGGCTTCTCATTTAATGGGAGCGGTCTGGTCGGGTCTTCAGGTTAAAACCAAACTGCCGGAAGGAAATCCAGACAACTAGCTTCAACATCTGATGCTAAAGCTAGTTCTTAGAGAACAGCCCCGGCACACAGCCAGTTCACATCAACCTGGAGACCCTTGAATGTATCACCTACAGACATGGGCATCACCTCCTATTTCCCTAACGATTGCAGCATAGGACAAGCCCAGCGCAACTGAGTGGTCTTTGCACTCACAAGGGCTAATATAGCATGCCTTTTCAAAGCAGACAGAAGTAGCCTTGCGTAGGTATCTATGTAGAGCATGCCCGTAGGGCTCTAGCCTAAACAAAAGGCTAAAGCCTGTCGTTTAGGTTGAAACTTATAGATTGAAACTGATTCGGTCGAGATTTATTAGCTCGAAACCCAGAACTTTAGTTGAGAAAATTCGGTTGAAACTTAGAACGGCACCTTCTTCTTTGCCGATTTTCCGCTTTCAAAATCGAGTTCCTTCAGCTTCTTCAAAATCCGAGTGAAATACTCTTGCATATAGCCTTCTAGCGTTGTTATTTCACTCTGGTCAATATCGAAAGCCTCATACACCTCTTCCATAGGTGCATCCATGACATTGCCGCTGGCGCTGACTTCCGTGAAAGCTAGCCGATCCGCTAAGTCCCATGTCCACTGAAAGAAAGCCGCAACGTTGCGAGCGCCTCTCAGCAGCGCAGGGGGCATCTGAGAAATGCTCGCGCGCTGATCGGAGAGGCGCTCGCACAGACGAATGATTTCATACGCGCCCCAGGCTCTGGGCCCTGCCAGCGGGAAGACAGCTTTTTCAGCGGCAGGTGCCTTCAGTGCTTTAACGGCAAATTTGGCGACATCTTGGCTATTCATGTAGGCGATCGCGCCAGCTTCTCCCATTACCCAAACAGACTGCCGCTCTAAAATTGGAATAGCATACTGCCCAACCAACCCCTGCATGAAGCCGCAGGGTCTGAAGATGGTGTAGTTCAGACCCGACTCTTCTAAAAACTTTTCAATGCAGCTCTTAATTTCCATTAAAGGTACCTTGGGATACTCACCCGCACCAAAAATAGAAAAGAAGATAAAGCGCTCAACGCCTGCCGCCTTTGCTGCCTGAATCAAGGCAACTTTGCCGTGCCAATCCACATCGTAAATGCCTTCTTTTTCAGCGGGCCGAGAGGTTGCAGCGTCAATGACTGCATCCACCTGCTCAAAGCAGGGGGGCAAACTTCCGGGCCCAGTGAGATCTGCTTTAACGAGCTGTGCGCCCCACTCTCTCAGGAAGCTAGCTTTCTGGAAGTTTCGAACTAAGCACTTCACCTCGTACCCTTCATCTAGGGCTTGGCGAACGATTTGCCTGCCCAATGTGCCAGTTGCACCAACGACTAATAAGACCATGAGGGGAGTGTAAACAAAACTTAATATGCTTCTCAGTCTAACAGAAGTCGTCACCGCTAGCGCTGACCTAGCGGTGGAAGATTAGATATTGGAAAGGAGGATTGCTACTCTTCTGCGCCCTGAACTTTCAGCATCAGAAAGCCTACGCTCAGGCCCACTAAAATCATGCCAAATACCAACACTGCCGTGGTAAAAATTTCGCCGCCCATCTTGCAACTATCTCCTATGTTTTTGGGGTGTTTTAATAATGAAGCCTTAAGGAAGTCAACACTTGTCTATTTAGCTTCAGCCCCTATTTTAGAGCGTTTTGCGCCTGCCCATAGAATATATCTATATCTTTGCTGCTCGTAGAATAGATCTTTATTCGAATAGATCTTTATTCTTGCCGATGACGTATGTCTATATCTTCTACACGCGCTCCATCCTCTACACGCGCTACCCGCAAACCGCCTATCCGCAAGCCGCGCTTAGTGATGACGCTAGGAGATCCTGCCGGTATTGGTCCAGAAGTTGTGCTTAAGACGCTCAGCAACCCTGAGTTTGAGCAGCAGGCAGAGATTACAGTGATTGGCGATCGCGCCACCCTCGAAAAAAACTACGTGTCGCTTCAAGCCACCGCCTCACCCCTCAGGCATCCTGACACGCTTAACTTTATTGATATAGACGTGCCATCGCCCATCGTGAAGGGTCTGACTGTTGGGATAGGCAATCAAAGTAGTGGTGAAATTAGCTTTCAGACGTTGCGCAAGGCAATAGCGCTCACCCTTTCAGGGCAATTCGACGGCATTGTTACGGCCCCGATCGCAAAATCGGCTTGGCTCGCCGCTGGGCACCACTATCCCGGTCAAACTGAGCTACTGGCTGAAATGTCTGAGACGTCGCGATTTGGCATGGCCTTTGTGGCCAAATCGCCACACAACGGCTGGACGATGCGAACCTTGTTGGCGACTACACATATTCCTCTTAAAGCTGTGCCGCAGGCGCTGACGCCTGAGCTAATGACGCTTAAGCTAGAGCTGCTGATTGAGTGTCTGCAGCGAGATTTTGGTTTGAATACAGCCAAAATTGCGATCGCTGGGCTCAATCCTCACAGTGGCGAACAAGGTCAGCTCGGCACAGAAGAACAAGACTGGCTCATCCCGTGGATAGACGCGCAGCAAAAACGATTTCCACACATTAAACTTGATGGCCCAGTGCCGCCTGATACGCTCTGGGTAAAGCCTGGACTAGCATGGCATAGCCAACACTTGCTGAGTGCCCACGATGGATATCTGGCGCTCTACCACGACCAAGGACTGATTCCTGTAAAGTTGCTGGCTTTCGATTTAGCCGTCAATACTACTATCGGATTGCCTTTTGTCCGCACATCTCCCGATCATGGCACGGCGTTTGATATCGCAGGGAAAGGAATAGCGCGCTCTCAAAGCACAGAAGCTGCTCTGACACTGGCCATTGAACTGACTGCCAATCGTCTAGCTGCCAACCGTCTGGCTCAATTAACACCGTCGCCTGTTGCTAAAGCCCCAGTACTACGGGGCTAGCTGCGTTAAAACAGCGCTAGCTGATCTGGCGGCTGAGCCAGTTCGTTCCAGGGTAGGGGTGGCACCGATGCGCCGGATGCTTCTAAGGTCTGTTGGAAATAACGGGCGATCGCAGGCGATTCTTCTTCTCTGGGGCAATGCACAAAGAAATAAACCTGCTTACCTTGGTTGATCCATTGACCCACTAGATTTACCCACTGCGCCAAATAGTCTTGATTGCGTAATTGCTGTGGGTGACTGATGTAGCGAACAATCGCAAAATCGGCGGTGACTACTGGCTGCAACGGCACCTTCGGTTTCTTGCGGTTGGAATGAAGCTGCGGATTGACGTCGCCTTCATTTTCCCAGTCATACATTGTTCTAGAATCCAGCAGTACCCGCCCCACGCCTAGCTTGCGCAGCATCGTATTCAGCGCCGCCGCCGTTTCTGCACTAAACCAGTCTAAATGCCGAACTTCTACGGCAATCGGCACTGATTGCCTTGGCCAGGCCTGTAAAAACCTCTGAAAATCCTTCAGCATGGTTGGACTGTAGCTGGGCGGCAACTGCATCATCACAGGCCCCAGCTGCGTGCCTAATCCCTGCATTAGTTCACCAAACGCAAGCGCTTCAGGTAAGTGCATCATCAGTGGTCCCTCATGGGTTACGGATCTCGGTAACTTAGGGCAAAACCGAAATTCAGCAGGGGTTTTCTGTGTCCAGCGGGCTACCGTCTCAGCACTCGGTACAGAATAAAACGTTGTATTCCCTTCTACGGTGAGCATGCGCTCACCGTAAAGCCGCAAAAAGTTAGTCGCCTGTGATTTGGGGGGATAAAAACTCCCCACCCAATCTTTGAAAGCCCATACCGCTAGCCCTAACCGAAAGTTGGGTGCTTCACTCGTCATCTCTGCCGATCCACATCTGGTTAACAGCTTTTTCTCATAAACGGATCATAAGATAGCCTTGATCTCCTCTGCTCAAGATCCTCTGCGTCAGATACTTTTCAAGACTCAATTTCCACGGCTCTTTGCTATGCCCTTTCCCCGCATTCAACCTGATTGGCAGCTCCCTGAAAAACACGTCACGTCCGAAAATGTCTTTTTTAATAGACGGCGATTTATGAAACTCGCCACTGGTGCGGGGCTAGGGATGACAGGTGCGATCACCCTAAGTAGCTGTCGTCCCCCCTTATCTAAATCAGACGCACTAGCCTTTGAAACAACACTCGGTGCGCCTATCCGAAACTTCTCACAGAATCCAGCCTTTCAAGATCTCACTGAGTTCGTAACCGAACAGCAATATGCTAGCCGCTTCAATAACTTCTACGAGTTTGGTGGCACCAAAAACATTTGGGAAAACGCTCAGTCCCTCCCATCAGAAGACTGGAAGCTAGCCATTACCGGACTCGTCAACAATCCCACCACCTATGACGCTGACGATTTACTCACCACTTTTCCGCTAGAGGAACGCATCTACCGATTCCGCTGCGTAGAGGCATGGGCCATGGTTGTCCCTTGGCTGGGCTTTCCCATGAATAAAATCATTCAAGCTGTGGAGCCAAAACCCGAAGCCAAATATGTTCGCTTCGAGTCCTTCTACGATCCAGACATCACAAAAGGTCCCTTTTTCCCAGCTGGTTTCTCATCTGGGAATCTTCCCTGGCCCTATCAAGAAGGCTTAACCATTGAAGAGATGAACAACGAGCTTGCCTTCTTCGCCGTAGGTGTCTACGGGCGAACATTACCCAAGCAGAATGGCGCACCTATCCGCATGGTCGTGCCCTGGAAATACGGCTTCAAAGGGGCAAAATCCATCGTCAAAATTGAGTTCACCGCGACTCAACCTGCTACCTACTGGAACAGTATTTCCCCCAACGAGTACGGTTTTTCGGCCAATGTCAATCCACTTGTATCCCACCCTAGATGGTCGCAGGCCAATGAACGACTGATGGGGGCTGGGAATGATTGGGACTGGAAAAAACAACCCACGCTGCCATATAACGGCTATGGTGCATATGTTGCTTCGCTATATGGCTAGTGCAATGTGCGGTATTTTCTGTTTAGTGTGCAGTGCATTAGAATGTGCATTTTCTATTAAATAGAAGCCCGTAGCGTGAAATTGATGGCTAGAGTAACCAAACCCTGGAACGCGTGAAAACATCGGAAAGTTAAAGCAGCAGCGAAACGGGCGTACACAGCAAGGGAAATTGTCATGGCTGCTCTTGAGAATCTGACACCTGTTGTACGACTTAGCCGCTATCAAGTCGTCGATGTGCTGGGTAATGGTGGTTTTGGTAAGACCTTTTTGGTCGAAGATACTCAGATGCCTTGCAATCGCCGCTGCGTGCTCAAACAGCTAACACCGGTATGTGACCATCCGCAGGCTAACGAGATAGTGCAAGAACGCTTTCGACAAGACGCCGCTATTTTAGAGACCCTCGGTGAAACCCATGATCAAATTCCTAGGGTGCATGCAACCTTTTCAGAAGGCGAGCAATTCTACGTTGTGTCGGAATGGATAGCGGGTGACACACTCACCCAAAAGGTTCAGGCAGCAGGCCCATTGCCTGATCGGATTGTTCAAGACATGATTGCCGGGATTTTGAATGCGATCGCCCACGTTCATCAATCAGGTCTCGTTCATGGAAATATCCAACCTGACAACATCATCTTCAGAACCAGTGATGGCAAGCCTGTTCTGATAAATTTCGGTGCGCTCAAAGAGACGATGCATGCGTGTATCAATAGCCATTCCCATAGCGCTCAGTCCGGTGTGCTCTCAACCCCTGGCTATATGCCCGCTGAACAACTGTCGGGTCGCCCGGTATTTGCTAGTGATATTTATGCCGTTGGCATGACGGCTATTTATGCGCTCACGGGCAAAACGCCACAGATGTTCAATATCGATCCGCAAACAGGCGGCTTTCAGTGGAGACGATATGCTCCGGGCATCAGCACAGAATTTGCGAATTTTCTTGACTGCGCCATTCACATGACTGCGCACAGTCGATTTTCGGTGGTTCAAGAAATGCAGTCGATTTTGCACAATCTAATTCTGAACAGTTCGATATCTCCAGTACAGCCTATTCCCAAAATGCGACAGTCATCTGAGACGGTCATTTCTGAGCATCCTGTTATGGGTGCAAACAGTGAAACCCCTTTTCCCGTACAGCGAAGTAGTAGGGGCGAGTGGAAAGATGCTGTGATTGTAGGCAGCATGGTGGGCTTCAGCATCCTGTTTTGTGGGCTAGTACTGATTGAAAGATTTCCGAATGTGATGGGTGGCAATGCAGTAACGACAGCTGAACTGGATACGGTAAAGAGCCCTGATCAGCTTATGGCTCAGCCAAAATCTACTAGTACTGAGTCTCAGTCCGTCACACCCGTACTACCCGCCGGCAGCCCACCCGTCAACAACACACCTGCCGGCAATACGAACGCAGTCATAGTAGGAGACGCTAACCGTAAAAACATTCGCTCTGGGCCAGGAACAAGTTACGGTATTGTCCACGAGGCTACTCTAGGCGATCGCGTCGTTGTCCGTGGGTCTTCATCTGATTTAAGTGGAGACACTTGGTATAAAATCTACGTTCAAAAGTCCGGCGTAGACGGTTGGATTGCCAGCCAACTGTTACGCCTAGACTAAATAGCTGTCTCATCAACATAGCTGTTTTACCAACCCGCTGGCTGAGCGGCGCTTTAACCCACTAGCAACTGCTCTTCCGGTTAATTAAAGCCAGTTGCTTAAGTTCAGTCGTTTAAATGAGCCAGACAATATCAGGCGGCCATCTTTGAGATTCTAATGTCACATGAAATGTCACATGAAATTCCTAGCGCTCAACGATTCATCTCGCCCAATGAGCACAAGACTGCGTTCCCCAATCGGGGCTTGCCTTTCATTGTCAAAGTTGCGGTGATTGCAGTGCCTATCGTTGTTGGCGGAATGACGCTGGCACTAGTGGTGAGAAGTCAGGTCGGTGATGTGCCCAATACACCAGTGATAGATCCAGCGATAGATCCACCGATCGCAAGCATTCCTGAGAGTCGCCGCCAATCAGCTATGGGTGCCGGCGCTAGTAGCGCGGCGACAAATTCATCTTCTAAGGTGGCCTATGGACATCTTCCCTACAGCGAAAGCGATCGCACTCGGCTAAGCAGTGCAGGCTCTTTTGTCAGAGAAAACTACGAGCGAGCAGAATTACTAGACATCGAAGCGGCCCAAGCCTTTGCCCTCATGATGCAAGCTGCTCAGGCAGAGGGCATAACCCTAATGCCGGTCTCAGGTTTTCGCTCCATTACCGCTCAAAAAGAGCTCTTTGCAAGCCAAATTGATCAAAAAGGTAATGCCGAAGCCGCTGCTCAGTCCAGCGCACCGCCCGGACATAGTGAGCATCACACTGGATACGCCATTGACATTACTGATGCTGACCGGCCTGAAACTGATATCCAACAGGCATTCGAGCACACACCTGCCTATCAGTGGCTAGCTAGCAACGCCCGCATGTATGGCTTTGAAGAATCGTTCCCCAAAAATAATCACCAAGGCGTTACTTTCGAGCCTTGGCACTGGCGCTACGTTGGCTCAGAAAGAGCGCAGAAAATCTTCTCTGATGCCAGACGGTTATACCCTAGCCGTTGATGCCACAAGATTAATATTGCATCTGTCGAGTGAGCTAGGACATTAGTAATCGCTAGAAGTCTTGAGCTACAACAGCTATGGCAATCGCCATTTAGGTTAGGTCACCTGCTTCAAAACATGTTCTATTGCTTCTCTGAGCGAAGGAAACTGTTGTAGTTGCTTGCGAATTCTACTCTTGAGCCACGACCAGCACTTCTCAATCTTGTTGAGGTCAGGT
>JBCCOO010000132.1:0-10222 GCA_039025345.1 Cyanobacteria bacterium P01_D01_bin.105 | reverse complement strand
TGGATGAACCGACCTCTTCTCAAGATATTGGCTACAGCGAATTTTTGCTGGCTCGTTTGGCTAACTGGGCCAGAGAGGGGCAGATGACGATCATTATGGCTAATCATCAGCTAGAGCTCGCCAGTCGCCATGTTACCCGCCTCCTCCACTTACAAAACGGTCAGCTGATGGACGATCAACCTGCGTCTGAGATAGATTGGGCCGCGCTCAGGCAGTCTTTAATTGACGCTGAGCAAAAGGCTGAAGCCGAATGGACATAAGAAATAGTCGGACAAGTGGTCGGTTGTGACAGAGGGCTAAGCTTGTGTGATGTGACACGACCATTTAATCCGGCTGACTATTAATTCGGCCGACTATTAAGCTGGCTGACTGTGGGCCGCAACCGCGATCGCCTCTACTCGCTCTGTCTGAGCATCCACACAAATTCGATATCCTACGTTTCTCACCGTCTGAATTAAATCAGGGTGACGCGGATCTATCTCAATCTTCTTCCGTAAAGACAGCACATGGGTGTCTACTGTTCTAGGATTATCAATCGCATCTGGCCAAGCCCTGCGTAAGAGGTCAATGCGGCTCAGAGGCTCTCCTTCCGCCTGGGTTAGTACATATAGCAAACTAAATTCCTGAGGCGTTAAATCCACAAACTCTCCCATATAGCGCACTCTCCGCTGCACTAAATCGATGTGTAAATCGCCATAGTCTATTGCGAGTGGTGTGGCTGTGTTTCGAGAGCGCCGTGCTAACGCCTCTACCCGCGCTAGAAACTCTTGCATTCCAAAAGGCTTCTTTAAGTAGTCATCTGCGCCTGCTCTTAGTCCGGCAACCACATCGGTCTCACTGGTTCGGGCCGAGAGCATTAGGATTAGCGGATGACCTTGATTTCTCAACCAATGACAGAGCTGCAAGCCCTGTCCACTAGCGAACTCTGCCTCCAGCACCACAATCCCAGGCTGGTTCATCTGAAAGCCGTCTCGTGCCGTTACCATATCTGCGCACTGCTGTACCCGATACCCTGCCTGCTGCAAATGCCAGCTCAGCAAAGAACGCAAGTTTAGATTGCTCTCAACAACTTGAACGTGAATGTCGGTAGTAGCGCTCACAAATAGAACTCACAACGTAGAAAATTTAAGCGGTGATCGCACGAGCCGATAGATACCTAAATAAATGCCTTTATAAATGCTACGAGCGATCAAAATTACTACATAAACGTTAACAGGACTACTGGGTGACTTCTGTAATGGAAGCTACGAGATAACCTCTATGAATCTAAAGAATGTTTGTGTCTATTTGAAGATTGTTGTCCCTTGTTTTAACTGATAAAATGCATTTACAAACTGAATAACTTCGTCACGTTCAGATAGCTTGCAGGGCACTAGATAGCTCTAGTAAGTATGTTTTTCGTTAGCTTGCTGCTTAACTTATTGCAACAACTTAATCGCATTAGGTTGGTTCTTATAGCTCGCACGGATCTGTAGATGCTCGAAATTACGTCCCTGAAGCCAATCGTGGTCTGATAAGGCTGGTTCTTAAAGGACTTTATGCCAGGCAACCTCACACTAGGAGGCTTTTAACGTTCGCTGATACAGATGCTATTGCTGACAGATACTTTCAGTTTAGGAGAGGCCACTAGGGAATATGCTGCAAGATGCCAGAGTCATTCGTTACTATCAGCGAATAACCGATACCCTCGTCGATTATTGGCACAAGGGCTACAGAACCGATGAGCTAAGGCTTTATTTGGAAGGCTACATCACTTCTATGCGCCATTCGGGAGCGGTCGAATCTTACCTGATTAATCAGCTGGAACAAGAGTCAATCCGTTTTCTGTATGACGGTTCTAACTTCGCAGTTACCCAAACTGAGCTTGAGACTGACTATCGTTAGCGATGGCTACTGTTCGTGCGGAGTTCGTGTGATAAATGAATGGCCAATAAATCTTTCACTCAGACTTGATTGACTGGGTTGTGCCTTAGGTATATTGACCTAGTCTTAGGTTTTGATTTGAAAGCTATTGTATCTGTCGAGTTAGTTAGGACATTTGTAATCGCTAGAAGCCTCGAGCTACAACAGCTAACTCGACTAGCAAAGTAAGAATGCATCCTGACTTTGCTATATGGCCTGAAAACTATGACTATTCCATGCGAACCTCAATTCAGCAAAAAGCCGCAGGGTCGAATGGCTCTGCGGCTTTTTGCTGAATTCTGTGAAAGCTTTTAAGTGAAGGCTTCTTTTAATTTATCGATTTGTGACTGTATCTCAATAAGATTTAGTTTCCTTATCTATAAACTGCCTTAGGAGGCTAAGGCCACCTCAACGGTTTCCTGCAAGTTACCTTCTTGATACATCTTGATTAGGATGTCAGAGCCCCCAATAAATTCACCATTGATATAAACCTGAGGAATCGTAGGCCAGCTGGAGTACTCCTTGATGCCCTGACGGATCTCGGGGTCGGCGAGTACGTCTACGGTCTCAAAGGGAACGCCTAGTGTGTTTAGGATCTGAACCACATTGTTGGAGAAGCCACACTGGGGCATGAGCTTATTGCCCTTCATAAACACCAAAATTTTGTTCTGTTCAACGAGGTTATCGATCTTGGATTTGGTTTCTGGAGACATCGCTTACTCTCAAAGATGACAAAAAGGGGAGTTAATAAACAAGAAACTAACGTCTTTTATGTTAGCTGACTAGCCTACAGCTGCTTCGGCAGGCGTAATGGTTTCTAAAGAAAGCGCATGAATTGCCTCAGACGACATCGCTGTATTGACAGCTTTGTAAACGAGCTGATGACGCTTGACTAAGCTGAGTCCCTCAAATGCCTCAGAAACGACTGCTACTGTGTAGTGGTCGCCCGTTCCTTTCATGTCTTCTGAAATTACCTTTGCATCAGGCATCTCAGCTTTAATCATGGCCTCTAATTGCTCAGGGCTAACCATCTGTGCCTCCTACTTTAATGTTGCATAATGACGTCGCATCATTATGACGCAATTATGCTCTACAGAGACGTATGTGTGGCTTTGTTAGGGTTGTTGTTGCGTGTTTTGAGTGCGCGCTGTTGTCTGGTGTCTTGCCGGTTACTGTGCGGCTTGACCGCCAGGTGCGTCATAAGGCACTGATACAAACCCAAGCTCAAATAGCTGTTGGAACGCCTGTTGGCCCAACGCCCGGGTCGGCTGTTGACTTTGAACGACTTCAACCAATAGGGGTACGGCCAAGTCAGGACGGCTTTGAGCGCGATAGACAACTGCGAGCTGATAGCTGGCCTGATCGCGCACTTGAGCGGCTTCCAGGGCAAGAGCTCGGAGGTCATTGTTGACCCGGCTATCGACGCCTAGGAAGACACCGGAGAGGTTTTGATAGTAGGTGGAAACGTCGTTGAGAGCTTTGCGTGCAGCAATGAGCTTTTCGGCAGCAACTGTGTAGTTTTGCTGTTCAATCGCGCCTTCTGCTTCACTCATGAGTGCCTCGCCAGCAGCGATCCCAATTGGACTAGTGGCGTCTTCCACTGCGCGAGTGGCTTGTGTTAGTAGAGTCGGTTCAGCCAATTCAGACGCGATTGAGGTAGACGGTGCAGACTGCAAAGAGGGTTCGGCGGGCTGTGCTTCGAGTGGCGTAAATGCCCCACCAAGGAGAGTGCTAGCGGTAACTATGGCAGCAACTTTGGATAACCGGCCATATAGCAAAGCCTTTATAGTTGGCGCCTTCACGATTGGAAACATGGATACAAAAAGCTGAAGCTTACAGCTAACTTAGGTAATTTGACTTACAGAGTAGGTCACAAAATGACGCATTGTCTGCCTTTTGTGTGACTGTTGGGGATCTGGCTAGCGCGTAAGATCAAAAGAGTCTATTTGAAGTGTGATGAGTGCCCTGAAGCTTAAGCCCTGCGATCGCTGCAGAGAGCTTGTTAAAATTCGCTACCGCATTCAGTATGATGCATCTGGTGAATGGCGGTTAGTGTGTCCGCCTTGTTGGCATCACATCAGGCCTGACAATCCTTACTATCGCTACGGTGGCACCTGGAAGGCTAGACGTCGCTAGACGATAGAATGTGCCACGTGTTCTCATGGGTCATATTGTGGAGCTTTTTGTTTTTGTTCAGGCCCAAAGTCTACTTAATGATGAGCGCTGCCAATATGAATATGACTGTTTCTGCTGATTTGAGATGACGATTTGAGATGACCAAATTTGTAGATGTGATTGGCAATGGACACAGTGGTGTTTTTGATGATTATGAAGGTGCGATCTTGCAGCGCAATGGCGAAGAGCTGCGCGTATATAAGGTCAACAATCGGCTGACGCTATGCACACAAGATTTGGAAGGGTTGCAATTGCTGACTGTCCAATGGAACCCTCAGCAGGTGCGCAACATTACCCCCCAAGCTATTGTCCAAGGTTTCGTCATCGTAGAGTGGAAGCTCAGTAGCCACCAGCTTGAAGCGGCTCTTGATCAACTCCGTCGGTTACCTGCCATTCTCTATGCAAGCCATGTCTATCGTCTCGCGTTAAGTCCTGGTACTCACCTATATCTGGCTAATCAGCTCACTGTTCAGTTTAGAGGCAATACCGCTGTTGCCCAGATGGAAAATGTTGCCCAGTCATTGGGGCTGATCCACAATCGTGCTCTACCGGGTTCGGACGACACTCACAGCTTTACCGTTGGTTCTACCGCTCGCAAAAACCCTCTGAAAATAGCTAATATTCTGGCTCGCCGCGATGAGGTTTTACTGGCCGAGCCAAATATCATTATGGCGATCGCCCCTGACTACCGCCCTAGCGATGATCGTTACAAAGACCAGTGGCACCTCTTTCACCGCAACAGCGCTCCAGATCTAGATCGTGCCGCCCATGTGGATGCCGAAAAAGCGTGGGATATCACCAGAGGATCGCGCTCTATTACGATTGCTGTCACCGATGACAGTTTTGATCTGACTCATCCAGATTTGCAAGGCCGCGGCAAAATTGTTGCGCCTAGAGACTTGAAAAATAGAGATGGCTTGCCCACGCCTTCAGCCCATTATGAGAATCACGGTACGGCGGTTGCAGGGGTTGCCCTGGCAGAAGAAACAGGAAAAGGCATTGTGGGTATCGCGCCTAAATGTAGCCTGATGCCCATTCAAACGACAGGTTACCTAGACGATGCGTCCATGGAGCAGCTGTTTGAGTGGGCGATGGACAATGGTGCTGATATTATTTCCTGCAGTTGGTCGCCTGCGGCCGTTTACTTTCCTCTATCGCGGCGTATTAGCAGGGCTATCAACCGAGCGGCGACTCAGGGGCGGAACGGAAAAGGCTGCGTGATTGTGTTTTCAGCTGGTAATGCCAACCGTCCGTTAGAGGGGCGCGTGGAAGAGTCGGGCTGGATACGCAACGTACTGAAGGGCCTCACGACTTGGCTCAGTGGCTTTGCCATTCACCCAGATGTCATTACTGTTTCAGCTTCTACAAGCCTGAATAAAAAAGCGGCTTATAGTAATTGGGGCCGACATATTGCGGTTGCTGCGCCGAGCAATAATGCGCCGCCTAATATGGCGCTTTCAGAAGGTACGTTTGATACGGGGCCACCGATCCGGATGCGGCTGGTGGGCCGGCCGGTGTTGACAAGCGATCGCCTCGGAGACGAAGGCTACTCTAGGACAGACTTTACCAACTTTGGCGGTACCTCTAGCGCCTGTCCGTTGGTGGCAGGTATCGTTGGTTTGATGCTTTCTGTCAATCCTGACCTTACGGCTCGCGAGGTCAAGCGCTTGCTACAAGATACAACCGATAAAATTACGGATGCTTCCCCCGATCCTCAGCTCTCGCAAACCCATGGTACCTACGATAGTAAGGGGCATTCGCTATGGTTTGGCTATGGCAAAGTGAATGCCTACAAGGCGGTAAAAGCAGCTCAAAAAAGCGCCCTGAGCGATCGCACGCTCCGCAACCCTCTCTCCTTTACCAATCGCAACGTTATTGACATTCCCGATGCTAACCCTAATGGCATCTTTAGTGTCATTGATGTCAGTGCCAATGCCCCCTTGCAGGACATCAAAGTCTATGTTCAGGCCGAACACGAATTTTTAGGTGATACGAGTTTCATTTTGCATAGTCCAGCGGGCCAGCAAGTTCTGATCCAGGGGCGTACGTTAGGCCGTCAAATGCGTCTTCAGCGAACCTATTCTCTGGTTAGCACACCTGCGCTGCGTCAACTGCTCAATACGTCTACGAGAGGGCGGTGGCAACTTCAGGTCATAGATTACGTCGCTGGAGATATCGGTCAGCTCAAAAGATGGGAGCTAGTGCTCGGTATCTAAGTTTAAAGAGATGGCAAGCGGCAAGATGGCAAAGGTAAAGCCACCCGCCCAGAATTGAACTGTTTAGCTCGAAGCGTTTGCAGCAGCTATCGACATCAAAGACGTTTGCAGATCGGCCGTCAGCTGTTTTGACTGTGCCTTGCTCGATCCCTTCAAATAGTTCGACACCTGTAAAGGTCTCCCAACCTTTACTTTTGCTGTCCCTCTCCACTTTGGGTAGGGCTCACTATACTCCACGCTAATCGGTACAACCTTAACGCCTAATCCTGGGTCACTCCGTTCTGCTCGAAGCGCGATGCGAGAGAGGCCAGGTTTGAGTGGGTTAATGCGATCACGGTAAATATTACCCTCTGGGTAAATCACCAGCATTTCCTTACCCTGCAAAAGTTCTACCCCATGCCGCAAAGACTGCACTGAAGGCTTGCGCACATGCACTGGGAATCCGCCTAAGCGCCGAATAAACCAGCCTTGAAGGCCTAGACATTCATCTGCTGTCACCATGAATCGGGGATATCGTCTGGCCCGCTTGCAAAGCAACCCTACTAGCAAGGGATCCCATCTGGCTTGGTGGGTCGGTGCCAGCACCACCGGGCCATTGGTTGGGATATTTTCCTGGCCTGTTACCTTAATACGACTAAAGTAGGCTGGTAGCACAATTTTTTCACCAATGCCATACATCAAAGGGGCTAGCCACGGTGACAGATAAGACTTCAAAACCGGACATCGGTGTTCGTCAGCAGCGCTGACCTCAGCATTATCGGTTCCAGAACTATTGATTTCATCACTATCGGCTTGGGACATATGCCTGTTGTCAGTATTTGAGCCGTGGCCAAGAGATTGGACAGACATTGCCATGTCGGCAGAATCCAAAGACGTAGAAGGATTGAAAAACATAGGTGAGTAGGATGCACTGCGCTTAATATCGCCTTGCTCTACCGTAGAGGGATGACAGGATGAGTGGAAGATAATCGCTGACAGTTTTGGGGTTGGACTGTACAGGCGGGATGGTCGGGTTTTAGGTTAGGTCTTGTTGGGGAGGGGTTTTTGAGTCGTTTTTGACTGCTGTCGGCGTTGCCTAAACCACTGCTGTAACTGGGTGCGACAAGGGGTTTCTAAAATGCCACCTAAAACGCTTAATCGATGGTTTGAACAGGCGCTGTCTGGCAGGTTTAGGACAGAGCGGATGGCACCTGCTTTTGGATCATCAGCCCCGTACACCAGTAAGCCCAAACGAGCATGAACGATTGCGCCTGCACACATTATGCAAGGTTCTAGCGTTACGTATAACGTACACTCGTTAAGATGCCAGTTGTGAAGTTGTTTCCCTGCTTCCCGCAATGCCAATACTTCTGCATGGGCTGTTGGATCGCAATCTTGCTCTCTCCGATTGGTCGCTTCAGCTAACTTCTTCCCATCGGGCCCGACTACGATTGCCGCCACAGGTACTTCTCCGGTTTTGCCCGCAGCTTCTGACAGCGCCAGCGCCTGTGCCATCCATTTTTGGTGTCTTCTATAAATAGAATGGTTTATGCCCATAGAAGGATGGTTGCCTTCTGTATCTTGAGGGTCAACCGCAGGAAACTTCAGACTATCTACGGATCTCACCCCGTTTCTTTCCCCATTAATAAAACTATCTGGTGCCATACTATAGCTAGATATCAACCTCGTTCAGTATGGCGACGACTACCGTAGATTTTCTCAGCAAGCTCAATCCTTCTCAAAGGCAAGCCGTAGAGCACTTTTGTGGGCCGTTGCTGGTGGTTGCTGGCGCAGGTTCGGGTAAAACACGCGCCCTAACAGCTCGTATCGCCAACCTCATTTTGCATCGTCGGGTTGATCCGGCCAATATCTTGGCGGTGACGTTCACCAATAAAGCTGCCCGTGAAATGAAGGAGCGGATAGAGAAACTGTTTGCAGAGCAGGAGGCTCAAGCTCGCCACGGTAAGCCTTTGCATATGCTGCCAGATTACGAGCAGGTGCAGTTGCGCTCTTATGTGTACAAGAACTTTCTCAAAGAGCTTTGGATTGGAACATTCCACTCTCTGTGCTCGCGCATTCTACGCTTTGATATCGAAAAGTACACCAGTCCGGAGGGGCACCGGTGGACGCGCAGTTTTTCTATTTTTGATGAGTCTGATGCGCAGAGCTTGGTAAAGGGCATTGTGATTGGACAAATGAACTTAGATGACCGGAAGTTCAACCCGCGTTCGGTGCGCTTTGCTATTAGCAATGCAAAAAACCAAGGGTTGAATCCGGATGAGTATGAGGAAGCGAATCAGACCTTTAAAGGGCGGGCGATCGCTGAAGTTTATCGCTATTACCAAAAAGGGCTCAGTGCCAATAACGCTCTAGACTTCGACGATCTCATTCGGTTGCCGGTTCAGCTCTTTCTTCAAGATGCAAAAGTGCTTGATTACTGGCATCGTCGATTTCGCCACATCCTGGTAGATGAATATCAAGACACTAACCGTACGCAGTACGATTTGATTCAACTGCTATCTACCAACGGTAAGGGTAATCAAAACTTTGAAGATTGGAATAACCGCTCGGTTTTTGTGGTGGGTGATGCGGACCAAAGCATCTATTCGTTTCGCGCTGCAGATTTCACTATTCTCATGGGCTTCCAGCAAGAGTTCGGTGACGGCCTGCCGGATGACGATACCCGCACGCTGGTAAAGCTAGAAGAAAACTACCGTTCTACGTCCAATATTTTGGAAGTGGCGAACCACCTTATTGACAACAATACTGAGCGAATTGACAAAGTACTGCGAGCCACGCGTGGTGAAGGCGATTCGATCATGTGCCACCGCGCTGATAACGAAGCGATGGAAGCTGAGTATGTGGTGGGTCAAATTCGGGCGATGGAATCCAAGAATCCAGAGCTGAATTGGAAAGACTTTGCCATTTTGTATCGCACCAACGCCCAGTCCCGTGCGATGGAAGAAGTGCTAACTCGCTTTGGTATTCCGTACAAAGTGGTGGGTGGCCTGCGATTTTATGACCGTCGGGAAATTAAAGATGTGCTTGCCTACCTTCGCTTGGCGGTAAATCCCGCTGATAGTGTGAGCTTAAAGCGCATCATTAATACGCCCCGGCGCGGTATTGGGAAAACCACCTTAGATAATCTGGATAAGGCGGCAGCGGAGCTGGGTGTGCCGTTGTGGGATGTCATTAGAGATGAGACTTCGGTGAAGACGTTGGCGGGGCGGGCAAGTAAGAAGGCGATCGCTTTTGCCCGTATGGTTAGTGGCTGGCAAGAACGGGTTGAAACCGCTAAGCCCACCGACATTATTCAAGATGTGTTTGAACAAACCGGCTACATTGAAGATCTCAAGACCAAAGGCACTGAAGACGACCTCAACCGAATTGAGAACATTCAGGAGCTGTACAATGCGGTTGTGCAGTTTGAAGAAGAAAATGAAGATGCTACGTTGCTAACCTTTTTAGCCAATGCTTCGTTAAGTACGGACAACGACAGCGACGAAGATGGCAATCAGGTGACGCTAATGACGCTCCATGCGTCTAAAGGGCTTGAGTTTCCGGTTGTTTTCTTGGTTGGGCTAGAGCAAGGCCTTTTCCCTAGCTTCCGCTCCTTAGAAGATGCCGCTGCCATCGAAGAAGAACGCCGCCTCTGCTACGTTGGCATTACGCGTGCCCAAGACAAGCTTTATATTTCTCATGCCCGAGAGCGTCGTACCTACGGCCACATGCGCGAAGTCTCAACGCCTTCTATTTTTCTCGGCGAGCTTCCCCGCGACTACATTATGACCACCGTCCCCAGCGCTCTTCCCGATCGCTGGACAACAACAACCCGCGAAGCGAAGCTTAAGAACCCTCAGCCTAACCTCAATAAACCCGGCACTCACGAAGACGACTGGAGCGTTGGTGTACCTGTTAGTCACAAGGCTTTTGGGGAAGGTAAAGTCACG
>JBCCOO010000131.1:0-10338 GCA_039025345.1 Cyanobacteria bacterium P01_D01_bin.105 | reverse complement strand
CTGAAGGGGTGACACAACGTCTACAACGCAGCAAGGACAGCATTCATCGCCTTCAATCCCTTGAGATAATTGTGAATCTTGCCAGGATTGAGCCGCATCAATGTACTCACCAATTGTTGGCACTCATGCCACACTGGAACCCATCGGTGTGCCGCCAAGCCGACATGAAAAGCACTATGTCTCTTCTGTGAGCGAGCCGCCCGCTCAGGTCTAGCAATATACTGTTGCAACGCTCGTCGTTTGAGTTGTTGTCCTTGGGTAGTGGCACAGGTGTAAGCCATCGATATTAATAACACCATTGCCATGAATCGCTTACCCTCTAACCGACAGGCTTCCAGGCAGTAGCCACCCAGTTTTAGATCGCGAAAGAGTTGTTCTATCGAAAACCTTTTCTGGTAGGCCAAAATAGCGGTGTCCAAACTATCGAGATTCGTGAGAATAAACCAGGGTTCGTCGGGGGCAAAGCCGCGATAGCGACGCTTCCACTTGCCAGCCAGCTTGGCTGCTCCAAAGCCTTTGGTTTTAGTCACCTTCAGCTCATTGAAGAAGACGTGGCTGCCTGGCTGTAACCCTAACTTAGAGAGCGCTTGCCACTCAGTCTCGCCAGTCTTGATTTGGGTCGAAGCTTTCAGGCGCAGGCAGAAGTAGCTGCCTTGCTCACCTAGCCAGCTAGCTAGCTCGACTGAACAGAATTCACGGTCACCCAGCACAACCACGCTGTAGGCTGACAGGTAGCTTAGCGCCGTGGTCAACACTTGCGTTTGCTCACAGTAATGGCTACAGCCCAGCTTATCGAGACGAATCCAAGCAATGGGAATGGCTCGCTTTTGCCAAATTAAACTGACCATCAACAAATTGACTGAACGCCAGCCTGTGCGGTCAATTGCAACGTACACCGTCTGAGATTCAGAGAGTTTTGTATGCAGGAAGATAGTGATAAAGCGCTGCCACAGCAGCGGACGTGTCCATACGCCCAAACTTAGGAAGCGCTGCACTTTTTTCGCCGACTTTCAAACTTGATAGGCAACGGTAGCGCTTCAGCGACGGTTTCCAAACGAACGTCGCGCAGTCGGTGAATGACGCTAACCATCAGCAAAAGGAAGGCACTATCGGACGGGCGGAGAAGTTGAGTGATGGCATTCTGGTAGCTGAGCGGTATCATAGGGGACGATAGGTCGTTGTTTGCAAAACAAGCCTATCTTTTTTTGTCTATGGCTGCTCAATTCCACAGCAGAGCTAGCTTCTAGGTATTGTGTCACCCCAGCAGGGTAATGACATCATGCGTGGCGGCGATGGCAGAGATGTCGTTTATGGCGGTTCTCATAACATCAATCTCACCATAAACTCATCTAAAATAAGCCTATGGCGAAAGGCGTTTGAAACTTTACATTTGTAGTCGGGAATTTATCGAGTTTCCTGGTTGTCTTTATTATTATTTATAAATAAAGACAATGCCCGTTTGCCAAACTCAACCCGCTCCTATGGAGCTATCGCTTGCACCCTTGACAGACTATAGAATCCAGTTAGCGCTACGGTTGTTCCATTTGTTCATCCCAAAAGGCAGCTTCTATTTTGTTCCCATCTAAATCACGCACAAAGCAACCATAGTAAGGTTCACCATAGTCTTTCCTACCACCAGGTTCCCCTTCGTCTGTTCCACCCGCTGCTAGCGCCGCTTCATAAAAAGCGTGAACCGCTTCTTTGGTCAGGGCGATAAAGGCCATATGGGTGCCATTGCCTACCGTTGCCGTTTTGTTGTCAAAAGGTATGTTCACCCAGAATTCAGGATATTGTTTGCCGTAGGCGATCGCCCCTGGATGCTCCATCAAACGCCGACAGCCCAGCGTTGGTAGCACCTGATCGTAAAAGGCGATCGCCCGTTCAAAATCGTTTGTGCCTACTGAAACGTGTGAAATAATGCTGGGGTTATCAACCATGAGCAGACTCTCGGCAACGCATAAATTAGTACATTAGTACTATTAAAAGAGTCAGAGACCCGATTTGGAGTTTTGTAAAGGTTGAGTGACAACGTGTTAGATGAGGTGAACTGATTGTGGTGAAGACGTGTTTTTGGTCGGTTGCGTTAGTGGCTACGGTTGCCCTGTTTGGTGGCAGTAGGGTCGGTAGCAGTAGGGCTAGCGCTTTTGAGGTTTCACCCTCAGAGGGTGAGGCTCTAGACGGCGAGGCTCGTGAGTCGTTGGAGCAGGTGCGATCGCCTTCCTCAAGGCTAATTCAATCTAACTTGGCGAAATTTGAGCTGGCGCAAGTCAACATTGATTCAGCCGGGGCTGAATTAGCGGATTATTTTCTGCAACGACAGCCAATTCCTGACCTATTATTTGGCCAAAGTGAAGCCGATGCTGTCTCCCTTTCCCTGTCTGAAGCCTCTGATTTAAGAGATCAGTTTGTGTATGAACTTATGCCAGAATTGGGGCCGATTGTTGGCTATAAAGCCGGACTCACGAGTGCTGCCGCGCAGGCTCGCTTTGGCGTGGAGCATCCGTTACGCGGGGTGCTATTGCAAGACATGCTGTTGGAATCGGGTGCAACGGTTCCGGTAAGCTTTGGTGCACGGCCTTTGTTTGAAGCGGATTTGATTGTGCGCGTGGGCAATAGTGCTATTAATGAAGCAGAAACGCCTGAAGAAGCCCTTGCTGCCTTAGATGCTGTGATTCCCTTTATTGAGCTGCCTGATGTGATGTTTGGCCCAGACGCTATGCCGGATGCCGCCAGCTTAATTGCCATTAATGTGGGCGCTCGTATGGGTGTGGTGGGGAGTGCGATTCCGATAGAGGCCACTGAAGCGTGGATGACCATCTTGGGCAATCTTCAGGTAGATATTGTGGATGACACTGGCGCTATTATCGCTGAAGGCAACAGTAGCGCCCTTTTAGGCCATCCTTTAGAAGCCGTTCTGTGGTTGCGCGATGACTTGAAGCAAGCGGGTCTATGTCTGCGCCCAGGAGATTTGCTTTCTTTAGGCAGCATCACTGCCCCTGCGCCGGTTCTAGGCCCACAAACTCTACGAGTTCGCTACGAAGGATTGGGTGAAAATGGCCTCGCAGAAGTTGTTGTAACTTTCGAATAATGTCCTTGAGCTAAGAGAAACATTTTCCTTAGCTCAGTACTTCCCTAGCTCAGTACAAAATCAAACTGAGCCTGCTTCCCTTCTGAGGTTTCTTGTAAGTAGGTCAGTCAATTATTTTCTGATATGGAGAGTCCCTCTCGTGTCTCTCTGTATGCCAGCCCCTTTAAAGACAGCCCTCTCAGCGGAAGAATTAGATACTCTACACGAGCTACGCGTCGCCAACAGTGTTCATCATCGCGTCAGAGACCGCGTTCACATGGTTCTGCTAAATGCAGATGGTGGAGCGTTGCCGAAATTGCCAATATCTTCCAATGCCACCAACATACCGTCAGGGCAGCGCTCAAGCGCTGGCAGACATCAGGGCTATACGGTCTGTGAGAGAAAGGAGGTCGTGGACAAAAACCGACCTGGAATGAATCAGATCTAGCTTATTTAGAGCAGTGCTTGGAAGAAGACGAGTTAGCGGAGGCCATTGTCGATGGCATGATTGACCGTAGTGAACGAGGGGGGTATGAACTAGACCGTTTTATATTTAATCTTACCTAGATACTTATTTACGGATGAAGCCAGATGGAAAACTTGTCGTTCTCTGAATGCGCACGGGTACACTCCTTTCAGCATTAATGGCCACTTTTTGTGTAGCTCAGTGGAAAATGGCTTGGTCAAGGGGAGTCTTTGAAGCAGCTTCTATGGAGAACTTAGGATAAAGCTAATGCCTTGGACAATTCATTCAACCACAACTGCTTCAGAAGAAGCAAAGCCACTATTGGCTCAAATTCAAGAAGCATTTGGCTTTGTTCCAAACGTGTTGGCTGTTTCAGCAGAATCACCACTGCTGCTAAAGAGTGGGTTGCTTTTATCAGATCTCTTTAGTAAAAGTAGCTTCAGTCCTATTGAGCAGGATGTCATATCGCTAAGCGCTAGTTTTGAAAATAACTGTCAGAACTGTATGGCATCTCACTCAGCCATTGCTATGGGCAATGCCATATCCCCTACAGAACTAGAAGCGCTGCGCAGTGGGATGCCCCTCAATGATCCAAAGCTACAAGCGCTGCGACAGATTACTCAGCGCATTGTAGAAACTAGGGGTGAAATTACTCAAGAAGAAGTATCAGATTTTTTAGCACATGGATATACCAAGCAACAGCTCTTTGAAATAATCGTGGGAATTTCGATGAAGGTGATACATAATTTTGCCAACATCATCTCTAAAGTCCCGCTAGATGAAGCATTCCAAGACTATCAATGGTCACGACCTGCGCATATTTGGACGGAACAACAACTGCAGTTAATTTTTGACCATCTTCCTCAGCGAACATTTTGGAAAAATAAAAATCTACAGTACGTAGGTTGCAATCATAATTTTGCCGAAGATATGGGTCTATCGGCACCCGAAGACATTATTGGGAAGTCAGGTGGTGACTTGAAATCTCCTGTTTTGGCGACTCTGGCGCAGACAGAGGAGCAGCGCATACTAGAAAGCGGTCAGCCTCAGCTGAATCAAGAAACAGCCCATGTAAGCTTGGATGGCACACGCCAATGGTTCAACGTGAGTAGGGTTCCTCTATATGATAGAGACAACCAAGTGATAGGAACATTCTGCTCTTACGAAGACATTTCCAGCCGTAAGGCAACCGAAAGTGCGTTGCAGGAAGCTAACATCGAACTTCAGAAAAAAACAGAAGTGTTAACTTCAACATTGGAGAAACTAAAGCAGTCTCAGCTAAAGTTAGTCCAAAGTGAGAAAATGTCAGCCTTGGGTGGATTAGTAGCAGGCGTAGCCCATGAGATTAACAATCCAGTCGGTTGCGTTGTTGGTAACGTGGACGCAACAAGGACATATATAGGGGATTTATTAAAGCTGATCGATCTCTATGCTGAGAGATGCCCCAATCCTGACTCCGAATTAACAGAAGCCCTAGAAGAAATCGACATAGAGTATGTCAGGGAAGACTTGCCTAAGTTAATCAGGGCCATGAAAGATAGTGGAAAGCGGATTGCATCTATCAGCAAAAGCCTGCGTACCTTCTCTCGCACAGATACTGAAGCGAAGCAAGCCTTTGATTTGCATGAGGGATTAGATAGTACAGTACTAATCTTGCGGCATCGATTAAAGGCTACGGATTGGCGGCCTGCTATTGAAGTTATCACTGAGTATGGTGATATCCCTGAGGTAGCTTGTTTCCCTGGGCAGCTCAATCAGGTATTTATGAATATTTTGGCTAATGCCATTGATGCTTTGGATGATGCTAGTCGAGGAATTAGCTTCTCTGAGCTTGAAGCACGTCCTAGCTGTATAACTATTCGCACGGAGCGAGAAGATCAGCAGGTGAAAATTTCAATATCAGATAATGGCCCTGGGATGTCACTAGCTGTAAAAGCAAAAATCTTTGACCACTTGTTTACTACCAAGAAAGCTGGAAAAGGAACAGGTCTTGGGCTTGCGATCGCTCGCCAAATTGTCGTCGAGAGTCATAATGGCACGCTAGAAGTACAGACGACAGCAGGCGAGGGAACAGCGTTCTGCATCCGCCTGCCACTTGCATAACTCTCTGCAATAAACTTTTACCAATCTTAAGTATGATCCCCTGATGGGGCGCTCACTAGTTTGAACTCCGCAGCTTTTGACCAGATTTTACCGAGTTTCACCGTGTCCAAACCAAGTAGATAGAAAACAAGCGCTTCTTCGTGCCTTGCTACTTTAACTGCTACCCCATTTTCGATTCGGCTGGCATCTTCTACAATTTTGATTGCTCTCAGGCCCATCGCTGGTTACATCGACTGCAACCGAGCCTGGGAAAGAACTTGAGTAAATAACTGGTGTCGCCCAAGCGTCAACTGCGCAGGGTGTTTAAGTGCATTGGTTGTTTCCTAGAAGTCGAGCGCGTCATTCTCGACGGTGTAAGCGTCCTATGTAGAGCCTGCTATTTCACAGATCTATTGTCTTGATGCTAGATCTGAGATGGCAACAACTTTTTACAAATGACTTGAGTCAAAAAGAGCTGCCCAAGTCATCCATAAATCAGCCTTTCTCAACCCTTAACGTAGCCTTTCTCCTTGTCTAATAGATATACCAAACAGAGCAGTAAGGTTTTTCTGTTCTTAATACATTGCTGATCCTACAGCACTAATCTATTGCAGGAGAAATCCCATGACTATTCAACCTAGATATCATTGGCAGTTCGAAGAAAGAGAAGGTAGAACAACAACAGATATCGTTAGCGGCATTCAAGCTAGCTCCTTTAACGCGGAACTAACTGGACATGGCCGTATTGGGAATGCCGTTCAAACTCTCGGAAAAACGGCCTATATCAACTTGGGTAAAGAAGTTGGCCAGTTCGGAACTAGCGACTTTACCGTAGCGTTCGGGATGAAAAGTATTGTTAGTCATGGAAATGACAAGCGAGATATCATCGGTAGCCAATCGAGGAAAGGACACGGCAATTTTTTCTTAGTGCGAGTAACCAATCGGACAATCTTTTTTCACATTGATGAAAATAGCAAAGGTAAGCACTATGTGAAGGCCCAAACTGACCGTTTATCGGTGCTGCCAAATAAAACATGGTTTCATGTCGCTGCTGTCAGAGAAGGCCGAAAAATCAGCATCTATATTGATGGCGTTTTGGCAGCGGAAGCAGAATCAAAAACAGGTATTGCCAACATTGAAAACGACACTGATGTGAAGCTTGGCCACTCTAGAAGAGGAACGCCAGAAGCCCAATACGAAGACTTGCGAATTTACTACAAAGCCCTCAGTGCTGAAGAAATCCAATCTCTTCTTCCCACTGCGAACCCACCACTGCGTGCAGGTGAAGCTGAGCTAGTCGCAGCCGATGGTGCGGCGGTTATTCTCAAGCAAGATGTTGACAATTTACATCGCCTCTCAAAACAGTTTCAGAAACTGCGGCTTGGCCCAGGGACAGGCGCTACGCTGCACGCAAAGGCTAACTTTGAAGGAATTTCTCAAAAGCTCTACGCAGATATTCCGGATATCCGGCTTTCAAAGCTCAAGAATTTTCCATCCTCTATCCGCCTTTTCTCCTCCGTTGGGGAGCCGTTTACCGGCGGGCAAATCATCGAAACGCCTAGCGGCCAAGTAAAAATAGCAGACAATGAAGGCCAAGTCGGAGAGTTGGCAACAGGTGAAGTAGCCCTGTATGAGAATGTGGCCTATCACGGGAAAACCTGGATTCTGTCTAACAACGATAGTAGCAAAGGAGGCGCAAGCGGTAGCCACACACGCTTCACAGACTTTCAGGGGTTGAACGACCAAGTATCATCCCTACGATTAGGCCCCAATACAGGCGTGACCTTGTTTAAAGATCTCGATCACCAAGCAGCCGATGCTAATCGAGAAGAAGAAATTGAAGACATCGTCAAAAATACGCCAGATCTTAAAGAAACTCAAATCGGTGACGACGCAGCATCTTCTCTCAAAATCTTTAATACAATTGCTCCTGACGGTATCTTCACCTCTTTTAGCAGCAAGCTAAGCCAAGACTACCGGATGGTTGGTGAAAAACTCCAAGAATTTTCGTCCTATCGCACTATTCTGAGGTTTGAACCAAATGCTGGTGATGTAGAGGTGTCAGCAACTGATTTGACTGAAATTGAAGTTGAAGGCACGACCTATGAGATAGATGAGGTGCGCTCGGTCACGCTCAGCCCCAATGCCCTCAATGTCATCATGATTACCTCTGAGGCGGATGGCCTTAATACCCCTGGGCTAAAGCTGCGCACCAGCCAAATGGCACCCGGCGAGCAAGTAGTAATTTATCCTAACAAAGAAGCGCATCAGCAAATCGCAGAACTAGAGGAGGGTGCGCTTTGGAATGCGACAGATGCGCAGGGGAACTTAATTGTTGATCGTGAGGCTCACAGCAAAGAAGAGGTTGCTAGTGTGCAAAATACCATTAAGCGAGTGATGGCGACGGTTGCCTATGCTGACGGTGCGCCTGTGGCGAATACGGGCGCTCGCGTTCGGTCATTGAACCGCTCCGTGGCTAGCGATACTATCAACAATCCCTGGGAACTTAAGTTTGGCGAGACCAGAGAAAGCACTGTTGGAGAAAGCAAGGTTAGTGCGAGTGAGTGGAAGCAACTGCGCGCACTAGCCACTAGCGGAGAAGAAGGAGAGAGCGAGCGAGCCATTGGCAATCTAGCCACTAGAAGTGTTTCTGGCAGACGCACTAGCAGACGTATCGGCAAACGCATTGGCAGAAAGTTCAAGAATGCAATTAAAAAAGCCACATCGGTTGTGATTGGGACGGTTAAAAATGTCGTCCATGTTCTGGTCAAAACGGCTGAAGGCATTATTGACTTTGTGGTGGACACCGCTGAAAAGGTCGCTGATTTTGTCGAAGCCGTTGTAGATAAGGTGGTTAAGGGCATCAAGGAGTTCATTGAGTTTCTCCAGTTTTTGTTCAACTGGGACGACATTTTAGATACTCAGCGCTATCTAAAAAGGGCCATCAATACAAGCCTAGAGTCTGCTAAGCAGCTTGCAGAAGATGCCAAACCCCATGTCACATCCTTTGTGGATGACCTACAAAAAGACGTAGAAGATGGTATGAACCAGCTAGTAAAAGCATTGGGAGGTCAGCCTTCGGAGGTAAAAGAATCTGGGTTCGAGATTCCTGAAGCGCTGGTGTGGTTTCTCTCAAAGTTTATAAAGGGAATAACCCAATCACCTTTTGAAGTCATATTGAAGCTCTTCAGGGAAGCAAAGCAATCAGATTCTGAGACGACATCGAACGCTGAGAATGGGGATTCGCCATTAGCCAGTTTCGTGAGTCAACTACTGGAAGCATTTGAAGATGCCATTGGTGCTGGGCTTAGGCTATCTGAGGGTGCGTTTGAGAGCATCCAGACCCTGATCGCAAACCCACGCGAGCCGGAAGCTGCCCTGATTGTCATCATCGAAGCGTTCAGAGATGCGGTTATTCAGTCATTAGATGCCGTCGAAAATGTGGCACTGAGCCTATTGGATCTGGTTAGAATCGCAATCGATCTATTTAAGGATTTTCTGAATGCAGAAATCAGAATTCCCTTGATTTCAGCCTTGTTAGATCACATTGGCGTCGGTAAGCTCACGGTGCTGAATCTGGCAACTATCGTTCTGGCCATTCCGGTCACAGTGACAACAAAATTGGTGACGGGCGAGAATCTGTTTACAGATAGCACGCCTGTGCCACTAGATTTGGCGAATCAGAGGGAAACCGCGCTAGCATCTGCGAATGTGACTACTGCGAGTGCGGCCCTTGTCGATAGCATCGATGCAGTTAATGACATTGCCAGCCTAGACGGGTTTACTGAACTCGGTAGCCTCGATGACCTGCGTAGGGATCTGACTTTCACAATCATCGGAACTTTGGCAGATACGGTTAATCACTTTATCGCTGGCATCTTAGATGCACTGGATATACCGGGCTTTGATCCAGATGGTGATAATTCTGATCTCAGCAGTCTCGATCAAAATCTTGGCGCTCTCGGCCAAAAAAATGTTGGCCCTGTACAGGCGCTAGAACTCACTAGCATTGTTCTGAATTTGATGAGCTGGTGCTTTAGCAAACCTGAGCCTGGAGCTGATAGCAAGGAGAAACGTAGAGAGATCAGCCTATGGGGTTATCGTGGGGTAACATTGACGCTAGATTCCTTAATAACAGTGTTTCGCCGTAACCGGATGAGACGCGAAGAAAAAGCATTCAACGTCATATGGGCGCTATTAAACACCATTGACATCAGCCTTTATTCGCTTTACCTGGCGGCTGTGACCGAAACGAATGATGCTGTTAGGAGGGCTGATATGAGTAATGAGTTGTTCTCAGCATTGCCTAACATTACCTGCTTTGTCAGGTCTATTACTGATAAGGTGGATCCTGTCACTGCAACAGGGATTCATCTCGGTCATGTGTCGACCAATGGTATCGCAGCAAAGGCGACAGCCATAACGGGTGGTGTTTTGATCCGAGAAGCTAACAAAGCGCTAAATGAAGCAAAAGCGGCAATATAGAACGCTTTATGTGAGGAAAATGATACCCGCCGCTAGGTGCTAATCGACCTGGCGGCTTTCTCTTAGAAGTCGACCCTAACAATAATGAAAGAACCATCACTAGTGCTCTGTCCAGCTTAGGAATTAGGATATAGAGATTTCAGTTTTATCCGAGCATCGTCGGTCTTGAACTGCCAGTTGACTGGACGCTGATGGTGATTGGTCGCGAGTGTCCAAGCTTGGAGCTGTTTCTGAACCG
>JBCCOO010000130.1:0-11078 GCA_039025345.1 Cyanobacteria bacterium P01_D01_bin.105 | reverse complement strand
GTGACTGGCGATGACGCGATCGCAGCCCTATCTAGCTTCACAGCCAGCAACTTTGAGTTTGAAACAGTTGAAGTCGCTGACCCTGGTGCACCTGGCGATGGCGATATTGGTGATAGCAACCTTGGTTTACCCGGCAATGACCTCGTACAGGTAGACCTCGATGGCGATGCGAATGCGGTTCAAGTCACTGTTAACGGTATCTTCAACCTGCCAAACGTGAGCGAACTGCAACTGTTTAGAACAGATGCAGCGGGTACGATAATTGGCGCTGGCCCCGTACAGGCCTTCTCTCTGCTCGCATCCAACGGTGAACTAGCGGGCTTCTCTCCACAGTTCACGGTCGATGATTTCTTAGATGGTGAATTCCTTCAAGCGGTGTTGGTGGGCGTTGATGGCTCTACCACCGTATCCACACCGACCGCAATTAACAGCACCCAAGTCGCCTTAGACTTTGGCAATAACAATATCTTGAATTTAAATATTGGTGCCTTTGATGTGGGTGTTGGCACCAGTGCGCTAGAAGTAAATGTGGCTGGAGATGAAGTTATTGATCTGAGCAACGAAACCGGCCCACTAACCGCCAATTTCTCTGTATTTAGAGAAGCAAGCTTCAACAACACCGTTGGTTTTTATCAGACGTTAGATGCAGATGGTGCTGTGAGCGATCCGCTCACAGGGGCAACGTTCCTGCCTGGAGATGAGGGCTACCGAGAGGTCGCACTAGCGAATCAAATTGAGGTAACACTCTCTGGTCAAAATGGCCAAGTAGTGACCGGTTCAGCAACCTTTGAAGCGGGTGGATTCCTTGGAACCTTCCTTGCAGTTGATAGTACCGATATTGCTAACAGTGAGATCTTCTTCTCTTTTGGCGCAGCCAACGGTGGCGACGACCATGTCAGACAACTCGGAGACAATGCCTTTGGCTTTGAGGATCTGGCAGGCTTAGGGGATGCTGATTTCAATGATGTTGTGGTTAGCTTCTCTTTGGTTTAGCGTTAATGCAACTACTTTCAGCCTAGCGAGGAAGTAGAAGTATCGTCCGGTTGCCGTTGCTAGGATGTAATCCCTAGCAACGGTTTCCTAGCTGTTTAGCAGCCCCAGAGAAACAAACCAGGGCAATAAAGTAATTATGCCTATGGGCGTTGTTGGACATGTGAAAAACGTTGATATTACGTTACACTCGTTGCGCAAATTAGGCAATCGTTAAAATGCTCGTTAGGAACAGTGCTGATGTCTCAAAAATTTCATAAATTTTGGCTGATTATTACGGCTATTGTTGTTGGTTCGTTTGGCCCAGTTTTCTTTTTCGCTACGATGGTGCCTACCCTAGAGCCTGCACGCTTGAGCCTCGATATATTGAGCTAGCCAGTAGATGGATTCCCGGCCTATGCATGCTCTGAAATGCGGTTTCTCTCTGCCCTCACGGGTGGTTTTCTCTTGGGTTGGGGGGTGATGATTGGGTGCTTGCGTGCTTGGCTATATGATATTGCTCCCGAGGCTGTGCGAAAAGTTGTTCTCGTGAGTCTGCTGTCTTGGTTTGTGTTAGATAGTGCGGGATCTATTGCTTCTGGCGTACCCTCAAACGCTGCCTTTAATGTTTTCGTTCTCCTTTTAGCGGTTGGCCCACTGTGGCTCCCGACATCGGAGGCAAATTTAGGCCATTAATCTGTAGATATCGCATGATGCCTGCAGTAGGCCTGAGTGTCCGTCGCCTAGCTTCACATCACATTCAAATGTCTGACAAGCTGACCTTTTGGTAAGTTCCGATTTGGCTTCAGCCTATCTCTTATCTAAAAGGCTTATAATCTTACTAAGAAGCTTATAGTTCTTCTAAGTCTAAAAAAGAACAACATAGCGAAACCCCCTTACTGAGAGGGTTAAAAGTTATACCTATTCTCTCCTGAAACTTAAAAACAACATCACCTAAAGTTTTTCCTAGAATAAACTTCATGAAAACTTGTGCGGCTAGGCCCCATTATGTAGAAATGGAATCAGTGATTCTTGCTATGGTGCAGAGGCCACATTTTGACAGGCAGATTTCCTTCAGTGGGGACTTGCTCCGTCTAAAAACCTTTGGGAACTGCTTTTGGGTAGGTGCCTTTGGGTAGGTGCCTTCGGGAAGTACGCTATGATAGGCCATGGATATGCTCATTCCTTGATGTATGTTTCTACGGTCATTGCTGCCAGTCCACGCTCGAAAGTTTCCGGTACTATCGGGGTTTCGGGCATTTAGAGCATGGCAGTGGCATGGTGTGAGTTCTCGGTAGGGAAACAGTGGTGATAAAGAAAAATTCCCCAGAGGGAAAAGCAGAGGAAACGCCTAGAAAAATTATCGATAGGAAACCACTGCATTTAGAGCACCGTATTAGCGCATAAAGCTTGCCAGCCATGTCAGAGTCTTTGTTGGGGAAAATTTTAGACGGACGTTACGAAATTATTCAGAAGCTAGCGACTGGTGGGTTTGGTCAAACCTATGTAGCGCAGGATAATCGTCGTCCGGGGAATCCGAAGTGCGTTGTCAAGCTACTGCAGCCTGCTTCCAACGACCTAAATTTTTTGGAAAACGCTCGTCGCCTGTTTAATACTGAGGCGGAAACGCTAGAGCGGTTGGGAAGTCACAAGCAGGTTCCCAGACTGCTAGCCTATTTTGAAGAAGCCGGAGACTTCTATCTCGTTCAGGAATATATAGAGGGCTCTTTGCTGACAGCAGAGCTAGCGTCGGGTGAGTGCTGGAAGCTAACAGCTATTGTTGAGCTAATGAGAGAAGCGCTGCAGATTTTGCATTTTCTCCACAGCCATGATGTTATTCACCGAGATATCAAGCCAGACAATATTATTCGCCGTAGCGATGGCAGCTTGGTTCTGGTCGATTTTGGTACAGTCAAGCAGGTTCGAAATCGGGTTGCGGTCATGGGCCCTGCCACTGCGACTATTTCCATCGGCACACCCGGATATATGCCGACTGAGCAAAGCCACGGGAAACCACGCCTCAGCAGTGATATTTATGCGCTAGGGGTGATTGTGGTGCAGGCGATGACGGGCCTTACGCCCAATCAGCTGGAAGAAGATGAAGAGACAGGAGAGTTTATCTGGCAGCCGCAGGCTGATTTTGATGCTGAGCTGATTGAGATAGTGAACAAGATGGTGCGCTATCACTTTCGTGATCGCTATCGTTCGGCTGCTGCCGTCATACAGGCTTTAGAAGCCTATATTGCTACTCAGCCTGAGCTATCTCAAACGTTAACCCCTGCGTTGCCACTCAGTGGAGGGGCCAGCGGTGATAACAGCAGTGATGATATCAGCAAGGAAGCTGCTGACAACGCGCAGGTAGCGGCTTTCCCTCAGCCTGTAAATTATCAATCTGGAAATAAAAAGGCCCGCATTAGGCCGGCTGTCATTAAGCCGCCTACGGAACTGAACTTAATGGCGGCAGAAACTCATAGTGAGGAGGCATCACCGGCAATTGCTGACGGTTCTGCCTTCTCTCAGGCCACCGTCTCTCAGGCGACTGTCCCTCAAGATTCAGCAGAGGCAGGTAATTCAGAAAAAATTAGCTCTGAAGAGGCTCAAAAGGACTCGATAGTGAGGCTATTGGGTCCTTATTTTCGCTTAGGTTTGTCTCGCCGAAGGAGAATGCAGGTTGCTCTGATGGGTTTTGCGGCCCTGAGCATGGGTTTAGGCGGGCGATGGTTGGTTCAGGAAAGGAGCGTTTTGTCCCAGTCTGGCGATTTGCTTCGTCAAGGCCAACGGTTTTATACAGAGCGAGCCTACGAAGATTGTGTGGCCACGGCTAAAACAGTCTCGAGACGCCACGTTAGGGTCTATGGGCGTGCACAAGATTTGATGGGGGCGTGTTGGTTTGCGCAGGCCCAAGAGATGGCCCAAGAGAGTCGCTTTAAAGAGGCGATCGCCCTCTCCCGAAAAATATCGCCCGATATGGCTGACTATGCCACAGCCCAAAAATATATTCCCGAGTGGTCTAAAGATATTTTTGAAACAGCGCTCAACAACTACAACGCAGGTCAGTACGAAGACGCAAAATCCATTATCAAAGCCGTTCCCAGAGCGGCCGGTATGGCAAACGCTGTTCAGCAAAAGCTCAAGGATTGGGAAAAAGAACAGCAGCAGAATGAGCAGATTTTGACCAATGCGAAAAAGGCACTTGCCGCCAGCGACTGGCAATCCGCCATTGCAGAAGCACAAAAAGTAACCCTTTCAAGCAATCTGCTTGCTGAAAATCATCCCTACTGGCAAGAAAACGCAAAACCAATTGTCCAAAGGGCTGAAAAAGAGCTGGTTGCGCTTGAGCAAAGACAGCAGCAATGGGCAGAGGAAGCAGCAGCGTTCCGAGCTGCGATCACATCAGCCTATGTGAAGCCAGAACAAACCCAAGAGTTGGACGCAGCACCCAAGGCCTATGAGCCGCTATCGACCGCGCCCATTCATAGCCCTCCGCCTAGTAGCTACAGCCCCGCGTATAGCCCCCTAACCAGCCATCTTTCAACCCCATCTTCTCCTATACCTGCCACATCGCCCTCTCTTGAGATAGCAGTGCCGTCCCCGCCACCCTCCTTCGCATCCAATGCGTTAGAGATAGGGCGCTGGGAAACAGAACAACGTTAGTCAGCCCTTTGGTATTCTCTAGCCTCCTTTGGCTAGGCTAATTCATTGAGCCAATTAATCCAGAGATATGGAGCATGCACTGACCGCTATGGCAAAGCCTGAGAAAGATATATTTTGATACTGCCATCACCACTGCCAATAACAAAAGCTTTGCCGTCAGCACTAAAGCTTCCTGATAGGACTCGCTGCTCATTTTCTAAAAATTGTCGAAGTAACTCTCCTGTTTGAGGGTTCCAAAGCTTTATGGTGTTATCCCAGCTACCGCTCAGAAGCGTTTCACCAGTGGAACTGTAAGTTACAAAAGAAACATAGTCAGCATGACTGTTGGGCAAAGTACTCATTTCCCCGTCTTCAATATCTAGTAGGACGATGGTGTTTTGTGGAATGTCTGTTTCATCATTAAGCGTGCTTGAGTTAGGGCTAAAGGCTAACTGTTGGAGATTTGGATGCCATGCTAGAGAATAAATGGCATTTGGAAATCGTTGTGATAGCTGCAATTGCCTACGCGAAGGGCGATCCAACAGATTTATTCTGCGGCCTAATCCGGCAGTTGCTATCCTTTGCGGTGTTTTGGGGTCTAGGGCAAGGGCTTGAACAAATTGTCCTGTATCAAAACTAGCGACATTTTCTCCCGTTTTGACATTCCATATTTTGAGGGTCTGATCTCCACTGCCGCTAATCAGTTCCTGACTGTTGGGTGTGAATGCCAAATCAGCAATTAAATGGGTATGTGCCGTTAATGTGTGGATTAGCTGTCCCATCCGCCAATTCCAAATGCGAATGTTGCCGTCTAAGTCTCCGCTGGCTAACCAGCGGCCATCAGGACTAAAGGCAAGGCTCAACACTTCTGACTCTTGAGTGAATATTTTGACCCTAGATCGTCCTTGTAAGTCCCAGATTTTGATATCTTTATTGACCCCGCCGGTAGCTAAAAAGCGACTGTCTGGGTGGAAAACAACGGCTCTGACGGCTTTGGTATGCCCACCGTTTTCATGAGTAATGGTCAGCAGCTCTACCGTACCCCGTTGCCAGGTAGGGTCTTGTCTGTTGAGCGAAGTTGCTGACTGTGCTAGGAGAGGCTTCGTCTGCGCATGTGTCTGTGCAGAGGCATTAGGGGGTAAAAGAGACAACGTTGGGACAGATAACGTTAAGGGAGATAGCGTACCAGCCAATGCTGTAAAGACGATAGAACTCAAAATAGCTGGGTTAAAGATAGGCAATGGTTTAGAAAACCAGCCGCGCCAACCTCTAAAAGGCGTGGTCATGGAAATATTTGCTCTAAAATAGTTGTGTTTTTAATGCGTAGCGATGTGGGGAAGCGCTTTGGAAGCCTGTGGCTTTTTTTTAAGGTCTTGTTTGTTAGAAAGAGGTCTGACGGCGTTTTGTCTAAATGACGTTCTGTCTAATGGCGTTCTGTCCAATGGCTTTTTGGGAAGCACTGCAAGAGTCGTTTCTATACTCCGTCCCGACGTTGTCATTTATACTCGCTTAACCAATTACTACTTTAACCAATCATCAATATTTTAGAGCCCCGTAACCTAACCCTAGCGTATGCTGTGGCAAAAATGTTCCCTTACGAGAGAAACTTTCAAGAGAAGCCTCAAATATTTTTATAAGCAAGGATAATACTTGAGAAGGCACTGTCAACTTAATATGAACTGGGTAAAAAGAGACGCTTCTCCAATGCTGATAGAAAACGCTGTTGTGCATAGCCCTAAGCACATTTCAGCCCCCATCCTCTGATCGCTTCATAAGTAATCGCAATACCTCGATAAAGCTTTATTGTCTCGAGGTCGCAAGCTTAAAGGAAAGATGTAATACAGCCAGACGCAGTCGCTGATGATTTGGGTAGAGAAGCGGTGGCCACGGTCAGGATTAGTTATTCATTCAGTTATCCAAAAGCCATAGCGTAGGGTCAAATCTTGCTAAGTTGACAATGCCATTCTCATACTACTAAGCAGCTTTTTTGTGAAAACTGCGCTCCCAGAGAAAGCCGGTGGTTGTGGCAAGTTGAGATAGGAAGAACAGTATGGAAACAATCCAGGGGAATTTCACATCTTTGCGGCTAAGGGGATAGATGAACAAGTCAGTATAAAATTTGACGGGCTCTACTTTGATAGGTTTGCGGTTGCGCTGTGAGCGCACCTGATGGAAACAGAATGCGCCGCGTCCGTAGCCAAAGTGCTGTCGCCAGAAGGATTTGAGCGAAAGATGGTGCGCATGGCGGATAGTTACACTGGGGGCGTAGCGCATAGGCAGGTCATTTTGATGCCAGCGATCGCACAGTTCTCGGTCTTCAGCGGCTGCCAGCGGAAACGACGTATTAAAGCCCCCTACCTTTAGATAGTTCTTTTGAGACATGGCAATGTTGTTACTGGCGAAGAACATCTCTTTGTGCGGGTTGTTGTAGTAAGCGTAGAGATAGTCGATGAGGGCTTGAGACGCGGTGGAGTAAGGGTTGCGAGGTAGCGCATTAAGACTGCGTCCACCGACCATTGCGTTAGATTCTTTTGCAAGCTCGGTAGCAAATCCGCTTAGCCAGTTAGGGCTGGGCATACAGTCGTCGTCAGTAAAGGCGAGATATTCAGATTTTGCGGCCGCTGCACCGGTGTTGCGAGCGGTAGCAGGGCCTGCGTTAGGTTGACGAATGAAGGTGAGGGTAAGGGCTGTGCGAAAGGGGTGAACCACGCTCTCCAGAGGGGTGGGGCTACCGTCATCTACAATGACGACCTCGAAACGATCGCGTGGATAATGCAGTTGGCACAACGCTTGCAAACAATTCGACAGCCGTTCAGGCCGATTATAGGCAGGAATAATAATTGAGAAGGAAGGAAATAGTGCCACGATAGAATGCCGACGCCAAACGCGGATATTCTATCGTGGTTGCAAGATTTCCTCATTAATCTAGTCGCGAAGATCTAGTAGCGAATTCGTAGCGTGACCTGAGCGCTGATGGTTTGCTCTTGTCCGATCACGGGTGTTGTCGCAGCAAAATCGGCTTCTGCGACTGCTCTCAAGGCGACGTTGGGCGGCGGGGCACTGACAGCGCCAATGGTGATATTAATGACTTCTTCAAGTGAGAGATCTAGGGCTGAGAGCACGGTATTAGCCTGCTGGCGCGCATCTTGGGTCGCAGATTCTAACGCGCGCTGACGAGCAGCTGTGATCGCATCATCATCCGCCACAAAGCTGACACCGTTAATTTTGGTGGCCCCAACGCGTACTGCCTGATCAATGATTGTGCCTGCCGCTTCGGTGGGCACTCGGAAAGTGAGGGTGTTTGTGGCGACATAACCGCTGAGCACGCGGCGATCATTGCGGTTTTCGTAGCGAGGTGAGAGGGAAATACCAGCGGTGGCGAGCTTATCTACGTTTTGTGATTGCAGCCAATCGATGACTGCTGCAGATCGCGTTGCTGCCGCTTGCTGCGCATTTTCAGCGGTTTTTGCTTCCACCAAAACGCCTAAGCTTACCTGGGTTAGGGTCGTTGCAATCATTTCAGTGCCGCGCCCAGTGACGGTGAGCGATCGCATGGGTTCAGCTTGTTTGGTTTCAGTCTGTTCTATGGGCTGGGCGCTTGCTGCACGCGGGGTCGCGATGAATCCAATTGTTGGCAGTAGAATCCAAGCCGCTAGCGCAAAAGCATATCTCTTCATGGTGAGCGTTTCTCATAAATTGTTTATAGCATCACTTTTCTAGACTATGGAGCGATCGCCTGCTAGATGAGCAGGTTTCAGTTTTAGTAACCGATAGCGAACTGCAATGGGCTGATTGCCATAGCTTGACTGCAATAGCTGGATTGTGATTTACGACAGATAAGGTGGCACAAGTGCTTCGCACAGAAACGGTAGAAACTCACTATCCTAGAAAAGCTGGCCCTAAAAAGCTGGTTTTTGATGTGCATATTTGCTTTAGTTCGCACACCCATACGCACACAGGCTCATCTTTCACTATGCATCTGTCTTTTCCTGGCCGTTTTAAGCGTCCGCTGCCTTGGTTAGCGCTCGGTGCAGTTGGCATTGTAGCGGCAATTGGTATTGCCCTCTCAACCGTTCGCCGCAAGCCCAGTTACGATTTAGCTGAGCTAACGATTCCGGTGACAGAAGAACAGCTGATCGTACGGGTGACCGCCAGTGGCAGTGTGGAACCTGTGCGCTCAGTTAATTTGAGCCCGAAGACGGCAGGCACCCTTGAGCAGCTTTTAGTAGAACAAGGCGATCGCGTTGTCGCCGGTCAGGTGATTGGCATCATGGATAGGGATCAGCTAGCGGCGCAGCTGGCGCAGAATCAAGCTAGCGTGACAGAAGCGCGCGCCCAGCTAGACGATGCGCTCAATGGAGCCTCGAATACAGATATTGGTCAGGCCGAAGCGGCGCTGGCCGTCGCTGAAGCCGCCCTGAGCGATACCCGTGCCCGTCAGGCGTTGGCCGCAGAGGAGCTAGCCCGCAATCAAAGCTTGTTTGAGCAAGGCGCGATCTCACGGCGTGACTTAGACCAGGCCATTAATGAAAATCGGAGTGCAGCATCAGGCATTGAGCAGGCGCTGGCGCGCATTGAAGAAGCTAATATGCGCCTACTCGATCAGCAAAATGGCTCTGATGCAGAAGAGATTACCCAAGCTGAAGCTCGGTTGGCCCGCGCGCAGGCCCAATTGCAGGCCGTAGATGTGCAGATGGAAGACACAGCTATTCGAGCACCGTTCGATGGCATTGTGACGCAGCGCTTTGCAGAAGAAGGGGCGTTTGTCACCCCAACAGCCACTGCTTCGGATGTGACATCGGCGACGTCTACGGCGATTGTGGCACTGGCCAGCGGACTAGAAGTGATTGCAGAAGTGCCCGAAGCCGATATCGGGAAAATCCGGGTCGGGCAAAAAACAGAAATTCAGGCAGATTCTTTTCCCGATGAAATATTTGAAGGCACAGTAAAACTCATCGCACCCGAGGCGATTGAGCGACAAAATGTGACGGTTTTTCAGGTGCGCATCCAGCTCGTGACCGGGCTCGACAAGCTGCGCTCAAACATGAATACGACGGTTGCATTCTTAGGCGATCAGCTAGACGATGCGCTGGTTGTGCCGACAGTGTCAATTATTACCCAAGGCGGTGAGTCGGGTGTGCTGGTGCCCGGAGAAGATAAGGCTGTGGAGTTTAAGCCGGTACTATTGGGCTCTCAGGTGGGCGATCGCATTCAGGTATTGGAGGGATTAGCAGAGGGCGATCTTGTCTTCATCGACTTACCCCCCGGACAACGATTAGATAATCTCACCTTTGGACGCCAGTAAAATGACTAAGCGAATGGCCAGACCTTTGTGACAAGTCAGTGGAACCCATAGAAATCAACAGATTGAAGCACCAGTAGACTATCTATTCAGAGAAACAGGGAGCTTAATAGTAAATTCAGCCCCTTGCCCAGGCAGCGATTGACAGCTTAGGTAACCGTTGTGTTTTTCAGTCACAATCTGGTAACTGATAGAAAGGCCCATACCGGTTCCTTTCCCAACGGCCTTTGTGGTAAAAAATGGATCAAATAAACGACCCAGAACTTCATCGGGAATGCCTGGGCCATTGTCTGCGATGTGAATTGCAACCCACTCTGAATCAATTGACTGGGTTGTAATAGTAATGGTCGGCTCACAGAGATTAGACGCGTCCTCTAAAGCATCAATGGCATTGCTCAAAATATTCATGAACACCTGATTGAGCTGACCGGCAAAACACTCAATAGGAGAGAGTTCTCCATAGTGACGAATAACCCTAATTTCTGGGGAGTCAGATGTTTTCTTAAGGCGGGTATTTAAAATAACGATTGTGCTGTCAATCCCATCATGGAGATCCACTTCTTTAACAGCGGCTTCGTCTAAACGTGAGAAGGTTCGCAGCGATTTAACAATATCTCGAATCCGGGTTGTGCCATCCTTCATCGACTGCATCATCTTTGGGAAATCGTCTTGTAAAAAAGGTAGATCAATCTCTTCGATAGTTTCTTGAATTTCTGCTGTTGGCGTTGGATAGCTCTTTTGGTAGAGCGTGAGCAGCTCCATGACGTCTTTTGTGTAGGTTAGCGAGTGCTTCAAATTGCCATGAATAAAACTGACAGGGTTATTGATTTCATGGGCAATACCCGCCACCATTTGCCCCAAGCTAGACATCTTCTCACTTTGAACTAATTGCAGTTGGGTTTGCTGCAATTCGAGCAGTGCCTGCTGTAAATCATCAGCCTGTTGACGCAGGGAGGTTTCAGACTGCTGCAACGCCAAGGTTCTTTCTTCCACTCGCTGCTCTAAGTGTTGTCGGGCATCAGTTAATTCACTGGTATATTGGCCGGTCCAGCTCACTAACTGATTCAGGGCCTTCGCCAAAAGCGCTACTTCATCTTGTGTATTAATATTGGCCTGAAGCTGAAAGTTTTTATCTTGGGTTACTCGCTTAGCAACGGCCGTAAGTTGTTCAATG
>JBCCOO010000129.1:0-11187 GCA_039025345.1 Cyanobacteria bacterium P01_D01_bin.105 | reverse complement strand
GACAGGTTTGTTTTACCTCTCACATTGACCCTGAACCCGCAATGGCCTCTCGAACACAACATAATAAGAAGGCGGAGAGACTAGATTTCATGGTGATCACCGTCAAGTTTCTACCTGACTAAACTTTTGTCAGTCAATCAGAGCTCGACCTGTAAGCTTTGGGTGTCATTCCGGTGAGTTGTTTGAACTGCTTGCTTAAGTGACTGTGACTGTTAAAGCCGCAGGTTAAGGCAATGTCAGTAATCAATCGATCTGTGCTTTTCAACAACTGTTTGGCGCATTCTACTCGCTGCTGAAGTAGGTATTGATAAGGCGATATACCCAGAGACTGCTTGAACAAACGACCGAAGTGAAATTGACTCATATCTAACAACTGAGCCAGATCGGCTAGCTTAATCTCTTGGTCTAAATGAGCATCAATGTAATCTAAAATCTGTTGTAGCTGACGAGAGGGCAAGCCACCTTCGTAGGTTGGTAAATGGGGTCTTGTTGTGGCGTGTTGCCTAAGTAAGTTTACAGCCAGAATATTAGAGAGTGAATCAACGTAAAGACGGTTGGACAATGACCCTTGCTGAAGTTCGTTTAGCAGCATGGTGCTGATAGATTCTAGCTGGGGATTACAGGTTTGGAATTCAGGTTTTAGGGTGATGCGATCGCAATCGCCAACCACCGTTTCCCTTGCCACATTACGTATAAACTCATCCGTCAGCCGAATTTGCAGGCAATTTTCATCCCCCTCCCACCGCACAAACAGCGGTGTGTCCGCCGGGGTAATTAACATCTCTCCTCGTCGGTACAAACCTGTATGAGTCTTGCCATCCTGAGCTTGCAGATAATGAATGGGTCGAGCCGCCATCGACACAAACAGCGTGTGCTCCCCTTCAAAGAGGCAGTGCGCCTCACCTCCAGACGGATATTGCAGCAGATCGATTTGAACGTGTGCCTGCTCTTTAGTCGTTTCTATAGCCGCATTCTTCATGGCCTAGCCCAGAGCTATCTATATCTAAATGTATTCGATATTGTCTGTGGTGGCGGTATTTACAGGCACGTTCACCGCCCTTTTAAGCAAAATTCGTCAACCCATCGCAAGATCGTGATAGTTCCGCAAGAAGTTGACAGCTAGAGCATGGCAGGTTTCCTAAGCTAAAAGCGTCAAAACTTTGGAGACAACTGCAATGAAACTCGTTATTTTTGGTGCAACTGGTAGTGTCGGAGAAAAGGTCGTAGAGCAAGCCTTAGAACAGGGCCATCGGGTTACTGCCTTTGCTCGCACCCCTGCCAAGCTCGATATCCAGCATCCTAACTTGACTCTATTTCAAGGAGATGTCATGAATCTCTCATCGGTAGAGCAAGCCATTCAAGGCCAAGACGCTGTCGTTTGCGTCCTTGGTTCCGGAAAAAGCCTCAATAGCACTGTCCGCTCAGAGGGCACTCAGCAGATTATCCAAGCAATGGAGCAGACTGGCGTTCGAAGGCTCATTTGCCAATCTACGCTCGGCACAGGCGATAGCTGGGGCAATCTGGACTTCTACTGGAAATACGTGATGTTTGGCTTCATTTTGCGTAAGGTGTTTGCCGACCATCAATTGCAAGAGCGCTATGTCAAGCAGAGCCACCTAGATTGGACCATTATTCGCCCCAGCGCATTTATCGATGGCCCTCGCACAGGTTCATATCGACACGGTTTTCCAGGTGACGACAAAACATCAACCCTCAAAATTTCCCGAGCTGATGTCGCAGATTTTCTGTTGAAACAGCTGACGACAGATACGTATTTGGGTAAAACACCTAGTTTGTCTTATTAGTACTTTCTGCTCTAGTGCTCCCTATTTATGAGCTGCTAGAGGCACATCGTTTGACCTTGGCTCTAGCAGCTCATAAATTCACATCCCTAACACTTGGAGAAACATCACATGAAAAGCTCACTGACTGCTATTTTTCTGTTCCTTTCTGGTTTGCTGCTGTTGGCCGTTGGCAGCGCTATCCTGCTCATTCCTCATGTTTTCTATGCCAATGACGGCATTTTGCTTGGCAGTGATCCTAGCTTGCTTTCAGAAATTCGAGCCTCTGGCGGATTGCTTGCAAGTGGTGCTGTGCTCATCCTCATTGGGGCCGTTCGCCCGGCGCTGCGCTTATTGGCAATGACTATAAGCATCCTCATCTACGGCTCTTTCGGGCTCTCACGCCTCTTGGGGCTAGCCATTGATGGAATGCCGTCTAGCAGTTTGTTGATGGCAACCGGTGTTGAACTGACTGTCGCTTTCATAGGACTCATCCTCCTCTATCGTCAGCCCAATACCGGTTCGACAATGAGTTAACGCTAAACACTGTTGCATTTGTCGAGTTAGTTAGGACATTGGTAATCGCTAGAAGCCTTGAGCTACAGCAGCTAACTCGACTAGCAGCGATGCGACCCTGGCGAATCGAATTCGCCTAAGGAATGCGCATCAAGACAGCGGTAGGACCCCGTATCAATCTTTTCAATAACCCATAGGAGACCTGACGATGATTCTTCAAAGCTTTCAAATCTCTCTCATTTACTTTGCAGTCATTAGCAGCGCGCTGAGCGCAGGTATTTTCTTTGCCTTTTCTACATTTGTTATGCGGGCACTCGCATTGCAGCCTGCTGCCTCGGGCATTGCCACCATGCAATCGATCAATGTCACAGTATTCAACCCATGGTTTTACTCAGCTTTTTTTGGCCCGGCAGTGGCTTGTGTGGTGCTTGCGATCGCTGCGCTACGCAATTGGGAACAGCCAGGCGCTTTCTATTTGCTAGCAGGAAGTCTACTGTATTTAGTCGGAACCATCGGTGTCACAGGGCTAGGCAATGTACCGCTTAACGATGCCTTAGCCATCATGCACCCTACCAGCACAGAAGGGGCTCAGCTGTGGAGCAGATACCTCACAGATTGGACGATTTGGAATCACGTTCGCACAGCCGCCGCCTTTTTAGCGGCAGCGATGTTTACGTTCTCTCTCCCGTAGACCATCACAGTAAGACCTTTGTTGAGACCTTTCTTGAGACCTTGACACAGGGCCGTACAGTCTGCCTGAAAAACGCCCCAGGATGTAACTCTAAAGCAGCGGCATCCTGGGGCGCATATAGGTTTTATTGAGGTCATATTTTGATTCATCATTAGGATTAAAATAATCGTGACACTGGCGGATTGAGCCTATTCGCTATTTCTCCAGAGATTCATGCAAGGAATTTATTAGATCATCCCAACGTATCCATGACTGTCTCGGCAAGACCGACTACTTCAGAACGTCCTCTCCTAGAGACCAAGCTTTACCACCCGAAATGGTCTGCTGATTTAGTGTCGCGCCCAAGACTGATTAATTGCATCCACCCGCAGCGAAAATTGACTCTGGTATTAGCCCCAGCAGGTTTTGGCAAAACAACGCTGCTGGCAGAATGGGTGGCCGCTGCCTCTACGAGATCGGTTGCCTGGGTTTCCCTAGACAAAAGTGACAATGACCCTGCTATTTACTGGACGTATCTGCTCGTCGCTCTGCATAAAATTCAGCCCAGTTTGGGGGTGCGATCGCTCGCGTTACTAAAATCACCACAGCCACCTCCCCTTGAGTCGGTCCTGATGACACTGCTCAATGAACTGACTGCCGTTGAAGAGAATATCGCCCTAATCCTTGATGATTACCATGTCATTGAAACCCAGGCCATTCATGACGGCATCGGCTTTTTGCTCAGTCATCTGCCGCCCCAGATGCATTTGATGATTGCCAGCCGCGCTGACCCGCCCTTATCGCTGGCTCGTTTAAGATCTCACGGAGAATTGACCGAGCTGAGGGTGAGCGATCTGCGGTTCACACCGGACGAAGCTGCCGCTTTTTTGAATCAGGTGATGGGATTGGAGATTTCGGCAACAGACCTTTCTGCCCTAGAGCAGCGGACCGAAGGCTGGATTGCCGGACTGCGACTCGCGGCGCTATCTCTACAGGGGCGCGAGGACGTTGCTGATTTTGTGGCGGCTTTTTCGGGAGACGACCGCTACATTGTGGACTATCTGCTGGAAGAAGTCTTGCAGCGACAGCCTCAGCGCGTCCGTCACTTTTTGCTGCAGACAGCCATTTTGGAACGCTTGAGCGGTTCTCTCTGTGACGCGGTCACCAACCAAACCGATGGACAGGAAATGCTAGAAGCGCTAGAGCGTGGCAACCTATTTATTATTCCGCTGGATAACAAGCGTCAATGGTATCGTTACCACCATTTGTTTGCCGATGTCCTTCAGGCCCATGCCTTGATGGAGTGGCCAGAACGGATGCATACCCTGCACGGGCAGGCCAGTGAATGGTACGAACAGCACAATTTATTCTCTGAGGCAATTCATCATGCCCTAGCCGCCCAGGATTTTGAGCGTGCGGCAGATCTAATTGAGCAGGTGTGGCCTACCATGCGTCGGCGTCAGCAAGAAACCACCGTACTGGGCTGGATCCTCTCACTCCCTGACGCCCTGATTCGCAACCGGCCCGTCCTCAGCGTTGCCTACGCCCTAGTGCTGTTGCACGAGGTTCAATTAGACGCGGTTGAATCCCGCCTACAAGATGCAGAACGATGCCTGGAAGCGGACTCGCAGGAGGAGAGCGTCGTAATGGATCAGCTACAGTCTTTACCTGCCTCCATCGCCAATGCCCGTGCCTACCGTGCCCAAGCGCTAGGGGATGTGTCTAGCACGGTGACTTACGCTCAGCAGGCACTCGCACTGTTGCCAGAAGATGAGGCGTATGAGCGAGGCACAACCGCAGCCCTGCTTGGGCTCGCCTACTGGAGCAGCGGCAGGCCAGAAGCTGGCTACCGTTCCTTTGCTGAGGGGTTAGCAATTTTCAAGCAGATGGGCCTAACTCAGATTGCCATTGGTGGCACCTTGATATTGGCACAAATACTCATAGCCCAGGGGCGTCTCCACCGGGCTATGAGTATTTGTGAGCAGTCCTTACAGCTGGCGACAGCGCAGAATGATCTGGTGCAGGCAGGCACGCCAGAACTGTACTTGGCCTTGAGCGAAGTGTGCTACGAACAAGGCGATCTGGCAGCTGCCAGCCAGCACTTGCTGAGCGGTGAAACGCTACGCCAGCAGGCTTCGCTATCGGGGGCTCAATATCCTTGGTGGGTGATGCAGGCCCGATTAAAGTCTGCCGAGGGCGGACTTCAGCTCGCCCTCGATCAGCTTCACGAGGCCGAGCGGCTCTACTATCCACCGCCTATTCCAGCTCCAGATGTGTGCCCAACTGAGGCCTTAAGGGTACGGTGGTGGCTGCAACAGGGGAGATTGGCTGAAGCGCTGGACTGGGTGAGAGAGTGCGGTTTGTCAGTAAGCGACCCGCCGAGCTATCTACACGAATACGAACACCTCACCTTGGCCAGAGTTGCGATCGCGCAATACAGACGTGACGGCATAGACAACGCTCTTAATCAGGTTATCGGACTCCTAAATCGATTGTTGATAGCCGCAGAAGCAGAAGAACGCACGGGCAGCATCATTCAAGTTTTGGTGGTTCTGGCTCTGGCGGGTGAGGCCCAAGGGGATATTTCGGGTGCGATGCTCAAAGATCGGCCTGCGCCCATCGCATCGCTAGAACGGGCCTTAATCCTGGCGGAACCAGAGGGCTATGTTCGCATATTTGCAGAATGTGGCGCACCGATGGCGAAACTGCTGCGGGAGGCCATGAGGCGCGGCATCACCCCCACCTACACCAACAGATTGTTATCCGCGCTAAAAACCTGGGGCCAAAAACTTAAAGATAGCCCCACGCACTTCTCTCCTTCCCGGCGGCTGAGCGTAGGCAAAGTCGAACCCCTCAGCCAAAGAGAACTAGAGGTGCTGCGATTACTCAGCACCGAACTGTCCGGCCCAGAAATCGCCCGTGAACTGGTCGTAGCCTTGAGTACCGTGCGCACCCACACCAAGCGGATTTACAGCAAACTCAATGTCACCAATCGTCGAGCTGCTGTGAAACGAGCTGCGGAACTGGATCTGATTTAGCCTCTCATCCCCACAGAACTCACCCATAAATCCCTACATCTAATCCCCACATTTGGGGACAACAGCTCCCCACACTCGTTTGTATTTTTGAGTTGTTAACGTCAGACATGCAAACAGGAGAACAACCATGGCTTCCATGAACATGGCTTCAATGAAAATAGCGTTGTTAGGTGCAAATGGCCGAACCGGTCGTGAGATTCTCACTCGCTCACTGAATGCTGGACATACCGTCACGGCAATCGTCCGCACTGAGGACAAGCTCGCTGACATTCAGCATCCTCAGCTCAGGGTGTGCGCAGGCAATGTCTGTGATGCAAACACGCTCAAAACCTTACTGCCAGGACACGACGTTGTGATTTCTACATTAGGGCCTCGAACACCGACGAAAGCCGCCTGCGCTATCTACTCAGAATCAGCAAGGGCTATTGTCGAAGCCATGGAACACAGTGGAGTCAATCGTGTTCTCGTCATATCCACCGCGCTCCTCTTTCCAAGCAATCGGTTGTCCCATCGAGTTTTGCGATGGATCGCTCGGCACAATGTTCGAAACGCGGATTTAATGGAAGCATCACTGCGTGCTTCAACGCTCGAATGGACGATTGTGCGAGTGGGTTTCCTCAACAACAACAGCTCTGAAGATTTTCAATCTTCCGTCGAGGCATTTCCTGACAAAGGTAGCTCCATTGCTCGGGCAGCCGTCGCCGATTTTCTTCTCACCGAAGCTCGGGAGTGTCACCATCTTCAAAAAGTTGTGGGACTGTGGGGATAAGAGGAACATGTTGCCCCTGGTGTCACCTAATGCTTCAGTCACTCCGTTTAGGCGGACTGTTTAGGAGGACTGTACTTTTCTTTTGATAGCTTGATGAGTCATCACTGGCTGAACCGTTCGGGTAATGGTTATCTTTTGACCGAGTAAAACACTGAGGAAAATTATAACCATCCCGAAAACCTGTACAGGCGTTAGCGCCTGATGGAGCCAGAGAAATCCTAATAAGGTGGCCATAACCGGACTGAGCAAGCCCAGATAGGAAACGGCAGTGGCAGAAAGCTGATTAATGCCGCGAAACCAAAGCAGATAAGCTAGCCCTGTGCCTATCGTGCCAAGATAAATCAGACCCTGGATGTTCATTGGTGTCAATTCGACAAAAGGACCTTCTATCAAAAGCGCAACTGGAAGCAATAGCGCACCCCCCACGGTGAGCTGCCAAGCGGTAAAGACGAGTAGTGGCACAGGAGATTGCCAACGCTTCACTAACACAGTGCCAAGGCCCATAGACACAGCACCTAGCAAGGCTGCAATAACACCCAAAAGATCAAGTTGTGCTGAAGGGTCAAGGACAAGTAAGGCAATGCCTAAGAAACCAGAAAAGGCCAGTGGAATCGAGCCTCTGGCAGGTTTATCTTGTAAAATCAACCAGGAAAACAAAATCACTAACAGAGGCTGAATGGCTCCCGCTGTTGCGGCCACACCACCTGGCAGACGATAAGCAGCAATAAACAACATCGCCTGCATAATGCCAATATTGAGTGCGCCGAGAATGAGGATGCGCCACCACCAAATGCCATGAGGCAACTTTCTAAGCGCCAGGGTTAGTAAAAGGCCAACGGGTAAAGCTCGCAGCGCGGCTACTAGCAGCGGATGCCCAGGCGGCAAAAACTCTGTCGCCACAATGTAGGTTGTGCCCCAAGCGAGAGGCGCTAGGGCAGTCAAGGCAATATCTTCTAACTTGCTGGTGGAAGGTTTCATGATGAGATATCTAGGTAAAGTGATAAATAGAGCATTCGCAAGGGGCAAGCGGCGCGAACTAGGGTAGTTCCGTGAATTCGAGAACGTTTAAATCGGGGTCACGAATAAAAATCGACGTTTTTCCATCTCCAAACGTGACAGGGCCTTCAGTGATTTGAATTTGCCGCTCTTCAAAGAAAGTCTTTGCGGCTGCGACTGAGGCCACAGCGATCGCATAGTGGGTATAGCCTGGATATCGTTCTGTGACATCCATCAGAATGTTGCCTTGGGCTTGGTCGCGATGACCATTAGCGATCAGATTAATCTCGATACCACTGGAATGTTTGACAACAAAGACCTGTTCTTTTTCATCGCTGCGCGTGATTTGAAAACCAAGAATTTGATAAAACGCTATGGACTTTTTGACATCTGCGACTCGTAGGCCAATGTGGTCTAGTTTCTTAATCTGCATGGTTAACCCTCTTTCTAACCGTATTGTTGTGGTGCGATCGCACATCAGACAGTGCCCTTAACTGATCGCACTGATATTGCTTCAAAGCGCCGATACATCTGCATAAATCAGATCGTTGACGAGATGCGATCGCATTGGAGCTGCAGTGCGTTAGCCCTGCTCTAAAAAATACCTTGATATAAAGATACTTTAAATAAAGGTATTTTTAAAGATTCTTGATATCGAGATATAATGGTGCTATGACATCAGACCGTATCGACAGAATTCTGACTCAGTGGCAGCGAGAGATTCCCACCCTAGGGATGAGATCTCTAGGCGTAAGTGGGCGGATCTTGCAGCTTGCTCGGCTGCTCGAAAAGCATCGAGAGACCGTATTAGCGGACTTTGGTTTAAACCTTTGGTCTTTTGATATGCTGGCGACGCTGCGACGACAGGGCGCGCCTTATCAGTTGAAACCCACCGAACTCTATGATTTGCTGATGCTGTCTTCTGGGGCGATGACCAACCGTATTGATCGCCTCGAAAAAGATGGACTGGTCACTCGGCTCAGAGATCCTAGCGATCGACGTGGCATCAGGGTGCAGCTGACCCGTCAAGGAATAGAACGAGTTGAGGCCGTGATGCCAGTGTTGTTTGCTCAAGAAAATCGTCTTTTAGAAGCGTTGAGTCAAACTGAAACCCAAACGCTGGTTGGCCTGTTGCGCAAGTTTTTAGCCGCCATGAGTAGTGACTCTCTCGATTGAGACTTTGACACCAAACTGACTCAAGACCTGGCGCACATGCTCAATTTGAGGGTTGGTATCTGGGTAAAGAATAGCCGGCGCTGGGGGCAGTGCCCCGTCCAGACCCAGGAGACGCTCCAGTTGGACTAAAGCGCCTAGCGCCGTCAAGTGCGTTTGCCCTTGAGGATCGGCAATGGTGGCATTGACCACGCTTGAGAGACCGTGTTCATCATCGTCAGCAACCGCAATGTGAATTTCATGGCTGGCTCCGCTACCTGGATTGTAGAGAAGCGATCGCCTCAAAGGCGTAAATCGTTCGCCGCTAATTAGCTTCCAAATACCAGAGCGCGCCAAAAACCGTAGAAAATTTGTCGAAAACGCATCATCAAAAGCAATACGAGCCGCAACCGTTTTAGCACCTGTAGTCTGTGGCAGTGTGAGCTGATCAGGCGTATCGAAGCGGTATACAGGCGTCGTGTAGCCACCGGGAAACGTGACCGTACGCGAATCGGTGTAGGGAAAAACTTGTTTTAACCGACCCTCAACCATCGACTCAAAAGGCGTCGCCAGCCGATCCATATATTCAACAGAATTAGGGCCCGATTTATCCTTGAGTGAAAAGAGAACGCTAATATCAATGCGCTCAGGTTTCTGTATCGCTTTAGCAGCGGCAGCAGCCACCACTGAGGCAACGCCCGCCATCCATCCAGATGCAAGCAAGACTGGGGCATTCAGCGTTTTGCCTGATAAGTCTGCTATCGATTCTCGAAAACGCTCCGGCCACCGGGTAATATCCAGATAAGGAATACCCTGTTTCACAGTATCCTTTAGCAGATAGTCGTGAGGATCATTCACAACAGCCACAACGGCCTGTAGCTGCTCTCCTTGAAGTGGATTGGGCTGTTCAACGTCTAGCTGAATCCCTCTCGCATTGCCCAGCTCACTGGCCAGTGCTTCAGCTTTTTCAAGATTTCGCCCACCGATCACTAACGGTAGCTCAAGATGACGTTGACGAATAAGCGTCGCAACCTGTCGGCCAACAATGCCATATCCTCCAGCGATCAAAATGCCTGTTCTAGCTGTCATTTTCGTAAGGCCTCCAACAAATTAGCGTGTGATGTTTGAACATCGCTATCCTGTTGTTCGCAAAATAGCGATGTTGTTCTATGGTGCTTAGGACAGATGACTATAGAGCCTGTATCGGATACATTTGGCACAGGCTAGTCGCTTGGCCCGTTGTCACAGCTAGCTTTTAGCCGAGGTATTGTATTTCAGCCAAGCGACCAAAGTTATAGTCCCATTGCCGACTTTGTCGCGAAGGCAATAATGCCCAAGGCCACTATAGCCAAAGCAATAACCATCAAAATCTGCGGTGTTTGAGCTGTAGAGCCCTTATCAGCAGTGAGCGCAGGCACCGTCACAAGCTGACTTTGACGCTGCGCTGGCAGTGCTGCGCTAACAGAGAGCACGATGAGAGGAAAAGAGAGAATCGTGCCCAGCACTTCAACTGCGAACAAAGCAGGTGGCATGGCATCGGGGGATACGGGAAAGATTTTGACCAAGTCTAGACCGTAAACTGCCAAAAAAGACAAACCGCTGATGGCTGCCCCCATCATTGCCCAGCGATGAGAACGCAAAACAAAGTAAACAAGAAGCAAACTTCCCAACACTAAAGTTGTCAGGAACGTATTGAAGGCACCTAAAGTAATCGGGTTGATGTGAGCAAAGCTGCGAGTTTCGATGGGGCCACCTGGAACCAAAGTGAACAATGCAATGCCAGAAATTCCGAGTAGACCAGCAACCCAGTACTGAATTCGTAGTGTCATGGTTTTAGACCTCAAATAGTGTTTGGCAAAAGTTGAGGAAGGCCTGATCGCCCACATAGCAATCGACGTAGGCGGGACAGAATGCTTTGCCCTCCACAAACTCATAACAGTTGTCATGCGATTAAAGATAACAACCGTTATTGTATTTGTCAACACGGCAGCATGAAGAGCTGTCAGAAGCCAATCTGAAGCCAAGGTGACGGTAAAACGTCGGAGTGAATTATGACGGAGTTTTGTGCATGACTAGAGGGCAGTGAATTGGCCCCTCGGGTCGAACGCACTATCTTCCGCTTCCCATTCATGAGAGGACACTGAGGATTCCCTGGGGAGTGTCATCCCATCCTTTTCTGCTTTTCTCAGATACCCCTTAAGACATCCTCACAAGGCAAGCTTTCTGCACTGGCATTCTTAAATCAATGAAGCAAACACATTGATT
>JBCCOO010000128.1:0-11281 GCA_039025345.1 Cyanobacteria bacterium P01_D01_bin.105 | reverse complement strand
TCCCTGAGGGCAACCGCGCGATCGCAATAAAACCGAACCATCTGCACTTGGTGCAGCGACGTCACCACCGTGAACCCACCCGTTCGGTTAAGGTCTACCAGCAGTTCCATGACCCGCCTTGCAGACTCAGGATCTAGAGAGGCAATGGGTTCATCCGCAAGAATGATTTTGGCCCCCTGCATGAGGCAGCGGGCGATCGCCACCCGCTGCTGCTGCCCGCCCGACAGCAACGCCGCCCGTTTGTAGGCCTGCTCTAAAATGCCAACCCTATCCAATGCCGCTAGGGCCCTTGTCTTTTCTGCTTTAGTGAACAGACGAAACGCAGAGCGGAAAGGAGAGGTTTGAGATAAGTTACCAATCAGAACATTTTCGATAACGCTCAGACGGTTAACCAAATTGAACTGCTGAAAAATGAAACCCACCTGACTACGCAACCGCCGCGCCTTAGAATGAAGCTTTCCATCAATCTGTAGAGGCGTATCAAATATCTTTATCTCACCACTGTCTGCCAACTGTAGGCCATTCATGGTTCTAAGCAGCGTAGACTTGCCAGAGCCGGAGGCGCCTACAAGCGCCACCATCTCACCAGTGCGAATCGTTAAATCAACGCTTTGCAAGGCTGGAACATTGCGAAAGCTTTTACTGAGACGAGAAACGCTCACCGCCTTAGGGGTGAGGGGCTTATCAAGGGCGACTTTTTTTGCTTCGACAGAAACCACGGGAGAGCATACGCTGCGACGTCCTCATCACTCAACCATAGGCACCTACATCGAACTTTAAGCTTACATAGTCAATGCATTAAGCCTAAGTAAAACTACGGTTAAGGCTCAGGCGACGAGCGCTTGGCGCCTGAGCCTCGTTCTGCAACGAACCATTATGCACCAGAAACTCTACGATACAGATGGTGAGCGCTCAGGTTTGGTAAGCTGCGGTCAGTAAAAGATATGAGCGGGCAAGAATGATGATAGAAACCCTGTTACTTCTATTTTTGGGGTTGGCAGTCGGTGCCATTAGTGGACTGATTGGCATTGGCGGCGGCGTTCTGTTTACCCCAGCCCTAGTTTACCTACTTGGGTTTTCACAACACGAAGCGCAGGGAACAACATTAGCACTGCTAGTGCCCCCCATCGGCATTTTAGGCGCTTGGACATACTATCAGCGTGGCTACGTAAACTTACAGGCAGCGGCACTCATCTGCGTTGGCTTTGTCCTTGGTGGGTTAATTGGCGCGCAGTTCGCGGTGGCGGTGCCGCCGGCATTATTAAAACGTGTGTTTGGCAGCGCCATGCTAGGTGTTTCTCTTAAGATGTTGTTCTTTTAATCTTGCTGGCTTTAATCTTGCTGACTTTAATCTTGCTGGCTTTAATCTTGCTGGCTGATGGGAAGCTTAATGATAAACGAGCTACCTTGTCCCAGACTCGACTGGCACTCCAATGTCCCTTGATGCTTCTCTGTGACAATTTGGTAGCTGATAGAAAGCCCTAAGCCGGTACCAATACCCACAGGTTTGGTTGTAAAAAATGGATTAAAGATTTCGCTTAAAACATCTTCTGGAATACCAGGTCCATTATCGGAAATCGTAACTTTGACAAAATTGTCTTCCGCTATTTGAGTTTGAATGCTGATCTGCGGCTTTTGTTTTGTATCATCTGATGTGTGAGCATCCAGTTCCTCAGCATCTACAGCTTCTGTCAAAGCATCAGCGGCATTTGCCAATATGTTCATAAAGACCTGATTCAACTGCCCTGGCAAGCAGTTTATCGGTGGGCAAATGCCATAGTCTTTTAAGACATTAATCGATTTTAGTTTGGAGCTTAAAATCAACAGCGTACTGTCTATTCCACTGTGAATATCAACCTGCTGCATCTCAGTTTCATCCACTCGCGCAAAATTTCGCAGAGAAAGAACAATCTCCTGAATACGCTCAGTGCCCATTTGAAGCGAGGTTATTAGCTTAGGAAAATCCTCTGCCAAAAATGGCAAATCTACATCGTCTATTGCGTCTTGAATAATGTCTGTTGGGTGAGGATACTCCTGCTGGTAAAGATCGATTAGATGGAGTAAATCCTGGGCATAGCGCTGAGCGGGTTTAAGGTTACCGTGCACAAAATTTACGGGATTGTTTATTTCATGAGCGACCCCCGCCACTAGCTGACCGAGACTGGCCATCTTTTCATCTTGGATGAGCTGGGTTTGGGCTTGCTGTAGGTTCTCCAACGCCGTTTCGAGTTCGGCTGTTCGTTCAGCGACGCGGCGCTCTAATTCTTTGTTGTAAGCAAAGGTGTGTTCAGCGGCTTGGCTTTTGACCAGGTTAGTGTAGGCTGCTGAGTGATATCGCAATCGAGCTATCAGCTCTACCGCATCTGGAATCTTAACGAGGTAGTCGTTAACGCCTACCGAAAACGCTTCTGCCTTTATGGTTGGCTCATCTTGAGTAGACAGTACGATAATAGGAATTCTGTGCAGCGAGGGTTGCGCTCGAAAGAACTTCACCAACATCAGGCCATCCGTATCAGGCATGACTAAGTCTTGCAAAATCACGGTTGGCTCGATCTCAAGCGCAGTCGGAATAGCTTGTTGCACATCGCTGCAATAGTAGAATTCAATATCTGAGGCACTCGCAAGCAATCGACCAATGGATTCAGCCACCATGAGCTGGTCATCAATCAAAAGGACTCTGACAGCAGATTCATTAATTTTTCTTGTTGAAGAAATATCCTCCGCTTGCTCAGAAGAAGCTGCTAAAGGAGGCTCTAGGAGAGTATGCACAACGGGTTGTGGAACCATGATTCAGTCAAAATGCCATCGGCTACGTGTGTTTTCCGAACAGCGTACAAATTAAGGTTACCCAGCTCACGGCTTCGAGGAAAGCGTTGATGGTGACATCGCGGCCCTAGCCAAATAAGACGCTATCTGCGGTAAAGATAAAACGTGGGTCGCGGTCCCTGCCTCAATGGCAGCTTTTGGCATTCCAAAAACAACGCAGCTTTCAGCGCTTTCAGCAATAGTTCGCCAGCCAGCAGATTTCAGCAGAGCCATACCCCGAGCGCCATCTCGCCCCATTCCTGTGAGCAGTAGCCCAATGCCTGATTGCGGCCAGTGACGAGCGACACTGTCAAAAAAAACATCGACAGAAGGACGATACGGAGAGTCTGTGGGCTGATGACTGTAGCGGAGGGTTTGGTTGGGTCGCATAATGAGATGGTTGTTCGTGCCGGCAACGAGGACTTTGCCAGCGCTAGGGCGATCCCCATCGCGAGCTAGGGCAACGGGTAGTTGAGACGATTGATTTAACCAATCCACCAGACCTGAAGCAAACTGAGCGTCAATATGTTGAATGACGACAATAGCAGCCTCGAAACCACTAGGCAGCTGATTTAGAATTTGTTGAAGCGCGCTTGGGCCACCTGTAGAGGTGCCAATAACAATCAGCTTGGGAAGATTGGACTGTTTGGGTAACGAAGCGCGATCGCGTGTTCTGAGCATTTGCGCATCTGCGGGAGAGGCACTTGAATGACGAGCTAGCTTCGCAGAGATGGCGATCTTTCTCATTAGAATTTGCACTGCCTGAGGATCATCCGTTCCCAGCGCTGGGGTAGTGACGACATCTAGCGCACCATACCCCATGGCTTCAAACACTTTGGTCGTATTGCGAGTAATGCTGGCAGTGACAATCAAAATAGCGCAGGGAGAGCGCTGCATAATCTGGCGGGTTGCCTCAGCGCCATCTAGTTCTGGCATGTTGAGATCCATCAGAATTAAATCTGGCCGTTGGGCTGAGCAGTACTGGATGGCTTCGGTGCCAGTGCGCGCAACCCAGATCAAATCATGCCCGTAGTTAGCGATCGCTCGATGGAGTGCTTCTACCGCGATCGCCATATCATTTACAATCGCAATTTTTAGCATTAGCCAATCAGATCCTTTACAGCCGTTATCAGACTGTCATCTTGAAAACTACTCTTGGTTAGGTAGTAGTCAGCGCCAGCATTGAGGCCCGCCAGCTGGTCGGCTTTTCGGTCTTTATAAGAAACAATAATCACCGGTATCTGTTTGAGCTGGGGGTGATCTTTAATATGCTGCACCAGCTCAATTCCGTTCATGCGAGGCATATCAATATCGGAGATGACCAAGTCGTAGCCACCCGTGCGTACAGTGTTCCAGCCCTCCATACCATTGACCGCTACATCTACCTGATAACCGTGATTTTGCAAGAGCTGTCGCTCCATCTCTCTAACCGTAAGAGAGTCATCAACCACGAGCACACGCTGTTGCTGAAGCGATCGCGCATCTTTACGATCTTCTGAAAGCAACAGCATTCCACCAGAGGCCATCTGCTCGATTGAACAGACTAAATCAGCTACATCTATAATCAAAAGTGGCCATCCGTCTTCTGTAAGCGCGGCAGCACTGACATCTTGAATTTTGCCAAAGCGTTTGTCTAGGGGTCGAACAACTAGCTCACGCTCGCCTAATAGCTTATCGACAATAATTCCGTAACTAGAGTCTTGATTTTTAATGATAATGACAGGGAAAGCGGTCTCGTGTGTGAGCTGAGATTCAGGTAATTGCAGTACTTGCTGAGCCTTCACCAAGCCGACATTTTCGCCATCTACAACAAAATAAGGACAGTTCTCACTGACAATAATCTCCTCACGACTGACCAGCCGGACCTGATCGATGTGAGTGAGGCTAAAGGCATAAGGTTCCCCCGAAATTTCGACCACCAGCGCCCGAATGACTGACAGCGTCAGCGGTAGCTGAAAATGAAAGCTTAGCCCGGCGCCCGGCGTATTGAGTGCCTGTAGCAGTCCGCCAACCTCTTGCACCATACTTTTCGCAATATCTAGGCCAACCCCACGTCCGGCGATTTCGGTAACCTGCTCGGCGGTTGAAAAACCAGGTAAAAACAAAAACTCCATCAGCTCAGCCTCACTGAGCTGAGCAGCAAGGGATGGAGAAGTCAGGTTCTTTTCAATCACGGATGCTCGTAGCTGTTCTAAATCAATGCCACAGCCGTCATCCGTAACGGTGATAAAAAGCATACCGGCTCGGTGCCTAGCTTCTAGACGGATGGTTCCTATTTCTGGTTTACCCAACTGCTGACGCTGAGCAGGCGGTTCAATCCCGTGGGCGATCGCATTGCGCAATATATGAGTGAGCGGGGCTTCTAACTTATCGAGAATCTCTCTATCAATCTGAGTATTTTGACCGACAATTTCTAGCTTGACTTGTTTGCCTTGTGATCTAGCTAAGTCTCGCACCATGCGAGAGAAGCCCTGAGTACCATTTGAGAATGGCAGCATATGGCTCGCAATCACTTCCTGATAGAGATTGTCAGAAAGTTGGGCAAACCGCTGAGAGAACTGATCGAGCTCACCCACGCGATCGCTGAGCAGCGCATGGCAATCTAGCGCTATTTTCCGAGCCGAATCCAATCTCTTTTGTTCCCCTGTGGGTAGCATCGCTTCTTTCTGAAGCCGATTCAACAGGTGTATCAACGACTGCTGCTGCTGTTTGAGATGCTGCATGACATCGACAAACGGCTGTAATCCATTAACCTCTACTAATGATTCACCCGCAAGCGCCATCAGACGATTGAGATTGTCGGCATTAACTTTGACAACGCGATTAGCGTCCTCATCACCTGAGTCGATATGAGTATTTTCTTCAGGGCTACTGCTATCAAGGTGGTCAATATTGTTGTGATTCTGTAGCTTATGATTCTGTGACTTGAGATTCTGTGGGTTGTGATTCTGTGGGTTGTGATTCTGTGGCTTGTGATTCTGTGGGTTCTTATTTAGCGCTGATGCCGCTTTTTTTAACGGTTTTAATTCTGTTTCTTCTTTAGGCGAAGGTTTCGCATCCAAATTTTCAGAAGGTGCTAAGCACAAAGCCGACATCTGATCGAGCAGTTTGGAAGTATAGTCCGTTTGCTCGATCAACCACTCAGAGTGCGCGTCATTCTTCACCTGACCGAGTTCAGTAAACCAGTCAATGCCCTTGAGCAAAACGTCTACGTGCTGGGAGTCTAAAGTTATCTGTCCTTTTTTGATAGCAACAAAACAATCTTCTAGTACGTGGGCGACTTCGACTGCCGTATCTAACCCGACGATACGGGCTGCGCCTTTAATAGAATGAGCGGAGCGCATCAATGAATCTAACGTCTTTGCAGCGCTCTCGCTGCGAGCAACTGCCTGGTTTTCAAGCGCTAGCAAACCGTCGTTGAGGATAACAACCTGCTTTTCTATCTCCATGCAAAAGATAGTAAGCATAGAAACGTTATTAAACTCTGGACATGTGTAGATCATAATCCTCGTTTCCGCAGGGTTAACAACAGTTTTTCAGGATCTAGATAGCTAACATTTTGCTGGTGCCAAGGGAAGATAGACTGCGTAAAGCTAGTTAGGGCTTTGCTCATAAGAGACGGTGGCGCTCTCATCTCTGTTGGCTGACACCAATGCAGTCCATAGATCTCATCGACCTCAAATGCCCAAACGTCTTGGCTGCGCTTAATGACAGCCAGACGAGGGTAGCCAACTCGCTGAGTGCTTTCAGATAAAGCGATCGCAGTCAAAGAAGCCGCAGGCGAAGACGTATCAGGTGTTGTCGCAGTGATGTTGAGCAGATTGTGGAGCGAAACGCAGGGCACTAGCTGACCGCGCACATCGACAATCCCTCTCAACAGCGGATCGTGCCGATGCGGTAAGGAATGTACGGGTCTAGGCCTTCTCATCTGGTCAAAGAGGCTAGTGGGTAAGGCTAACCACGCTTGCGCTAATCGGAAAATGGTGACAGATAATCTTTGTTTCGATTGCGTCTGGATTTGATCATAAGGTTGCGCTATTAAAGCCGTCCACTCAGTGACGTATCCCTCTGGTTCAGGGCGATCTAATAAGGCTCGTCCGCCTTGGCTATACACCGAACAGTTATGGCAGTGAATTTCGTCAGCTAACTTTGGGCAGCTAAGATTGCCCCATACCCCAATATCACTCCAACAATTTTCGTTCACTGACTGACCTTTGTTCTCAAACAAAGTGATACTGACTGGCTATGGAAAAATCGGTTCATATCGATGGCCTACTTTCATTAGGCGCATACTTTAAAGCGCATACTTTAAAGCTCGCTTCCTGTCGTCGCATGCTTGAGGAAGCTTGTTTAACTAGCTAAGCTGGCTTGAGAAATCTGAGGGTAAGATATGTGAGAACTGAGCGGCTGGGACGGACCGGGCTGAGCATGAACGTTTTCTTTGATTTTGAAGCGGCTCATCTCCTGCTGCAAGCTCTGCGCGGCCTTATGTAGCTGAGTAATAGCCGCATTAATATCTTCAAAAGAATCGCTGGTTTGCATAGAAGCATCGTTGAGCTGAACCATCGCTTCGCTGATCTGTTGGGCGCCTTGCACCTGAAAGTCCATTCCTTCATTCACTAACGAGAATCGAGGAGAAAGCTCCTGCACCTGCTGAATAATCCCTGCAACCTGCCCGCTGATCAGACTCATTGAATCTACGCTTTGGGTAACTTCCGTGGAGAACTTATCCATTTCCATCACGCCCGCCGAGACCGATGACTGCATCTCCCTAACCATCGATTCAATCTCTAAGGTGGCGACAGCCGTTTGATCCGCTAACCGACGAATTTCTCTGGCCACAACCGCAAAACCCGCACCATATTCTCCGGCTTTCTCGGCTTCGATAGCTGCGTTTAGAGAAAGTAAGTTGGTCTGCTCGGCCACTTTAGTGATCGTGGTAACCACAGAGTTAATTCCGTTTGCTTTTTCACTCATTGCGCCGAGTCGCGCTGAAATGTCGCCTGTAGCTTCCATGAGATCACGAATAGTCATCTCCATTTGAGACAAGCTGAGCTGGCTTTCGCTGGCGGCCGTCGCCGTTGATTGAGAAAGGCACTCCACTTCTTGCATGGTAGCGGCCAGCTCTTGCGCGGTACCCGCAATCTCTTGCGCCGTAGCGGTCGTTTCTGTTGTTGTTGCGGTTTGCTCTCGCATGCTACCTTCTAGCTGCCTACCCGCTGCTGCAATCTGGGTAGAAGAACTGGTTACTTGAATGCCAAAGCGCTGCGCGCCACTAATCGAAATTGAGAGACGCTCCGCCATTTGCTTAAGCTGTAACAGGAGCTGGCCCACTTCATTCCTATTGTCACCTTCAATAACCACCGTCAGATCACCATCGGCCACTTGCTCAGCGATGCCAATGGCTGACTGCAAAGACTGACTGAGTAACCTGGGCACCCGTAACGTGAAAATAGAGATAGTGATCGCAACGATAGCAATTCCAGCGAAGCTAATCCCATGTATCCAGAAAACTAACCGCTCTGCTGCGTCAGCATCCTGATCGCGAATAGCCAGCAGTGCATCTTCAGCGATCATCATGTCAGCGATTTGCCTGCGAATATCGTCCAGCAGCACTCTATCCTGACCATTAGAGATTAGCTGCAGGAGCTCCGCTTGCTTGCCTTGTCGCTTTAGCGCAATAACTGTATCCAACCTTTCTAGCTTCTCATCTGCTATCTTTTCCATCACAGATAATCGCGCTAACTGCTCTGGGTTATCAGAGAGGCTATCTTTTAGTCTTTCAAAAATGTCATCTAAATCTTCAATAGCCTGATCGTAGGGTTCAAGATATTGCGCTTCGTTGGTGATGACAAATCCACGCTTTCCGGCCTCAGCATCGATTAGGCTTTTCTCAAGCTCTCTGAGCTGCAGCTCAATATCATAAGTGTGAGCGACCAGTTTTCGCTGTTCACTTAAGGTATGCGTCGCGCGTTGGCTAGCCACAGTGGCTACGCCTGTCAATATGACAATCAGACCAAACCCGCCGAGGACAGATCGCTTGATAAGCGTAAACTGATTGATTTTAGAGCCTCGTTGCATAATAGGGAATCTGTCATCTGCATTACAATCATTCCCATTGATATTAAAGTTACAACCACCAGATACACGAAATTCTATGGACTGTCCAAAAGGCGAGTTAGCCGCAGCCGCAGGCGACTAGCCACAACGGAATCGCCCTTTTTCTCCCAAATCTGTAAGCGGTGAGTCAGTGATTTTATGCACTTGGGATAGAGATAGAGCGCCTTTTTGAAGGCACTATCGGCCTGTTCAGAGTTGTCTTGTGCTTGATAGATTTCTCCTAGCAGCAGATAAGCTGCAGCGCTAGTAGGGTTACTCTCAAGGTGCCGCTTGCAATGCGCCAACGCACTCGCCAACTCGCCTCTATCTGCTAAAGCACGAATATCAGCTATGCCTTTAGTAGGCACTTGCTCTTGATGAGGCATCACCGACAGATGGTGCGAAACAGTCGATAGCTGCTTCAAGTTTCGTCTGGGAAGAGTATACGAAGGTGCAATATCTCTGGCAGTTCCAGACATCCTTATTTTGTTTAGTGCAGAGCTTTTGTTTTGCACAAATTGGTTTGATACAGATTGGTTTGGTGCAGATTTATTTGGTACAGAGCCGTTCGAGCCTGAGATACTCGTATCGGAGCTCATGCTTCTCTTAATTGGCATAGGTATCTTTCGGTAAGCGAAAGATTGGGGCACTGCAACCGATTGAAACTGCTGCGTATCTATCTGACTGGCTTCAGAGTAACCAACAAACAACAAACCATTTGGCTTTAACAGTCGATTCAGATTATTCAAGGCACAGCGACGAGCCGTTGGCTGAAGATAAATCAACAGATTACGGCAAAAGATGATGTCATAGCCAAAGTATCTTTTCAAACATAGGGGATTGAGAATATTACCCTGCTGAAAATACACTTGCGATCGCACCTGCTGATGTAAGCAATAGTCATCTCCCTGCCTCTGAAAATATTGTTGAATATGTCTTTCTGGTGAGTAGGTCGTTGTCTTGCGAAAAGAATATCGATTGAAGCTTCCCCGCTTGGCCTTTTCTAAAGCCTTAGTGCTAATATCAACGCCGTCTACGCGGAACTTTTTAGCAGATAAGCCCGCCTCTAGCAGCGTAATGGCAATAGAGTAAGGTTCTTCTCCCGTAGAGCAGGGAATGCTCAATATTCGCCATATTTTTTGAGGGGTTGAATCACTTGCGTCTGACGACTTCGCTGTTAATGAGTTGATTTGAGAAGAGATGTAGCGCCGTAAATAATCAAACGATTCAGGATTGCGAAAAAAGCTAGTCTCTGGCACGACAATCGCTTCTACTAGCGCCTCTAGTGCAGCAGGGGAGTGCTTAAGATGATGCAGATAGACAGCCGTATTTGAGATATTGAGTGCTTTCTTTGCTCTGTCGATAGCCCTTGCTAAGCTTTCTGCTCCTACCGAACTTACACTAAGCCCCATATGGCTGCTTAGCAACGCTTCGATGCCTTGTTGAGCGCTCTGGTTATTCACTATTTAACGATCGTATCTTTATAATCTAAATCTGCCATGCGCACAGGCTGAAAAAGTCCCTCTTGCTGGATCATCTCAGCAAACAATTTGTCGATATTTAAGCACTGAATAGATTCTTGCTGATACAGCAAATGCTTTTCTAAGTACGAATGGCGAGTGCTCTTGATACTTTCGGCTACAGAAGTAAGCTGCTTGGCTTCGAGCGTTTCTGTTACCTGCTCAGCAAGAAGCCCTAAAAGCTGCGGACGCTCACCAGAACCTGCTAACTTCACTAAAATTATCCGAGTTCCCAGAGCAGGCCGACTAGCGCTACCACCCAAAAGCTGGCTCAAGTCTATGACAGGAACCATTTGTCCATGGTAATTAAAACGCCCTGCTACAGTTGATGGCACCTGGTGAGACTGACGTAACTCAACCCTATGAATGATTTCAACGATACATTTGGTGCCTAGCCCATAGCGTTCGGAACCTGCTCGCAAAAGCAACATCAACGGCATAATCAGAGATACCTGCCATCTCTCTACCTTAGGAGATTACCCAATATCCATTATTTTTGCTGCAAGCGCCTACGAAAGACAACGACCCTACTTTTCTACAGTGCTTTCACGGCTGCTAGCACATCCGCAGGCTCCGCTCTTTTCGTGTAGTCAGCATTTGCGTAGGCGTGGCGCACAATGCCAGCAGTATCGATGACGTAGGTTGCCGGTACGGGTAACTCATAGCTGCCATCGCCGTTGTGTTCAGGAATATCAATACCAAACCCTTTATACAACGGCTGCAAAGTGGCATCCAGCGTAAACACTAAGCCATAGCTGCGGGCAACTTTGTTGCCTAAATCACTGAGTACAGGAAAGGCAAGATCGTGCTTTTCTTGCATGGTGAGTGCTTTGGTGGGCAATGAAGGGGAGATAGCC
>JBCCOO010000127.1:0-11307 GCA_039025345.1 Cyanobacteria bacterium P01_D01_bin.105 | reverse complement strand
TCGGTTCAGAAACAGCTCCAAGCTTGGACACTCGCGACCAATCACCATCAGCGTCCAGTCAACTGGCAGTTCAAGACCGACGATGCTCGGATAAAACTGAAATCTCTATATCCTAATTCCTAAGCTGGACAGAGCACTAGGTATTACAAAGAACTAGAAAGCGTCAGTGACTGCACTCCTCAACGAGAATATAGGCAATGAGTCAGCGTAGGAACAAAATGTTCTAAATCAGGGGTTGTTTGGTTGGGATCTTTTGCTAAGTCGTCCCAAATGCGGAGCTTGACGGCGTCTTTGGCATGGGGCTGGTTGATAAAGGTGATCGCCTCTTCCTCAGAAAAAACACCCCCTTGCAATTCCAAACTCAGTTTAGAAGCAGGAGAAAGACCATCCCAATAATCTGACTGAGTCGCACAGAGGTAGCGCTTGGCATTGACATGGAGGCGAATGGGTTCAGTAACCGCTAGGGGAAAGTGCCGCTTGAGAAAGGGAATAGCTCTGTACTCATGGCGATCATCAATACCTCTTTCGGCAGCATCTTCGCCTAACTCGTGGAGCAGGTGGCCCACGTCATGGAGTAGGCAGGCAGCGATGAGCGTGTGGGATTCTCGGGCAGCTTCAGCCCATGTCGCGCATTGGAGGGCGTGCTGAAGCTGGGTGACGGCTTCTCGGCCATATTGTTCACTACCGCGAGAGGCAAAGCAATGGAGAATTTTTGTCAGAGCCGTTTCTGTTAAAGGAGCTTTTATGGTGTGTTTCATAGTAGTCGTGACGTGAAAGATACGGCAAAATAGATGGATAGAAGAATCGGAAAAGCTGAAAGGAAGACGTTAAACAGAAAGTATTAAACAGTAAAACTCTGAAAGAGAGTATTAAACAGCAGAACAGATTTAAGCGACGCGGCGACCGCTTTTGATGACTTGAGTGAGCCGGGGAACAGCAGGTTCGCTGGAGTTGCCGGGATAATGAACCGTGATGAGATCGGCGCGTTTACCCACTGCCAGACTGCCGCGATCGCCCTCTAACTGAATGGCGATCGCGCCATTGAGCGTCACTGGCTTCATCGCTTTATATATCGGCTTGCCGGTCACCTCAGCAATGACAAAAATCGATTGCAACAAACTATGGGGCACATAGTCTGAGGAGATAAGATCCACCAAGTCCAGTTTCACTAATTCCATGGCCGAAACGTTACCGGAGTGAGAGCCGCCCAGCACTAAATTCGGAGCGCCCATGAGAACTTGAAGGCGATGAGACTTTGCTGCTTTTGCAGCGGTGAGCGTGGTCGGGAATTCGGAGATATTGGCACCTTCGCTGACCGCTTGCTCCACATGTTCTACCGTGGCATCGTCATGACTAGCGACAGAAAGCTGGTAAGTATTTGCCAGGGAAACCAAGGCTTTTCGGCTGTTATCTGCGTGGGCTTTTTGGGCTTCAAGTCTCTCTTTTATGAAGTCATCGACTTCATCGGCAGGGAGCCCATGCTTGCCCATGTAGTACTCCCTAAATTTATCAAGCTTGGCAAACTGACGCTGCCCTGGGGTGTGATCCATCAGAGAGATCAGCGATAGGGAGGGATGGTCGACATAGTGACTGACAATATCTGCAACAGTCTCGTAACCCAGCTCACAGCGCAAGTGAAGGCGATGATCAATCAGTAATTGTTCTGCGTCTTGGCGATCGCGCACCGCCTGAATCATGTTGTCGTAGTCTGTTTTACGAATGGACTCGCCAGGGGTAACGTCACCAATGGCGATCGCATCGCACACCGTCGTAATCCCGGCTGCGGCCAAGTCTCTATCGTGATAAGTCACCGCAGCATCCAAAGGCCAGCGAATACCCGGACGAGGAGAGATACAGCGCTCTAAATTATCGGTATGTAGCTCTATAAGACCGGGCAGCAAATAGTCGCCTTCACCATCGCAAACGCTACCGCCCCGATCTGACGGAGTTGTGCCTGGCTGGATATCTTTAATGACGCCATCTCGCACAACCAACGTTCCTAACAGCTCTTGGTCAGGAAGTTGGAGTCGATAATTGGTGTATATCGTTTCTTTCATAGGAGATGTTCAAGGTTAAGACTTAATCTTGCAGGCTAAAGGTTAAGGAACGGTTACAGACTTGGGTTTTGACGGCTTCATCGTGAAAGATACCGACCAGTGCGCAGCCCTGTTTCTTTTTTTCTTCAATGAGCTGAGTAACAACGTTGCGATTCTCGGCATCCAATGCGGATGTTGGCTCATCTAACAGCAAAATTGGATAGTCTACAGCAAAAGCGCGGGCAATGTTAACGCGCTGTTTTTCACCTCCTGAGAATGTTGTAGGCGAAACGCTCCAGAGCCGTTCAGGTAGGTTTAGACGCGAGAAGAGCGATCGCACTTTTTCTTTCGCGGTTTCCGGTTTCACACCCGTATCAATTAACGGCTCGGCTGCAATCTCTATGGCAGGCACGCGAGGAATCACTCTAAGAAACTGACTGACGTAACCAATGGTGTAACGCCGAATATCCATCAGCTCAGGGGATTGGCAAGTCACAAGGTTTTGCCATTGCGCCGTGGGTTGAGTGCCTTGGTGTTTAATCCAAATTTCGCCGCTATCTATTCGGTAGTTGGCGTAGAGCGATCGCATAAAAGTGGATTTTCCTGAACCCGATGCCCCTTCTAGTGCCACACAGTCTCCTGCGTTGACCGTGAGCGAAACGCCCTGTAGCACTGGAAATTTGACACCGCCTTGGGTGTGCAAAGTAAAAGATTTATATAAATCTTGAGCATGAAGAAGTGCATGCTCGGAGAACTTACCGTTGAAACTGGGCATGGACAATGAGGCTGTAGGTGAAGATTCTGGAAGTGATGATTCTGGAAGTGACGATGTAGACGGTCTGATCTGTTGTGTTTGCATAGGCCAACCAGTTTGCTCGGCAAAACCAAAAAAAATTAGGAAGCTGGAAATTAAGGAGCTGAAAATCAGGGAACCAGCGTAGCGCTGATAAGAGACTGAGTGTAAGGGTGGTGCGGATCGTCTAGCACCTGATCGGTGAGTCCTTGTTCAACCACTTGACCGTGATTCATCACAATCAGACGGTGAGCCAGCAGACGCACGACCCCAATATCATGCGTCACTAAAATGACGCTGAGGTTAAGATTTCGCACAAGCTGGCGCATCAAATCCAACAGCTTTGCCTGCACCGAAACATCTAAACCACCGGTAGGTTCATCCATCAGCACCAATCGCGGCTGGGTGACCAAAACGCGGGCAAGCTGAAGGCGCTGCTGCATGCCACCAGAAAAGGTACTGGGCAAATCGTCCATACGATTGGTCGGAATTTCGACCTGTTCAAGCCAGCGACGCGCTTCGGTGCGAATGTTGCCGTAGTGCCGCTGCCCAACATCCATCAGGCGCTCACCGATGTTAGCGCCAGCAGTCACTTTCATCCGCAGGCCGTCGCGAGCGTGCTGGCGCACAAAGCCCCATTCGCTACGCATAAGCTGGCGGCGCTCAGACTCAGAGATTTTGGAGATATCGAGGGTTTTACCAGTCCCATCACCAGTGCTTTGGTAGGTGATTTGGCCGCTGTCAGCAGGAATTTGGTGGGCGATCGCCTGCAGCAATGTCGTCTTCCCCGATCCAGATTCGCCAATGATGCCGAGAATTTGACCTGGATACAGCGAGAAGGAAACGCGATCACAAGCCTGCACCGTTCCGTAGGTTTTATTGAGATCTTTTACCTCTAAAAGAGATTTCATGACTGCGAGCCCCCGACAGCTAGGATGCTTTCATGAGCGAGAGAACTTTCATGGCTTAAAGCGCTTTCATTGACTGGAGTGCTTTCACGAGCTAGCGCCTGCTGACGATTGTTGCAGTAGTCCGTATCAGAACAAATCCACAGTCGCCCGCCGTCATTATCAATCACTACTTCATCCAAAAAGCTTTCTGTAGAGCCACAGAATTCGCAGGGCTTGTCCCATTTTTCAACTGTGAAGGGATGATCTTCAAAGTCCAAGCTTTTTACCGAGGTGTAGGGCGGCACCGCATACAGTCTCTTCTCTCTGCCTGCACCGAATAGCTGCAGCGCCGGGTTCATATCTAACTTAGGATTATCGAATCGGGGGATGGGGCTGGGGCGCATCATGTAGCGCTCATTCACCATCACCGGATAGTCGTAGGCAGTTGCGATGTGGCCAAAGCGCGTAATGTCTTCGTAGAGCTTTACGTGCATGGCACCATATTCGCTAAGCGCGTGCATTTTACAAGTTTCAATCTCCGAAGGCTCAATCCAGCGCAGCGGTTCTGGAATGGGCACCTGATACACCATTGTTTGCCCTTCTTTTAGGGGCGTTTCAGGAATGCGATGGCGCGTTTGAATAACAGTAGCTTCTGTGGTTTGTTCAGTAGTTTCGACGCCACATACTTTCTTGAAAAAGCGCCGAATGTTCACCGCGTTGGTCGTATCGTCCGCACCTTGGTCAATCACCTTGAGCGTGTCATCTGCGCCGATGATAGAAGCCGTCACCTGAATGCCGCCTGTGCCCCAGCCATAAGACATCGGCATTTCACGTGAGCTAAATGGAATTTGGTGACCCGGAATCGCCACCGCCTTGAGCAAGCTACGACGAATAGATCGCTTGGTTTGCTCGTCTAAGTAGGCAAAGTTAAAACCCGGCTCAATACTATTAGATGCGGCGCCCTGAGATTGGATGCCACTAGCAGCACTAGGCAACTTTGTTGTCATGGCTAATGCCTCCTTTATTAAGTGATTTGTTGTTTTGACTATCGTTGTTTTGACTATCGTTGTTTTGACTATCGTCGTTTTGGTTATCTAGCCTCTGAGCGTCAGTGACCGTATCCAAGTGCTTAGAAGCTTGCTCATATTCTTCTCGCATTTTTCGAACAAGGTTTAGCTCTGCTTGAAAATCAATGTAGTGCGGCAACTTCAGGTGTTGAACAAACCCTTGCGCTTCTACACTGTCGCTGTGATACAGCACAAATTCTTCCTGTTGCGCAGGGCCTTTAATTTCTTCACCAAATTCCTTAGCACGTAAAGCCCTATCCACAATCGCCATCGACATGGCCTTACGCTCGTTGTAGCCAAAGGTAAGACCATACCCGCGCGTAAACTGAGGGGCAAGCTGTTTACTTCCTTTAAACTGGTTCACCATTTGCACTTCGGTCACAGAAATTTCACCAATGCAAACGTCAAATCCCAGCTCTTCTGGGCAAATCATCACCTCCACATCGCCCATGCGAATCTCACCGGCAAAAGGATGACTGTTGCCATATCCGCGCTGAGAAGAATAGGCCAAGCTCAGCAAAAAGCCTTCATCAGCGCGGGAGAGGTTTTGCAATCGAGCGTCTCTGGTAGCAGGAAAATTGAGCGGCTTACGGGTGAGGTCGAAAGGTTCCGATGTCGTATCTTCCAATGTCGTATCTGAGGAGCCATCTGCACACTTTTTGTTTAACCGTAGTTCCGGCTGAATCAGTCCTTCTTGCCCAAGGGCATCTAAAGCTCTAGGTGTGTCTGTTGGCTTAGATTCTGAGTGTAATTCCTTGGTGGGGAAAGTGGGTGAATTGTCTTCAGCCGCCAGTTTGAAATCTAAAAGGCGGTGAATGTAATCGAAAGTAGGGCCGAGCATCTGTCCGCCAGGAATATCTTTAAAGATAGAAGAGATGCGACGCTCAACAATCATCTGATCTGTTTCTACAGGCTGAGTGTAATAAAGGCGAGGCAGGGTCGTACGATAGGCGCGTAGCAAGAAAATCGCTTCTACCAAATCGCCCCAGGATTGTTTAATCGCTAAAGCCGCTAAGTCTGGATCGTATAGACTGCCTTCACACATAACACGATCTACGGCGAGGCTCATCTGTTGCTTTATTTGAGATAGGCTCAACTCAGGGATAGCGGTCTCGCCTCGCCGATGGGCTTGCAGAAGCGATTCTGCATTTTGGATGGCTTTTTCGCCACCTTTTACAGAGACGTAGGACATGGCGTGAAAGAGGGTGAGGGGTGGAGATAAGTTGTACGAGGAAGACCCACAACAGAATCTGAGGTAAAGAGAAAACAGTCTAAACCCCGTGGGTAAGCAGCATTGTTTTGAGGCCACTGCGCCCAAAACGTCTCAGGGAGAGTGGGCACAAATGAGATTTTGCCGAGGATGCCAGGACCGCTGAGCACTTTCGGTGAAGCGATTTTCGGTGAACCCACCGCTTCATTGGATCCGATATCTTTGACTTGAATCAGCAAGGTGGTGGACTGTTCGGGTTGTTCGGCGCTGCCCCAGTTAAAACCTTGGAGGGTGATCTCTGATGAAAAGGTTTCGATGACTGCGAACGTGGCACTGTTGGGGTCTTGGGTAAAGCGACATCCGGTGTGGAAACGCAGCCAGTTCTGCACATCTGTCGATAGGCTGGGCTGAAGCCATACCACCGTTTCTAAATCAATCAGCGTAAGACAGGCTGCCGCGCACAGGGGCGTGAGGCCAGCGGGCGGTGTGATGTTTACATTAGGGGAATAAGGTTGGGCGGGATGAGAGAGCGCTTCTAAGAGACTTTTAAATGTTCTTTGGGCCTCATGAACCGCATTTTTGAACCCCGGTAGCGTGGTGGCAGGCATGACTATTCTCCTCTGAGCATTGTGAAGAATTCAACTTGCGTAGCAGCGGTGTGCTGCTGTTTTTCCTTCATCTTTTGTTGGTAGTGCGCTTGCAGAGGCTCGATGACAACAGAGCGAACGCGATCACGCCATTGGGGCTGTTGCAATAGTGCGTCGCAAACAGCCGCGAGTTCTGCATGACGAAGGGAGCGACCCGCAACATAGCCAAAGCCAGTCGCGTTTTTGCTGCCAGCGAGCTGAACCACACAGCGGGTGAGGGTCATTTCACCCAGGTTGAAAGCATCACCGATGCCACCGGCTCTGCCGCGAACCATAGTTAGGCCAATTTCGGGCGATCGCAAAAATCCATACTCAGGTAGCGGCCCCAAATCGCCCACGCATCGCTCTAACAAATCAGGCGAAGCCTTTGCCAGCACAGCCATCCACCGCTGTCTCGCCACTTGATCTATCGATTCAAACCCTAATTTTTTAGGCTTATCTTGCTCAGTTACAGCCATAGACAACCTCTAGCAATTAGCCTAGATGTATAGACAACTTGTGATTAGATAGAAGTATGTCTTAACCAAATAAATTCTGCAAGTCTTTTTTGATACCTTTTTGTCCCTTGGTATCCTGAAATACATCACGCTATTGCAAGCCTGATTGAAAACAGTTTGACCCAACAGTCCATAAGCCCATCAGTCCATAAGCCCAACAGTTCATAAGCCAAAGAGCCTATGCGCCAATCTGCGACACCGCTGTACATACAAATCGCTGAACAGTTACGCAGCAACATCCAGACCAATGTCTATGAGGTAGGCGATCGCCTGCCACCCGAGTCGCAGCTATCGCAGCAGTTTGGCGTCAACCGGCACACCATTCGCCAGGCCATCTCTCAGCTAAAGCAAGACGGCCTTTTGCGATCCGAGCGCGGCAGCGGCACCTTTGTAACTGCGCCCATCCGCTACGCGATTGGCGAGCGCGTGCGCTATAACGAAGCGCTGAAAGCACAAGGTCACCAAGCCGCTTTCCAGCTCATCAAAGCGATTGAGATGCCCGCAGAGGTCTCTGTAGCGAGAAAGTTGGAGATTCAGCCCGGCGCAGCCGTTGCCCACGTGGAGCGATTGGGGATGGCAGACGGGGAGCCTATCAGCGTGGGGAGTGGTTACTTTCCGCTATCGATATTTCCTGATTTGCTCAGTGAGGAGAGTGTGATGGATTTGAAAAGAACCGGATCGATTTCCAGGTGGTTGAGCGATCGCTACCACATTGACCACATTCGCCTGACAACCTCAGTTTCTGCACGCATCGTACAGCCCCAAGACGCTAAGCTGCTGGAGCTACCGCTCAATCAGCCCATTTTGCTAGCAGAGTCTGTGAACGTAGATCAAAAAGGACGACTCATTGAGTATGGCGTGGCGAGATTAAGGGGCGATCGCATGGAAATGGTGTTTGACAACGAGCATCAGCAGTAGTCAAGAGAATCAGCGACAGCCAGAAACGTAGGTGGTGTAGGTATTGCCTTCTGCATTGAGTCCGCCAACTTCTACATTGACCTGAAAGGGGTCGCTAAAGGCGCGCGGTTCAGCGGTGATCACCAGTGGTTCACTGGGCGCGATACTAAAGTTTTCAATCGAATAAGACTCATCGGCAGAGCCGTCAGGATACTTCAGAAACACTTGGACATCGTAAGGGTTACCGCTGTGAGAAACCACTGTGGCAACGTAGTAGCTGTAGGGCACGGTAACCACAAAGTCAGTATTCCAGTTGCTATTCACAAAGAGAACGCCGGGTAGGGAGACGGTCTTTCTGACGAAGGTTGCGCCGTTGCCGTCAACTACTTCTAGGGGTGTGCAGGTTTGCGCGATCGCGGGCGATTCAAAACCCACCAACGCGGCTGTTGATGCCAATGCCAAAAACGCTAATACACGCTTCATCTTCATAAGCCTATTCTCTCATTCGTCTAAACGCTACCACCTCATACAAGGTTATTTATGAGAATAGGCCATAACGATTGATAAGAATGAATGGCACCGCAATCAAGTCGGCAACGTTGAATTGTTGGCAGAACCACAGATGGCCTCACCCCCCATTCATTCACCGACTGCCTAGCACAAGCATCGACTAAATAAACTGACGACGCAGCCACGCAGAAGCCGAATCAATTACACCCACCGCAATAATCAGAATAATCAAAATCGCACAGACCTTGTTGTAGTCGAATGAGCGAAAGCTTTGATAAAGGGAGACGCCAATGCCGCCCGCACCGACAATGCCAAGCACCGTTGCCGAGCGCACATTAGATTCAAACCGATAAAGAATATACGAAATCCACAGAGGAATCACTTGGGGAACGACACCAAAAAGAATTTCCTGAAACTTACTCGCCCCGGTAGCCCGTACCCCTTCAATTTGGCCCACTTCAATATTTTCAATCGCTTCAGAAAACAGCTTGCCTAAAATGCCTGCCGTGTGAACAAAAATAGCCAGTACCCCTGCAAAAGGACCAAGGCCCACAGCCACCACGAAGACTAACGCAAATACAATCTCGTTAATGGCTCGCATAGCATCCAGTAGTCTTCTGGTGGGCTGCACAATCCAAGCGGGGCAAAGATTCCCCGAAGCTAAAATAGAGAGCGGCGCGGCGACAATCACCGCCAGCAGCGTTCCCCAAATGCCCATGCCAATGGTCTCTATGACATCTGCTAGATAGGATGACCAGTCTGAAAAATCTGGGGGAAAGTATCGAGTAACGTACTCGCCCATGGTGCTGCCGCCCTCAAACAGCTCCACCAGGTCAATTTCGCTGACGACACCGGCATACCAAAGAATGGCGATCGCAGCTACAAGGCCCGCCAACCATTTGGCTACTTGAGCAGGCGTTATGCGATCGCGTTGCTGCATTTCAACCACAGCAGGCGATACCGGCAGCGCATACTTGTCGGGGATGGCTCCGGTTGTTGAACCGTTTCGAGATACTGCTTGCTCAGTAGTTGGAAGAGACATGTTGGTATTGTTTCAAAGTTCTCGTAAGTTCTCACGACAGTGACCGAACCTACTCCGTCGCTACGCGCCACCCCTGTCTTGGTAAGCATTCCCTAGCGCCGTGCGACGACGCGGGGTCTCACCGCTCCAGAGAGGATCTACTTTAGGTGATGAGTTGTTAGGTGTTCTGTTGCGATCACCTAACAACTCATCACCAGGATGAATCCCCTCTGGAGGGGTGGCCGGAGCATAGCGGAGGTCGGGGTGGGTCTTTACTTAACCGCTTCTAGCGCCTTGTTCAGCTCTTCTAAGCGGGCTTCCTTAGCCGCCTCGTCCAAGCTGTCATCGTTTTGAACTTCCAGAATGGTCTTGCCAATTTCTAGCTCACGAACAGTGTTCCAAGTAGTGTCGTCAGCTTCGTCAAATCGACCCCACTCCAAGGCACCCAGGATTTCTTCATCGTCGTAGCTATAAAAGAAGTCTTTAATCTCTTCTTTTAGGCAATCAGGCAAATCACTCCGATAAGCAATCGGATCACTCGGAATCTCAGGAGACGTCCAAACCACTTGGATATTCTCGAACGCCGCCGGGTCGTTCTTTTCAACCTCAAACAAGGATTCGCTGTTGTTAGTCGCAACATCCACTTGATTGTTGGCAACGGCCAGTGCAGTCGCTTCGTGGCTACCGGCAAACACCAGCTCGCTGAAGGCTTCTTCAGGGTTTACGCCATTTTCAGCAAAGACGTAGTAGCTAGGTACCAGAAAACCAGAGGTAGAGTTAGGGTCGTTGAAGGCAAAGGTTAAGTTCGCTGCATTTTCAACCACGTACTCATCGCCATTGCCTGCATCGACATCAATGTCAGCGAGGATGGGATTCTCCTTGTTGGTGATGAGATAGGCAAAGTAGCCTTTGCTGCCATCGGCGCCAACGGTTTGTGCGAACGCTTCTGCATCGGAGCGCTTGGCTGCTTCGATGTAAGACTTGCCGCCGTACCAAGCCATCTGAATTTTGCCAGCACCCATCGCTTCGATGACGCCCGCGTAGTCTGTTGCGTAAGCGGCCTTTACGTCGCGGCCAAGCCCTTCAGAGATAGCGGCAATGAACGGCTCCCACTTGGGCTTTTGGTTAGCCTGAGATTCAGTAGAAATGATGCCAAACTCTAGCTCAGCAAATTCCGGGGCACAAACGCCACCTTCGGCAACAGCCTCAGCGGAGGAGTCTTCTGCCACTGTCTCTGCTGTGGTATTACCGCCGCTGCAGCTAGCTAATACGGTAGTGCTAAAAACAGCTGCCGAAAGGAGCGTTGCGCATTTCTTGAGCGTCGCTTTCTGAAAGAATGTGTTTTGCATTGTGTTTGTAGAAAGTTCCTATGACTTACGAATAGGGAAGAACAAAAGGGAAACAACAAAAGTGAGAAGCGAAAGAATGAGAAACCTTGAACTGTGAAATTCTGATAGGACAGATGGCTGAACAGCGCTTATCCCGTCAGAATTTCAGCATGGCCTCGATGAACCAGCTCCTCAGCCGCTGCGCCGTAGATGTCACTCAGGCGATTGTCATCCAGGTCGCCTGTCGGCCCATCAAACTGAACGGTGCCATCCCTGAGGGCAACCGCGCGATCGCAATAAAACCGAACCATCTGCACTTGGTGCAGCGACGTCACCACCGTGAACCCACCCGTTCGGTTAAGGTCTACCAGCAGTTCCATGACCCGCCTTGCAGACTCAGGATCTAGAGAG
>JBCCOO010000126.1:0-11763 GCA_039025345.1 Cyanobacteria bacterium P01_D01_bin.105 | reverse complement strand
GGTGACCGTTCTCTCTAGTCAATCCTTTATTGAGCCAACTTCTTCTGTTGAGCCAACTTCTTCTTCTGCTCCCTCTTCTTCTGGCCAGTCTCCGGCAAAAGTAGATCCCTTTGCCGGAATGGCCAGCGGAATGGCCAGTGGAATGGCCGGCGGAATGGCCAGCGGAATGGCCAGCGGAATGGCAATGGGGCTTGCCTCAGACTCAGGCTCAGGCTCAACCGGCGACTATCAAACAGAGGGTGGCCGCCCCCATGGAACAGATTTTTTGGGCCCAGACGGTACCTGCACACGCAAAGTAGGCTTTTTGTTCAAACGCCGATGCGGGCGCACGACTACGCTAGGCTGTCCGGACTGTCAAAACGGTCAGATCGATCCGAATCGTGATAGATATCGAGACGATTACGACTACTATCCTGGCTATGGTCGCTATGGCCGAGGCTATTGGGGCTACGACTATTACTATCACAGGCATCACTACCAATACGATCCCCACAGTCGCGATGTTGATTTTAATGAATCTGATGCCGCAAGCTTTGAAGAAGAGGGCGATCTCGATTATGAAATGGATCTAGATGCCAGCTAGTCTAATGCCCGCTAATGCCTGGTTTATCTATTCGCTGGGTAGCGGCTGGGGGCATCTCAATCGGGCCCTTGCACTGGCGAGGGTTGTGGCTGTTCATCGTCCAGTTCATCTACTTACTAACAGCCCCTATGCCGAGCGCATTGCGTCGCGAGTGCAAAACAATCATCTAACGCTGCATCGATTGTCTCTGCCAACACAGTCGCCAACCTCTCTGTCAAACGCTAAGCGTGCCATTCAGCTCAAGCTGGAAGCGTTCGATTACGATTGCTTAATTGTTGATACTTTTCCCCGTGGGTTGATTGGAGAGCTCGCTGATGTGCTCCCTCATAAGCAGGAGATTTGCCGTGTATTAGTTCACCGAGATCTCACGCCCAAGTATGTGAGCTCAAAAGATCTGGCATCGTTTGTTCGCGAACACTACGATGGCATTCTGGTGCCAGGTGAGCCAGATGTTCCCTTTATTAATTTCCCACAGGCAACCTTAACAGCCCCGTGGCTGAGCCGAAATGCAACAGATTTGGTGACGGTTCCCTTACCCCGTTGGCATATCCCAAACCGGCAGCCACTCATCGTGGTTTGTGCCACAGGGCAGCCAAACGAGCTAGATTTTTTTGGCCAAATCACACATCAGCTCTCTGTTGAATTTCCTGATGCTGCCTTTAAATGCCTTTCAGCGACTTGTCCTACAACTTGCTCGCCGGCGCTTTGGCTTTCCCATTGGCCAGGCATGGATGTACTGCAGTTTGCTCAGGGGGTGGTAGGGGGTGGTGGCTATAACTTGGTGCATGAGTGCGCAGCCCTCGGAGTGCCTTTGATCGCATTTGCGCTACCGCGCCGATACGATCAGCAGGCAAGACGAATTCAGCAGTATGGCCGTTTGGTTACGAGTGTTGAAGAGGTGATCGCTGCTGTTCATGGTTTGCTGAGAGCCAAGAGCGCAAAAAGAGCAAAAGGAGAAAAAAAAGGCTGTAAAGCCGCCGATAAGGTTGGGCTAGATCGGGTTCGATTTAGCTATGTGAATGGTGTGACGGCTGCGATCGCTCAGATCGAAGCTCTAGTGGACAGTAAAAACTGCAGTAAACAGCAAGCGCAGTGATACTATTTGCTCTGACTCATCTAGCGTGTTCTACCCCCATGCCTGATCCTGCCGCTGTTTCGTCAAGCGATAACCCTCATGCTGCGACTCATGCGGCAGCTGCTTCAACCCAAAGAACAGCTTGGCGACAGTTTAGCTGCGATCGCATGGCTATGCTCGGTGCCTGTGTGCTGCTGCTATTTGTTATAGGCGTTGCCGTTGGCCCGTTTCTTTATACTGCTGACTACAGCACGCTCGACTATAGTCAGGCCAATCTTCTCCCTAGTTTTCAGCATCCATTCGGCACCAATGACCGCGGCCAAGATCAGCTTGCCAGAATGCTCTGGGGCGGGCGGGTCAGCATCGCTGTTGGCATCACTGCAATGCTTGTTTCCATTTCTTTAGGGACGCTAATTGGTACCATCGCAGGCTTCTGCGGTGGCTTTATCGATAACGTGCTCATGCGCCTGACGGATTTGTTTCTATCGCTGCCCCAGCTCCCGCTGTTGTTGCTGATTATTTATTTATTTCGAGATACCATGCGCAGCTTGGCAGGCCCAGAGCTCGGCATTTTTCTCCTCATTATTTTAGTCATTGGTGGACTAACTTGGATGAGCACTGCAAGGCTGGTTAGAGCCGGATTTTTAGCGACCAAAGAAAGAGAGTTTGTTCAGGCCGCTGAGTCTTTAGGGGCAAGGCCCACCCGCATTGTATGGCGGCATATCTTGCCCAATGTGATTGGCCCTGTGATTGTGGCTGCGACCCTTGGTGTGGGCAACGCCATCATCACCGAATCGACCCTCAGCTTTTTAGGCATTGGCTTTCCGCCCGATGTGCCAACGTGGGGCCGAATGCTATTCGATGCGCAAAACTATATTCAAAGCGCTCCCCATCTCGTTATTTTTCCGGGGCTAGCGATTTTTTTGACGGTGCTGAGCGTGAACTATGTTGGCGATGGACTGCGTGATTCCTTGGATGTGCGATCACGATAGCTCATCGCGTGTTGCGTAAGACTATAGAGAAAAACAGACATCAACAAGAATTTACGGACAGAGCATGCTAATTAAGCGCTGTCTAAAAATATCTCTCGTAGTTTTACCGACGTAATTAGCGAGGGTTCAAATAAGCTGTTATTAGTCCTATTCATCAAGTTATTTTTAATCAAGTTATTTTTATGTGTTAATCGGGTATTAAAGACTTGATTGAAGCCTTTGGCGATTGTGCATGCCGTTGTAAATACCTAACTTTGTGGATTTTTCCAGTTTCGGCCGGTTGTTCATTGTTGGATTTGTATGAATACTACATACAGCGGTTTTTCAGCTTCTCCATTCAACCGCTAGCAAGAAGCGTGTCTTGAAGTGATAGTAACTATGACAAGTAAATGGCCCAAAACAATCTGTGTGGGTGTGTGTTCGACAATGGTGTTTGCTCTCTCAGATGCCTGTTTGGCGAGTGAGCAAAGTCACGCTGTGGCAGTCAGTGAGGCTAACTTGATTGCTCAGGTTAGTACTGCCCAGGTTATTCCTTCTCCGGTTACTGCTTTTCAGGTTATTGCTTCTCAGGGCCGTGACGAATATAGGCTTGGACCGGGTGATGCAATCACGATTGATATTTTTAATGTGCCAGAATATAGCGGCAGTCAACAGGTCACCGCTTCTGGGGCTTTGAACTTGCCTGTGGCTGGTTTGGTGAGTGTTAATGGCCTAACCCTAAAAGAGGCCGGCCAAGTGATTTCTGCGGCGTATGCGGCTGAATTACGCTACCCCCAAGTGACGGTTGTTTTAGAAGCGCCTAGGCCCTTGAGAGTGGCGATTTCAGGTGAAGTGAGTAATCCTGGGCTCTATAGCCTCGAGCCTGAGAGTGGCAGCCAGTTTCCAACGGTCGCTCAAGCGCTACAGACGGCGGGCGGTGTTACCCAAGCGGCAGACTTGCGCAGCGTTCAGCTCCGCCGAGCAGATAGCGCCGGTATTTATCAGGTGGCTACGTTAGATTTGTGGGCGCTGATCAACAATGGCGATGTGCAACAAGATTTACAGCTTCGCGATGGCGATGCGATTGTGATTGGTGAAACGGATACGGTAGATATTGCCGAAACCAACAGACTTTCTGCTTCTAATTTGGCATCAAATGAAGAACAAGCTATGACGGTGGCTGTGGTTGGAGAAGTGCTTCGCCCTGGCGCTTACGAGTTTGGATCGGCGGGCACACCGAGAACAGGAAGAACAACGGTCACGCAGCTTGTTAAAGAAGCTGGCGGTGTAAAGCCTTCTGCGGATATTCAGCGCATTCAGGTGCGCAGGCTGACCCGTAGTGGATCTGAGCAGGTCATTGACTTAGACTTTTTGCAGCTTTTGCAAGAAGGCGATATTAGTCAAGATTTGGTGCTTCAGCAGGGCGATACGGTGATTATTCCGGTGGCGACTGACCTTGCACCCGGTGAAATTGCTCAGCTCACGGCAGCTAATTTTTCTCCGGATGAGGTGACCATAAATGTTGTTGGCGAGGTTGAAAGGCCTGGGGTGCTCAAAATAGTGCCCAATACAACGTTGAATCAGGCCGTGCTTGCGGCAGGTGGATTTAATCAGCGGGCAACAGAGACTGTGGAGCTTTTGAGGCTGAATCCTAACGGCAGTGTTACCAAACGAGAAATAGAAGTTGATTTGAATGCGGGCCTTGATGCTGAAAAGAATCCGCTTATTCTCAACAACGATGTCGTGGTGGTGGGGCGTAATGGCCGGGCTCGTTTCAATGATTCGGTGAGTTCTACGATCAGTCCATTTTCTTCATTTTTAGCGCCACTAGGCCTTCTGTTTAATCTGTTTTGAGTCAGCTTTAGTCTCGTTTTTGTCTGTCTAATCTTTATTTAAGATGCGATCGCATGGAACCTTTTCAACCCTCACGCTCCTCAACCACTGCCTTTGACCATAACGGCACTCATCCAAACGGCACGGACGGCCATGATCCCAATGGTGTCCACGCAGCTGTCGGAGCCGGTGCCGGAGCTGGTGTTGGACCAGTGGTTATTCCCCCGGCAGATACATCCTCTATGCTGTCTGCTTGGCAGCTGCAGGCCCTGCAAGAAGAAGATAGCGACCTCCGGAATTTGCTCTCAGTCGTTCGTCGGCGAGCCTGGGTGATCGTTGGTGTGGCGGCGGCTGTTATGAGCCTCATGACAGTGAGAACCCTTAGGCAGACTGAAATCTTTAAAGGAGATTTTAGGGTGTTGGTAGAGCCGGTGAATGCCGACGAAGACTTTTCAGAGCTGACGTCTGTTTTGGGGGAGCAGAATTTAGGCCGCTCAGGCTTAGACTACGAAACGCAGGTGCAGGTATTGCGCAGCCCCGAACTCATTGAGCCGGTGGCAGAGCAGCTGGGCCAAACTTACCCTGAACTAGACTATCTATCTTTATTAGAAGATCTCAGCATTACCCGCTTGGGCGAAACAAAAATATTGCAAATCAGCTACACCCATAGCGACCCAGTGCAGATTCAGGTGGTGTTGGATAAGCTGGCTGAAACCTACCTGCGCTACTCCCTAGAAGAGCGTCAGACCAACTTGCGGCAGGGTATCAATTTTGTTGAAAATCAGCTGCCTGATTTGCAGATTCAAGTGAATGCGATTCAAGATAGGCTAGAAGCCTTTCGCCGCAGATATGACTTTATTACGCCGGATGTTCAATCTGACCAGGTCTCTTCTGAGGCAGAGAGTTTGACTGAGCAGCGGTTGGCCCTGGAGCGCCAGCTCTCTGAAGCCCAGCAGCGGTTTTCAAACTTGCAGGGTGAAGCCGGTACGCTTGCTTCACTAGAAGGGGCACCAATCTATCAACAGCTGCTGAGTGAGTTCCGTTCAGTAGAAACGAAAATTGCTGAAGAGCTCACCCGGTTCAACCCAAATAGTTTGGCGATTCAGGTATTAGAAGAGCGACGAGAGAATATTTTGCCTTTGCTGCAACAGGAAGCGCAGCGCGTGGTGGGCACTGAGCAGGCGATCGCAATCAATAATTTGCAGGTGCTCGGCGCGCAAAGTGAAATTCTCTCTGCTGCCGAGCGAAACGCTGCCCAAACACTCAGTCAGCTGCCTTCCCTAATTCGTCAATATACAGATTTGCAGCGGGAGTTAGAGATTGCAACAGATGCCCTCAGCCGCTTTCAAATCACCCGGGAAACCTTAGAAATAGAAGCTGCCCAAACAGAAATTCCTTGGCAGCTCATAGAAGCGCCTGTTCAGCCCCGAGAGCCGATTTCTCCAAACTTACAAAGAAGTCTGTTGTTGGGTATTGTTGCGAGCTTGCTTTTGGGGTTAGGCGCTGCGCTGCTGCTGGAGAAGTTGGATAATGTGTATCACACCGTAGACGAGCTAAAGGCTGGTACCAAGCTTCCGTTACTCGGTACGCTGCCCTTTAACCGTGAGCTGCAAGATAACCATAATTCGAGTAAAGGCGACTTGGCCAAAGCGTTTGAGCGTTTGTCGCAGATTAACATTGGTTTGAAGCGGTCTGCCTATTATGGCTATGGTGGTGATAGTGAATCTAGCTTTCTCGAAGCGCTGCGAGTGCTGTATACCAACATTCGCATGCTGAGTTCAGACCGAGTTATTCACTCTGTTTTAATTAGCTCGGCCATGCCTGGAGACGGTAAGTCTACCATTGCGGCAAATCTTGCTCAGGTTGCAACAGCGCTGGGGCAGCGAGTGCTGATTGTGGATACAGATCTGCGTAAGCCTCAGGTTCATCGCCGTTTGCAGCTTCCGAATGAAAAAGGGCTTTCTAATTTAATTGCAGATGATCTACCGCTTAAATCTGTGATTCAGCAGTTAGAGCCGAACGGTCAGCTATTTGCGTTGACCGCTGGTAAAATTCCCCCGGATCCTACCAAGCTGTTGGCTTCTAAGAAGATGCAACAGATTATGGTGACCTTTGAGCGCTGTTTTGATTTGGTGATTTACGATGCGCCACCGGCGACTGGGCTTGCTGACGTTAGTTTGATTGGTCAGCGCACAGACGGGTTGGTATTGATTTCTCGGATGGGTAAAACCGACCGGACGGTGCTAACCCAAACGGTTGAGACGCTGAAGCTGGCTCAAATTCCAATATTGGGGATGGTGGCCAATAGTGTTAGAGCTAGTAGCATGGGCGGCTATCGTTACTATGCTTATGACTATGGTGCTAATGCTGATGATCAAGCTGATGAACGCAGCAATCGTTCACCTGCCTTACTGTCATCTCAACCGTTAACGCCGCCTGATTTTTCTGTTGGAAATGACGATGATGGTCTCTTCTGATGCCGCTGCTGTCCTTTCTGCTCAGGTGCGGTGGCAGCACCCGAGCTTTCAGCGGGGCGGCATTGACCAAACCCAATTAGAGATTGCTGATGCCCCGACTGAAGCGATTCCTTTCTCTTTTATGGTGTTAGGCGATACTGATCAAGGGCGTGCATCAGCTGAATTTTCATCTGAGTTCTCTAATCAGCTGATGCAGCAGTTTGGCGACAGCCGCTTTTTGTTGCACACTGGCGATGTCACTTACCCGATAGGGTCTTACCAAAACTATCTAGAAGGATTTCTGCGGCCCTATCAATCTTTACTTTCGCAGGTGCCCGCCTGTCCTTCATACGAGAGTAGCTCAGTTGTTTTTCGCTATCCTTTTTTACCTGTGCCGGGTAATCATGACTATGCTAATTTGCCGCCAAAGTCTCGGTTATGGCATAGCCTATTGTGCAAGATTTGCGATCGCCTTCGTCGGGCTGGCATAGACTGGGGTCACTATGGCGGTGAAGGCGGAGAGGCCTACGCTCGGGCTTTTTTAGATGATTTGGCTGCTGTTCCAGAGCAGCAGTTATCTGCCTATCTTGCTGATCATTACAGCGCTAATAGCAGTGCTGTATTTTCTCGTCATTCGCGTTGTTTAAGCTATCGCCCAGGCCAATTTTCTCGATTGCCTAATCGATATTATCGTTTTCGCTATGCTGGCGTCGAGTTTTTTGCGTTGGATTCTAACACTTGGAATATGCCGCCAGATGCGGAGGGGTTTGATAGTGAACAGTTGGATTGGTTAGCGCGATCGCTCATAGAGTCTTTGCGTTTAGATCAAACAGTTGATAGCGCTAATCCGAGAACTGTTGCACGTGTTTTATACCTTCACCACTCACCTTATACAACAGAAGAGAGTCGTTGGCAGCAGCCAGAGACCTTGTGGGTTCGCAAGCACCTAAGGGGTGTTTTAGACCGAGTGGCCTCGGAGCTAGATATCCCTAATGCTAATCGCGTGAATGGTACTTATGCAAATGGTACTCATTCAAATGGTGTTCACGTAGAGAGTCCAGCATTGGTGGATTTAGTGCTTAGTGGCCATGCCCACTGTTTGGAACACGTAAAGACAGGTGATACGGGCCATGCGGATGCTGATATGAATTGGGTTGTGTGTGGTGGCAGCGGCACGGATATTCGCCGACAGCGCAAGAATGGCGTAAACATTTTAGAAAATATCTCTTATGCTGGGCGCAGCTCTACGAGGGTGGCAGCCAGTTCTCGGTTATATGCTGGTATGCATGGGCAAGGCATTAAAAAACAGCAGTTCCACAGTTTTTTAAAAGTCGAAGTTCTGCCTAGAGAAAAATACGCGCTCGTTCTTCATCCCTTTGTTGTTAGCAAGCATCAAGAAAGCTGGAAAACACAAGCGCTAGCGGCCATTAGAGTTGCGCCACGTATCGAGAGATACCAAGAGAATAAAACCTTCACCAAGTTAGCTTCTTAACTTTGTTGTTTGATCGAGCTTTTCTTTTGATTTCAACACATATTTTGGGAATACTAAATGAGCGGGATGGCATCTTCCCAACGTTTATCTAATGTATTGCTGGCGTATTGCCGGGTTTAAGCTTGTTAGCTCAGAGGTACTACTCGTTAAAGGCTTTACTAGATAGAACGTAAAAAGTCGCTAATGATACAGATGCTTTGCAGCATGAGCTGTGTCTAGGTTTCCTGAAATCTCTCACTTCCTTTTTTTTTGCATCCACGTTTAGTATGACTATTTAAAACTCTGAGTGTATGCAGAAACGAACGGTAGTGAATTAGCTGAAAAAATACGAAGACATCGAATTTTCCAAGATAGGGAAATGCCCAATGACCATCTATTGGATCTACATAACGATTTGCTTACTGGCTGCTATCGTAGCCTTATTCACAATTCCACTTATTAAAGATGCCGCCCTCAGATTTAAGAAATTAGACGCGCCTTCTGAGCGAAAAATGCATCAGCAGCCAATGGTAAGGCTCGGCGGCGTTGCTATTTGTTTTGCGACCCTGTTTGCTATTGCATCATCTTTTTTCCTGTTTGATTTATCTGCGGCCTTTGAGGAAATCCCGGTTGCGATAAATTCTCCTATAGTGCCTCTTTTGGTTGGCTCTGTAGGCTTTTTTCTAATCGGCTTTGCCGATGATTTGTTTGATCTCTCTGCGCTACACCGGCTGTGGTTGCAAGGTGCGATCGCTGCTGCACTTTGGGCTTTCGGGTTACGTGTGGACGTTGTTTTTTTTCCTGGAATTGAGCCCTTTTCTCTCGGTTGGTTAGGCTTGCCGATTACTGTGATTTGGCTCACAGGCGTTGTCAATGCTATCAACTGGATAGATGGATTAGACGGTCTTGCTGCCGGGATCTCTGCGATTGTTGCTGCGGTGGTGATCGTTCTTTCTATTGCTACGGCTCAGCCGATGGTTGCGCTGATAAGCTCAGCATTGCTCGGTAGCTTACTGGGCTTTTTAGTTTATAACTACAATCCGGCTGAAATCTTTATGGGGGATGGCGGCTCCTATTTTCTGGGGTTTATGTTGGCGAGCCTCAGTGGCATCAGCGTTCAGTCTGTAGAAAGTTCATCTGCCAGCTTATTGCCGCTGCTAATTTTAGCGATCCCGATCGGGGATATGACCAGCGTTATTGCAGCGAGATTGTTTCAAAAGCGATCGCCGTTTAGTGCCGATAATCTTCATTTGCATCACCGCTTATTGGCGTTTGGGTTGCCCTACAGAACGGTGGTGTGGGTGATGTATGTGTTGACGTTTGCGACGGGTGCGTTTGCCCTAGCGACTGCGGGTGTTGCGGGCCCGCTGACGGTTACTGCTGGTGGCGCTGTATTGGTAGGATTTTTCCTCTGGCAGCTGATTGTGAAAATTAGCGGTCAGCTAGTCTCGCAATCTCAAGGATCTAATGTTGTTGTGAGGAAGACTACGTGGTACTCGGAAAACCTTTAGACGATGTTACTCGGGTGCCTGGAGAATATTTTGTTGCTCAATCAGAACAGTCATCGAATCAACCAGTAGCTTCTGCAGAAAGTAACGGTGCGTTAAAGCTGATGATCTTGACGCAGTTTTTTCCGCCTGACTTTGCGGCTACCGGGCAGCTGATTGAAGAGCTTGCTAAGCAGTTGGGTCAGCAAGGTGTGGATGTGACTGTGTTTACTGGGCAGCCGGGGTACGCCTTTGCTACAGAAGATGCACCTTCGGTAGAGCAGAAGGGTGGTGTGAAGGTTAAGCGATCGCGCATGAGTCAGCTTGTTCAGGGGCGCATTCGGGGCAAAGCGTTTAACGGCCTTCTGTTTGCGGTGCGAGCGATTTTGCATTTGATGAGGCGATCGCGTCAGTACGATGTGTTGTTAGTGACGACTGCGCCTCCGTTTTTACCGGTGATTTGCTACATTGCAAATCTGTTTTTTGGTAGCCGGTACGTATGCTTGCTGTATGACTTATATCCAGATATTGCTGTGGAGCTGGAGGTGGTGAAACAAAACCATCCGGTGGCTAAGCTTTGGCGGGTGATGAATCGCTTAGTTTGGCAGCGCTCATCTGGGATTGTTGCATTGAGTGATTCGATGAAAGCGCGAATTGCCCAGCAGTGTCCAGCGGTGGCGGATAGAATTTCGGTGATTCATAGCTGGTCAGATGATGAGAAGATTGTGCCGATAGCTAAGACAGCGAACTGGTTTGCTAAAGAGCATGACCTAACCGATAGCTTTGTGGTGCTGTATTCAGGAAATATGGGGCGCTGTCACGACATCGATACGCTGCTGGAGACGGCGGTGCTGCTGAAAGATGAGCCAATACTGTTTGTGTGCATTGGAGGTGGTGCGAAGCGCAAGCGATTGATTGAAGATGCGGCAACGCTGGGACTGGAAAATTTCCGATTTTTGCCCTATCAAGAGAAAGATGTTCTGCCGTTTTCGTTGACGGTAGGAGATGTTTCGCTGGTGAGCGTCGCGGCTGAGATGGAGAGCCTGGTGGCCCCAAGCAAGCTATATCCGGCAATGGCGACCGGGCGGGCGATTGGGGCGATTTGTCCAAGCGGATCTTACTTAGGCGATTTGTTGCAGACGGTGGGCTGCGGGGCAGCGTTTGAAAATGGCGATGCTCAAGGGCTAGCTGAGTTTATTCGAGGGTTGGCTGCAGATGGCGATCGCGGGCGACGGATGGGCGAAGCGGGGCGGCGGTATTTGGAAGGGCATTTTACACCGAAGATTATTGCAGGGGAGTATTTGACTCTGGTGAAAGCGGCGGCAAAACAATGATTTATAGCAACGGCTCTTTAATGACTCTAGTGAGAGAATGTTTATCACCTGAAAGCTTGTTCGAGGACTAAGTGTTGTCAACAGCGATTTTTTAAGGAGATTACGTCGCTTCAAATTTACTTCTTAAATTACCCACTCGCAAAAGTTGGCTCAAGCGGGTAATGAACAGACTTATGACAGTCAGTGAGGTTCAATCTATACCGGTGGACAGGTTAAGTAGTGGTGAAGATAAGGGGGAAACCAGGGGCTAATCCTCCTTTTTCTACCGCCGTACTGCTCAAAGCTAAGACCGATTGAGTCCCAGTGCCACCAGCTCAGAATCCATGAGCTAGTTAGCCGTATCTTTGAGTATGAATACGAAATCATAAAAGCGATTGTCGATGGCATGAATGACCGTAGTTAGCGAGGCAATTATAGCAACCGCCAGTAAGGTTTATACGTCGTGTTAGGTGGTAGACCTAACACTCAACACAATGCCAAAAGCCTACGCCCTAGATCTACGGCGCAAAGTTGTAGAAGCCGTTGTCCTCAACGGCATGAAACAGTGCGAAGT
>JBCCOO010000125.1:0-11772 GCA_039025345.1 Cyanobacteria bacterium P01_D01_bin.105 | reverse complement strand
CGCCCAGCCAGATAATCGGAGTTACGACAGTTGCCGCCGTTCGACGGCCTATTGGCACATAGTTTGAGCGAGCAGAGAACAGACCTGGAATTTCGCTTGTCCGTTGAGCTGTTTCTATAGGCTGTTCGTCTGAACGCTTTAGCTGATAGCGAGGAACGTCAATTACTGGCGCGATCTCTATTGGCGTGAATGCCTTTTCTTCCTGGATCGGAGAGTCTCTTTTTACAGTGGGCATAGAACCGAACACCCCTGCACTGGAAAGGGTAGCCCAAACGTCGTTAGGGTCTTCAGATGCCGCGCTCACAGGCTGAACTATCGCTGGGACTGTCGTTTGACGGGCAGTCGCTGGCACCGCACGAGGCACGCTAACCGGTCTGGGCGCTGGCCGCACGGCCGAGACCGGGCGAGTGACAGGTAGCGCACTGGTGGCGGTTGGCCGGGCCGTGGGCCTCGTCGCCACTGATGTCTCAGGCGTAGTGGTCTTCTCACGCGCTGGAGAGTCTACTGCGCTCGTCCCAGCCAATGCCGCTTGAGCGCTTCTATCGATCTCCGCCAAGGCCATCTGCTGTTGAAGGAGTGCTAGCTCAGCGCGCAGGCGATCCACTTCAGCTGTGTCCTCATTAGAAACAGGCTCTCCGTCAGGTTCTAGTCCTAGCGTCAGCGTCCCGGTTATCTCTTCTACTGGTGTATCTACTCCACCTGCGCTCTCTTCTGCCACCTGAGTATCTTGGTTACCTGAAAAGAGCAACATACCGAGACCCAGAAACAAGGTACCGCCAGCCGCAGCTAGACCAAGTCTGACGTAGGGACTTCTGGAAAAATGGACGCGGTCTTGCCGGAGCGCATCAACATCATCCACAAAGGCATCGACAGCGTTTGAGTCAACGCGATTAATCGTTTGAAAGTTTGTTCTTTCCAGCAGACTCAAGTCTGTATCGTCGGTTATAAAATTTGGGTCATTCACCACAGGTGACTCCTGATAAATTATTCAGCAATGGGCAGGTCTTTGATATCGGTAATCTGCAGGCCCGATAGCTGAGAGGCATTGAGCGCGACGGCCAGCTCACCAAACTGTTCAACATCATGTATCGGCTGTGGGGTAATTGGCCTCACCGTGACGCGCTTATTAAACGGAATAGATTTCACTTCTCCCTGCTGCAGCCGATAAACCTTAAGATTGGCCACCACATCCACTGTCCAAGTCCCGGCCCAGTTGCCCTGCGCGTCGTTCACCTCAACCGGCTCTTTCACATAGTCGAACTTGAGAATAATCTCCTCACGCCCGGTAAACACATCAGGCGGCGTCATCTGGGCCAGCTTGGCTCTAAACGTATCGCCAAACTTAGACTCTAGGGCCTCACTAGCTAGCCATGCGGTTTGAGTAATTGCGCCAGTGCCATTGCTCGTCTTGACCTTAATCGGGGTTGCTTTGCGTCTGTTGGGATTGAGCGCAGAAACTTCTGAACTGCCCACGCCGTAGCTGGTCATCGTCATCAGGTGGTAAAGCGTATCGCTCACAAATGCCTTGACCACGGTCGGGGAACGATAGTTGGGGCTTTCAAAGCCGATCTCAACCGTTCGACCACTCTCCATTTGCACCAGCGTCGGAAATGCTTTGCGCGTAATTTGCCGGGTGTAGAGCAGGTTAACCAGCGTGAGCAAAACACTTGCCCCTGAAAGCCCCACCGCTACCATCACCAGCAGAGGTAGCGTTCCTTTCTGTTCCTGTTTTGTTTCTTCCGCTTGAATACGTTCTCTTAAATCTAATAGTTGAGTCATGATTCTCCTTTCATCGCTTTGGCACAGGCAACACAACACCGGCTGCGGTCGCGCCGAGCTGTACCGCAAAGCCTGCCGCTTGCCCCATCGCTGTTGTAATGCCGTTAAAAATTGCCAGCCCGCCACCGGCTGTCATCCCCAGTGCCAACACAATCACACCCAGCGACAGCAGCAGTAGATCAATTGTGGGTTCTCCCGGCCCCCGTTCGTAGATCATCGAAACAATCAGCGAAGAGGCCATGTTGAGATTGATCTTGAACAGCCCTAGCGTCAGGAAGCTCACGGCCCAGCCCACCAGAGCAGAGCGGCCTCCCGGATAAAATGACAGCGCCAATGGAATCGGTAGAATAATCGCAGTAAATAACCAGGCCAGCTCAATGATGTTGGCTGTCACGTAGGTCATACTGGCCAAGATGCCTTGGGCCGCTAGAGAGACGCCGCTAGTAGCGACTTTACCGGCCACAGCCACAGCAGTGCCTACAGCTGGCCCGCCCACGGTTGTAGCCACAATCGTGACGCCATTGTCTTTGAGAAACTGAACCGGATTGGCAATCACATCCCTGACGTAATCTGTGAGCACCGCACCGAGTTTCCCTCCGGGATGATTTTGGTAATAGTCGTCAATGATGGCCTGCGCTCTGACATTGGCATTTTCCAAGCAGGCCAAAAGCACAGCATTGTTCTCAATGCCATTGCACTGATCTCGCTGGGCAATAATGGCGGACTCTGACAGCCGGTAGTCTGTTATTTCGGCCAGCTTTTTCTCAAACTGGTTACCTTCATTCGCCAGCTGCAAAACAGATTGGTTCTGATAGTTGATCAGCTGCCTGGCTGCTAGCGTTGTCTGCCGCATGACTGAGGCATTGTCTGCGTAGAGAACCAGCACCAAGATGGAGACAGCTGCCATCTGTTGCCAGCTATCGGCTAGCCCATTACGGGCAAGGTTCCGCAGCGCAGTAATGCCCCACAGGGCAACAGCAGGGCCTGCAACATAGCGAGAAATGTTCATGGCAGCGACAAATTCAGGACTAGCCGCACCCACTTTCTGCTGCCAGATCGCATCCCACTGTTGCGCAGTATATTCTGAAAACTGACTGCCACAGCTGAGGGCCGTGCTGTTGTTTGAAAAAGTAGAACCTAAGCATTCTTGAACCGTAGAGGGATCAATCTGGCCAACTGCATTCAACAGATGAGGCAGCACGTCATAGGACAATGAAAAAAGCGTGATCATTATCGGTAGGCCCCCATTAGCCGCAGGCCTTGGCCAAACTCGTAGCGCATCGACTCGCGGTCCGCTAACTCTCTTTGCGACGATTGCAGCATCTGATCGTTGAGCAACTGCAGGCTGCGTCCGTTAGAGAACACACCATCTCGCATTTCCATCCCCACCTGTAAATCCAAGTTGTCCAACTGAGCGCTCAATGCCATTTGGTTATTGGCCGTTGCCGCTAGCTCAGTGGCCTGGGCCTGCATTAGATTCATCCCACTCAAGGCTTCTTTTAAGGTGTCTTGCGTAGAGGTCTGCGCCTTAATCGTGGTGTCCATTTGAACAGCCGCCTCCATCTGTTGTTCAGCGGTTTCAAAAGAAGATGCGCCCAATTTCCCAGACGTACGGCTCACCGTCTGCGCAGCAGTCATGCGAGCATCAGTAATGTCTTGACCGACGCTGCTCAGCCCCCGGTTAGTGACCGCCTCGGTGAGGATGCGCTGCGCCTGATTGGCCGTAACCAAAGAAGGGTTCACGTTCGGGGTTGCTAGCCCTTGGCCTCGGCTGATGATACTGGACATTGGCAAAGCGCCACCGACTGTATTCACAGAACCATTGGGAATGCCAGAAACATCTGCCGTTAAAATCTCCAGCAGTTCAGTTGGCGTTGGCAATCCCTGTTTCCCTAGTACTGCTTTGCCTTCATGGGAAAGGGTAGTAATATCGGGCAACCGAGCGTGCGCTAACGTGTCCTTTAGGGCTTCTTGGAAAATGTCTTCAGGGGCGCGGCGACCGATGACCACATCTGCCACCTCTCCCGGCAGCCCTAATTCCCTAGATACTTGACCAAAGATAGTGCCAAAAATATCGGGGTAGACCGTCTCGTCAGTGCAGCCATAGTCCTCGGCAAAATTCATAATCACTATGCCACAGGGAGAAACTAAACCACCGCTGTTATTGGTTGCAAGAATTCTTTCAACTTCCCCTGTCACTTCACTGAAAATATCATTGAAGATATTGCCGCTGCCGGAAGAGAAAATAGAGCCAAAGTCATAGAATGTGCCGCTGCCATTTCCGCCAAAAACCAGCTCTGAGACAGTAGGCAAAATAGAGGCTGACGCCACGCTACCGATACTGAGGCTAAGGCCAGCGGTGAGGACAAGCGCTCTTCGTTTTTTACGTTTGGGCCAAAGCATAGTGTTTTTCTGTTCTTTCTAATGCAGGATTGAAGGAGGGTGGTAGAGCAGGGTCTCTGCCTTGCTGAGCCGCTAAAATCAGCTCTTTGGCAAACGCCTTGAGCGCCTCTACCGGTTCTGGGTAGGCAGCCAAGAACGCCTGCTTGGCGATTTCTTCAGCCGGGTTGTTGGCTACTGCCGCTAGCAATAGCGGTGGGGCGTAGCTGCGCACAAAAGTGCGCTCGCCCCTATCCACCACCAGCCAGCGGCTAAAGAGTTCAGCTGTGACCGGGAAAAAGCTTTTAGAGGCGTTAACTGCAATCACCTCCTCGGGAATCTCTAAAATCCGGCAGTAGTTTTTAGCATCGGCCTCATCGATGCGGCCAATGATGCGCGTGGACATATTGCCGAGAATCTCTGCGCCAAACCTGGACTTATCAATCGAAGCTGGGGTTTGCAATGCCATCATTAACCGAATGCCAGACTTGGCACCGTTCGCCGCAATCTTGGCTACTTGCTCCATCAGAGAATCAAACTTCGATAGAATCGAAGCCTCATCCATAAACAAAATGGAGACCGGCGCAGAGAGAGTTCGGCGCATAGCCGCCGCTGCCGCAGAGGCCATCAGAATAGCCGCATCGTCATTGTTGCTAATGCCTTTGAAGGCAAAGACCAACAGGTTAGCCTGATTGGGGATAGAGGTTGGCTGACTGAGCGATCTGCCCACAGTTGTTTGCATAAAGGATTCAAACCGCAGCCTGATCTCATTGATTAGCGTAATGTGCTCAGGGGAAACGGTCTCTAACAGTTGCTCCAGCATCTGGGCCGTGCAGAGCTGGGCAAAGTCTTTTAGGGTGGGCACAGCTTCCCATTCAGGACTGCCAATCGGTGCCCCGATAGCTGATTGAAAGCGTCTATCGATATTGGGATCTGAATAGAACAAGTTCAAGATATTGCCGAGAATGGATTTGGCCGTGCGCTTCTCGCGGTCTCCGTCAGAGGCATTCGGGCCAAACATAATGATCATCAGTAGATCGAGCACGTAGTCTTTGACTTCAATCAGGCGCCGGTCTCGTTCACCTGGCTCAAACTGGCTCAAGTCAGGTAGCTCAAAAAAGTTGTTGCTCTCTTCGGCAATATTGAGGTAGGCACCATTGTCTCCCGCCAGCTGCGTAATCGGGCCAAAGGTGGAGTCCCCATCTTCTTTGGGATAGTCCACGACTACCATGGGAATATCTGAGCACATCGCCAGCATTAAAATACTGGCAAACAGAACTGACTTACCGGCCCTCGTAGTGGCCAGAAACAGAATATGACGGTGAATATCTTTGATGTCGAGGTAATACGGGGTGCCTTCGTCTTCAGTGATAAATTCTAGGCCCTTCTCATCTGGACTCAAGGCGCTGACAATGGGCATAAAGGCAGGGATGGAGCTGGCTTTGTATGCCCTGGTGCGGTCGTAGGGGCTAAACAAAGGGCGGCGGAAGCTGAGCTGGGGGAAGCACTGCAGCCAGGTGAGGGCAGTGTAGTCCTGCTCAACTTCTAAAGACGCGGGCAATGGGAAACGGCTTTGCAACCGGCGGCAAGCGATGTCTAACTCCCGCTGACTGCTTTTGCTAATCAAAAAGCAGAGGCTCATGCGAAAGGGAATATTGCCGCTGTAGAGATCACTCGACGCTTTTTCGGCCTCACTTTGCAGCATCTGAGAGCGCGTACTGGGCAGACCTCGTTTAGCCGCAAGCCTAACCGCATCCTGTGCCTGACGCTGAAGCAGTTCAACATTCTTTTCGGTCAGGACAGCGGAGGCTCTGGTCAAGGTGAGGACGATTTTATAGTCTTCTAGCCCTTGCGTTTTGTTGTGGAGATACTTCAGCGCCTCGGTGGGATTATCCCAGCCGCTGGGCTTATTTCGCAGGGTCACAACGCCGGTAATTCGCTGGGTGCCGTTGGGCTTAATTTGGTACACATAGTCTCTAGCGGCTTTAGGCACCGTCTGTTGAGTGTCAAAAAGCCAGGAGGAAAGATGAATATCGTCATTCATCTGGTAAAGCAGCCTCTCTCCTGTCCATTCCATTAGCTGAGGCACCTGACGCAGCGGCGTATCATTAAACTCTGCCCACTGTTCAGCTATCAGCTCATCAACACTCATGGGCTGGGGCTTCAGCCGCATCTGCGAGAGAATATTCACCCAGTCCTCATAGACCGCTTGGCCATTGACAAACAGCTCTCTTAGTTTTTCTTTCGAGCTATGGGAGGGTTGGCCGGTTAAGTTGCCCCACAGCTTTTCTAAAAAGCCAGCTCCCTTTCTGAGGTAAATCTCGCTTTTATCGTTAATATGCGAGGTTTGATTGGAGGTGGCCGTCACGTAAATACGCAGAAACTTACGCTTGTACTTCGAGCGAGCCAGGCTCACTCGTTCTTCAGGTGTCATACTCGCAAAGTACTCACCTGGGCTGGCCGCACTCTTGATCATCTCTCGAAAGAGCGGGGTCGGCGCAGCCGCGGCCAGCGTTCGATAGTGGCCCAGGCGGGCGCTATTATCGGGTACGACAGACTGAATGATCGTCATCGTTTCGCCATGGGGGATGGCTTTTAAGCCCGATTCTATAAAGTTCACAATCGTGGCGAACTGTTGATCAGAGGTGGTGGGATGGATACCTTCTATCTTGAAGCCAAATTTGAACTGAAAGTTCACACCGTCTGAAAGCACCGCTGCACCCACATCGCCTTTGATGGAGCTAAAGCGCACGTAGTCTTCTAGCTGAATATTGTCTTCAATGGGGTTGCGCTGCCCTTTTTCGCCAGGGATTTGAATATTTCCTTTTCTGTACCGTCTTTTCATATCTATATCGATCAAGCGTAAACGGGATAGCAGAGACATCGCTTCTCACCCAGCTAGGAGGTTTTCTAAGCTTTGCCATCAGCCGCCAAGATTCTTGCCCAAAGAGGAAAAAGTAGATGCCTAAGAACGTCACAACCCACAGCAGCGTCATTGTGCCGGACAGGCCAAGTAAATAAGCTGTGCTGCCTGTACCAACAACAATGAACATGGCTGGAATGACAATTGTTGTTGGCAAGGAGAAGATGCGAGGGCGTGAATCGAGGACTTTACTGACCGTAATCGGTTCATTGAGTCTCGCCATGGGGGTTACGCTACCACTGTTCCGTAGATGTTATTGATTAAAACGGTGATGAAGGCGATAAAAACTAGGGAGCCGCCCATCGTCGTAATCCAAGGGAGCCAGGCTTCTGTACCCCTATTCATATTGGCCAGAGCCATAGAGCCTGTCCCGATGGGAATAGCAATCAAGACAAATTCAAGTAGGCCAAAAAACAGACCTACGACCTGGGGATTGGAAAAGCCCGACGCGGTCAAATCACCTTCTAAAGCGGTGCGAGCTGGATCTAGCAACAACGCATAAGAAGGGGTTGAAACCAGAACAAAAGCAACCACTGTTGTCAGAATACAAACCCATTTCCGAACGCGGGGGGAATTGCCCGTAGACATCATTGTCTTCATTTTCTCTACGAATTGAGAAATCATTAAAAATACCTAAGCGATACAACAGCTCTTAGAGATATTCTGCATATACCGAAAGACAGATGCAACAAATTGCTCATTTCTATCGAGTGGTTGCGCAGTTCTACGGAGCGGTTGCGCACATCTACGCAAAAGCTGCGCAGTTTCACTGAAAACCGCTAGTGACAGGGCTATAAAGGGAAAACAAAGAAAACCTCTGCTGTTACACGAAAGCATTTAGACTATTTTTTATGGGCACTACAACATTGTCGCCAGTTGCACATGTCGTTAAAGAACGGATTGAAACCGTTAAGATGTCAATTAAGTTTTACGATTCCGATTTAGAAACTGAGTTTCGAGAATATGTCGCTCAGAATGACAGCTCGAATAATGCACTCATGAATAAGCTGGTTGAAGTGGTCTTTGAATTGGAGCCAGTCTTCAGCCAAGATAAACTCAAAAACTTGGAAGAGATGGCGGATCTCTTAAGCATGATTGATTGGCAGACTTTGAATGGCATCAAAGATCAGCTACAGGCCAGCCCGCTCACGCGCAATGTCACCCTTAAGGATGTGGTTACAGGCATGATCCTAGAAGGAGTCAACAGCCATAAGAACGGAAACGCTAAGTAGGCGGCTATTAGGACAGTTAACGGGTCAGATCTGGGGACTGTGTTTCAGTCATCGCCTGTTCGCGCTGACGGGCGGTGACTATGCGTATCTGATGTGCCCACTGCTTCCTAAGCTGCGCTAACGGCAGCGGCTTTTTGTCAGGGCGCGTAGTTAAACAGGCATACTGCTTCTGTACAGTGCTGGCATTGTCCCCTACTTTTTCAAGGATCTCACTGCGGCGCTTGCTAAAGAGTTTGATGACAGCAGCAGGGATAGAGGCCATTTCCCAAAAGCCTTCCGCTGTGGCTCTGAGCTGGTGACCGGCTTCGATGATGAGCGTAGCTAGTTTATCTCGATAGAACTTGCCCCATCGTTTAATCTGTTGAAACAGCTTTCGGGCGTAGAAGCTGCGCCATTGGCCTTGATATCTTGTGACGTTGATGATCACTACATGGGTATGTAGCTGGGGGTCGTTATGGCGATTGAGGGTGTGCTCGAAGGCAGCAGCGACTAGATTACCGGTTGTGAGAAATTTCACTTTTCCCTGTCTCATCTGCCTGGTTTGCGCCTGCTGTTCGATTCCGGAAAGGGTAACAGCAACCGCTTGGCGGTGCGCCGCTAGGACAATGCTGTTTTGATGATGAAGCGCTTCTACTGAAACTGATTTGGGGGCAAGAAAGGTGATGTCGATACCTGCGCGGCGAGAGATGCCCTGACGCTGAGCAAGAGGTTTACCGTTCGGGGTTTTACCGGCAATCACGCACTTGAATAACGCTGGGTCAACTGGCCCGGAGACGCCCAGTTCATTGGCCGCTTTACCCATCCATTGGGAATCGAGCTGCGATTGGCCGGGCATATCTGCTGTGTAGTAGTGACCGGCATGGCCTGCCGACACCTTGCTTACTGTCATCATAGATTCAACAAATTTTGAAGTAATCACTTAGCTCAGGAACGATGCCTTTCGTGCAGCAACGTCCTGAGCATTTTTTATGGATTGATGAGAGGTAAAGAGTTCTCTAAAAGGCTTTCTGCGAAGCGTACGTTATTAGCATAGCGCTCTCTGTGGTCTCTCTGAACAGACTATTAGAACTATTTTTTACCTCTGCCTTAGGTAGCCAATCCAAGCTGCATAGCTATTTTGGGGCCTGCACGTTGATGGTAATGGTGTGGGCTTCCAATAAAGGATCTATAACTGGGCAACGGTGTCGGGAATGTAGTGCAAAGTATTGGCCGTCCATTGGATACTCATTGGATGGTTATTGGATATCTATTGGATACTCATTGGACGATTGTTGGATAGGCATTAGAGAGTTGTTGTATGAATATTAGATGAGCATTAGATAACAAGTGGACTGTTGCTGTAGGATGTTTGAAAGCGCACATAGACGCTAATGTCACAATCAAATACAGCACTGCCTAAAAAGCAGCGCGCGAAAGGCCAAATTCGCGAACTGATGGCTGAGATTGAACAACTCAGGGCCAAAGAGTATGCACTCACTGCGATATACGCTCACTTAAAGGAACAGAATCGGGTTTCTTGCAAGTGGTCAAACTTCAGAACTTACTACTACAAGTTCCGAAAAGAAGCACTGCCCCAAGCACCTGCCCCTGCAGTTGCAGCCAATGCGACTGTGCCGCATGAGTCGCATACCCACGAACCTCCGGTTATACCGGACGCCTTAACGGCTCTCCCAAAGCCTGAAAGCGTTTCATCAGCTTCTAAGTCATCAGCTTCTGAGTCACTAGAGAAGTCCACTCAATCGTCTATCATTGGCGGTTTTGACTATGAGGCCAATCAGGCGATCGCGCAAAACATCTTCAAACGAAATCGAAAACAACAATGACAAATACTATCCATATCGTCTCCAGCGGCAAGGGCAACGTCGGCAAATCTGCCTTTGCTTCTGTCTTGAACTATCTCGCCATTGAAGCAGGCGCTGAACCCAGGCTGATTGACGCAGATGACCAAAAGCAAACCTGCTGCCAGCTCCACGGCGACAAAGCCACGTTAATCTCGGTCTCTGATGACCCAGCGTTAGAAAGTCAGCCTGATACGATTTGGTATCTAGCCAGCACCACCGAGCAGGATGTCATTGTGGATCTCGCTGCTCAAGCTGATGTGTATATCAATCGATGGCTCTTGGGCAGAGGTGTCATTGAAACGGCCAAGCAAAGCGATATTCAGATCTACAAGTGGTGGGTCTGCGATCTCGACCCTGGCTCACTAGCTGAGATTGCACGGCTATCTACCAGTGAAGAGTTTGAGGGCGTTAAGCATATTCTGGTGAAAAGCTTCCACAGGGCGAGACCAGCACTCTGGGACAGTGAGTTAGAACGCAATGACGCACTAAAAGCAGCTATCGATAAGAATTTGAGTGTTATCGACTTTCCGCATCTCTTTGGCACTCTGGTAAATGATTTGCGACAGCAAGGCACAACGTTTGGTGATGTTGTTGCGGATACGAAGCATGAGAAGATCGATATGCTGAACCGCTCTACCGTGATGAGGTGGTTGGAATCTTGCAGGGTAGAAGTTGAGAAGATGTATACCTTTAGAAAAATAGGTACTGCAAAGAAGACACGCACGAAGCAATCAGAGCAGGCTGCCGCTTAGGGGAATGATTTAACGTCATCAGCTAAAATACCAGCGACCGTAGCCTTATCGTATTGCAGCAGAACCTCCACATGTTTCAAGCGCCCAAACTACTGACGCTAGAAGAGTTTCTGAAATTACCAGAGACCAAGCCTGCCAGCGAATATATTGATGGCCAAACTATTCACAAGCCTCTGTCAAAAGGACGACATAGCCGCCTGAAAGGTAAACTATGTGCTGTCATTAACCAGGCCGCAGAGGATGCAAAAATTGCCTACGCTTTTCCAGACTTGAGGTGCAACTTTGGAGGGCACTCCATCGTGCCCGATGTCGCCATCTTTCAATGGGAGCGGATTCCGTTCACACCTGAAGGAGAAGTTCCAGACAACTTTAACCTTGCCCCAGATTGGACAATTGAGATTATTTCTCCAGATCAAAGCCCCAACAAAGTACTCGGCAATATTCTCCATTGTATAGAACATGGCAGTCATTTAGGATGGTTCGTTGATCCAGATGACCTTAGTATTTTGTATTTTTTACAACAACAGCAGCCAGTACTTTGCCAAGCTAATCAGAAGCTGCCTGTCTTTCCTGATTTAGAGCTGACGCTTACGGTTGACCAAGTTTTTGGCTGGTTAAAGATGTTGTAGATCCGTAATGGATAGAAGCCATTAAGCTCTGACACGTCCTATGAATTATCCGGAGCAGGAAAAGTCAAGCCACGATAGACCTGCTCAACAGAAAAGCTGAGATTCAGGCTTTCAATAGTGATAGTGTCACCAGCCTGTTGACGCTCTCCTCCTAACCCTGCAGTTATAGACGGAGATTCTTGTTTCATCGACACTTAGCTAGGCAACAACGAAAGTTGCACCCCCGCCAGACCGTCT
>JBCCOO010000124.1:0-11868 GCA_039025345.1 Cyanobacteria bacterium P01_D01_bin.105 | reverse complement strand
GTGGTGGTGTTTGTGCTTTCTCCTTTTCTTCGAACTGGGGTTGGCAGTCTTCTACCAACCCTACTGCTGTTGTATGCCATCTTGCTAATTGTTAAAAGCTATTCACTGCCTCGTTCACTGGTGTCTATTTACAGCGCGATCGCCCTAGTGGCTTTTGGCATCGAGGTCGGTTCACGATTAGGCTGGGCAACCTCATTCAATCAGCCCTTTGAGATATTCGCCCAGGCTATTTTTGCCCTCTACTTAGGCGCTGCAGCCTATTGGATTGGGAGAGATATTTGGACAACATCAGAAGCCACCGCAGACACTGTACGAGGCGGCATTAGCGTCTACATGCTGATTGGCTTTGTCTGGGCTTTGTTGTACGGCATTGTGGCAACGCTAGAGCCCGGTGCCTTTTCACCGCCGCTGTTTGAATCTGGCTCTAGCCAAGACTCTTATCTCAAGGCGTTGCATTTTAGCTTCACAACCCTCACCACCTTGGGCTACGGCGATATTGTGCCCGTGAGTGACATTGCTTTGGTACTCACCAATATGGAGGCTATTATCGGCCAAATGTATGTGACGATTTTCATTGCCACCCTAGTGGGCGGGTATCTTTCAAAACATCCTAATAGAAGGCTTTAGATAGAAGGCTGTAACGTGATGGCTATTTCTATATGGCTATTTCTATGTGTAAATTGGCGTACGTTAAGTTGGCGGCAATGGGCGATCGCATGACACGGCTGTAATGTTGTTATTAACAGACGGGTTCGCTCTCATTTCGATGGCCTATTGCAACCATTCATTCATCATTCGAACGATTTCTTTACGGTTTTAAGTATATCTGAGCGGTTGTTATTGAAACATCATAGAGAGATGTCATTCCAATTGAGGAAGTGCACTTAAGATTAAACTCATAAGTTTAGTCTAGCCCTGTAGGCTTAAATGCAGGGGTTGGGCGATAGCTCCACTGCCGATAGCCCCAATTAGTGTCACTTCTGAAGTCATGTCTAATGAGCCTTTTAGCCCCCAATCCGAGCCAGGTTCTAACCCGAATGCTGATGCTACTATTCTCCCCTCGTCAACCGCTCCAGAGGCAGAGCGTCCAAACTTTTTTAGCAGCCGTTCTACCTTTCCGCGCTGGCGCAAAGCCAACAAGCCGCTCTGGCCTGCGGCAGCACTGGCGATGCTCGTGGTCGCTGGGTTTGTTGGCTTAAAAGCTTATAGAACATTGACCTCTGCGCCCCCTGAAGAGACGGTTGAAACAGTTGCTGATGCTTCGTCTCGTCTCCCGGTGAGGGTGATGACGGCCAAAACAGGGCTCGTGGAAGGATGGGTATTTGACGAGGGGTCGGTTTGGCCGGTGCGGCGGCGAGTGCTTAATTTTCAGGCCAGTGGTGACATTACCTATGTGGCTAAAGTAGACGGCGTAGAACTCAGAGAAGGAGACCTTGTCTCACGCGGTCAGCTCCTGGCCACCATTGATTCCCGCAGGCAGATGTCTGGGATTAAGTCAGCAGAAGCCGATATTCAGGTCTCTGAAACCCAGCGAAATCAGTCGGAGGCGAGTCGGCAGCAGGCTGAGGCAAACATATCGAGAGCAGAGTCTGATTTGCGTCTGGCAGAAACAGAGCTACGTCGCTATGAAGTTCTGTTTGAAAAAGGGGCGGTTGCAGAGAGCGATCGCGATAGCTACCAAAACCGACTAGACCAGGCCAAAACATCCTTGATGACCGCGCAGCAAGATCTACTTTCTGCAGAAGATGGCGTGATTGCAGCTGAAGCCTCTGTGGGCGCATCTGTGGCTAGACTTAACGAGAGGGCCGTTGATTTAGAAGATACTGAGCTAGTTTCTCCGATTGATGGCGTGGTTGCTTATATCAATATTCGAGAGGGAGAATATTGGAGTACTCAGTATCTCAATTCGAGCAGTACCCAAAATCTGATTGAGACGGCGCCTATTGTGGTGGTTGATCCTCAATCTTTTGAAGTGGAGTTGGAATTACAGTCCGGCGCGGCCGCAGAGATTCGTCCGGGGCAGCAAGCCTATGTGGTACTAGAAGAAGAAGTGAGTGCCGCTCAGGCCATTGGAGCCCGTCCTCAAGGATTGCTGGATATTGCTAAACGGCGCGGAAGCGGGGGACGAGTATTTGCGGTGAGTCCGTCTCAAACGCCTGGGAGCCGGGGCACAGAAGTAACGCTTCGTGACCTTGAACAAGTCCGGAACCTGAAAGTGGGAGGCCGAGTGTACGTTTGGATTGAGGTGGACAGCAGCCGTGATGCGGTGGTGTTACCCATCGGGGCGCTGGTTTCAAGAGATCAGAAATTTTATGCCTTTGTGATCAATGAAGTTGATGGCACGGTTCAGCAACGGCAGGTAGAACGAGGCCTTGAAGGCTTATCTGGAGTGGCGATTCTCTCGGGCATTGTCGCTGGGGAGAAAGTGGTTGTTGAAGGGCAAAACCGTTTGGTAGATGGAACACCTGTTGAGATTGTGAACCGAGAGTAAGACCAATGGAAACCAATGAGTTTGTTACCTCGGCATCACGTTCAGCCGTGGATTCTGCGGATAAACCAGTTAATAGAACAGAGCAAACCACTGCCCAGCGCTCTTCTGGCCAAGTCTCTGGCCTGATGGAATTCTTTTTCACCCGTCAGATTTTTGCCATTCTGCTGTGCTTTATGCTGCTGATGGGCGGCTTGATGGGTTACTTTTCGATGGTAAAAGAGGGCGACCCTGAAATTAAAATTGCCCGTGCCATGATTACCACCACCTGGGGCGGCACCGATGCAGAAACGCTGGAAAATCAGGTTACAGACAAACTAGAAGAAGAGATAAAAAGTCTTCAGGGGCTAGATGATTTTACCAGCGCCACCTTTAATTCATTCTCAATTATCAATGTCGCCTTTAAAGCAGAAGCCCCCGTTGCAGAATCTATCCAGCAACTGCGCGGCAAAGTAGACGACGCGGAATCTGAGCTGCCTGCAGAATCTACGGGCCGAGAAAAGCCCTCTTTTGAGCAGCTATCGCAACAAGATTCTCCGGTTTTGACCTTGGCCCTAAGCGGTGAGAACTTAGATATTGGGTTGCTGAGTCAGGCTTCTGAAGATTTGCAAGCGCGGCTGGAATCGGTTAAAAATGTGCGAGAAGTGAATTTGGGCGGGCAGCGGGATGAGGTTGTTCATGTTCAAATGATCCCCAGTCGACTGACGACATTAGGCATTTCTGCGACACAGGTGCGCAATGCTATCCAGGGCGGCAATATTGATACCTCTTGGGATTTGGTGCGAGATGATGAAATAGGCGCACAGGTGCGGCTCTATGGCCGCTTTCGTAGCTTAGAAGATTTAAAAAATCTCCCGGTAACGCGCTTAGATGATAGCCGAGTGGTGGTGTTATCAGAAGTCGCTGATGTGTATCAGGGGTTAGAGCGAGAAACCCAGCGGGCCTTTGTGAGTTGGCAGGGCAGTGCGTTTAGGCCTTCTATTAACTTGGAAGTGGTGAAAGTTGCAGGCAGTGACACCATTCAGGTGATTGATGATGTACTCGCCGATATGGAGATTATCAGCCAGGATCCGAATATCTGGCCCTTTGGTATGGAGTACCGAGTGCTAAATAATGATGCCAACGCGATTCGGCGTGATTTGCGGAATTTGGGCAGCAATGTGTTGCAAGCCTCGTTGTTGGTATTTGCCATTTTGTTTGTGGCGTTAACGTGGCGAGAGGCTCTGATTGCTGGGTTAGCGATTCCGATGACGTTTGCGGGCGTGTTGTTTATTTTATGGATGCTGGGCTACACACTCAACACGATGGTCACGGTCGGGATGATCTTGGCGTTGGGCTTGTTAGTAGATGTGTTCATTCTCATGTTAGAAGGGCTGCATGATGGCATTTTTGTGCAGGGGTTAAGCTTTCCTGCTGCTGCCATAAAAACAGTTCAAACCTACGCTTCGCCAGCTTTTACAGGGCAGCTCACCACCATTTTGGCGATGGCTCCACTCATGGCAATTTCAGGTACATTAGGCAAGTTTATTCGCCTGATTCCGATTAGTGCCATTACCTGCCTGGTGATGAGCTATGTGTTGGCCTTGCTGGCAGTGGTGCCGCTTTCTAAATATTTACTGGGCAATCAGGGGGGTGGCACGGCATCTAAAACCTATGTAGATCGGCTCACAGAAGTCGTTTCTGAGCAGTTTTCTCGGTGGAGTTTGCGGATTACGGTACCCAATCGCCATGTGGCGCGTTTGTGGACGGCAGGGGCGATCGCCCTATTCGTTTGTGCCGTAATTTTGTTTAGTCAGCTCCCCAGCTCTCTTTTTGCGGTCAGTGATGACAACAAACTAAGCTTAAATGTAGAGCTGCCGCCAGCCGCTACCCTAGAAACCTCTCAAGAGGTGGCAGATCTAATGGGAGAGATTGTTCGTAACTATAGTGACCCTGGTGGCAGCAAGGTATTTGAGAGCGTGGTGAAGCTGGTGGGACAGCGCAGTAATTTAGTAGCCTCCAGTGAAATAAAACCAGGAAACGCAGATTATTTTGTGGGTCTGTCAGCGGTGTTTGTAAATCGCAATCAGCGGAATCGAGACTCTTTTGAGTACGTGCGCGATCTTCAAGAAACCTTAGAGGAAAGAATTATTCGCAACTATCCAGGGGCTGTGCTGAGTGCGGCCTATCCTCTAGCAGGCGGTGGCGCGGATCCGATTCAAGTGGAAGTCTTTGGGGAAGATCTTCAAACCCTACGAGAGATTTCAAGCCAGGTTCAGCAGGCTCTGCGAGAGATTCCAGGCACAACTGATGTGCGCGATGATTTAGGGAATTTAAGAGAAGACTACAAGCTGGTGCCCAAGCGAGAAGCGTTGGATTTTTACAACATGAGTCAAGATGATGTGGGCTTACAAGGCCGATATTTAATGACAGATAATGATGTGGGTGATTTTTCAGTTGGGAGCGGGCAAGAAGATCTTGAAATTCGACTGAGTACGAGCTGGCCGTCAAATCAGGGTGCGGTAGGTGGCCCTTCTCGCTTAGATGAATTTGCGACTATGCGGTTCATTACTTCCTCTGGTGATGCCCTACCTGCCGAGGCATTGCTAGAGCCGGTTCAGGGCGCGGTGCCGCTGTCTATTACCCATCGCAATACTCAGCGCAGTGTGACGGTGTTGGCAAAAGTGATTCCGGGCCAAGGCTTTTTCGACACTGAAATTTTGGCGGAACTCACCCCTAAGCTAGCGGCTATGCAATACGACTCCAGCCTAAATGATGAGGCAAATGCAGAACGCTGGCCTCGTGGTTACACGTATCGCTTTGGTGGAGATGCGGATACCAGCAGTGAAACCTTTGGTTCTGCAGGGCAAATGTTGGTGGTCGCGATCTTCTTGGTGTTTGCGGTGCTGGTGTTGCAGTTTGGCTCTTACACTCAGCCGCTGATCATTATTTTGACCATTCCTTTTGCACTGATTGGCACTTTGTTTGGCTTCTTTTTCCTGGGGTTGTCATTCTCTTTCCCAGCCATGATTGGTGTGATTGCCTTGGTGGGGATTGTTGTAAATGATGCGATCGTGATGGTGGAGACGATGAATGAACGACGCAAGCAAGGGTTAGATGTACGCCATGCGGCAGCGGCCGGAGCAAGCGATCGCCTCCGTCCTATTTTGACGACATCTATTACCACCATCATTGGTTTAATTCCGTTGGCGCTAAGTGATGCCCAATGGTTCCCTTTGTGTATGGCCATTGTTTTTGGGCTGCTGTCAGCGACTTGCATTGCGCTGTTGGTGGTGCCAGGGCTGTACCTGCAGCTCACGCCTCAGCAGAGAGGGTGATAAATAGAGGTGATAGATAGAGATAATGAGTGGACGTGTGAATGGGTTAATGAAAGCCCCATTTCTTGGCACGTTCCTTTATTATCCTATAAAGGATTAATAATTTTCTTCAAAAAATGCCTGATCCGTCGTTAACACCAGATGCGGCTAGTTCATCGGCAGACGGTCTAAACACAGACGGTCTGGGCAAAGATGGTCTGAGTGCAGATGGTCTGAGCACAGATGGATTAAATATTGAGCAGCGTGTTCAGGGCGATCGCGCTCAAACGGTAGGGCAAATGTCTGGCGGCGCAGCATTTGCCAGCGTAGAAGGTCAGCAAATTCATATTGATAACCGCACATATCAGGCTGACCCGGAAACGGTAAAGCGCTTGGTGCGCGAGGAGCTGCGGGTATCGCATACGGAGTATGGCCAGCCGGTGAGCCAGGGTTTGACTGCCTTGGCGGAGCTGATGCAGGTGCCAGCGGTAAAAGATGCGGTGATTACCTTTCGGGTAGTGTTCGAGGCGGCTTGCGAGCAGATTGATGTAATTGCCAACTACAAGGCACTGCATGACTTGCTACACACGTTGGAGTTTCAGTGCTATGGCGTGATTGTGCAGGCAGCTAGGCGCTTCCCAGACGATGAGCTGGCGCTGGAAGACTTGATGGAGTATGAGCTGACGCTACAAGAGTTGCTCACAGAGTTGCAGCAGGTAGCCGCGCAAGAAACGATTGCCACCAACGAAGTGCGGTGGTTGGCTGAACTGCAAAAAGCGCAGAGCGAGCTAAACAGCGCGATCACTGAGTTAGCGCTTGGGCCGCTAAAGCGCACCATTTGGTTACTGAATCGGGTGCTGGCCAACCAGCCTGATCGGATTAATACCAAGTTGACGGAAGCAGCGCGATCGCTACGATTGCCAGATTTGGTACAGGCGATGCAATTTATTGCTGAAACCCTCTCTGAATCTCAGCTAGATGCAGAAAAACTCCAACAGTTTGAGCAGGGCGTGAAGGTGCTGGAAGCGTTGAATCAGCGGCTGAGCGCGTTAGTCATTGGGCACGATTATTGGCAGAGCTTTGATCGAGAAATGCGCCGGATTGAGGCCACCTTGGGTCAGGATTTGATTGAGCTGGAAATGTCTTGGCCCTATCTGCAAGATCAGGCAGATGGGTTGATTGATACGGATGCAGATGCGTGGACAATTGCGTTTCAAAAAGACAGTCAAAGTTTGGATGCTGCCCTTAAAGCGCAGCATCCAGTGAAAATTAGGCGTTATTTTCGGCTGTATCGTAAGCGAGCGAGTCAGCGTTTTTTTCAGGTGGATGTGACCTTGAAGCGGCTGTGTGAAGAGCTGCGCGAGGTCGGCGGACCGTTGGCGTCGGTATTGAGGATGATGGCATGAGTAATTTAGGGCCAACCCTATCGCCTACCCCTGAGGCAGAGCCTGCGCGGTTTCCATCGTTGGCATCGCTGCGGGCAGCGCATACTGATTTGCTCAAGCGGCACCGCGAGCAGGGCAATGAGCCAGCGGTGCTGGTCGAGATTGAACAGTTTATGCATCAAGGGCATGCGACTGGAGCTGTTTTAGACAATGAAGATGATCGCTGGACGGCGCAGGGCTTGTTGGATTATTGGAGTTCGGTACTGTATCGGGCAGGGCAAGTGGAGCCGCCAGATGCGACATTGGTGGACTTTGACCCGGCTTTAGCGCCAGATTTAGACGATACGCTGTGCCCTTATTTGGGCCTGGAGGCGTTTCGGGCTGAGAATGAGCATTTGTTCTTTGGGCGGCAGCGTTTGTTAGACAAGCTGCTGAAGCATTTGGAGAGTCATCGCTTATTGGTGGTGATAGGGTCTTCGGGGAGTGGTAAGTCTTCGGTGGTGCTGGGCGGTGTGTTGCCCAAGTTAGTGGCGGGGGCGCTGCCGGGCAGTCGAGATTGGATTTATTATGCGCCGCTGGTGCCGGGCTCAAATCCGTTGGCGGCGTTGGCGCGGCGGCTTAAGCCAGCGCGGGCAACGGCAGACTGGGTAACGCAACAGGTAAAGGCCTTTCAGGCAGATCCGTTTCATTTGCTGCAGTTGGTGACGCCCAATGATGCGCAAGCGTCTCAGCCGGTTGTGCTGTTTATTGATCAGTTTGAGGAGGTGTTTACGCTGTGCCGGGATGAGGCGCTGCGGGAGGCGCTGGTGCAGAATTTGATTAATTTTGTGCAGGCTGAGGATCGGGCTAATCGGCTGATTTTGACGATGCGGACTGATTTTGAGAGTCAGCTGGTGCGGTTGCCGGGGTTGTTGGAACTGTTTGAGGAATCACATGTTCGTACGACGGCGTTGGAGGCGACGGAATTACGAGAGGCGATCGCACAGCCAGCTGCGTTAGTGGGGCTGAAGTTGGAGGAAGGGTTGATTGATGCGCTGCTGAGTGATGTGCTTGGGGAGCCTGCGGCATTGCCGCTGTTGCAGTTTACGCTGCTAAAGCTGTGGGAACACCGGGAGCGCAACCGCGTGACGTGGGAGGCGTATCGGCGGCTGGGCGGCGGGCGGCTAGCATTGGCGAAGAGTGCGGATGAGTTTTATGAGGGCCTGATTCCGGAAGAGCAGGTGACGATGCGGCGGATTTTGCTGCGGATGGTGCGGCCTGGGGAAGGGCTGGAGGTCACCAGTCGGCGGGTTCCCCAGTCGGAGTTGTATGCAGCGGGTGAAGCGGGAGACCGGGTTAATCGGGTTTTGGAGAAGCTGATACTGGTGCGGCTGGTACGGCTGACAGAGGGAGAGTTGCCAGATGACGCGCAGGTGGAAGTGGCCCATGAGGCGTTGATTCGCAACTGGCCGCGATTGGCAGATTGGTTGGAAGATGAGCGGGCTTCGCTGCGGCAGAGATTGCGGCTGACGGCAGCGGCAGAACAATGGAAAAGCAAAAAGAGAGATTCGAGTACGTTGCTCAGAGGAATTTTGTTGCAAGAAGCCCGTACTTATGATGACTTAAATGATCTAGAGCGTGATTTCATTCGGGCCAGCATTCGAGCAGAGAAGCGTGGTAGGAATACTTTTCTTTTGGTAGCGGCTGCTGTTACTCTATCGCTTTCGGCAACCACTATTTTTGCATTGATGCAAACCAGACGTGTACTCAGGCTACAAACAGCTACTGCAGAAATTAATAGGGATTCTCTCCAAGCCATAGATTGGATTAATACCGGCAGAGGAGCTTCAGGGATGGCACTAGCTATAAAAACTTTGCAAAGAAGTATCTCCTATCCGGAAACACAGTCTATAGTTTATCAGGCTCTTATAACTGGTGTGCAAAACGCACGGGAACAAAATCAACTGTACGGTCATAAATATAGTGTTCGCTCAATTGCGTATAGCCCAAATAGCCAATACATTGCGAGTGGAAGTGTTGATAATACGCTTAAAATCTGGAATGCTAAAACGGGGCAACTGATTCGAACAATTATAGTTTCTAATGATCCTGAAAATTGGGTTTACGCGGTTGCTTTTAGCCCTGATAGTCAGAAAATAGTTACCGCTGGAGAAGATTCAATCATTCGAATTTGGGATTTAACTTCTGGCAAACAAATGGGCCAGGCTTTAACAGGTCATACTGGGCCTGTGAGATCAGTTTTATTTAGTCCGGATGGAAAAAAAATTGTTAGCGGTGGGGACGACAAAGCCATTCGTATTTGGGAAACAGAAAGTGGTGAAACACTTCTAGAAAACATACATTGGGGCGCCGTTTTGGCTGTAGCCTTTAGTCCTAATGGGCAAGTTGTTGCCAGTGGCAGTACGGATAACACAATACGACTGTGGAATGCTAACACAGGGGAGCTGATTGGTGAACCTATGAGAGGTCATCAAGGCAGTATATTTTCGCTCGCTTTTAGCGCTGATGGTGCTCGACTGGTCAGTGGTAGTTCAGATAGAACACTCAAATTGTGGAACATGCAAACGCGTAAACAGATTGGAGAGTCTCTACGAGGTCATCAGGACAAAGTATATGCGGTTAGTTTTAGCCCTGATGACCGATATATTATTAGTGCTGGCGCAGATCGTAGTATTCGGCTGTGGAACGCAAAAAATGGAAAGCCCAGCGGACAAATACTAGATGCACACAATGATTTAATTTGGTCACTTGATGTTAATGCGGACAGCCATCAGTTCGTCAGTAGTAGTTCGGATAAAACCATTAGGTTGTGGGATATTCGAGCGGATGTGCCTACTGGCCAACCTCTGACTAGCAACCATGAAAGCAGTATTTTATCTATGGCACTGAGTTCTGATGATGCTTATTTGGTTACTGCTGATGAATCGGGGCAATTGAACCTATGGGATATGGAGTCTCAGCAACAGCGTGTCATTTCGTTGGGTTCACATGATGGCCCTGTTTACTCTGTTATGGTTAGTCCAAATAACCAACAGATCGTTAGCGTAGGTGTCGATGGGACTCTACGAATATGGGGTATTGACGAGCAATCAGAAATTGCCAAATCAGAAGGACACAACGGCGCAGCAATTTATTCAGCCGCGTTTAGTCCAGATGGAAAACAGATCGTAAGTGGTGGACGGGATAACAATTTGCAACTGTGGGATGCTGACAGCAATAAATCCTTTGGCCCACCAATGCCAGGTCATAAGGATTGGGTTTACGCCGTAGCCTTTAGCCCTGATGGGAAATACGTTGTTAGCGGTAGCCGAGATGATACTTTAGTTTTATGGGATGTTCAGACGCGTCAACTCATTCGTGTACTAGAGGGTCATACGGATGATGTTTGGTCAGTGGCCTTTAGTCCAGATGGAAAAAAGATTGCCAGTGGCAGTAAAGACCAAACAATTATCATTTGGGATAGCCAAACGGGTGAGCAGATTAGTCAGTTACCTGGCCACAACAATACGGTCTGGTCGGTGCAATTTAGTCCGAACAACAACAATTTACTGGCTAGCAGTGGTTATGATGGTACGGTACGCCTTTGGGATATTAACCAAACAAAGCAAATTGGTTTGCCTTTGGAAGGACACACTGGCAGCGTTTGGTCAGTGAACTTTACATCAGAGGGTGATCAGATATTTAGTGCGGGAGCCGATCTGACTCTGCGTAGATGGCCGACGGATTTACAGATGTGGCCCAATATTGGGTGTGATCGCCTCCAACACCACCCTCTCCTAACTGCCCCAGAAACTATCCTCCAAGACGAACAATCTCTCACCATTGCCAGAGATGCTCAAGCCGCCTGCAATGCTCGCCCCTGGCAACAGTCCACTCTCCCTGCCCCTAATTCTTCTTGGCAGGCGCAAACCTTGCAATGGCTTGCACAGCTATGGTGATTAGTTAAGACGCAAAGATGAATAACATGCGCATTTCGCCATATCTTGCTGCCCTCATCCTCTAGTACTTGGTGAACTGACAAAAGATGATGACTCTGATTGTTGGCTAGGTACCAGAATTTGCTGAGCCCCCCGCCCCCCGAATTCGGAGGAGGTCCCATGTCCAGAAAATCCTGATCTCTAATCCAGTACTTAACGGTGAGTCTTGTTTAAAAGTCCCCCAAAATTGTGGGGAAACACACCATGCCACCAAGGAATAGCGTATTGCTTTCTCATAAAAGGGGGCTAGTCAATGAGATTGATGCATGACAAAACATGTTGCCCCCGTCCCCACCTAAATATCTCCAGGAGGGGGCTCTGAGGCAAGATACCCAACTCTTTTCTGGCAAAGCGATCTATTGCTCCAGTCTTATTAGACCGACCTATTCATGCATAGCGGTGGTAGTTATATAAAATCCGTTAGGAAAGCGCTGAATCTAATAGTCTGTCGCCCTCTCCCTAAATCCCTCTCCCTAAATCCCTCTCCCTAAATCCCTCTCCCTAAATCCCTCTCCCGTACAGCTTTGCGCTTCTCAAAGCGTAGGGCGACAGACTTTGACTGGCGCCCTTCTCCATCGGGAGAAGGGTTGGGGATGAGGGGGCGCAAGAATGATGATTCATCTGCCGGATTTCATATTAATCTGTTTGTTTTAAGTCTCGTATAATCGTCAACTGAAAGTCATCAGAGGCTAGTGACTCTGTATGTGCATGGCTCAGAAAGT
>JBCCOO010000123.1:0-11891 GCA_039025345.1 Cyanobacteria bacterium P01_D01_bin.105 | reverse complement strand
TTTTACTTGATGCTGAGCTTTCAATCTGATGTTGAGACCCCTAAAGTGCCCCTTAAAGGACACTTTGTTGGTGTTGATGTCGGGCTTGAATATTTCCTTTCGACTTCTGATGGAATACAAGTAGCACGGCCCAAGTTCTTTGGAAGAATGCAGCGCCAGTTGAAATTACTGCAACGCAGACTCAAAGGAAAACAACTAGGCTCTGCCAACTGGAAAAAGCAACAGAAGAAGATAGCTAGGCTGCATGAGCGCATTGCCAATACCCGCAAAGACTTCCATTACAAGGCAGCGCACAGACTCTGTGACAGTGCTGATGTGGTGGTCGTTGAAGACTTGAACCTGACTGGTTTAAGTCGCGGATTTCTGAGCAAGCACATGCTAGATGCAGGCCACGGGCAGTTCTTGAATAGGATCTTGCCGTGGGTTTGTTTTACTCGTGGAGTCGGATTAATGTATGAACCGGCTGCGGGCACTAGCCAGGAATGCCCAGAGTGTGGGCGGATAGCCAAGAAAGATATCTCTGTGCGCTGGCATAGCTGCGAGTGTGGGTGTTCCATGCCTCGTGATATTGCCAGCGCCATTGTGATTAAGAATAGATCCGTGGGGCGCACGGTTCTTGAAAATGCTTGTAGAGACGGTCTGACGGGGGCAGCGGCGTTAGCTGCGGCCTAGTTAAGAGTCTGTGAAACAAGAATCTCCGACTACACCCGTAGAGTTAGCGGGAGAGCGTCAAAAAAGTTATGAAGAATATCTGGAGTCTGACCTTGGCCCGGACGGTAACTTTCGGTTACTCAGCAATGGAGAAGTCATAGAGTTACCGCCAGAAGATGAAGAGAACTATTTCATTGCGGACGAACTAGCTGAATTATTAAAACGTCTTCTAAAAAACAGGCGGCTTGTGAAAAGTAACTCTACTGAGCTACAGGTTCATCCTGTCGGTGATGACAGAGTCAATAGAGTGCCTGATTTGATTGTTCTTCGGCCTGAGCACCTAAAGCTAATATTAGAGCTGAAGAAAAATGCTGTACTCTTGGGCATGCCTGCACCTCTCCTCGTTGCCGAAGTGATCAGCAAAGGGGGCGAGCGTAGCGCCAACTATCGCCGGGACTACGAGTGGAAGCGTCAGCAGTATGAATGGTGGGGCATTGCTGAATACTGGATTATTGATCGTCATAGACAGCAGGTCGTTATTTTTACACTAAAAGATGGTGTTTACGAAGAATCCATTTATCGTGGTTCAGAAAACATGAAATCATCCCTTTTCCCATCTCTTGAGTTATTAGCTGAGCAGGCATTAACGGGCGAATTCATTAATGATGATTGAACCCAATTAGCTTGTTAGATTGACGATTGCCATAGAGCCTTAGCCTATTTCACCACTGTTCTAATTTCGAGATGCCTTATAGATTAATCCAATAAAGCATCAGTCTGATCATTCAAATCGAAAAGTCTTGTATCTCGAAGAAAAATACGTTAATTTATTCACGAATTTCGGCTTCAGGCGTATTTTTGGCTCAGAGGTAAACAAACTGCTGCTCATCGACTTTCTCAACACGCTGCTGCCTGCTCATCATCAGGTTCAAAGTCTCTCTTACGAAAGCAGTGAGTACCTAGGAAGTACACTTGGTGATAGAACGACATTGGATGTCTACGGCCAAGGTAAAAATGGCGATTATCTGATTATTGAGTTACAGATGGCCAAACACAACTTCTTTGGAAGCCTCGTTGCCTTCTACAATAGCTTTCCGATACAAGAAAAAGTGCGTTTTGGTGAGTGGAACTGCAAATCCAAGTCTATTTACTCTATTGGAGTTCTCGACTTCGTCTTTAGCGAACACTACACTGACAGGGAAATTATTTACAATGAAAACCTCAAGATACAAAACTGTAATGCTTCCTGTAATGAGCTGCAGGTTATTTATATCGAGCTCCCTAGATTCAAAAAGAATCTCGGACAAATAGCATCTCATTTTGATAAGTGGCTCTATCTGTTCAAGCATTTACCCGATACTCAAAATCAACCAAGTTCATTCGCAGAAGATGTTTTTCTTCAGCTATTTGAAGCTGCTGAGTTGGCGAACCTTTCAGCAGCAGAGCAGGATAGCTATGAAAACAGTCTCAAGTACTATCGAGACATGAACAATGTCATTAACACAGCTCGTGAGGAAGGAGCGGCTAGTAGGCTGGAGCAATGGAGAAAGCAAGGCAAGGCAGAGAGATCAGTTGAAATTGCCCGCGCCCTCCTCGGGAAACTGCCTGTCGGAACCATTAGCGAAACGACCGGGCTAAGCATTGAAGAGATTGAGCAGCTCAGCTGATACAAAAGCTAGCGAGGCGCTCCAGCATGAGTTGTAACCCAGTACGGCTAAGCCGGTATAGCAAAGTCATTGAGACAAAGAAACTTGAGCAAAAGCTCTAATCAAGGTAGTATATGGGTATTACTAAAATCTCCGCTCTGTCCGTGATTAATGTTGCCATTTATCAATCCCAAAACTGATTTCGCCTTTAAGAAGATCTTTGGCTCGCCTCAAAGCAAAGATATCTTGATCAGTTTTTTGAATGGCCTCTTATACCAGGGAGAACCCACCATTGAAGACCTCACCATTCTAGATCCCTACCAAGCACCCAGAATTGAAGGCGTGAAAGAATCATTTTTAGACGTTAAAGCACAGCTTTCAGATGGCCGCGATGTCATTATTGAGATGCAGGTGCTCAACGTGCTGGGCTTCAAAAAGCGAGTGCTTTACAACGCAGCGAAAGCCTTTTCTACCCAGCTTAAAGTAGGTGAAGATTACAGTCTGCTTAATCCAGTCATTGCACTGACCATCACTGATTTTGTGATGTTTGAACACAGCGAAAAAGTGTTCTCCTATTATCGTCTTAAAGAGAAAGATGACTTAACCGACTACAGTGATGACATTGAACTGGTGTTTGCAGAGCTGCCTAAGTTTAATAAAGGAATTGATGAACTCACAACGTTAGGCGATAAGTGGCTTTATTTCCTGAAGGAAGCCAATCATCTTGAATCAGTCCCTGCAATGTTAGAGCAGGAGCCAGCCATCCAAAGTGCTTTTGAAGTGGCGCGTCAAAGTCGTCTTACTCAAGAAGAAATGGACGTTTTGGATAGGCAGGCTATGTTTATCAACGATAGTCGCAATGCAGTACGGCTTGGTCTTCAGCAGGGACTGGAGCAGGGGCTTGAACAAGGCAAGGCAGAGAGATCAGCTGAAATTGCCCGCTCCCTCCTCGGGAAACTGCCTGTCGAAACCATTAGCGAAACGACAGGGCTAAGCATTGAAGAGATTGAGCAACTCGATCAATAAAAAAAGGCAGCAAGCAAATTTGCTTACTGCCCTGTTAGTTCAGTTATCTCTCCAAATAGCCTCACCTTATAGGCCGTGTACACTCACAAGCTGACGCATAAAGGCATCTTGCTTCTGTCCGCGACTTCCGTAGGCTACAGAACGAAAGGCTGTCGCACTATTACTGCCGCGCACATGCCAGTTCTGGTATTCCTTAACCGCCTCATTCAATCCAAAGAGCGTTTGGAAAGCTGACATCTTCTCACTACCGGCACCCGCACCACTAAACAACTTGAAGCAGGTCTGGACAGGGCGAGGTTGTTCTTCCCAAGGCTTATCAACGGAGCCAAATGCCCTAATCAGATGCATCCTGGCCTCACTGTCCTCGACGGTCACTTCAGCCAGACGGTTCATGGTCTGCTCGTATTGCTCAACGCCTTGATAAGCCGCTTCTAGATACTCACGAACTGTACTGCCATCAAACTCTTGCATATGATTTAGCGTACGCCCACCTACTTTCACCAGCCGGGTCTGGCCGTTGGTACAAACAAGGCGATTGAAGAATATGCGAATCTGCAGTGCTCTGCCGCTAACGTGATGCTCAGTCAGCAATAGGCGGGTTTCCATCACATCACCCACCTTCTTGACATCAATCTGATGATTGAGAAGTGCGGTGGCGAACAGGGATTGACCGCCATTTAACGAGCCGAGTCGTTCAATTTGTAGACCATCGCCACTGCTCGCGCAGAACTCATGAAAGGCTTCTACAATCTCTCGGTTCTGGAATGCATTACGACGGGGACCAAAGTAGCCCAGCACATCGCCATTGTCAGAGCGATAGGCGATTTTGTTGCGGTCATCTTCATATTGAAAGTATTCGCCATAGCAGTAGGGTGATTGCTCTACTGTCCAGTTCAAGTCAGCCGCTTCTAGCTGCTCTGTAATCGTCATGTCAGGGGTAATCACAGCACCCACGTTACGGTGCCAGTAAGAACGAGCAGTCATCGGTTAATCTCCAAGTATGGATTTCTTCTCCTCAAGCTGGTGGTTTAGAAGAGTTGAAATCCTGTCATTGCCCCTTTGCGTAAGCAGCAGAATATTTGGAGTTCAGGGACAAGAGCTGATGAGGCGATCTCAGGAGAATCGGCAGGCAGCAAAGTTAGAATCATCATCGTCATAATAGGGAACGCGCTCAAAATAACAGCGCTCAAACAACAGATGTCTGAGCGCTGCGATCCCTGGTTCATTAATCCTTCTGATACAAGTAAAGTCCTAGCCCAAAACGGGCAGCGGCGCGACGAAAGGCCATCGACTCTGCGTTACTCGACGGGTCTCCATAGGCAAGTTCAACAATCTCACCTTCATCCGTTTGCCGCTTGAGGGCTTCGGTTCCAGTCGCTTCTCGTGAGATATGGCCATCGCTCGTTGGTACTGTCAACCGTCCAACAACAAACAAGCGATCCTTGCTCATGCCTATCTTGCAAATCTCCCAGGCCCACCCAGGTGCGTACTTGTCCAGGATCTTGTTTACGCGATGCCAGGGAATGTAGTTGACGTTAACGCTGCCTTGACGGCGGCTTGCCATGAGATTAGCAGGGATATCCCGAGAGAGGGCGGCTTGAATTTGGCTCAGTGACCATTCGCCGGGGGCTTGGGGTGGAATGGGTGTGGCGGTATTGGGTGGGATAGTTTGGGTGTATGTCATGGTTATGGCTCAAAAGGGGTGTCTAAAAGGGGCAGTCGAGTTGGAAAAAGGCACAGATTTTGGCGTAGTCATCTGGCATTTGTTCTAGCTCAGCGGCTGCGCGGGACTGGCAATAACCTGGGGTTTGATACGTGGTGCCATCTGAGAGCTTCAGCAGGCGCGGCGCTTGCCAGCTCGTGCAGTATTTGCAGAGGGGGACGAAGGGTTCAGATGCGGGTGCGATGGGCTGGTTCTCGGGGAAGGCTGAGACTTCTTGGAGGATTAGGTCTTTGCCCCAGCGCTGTACCATCTGGGCTAGCTCTAGAGAAACGAAGCCCCATTCTTCAGCGGCTTCGTCTTGTTGTTGTTCTCGTTTATCCTGTTCAGCCTGATAGGCAATCACGGTTGGGTCATCTACGTGCATAGGAAGCCTTGAATGTTACTCATGGCTTCTGGGCGTTAGCAGACAGGGGCTGGAGATGCATGAGATGCTTTGAGAAATACGTTTGAATGAGCTTTGCGATCGCGCTCAATGCAGTCTCTGGAAAAAAGAGAATAGCTTTTGCAAGATAGTGCATTAGGAGAATCATTTGAACTTGAGAGTTCCATATCGGAGAGTGCACCTCTATGAGCAGAATTTAAGGTAAACTTATTATTATTTGTATGCTGTAAAAGTTTCTGCTCGCAACACAAATTTCTTCTCAGCTTGGTCCATTTTTGGCCATTTTTAGGTAACACTCGCAGCACGAAGTAGACCATCATTGGTGATGATCTAACAGGCTGATTTCGTCGGTTTCTATGCTCTTTGGAAACGCTCAAACCCGAGGAGTTCCAGCCAATGGGGATGGACTTCCCCAGTTAGTAGCTGCGTGGGGCTTTTTCCCACCCGTTCTGGTACTTCAGCCCTCATGAAACAACGGCTGTTTAAGAAAAATCGCAAGAGACTCAGATAGTCGTCACCGAGGCTTCGCCTTAGGAAAAAGTAATTGCGCAAACGAGAGTTCAGATTCTCCACCATCGAGCTGGCTCTGGGCGTCTCTTTCAGTGCTTCGCCGACCGTCTCCATGACGTCATGAAACTTGCCAGATAGCTGAGTGTGTAACTGATTCCACCGTTCCCAGTAGGCGTTGGATGTGTTGTGTTTCCGATGCAGCAGACACACATCGCGCACCGCCTGTAGTGGCAGCTCAAAGCGCTGGGCGATGTCTGCCAGCTTCTGATCGAGAACACCGGCAAAGGCCAGCAGTTGGTCGCGTTGATTGCGCAGTGCTTTCCCAAGCTTGCGGATAGCGGGATAGCGCTCATCTTCTCGCTGCTGTAGTTCACTGACGATGAAGTCAAAGAGTTCCTGTCGCACTGCTAGGCCAGGGCCAGCTAGGGCCAGCACATCATGAGAGAACCAGCCCAGGAGCGTTTTCATATCCTGCGCTAACAAGACAAGTGCCTGCTCTTGTTGTTTTGATTGAAACTGTTGAATGACCAGCCGTTGCTCGACGATATCCTTCAAGCTGGTCTTGCTCATTTGCTGAGCCTGTTTCATCAGCCGTGCTGGCCCGCCTTGTACACGACGAGCCAGACCATTGGCCACTTGCTCAAACTGATGCTGGATATGGAAGACATCTCCATGACAGGGCACTTCTGGCATGGCAGCTTTTTGCCCAGCTCTGAGGCCACTGCCGCCATCGGCAATGGTGTAGTTTGGGTCGAAGCCTTGTTCCATCACATTTAGCAAATGACAGCCCCAAGTGTCCTCATCGCGGCGTTCGACACTTTCAAGCAAATAGCAATATGTTGAGGCCGCATCAACGCCGACCAGCACCGGTTTGTCCGCGTGAAATATTTCATCATGCAAGCCGACAGCAATCCCAGATAGGTCTTGTGATTGATTGATTTCAACAGCATTCTCAGTAGCCGCTTGCAGTCGGTTGTGGACAGTGCCAATGCTGATTGACGTATCGAATAGATCGCGAAATAGTTCCACCACTCCTCGATAGGAACTGTGGCAGATCAGCACTAAGCCCAATATCAGCTGAAATAGCCAGCTTTTAGTCACTGGCAGATGAAACAGAACATCGTCATTACCTTTAGATGGAGAAAACGATTCATCGAGTGCTTGCTGTGCCTTGTTCTCCTGCTGGTAGACAAACTTTCGGCTGACCTGATGCTGGTCTGCTAGTTGGCTGATGGAAACAGTACGTGCGACCGCTTTGAGCCCGATTTTCTGACGCGTAGCGGGAGATAGACGGGCGGCGACGGATAGGGCTGGGCTCATATTGGCGGTAAGCGAAGCCATGCCGTAGGCTTATCGCACAATGCGGTGAGATGAGAACCCAGTTTTAGACGATCTGATCGCCCCAAAGTGTCACCTGGAAATGAACCGTCCCCATTCGCACTGGCTGGAGTTGTTAGGCTTCAAGCGGTTTCAGAGGGCTTAGAATCTGTCGAAATCAGTGAAAGGGTCGTCTGGATGACGGTCTATTTTGTGCTGCAAGTGTTACCTAAAAATGGCCGTTTTTGAACCTTGCCCGAAAAAACAACCACTACCCGGTGTGAAAGTTCTGGCCACCGCTATTGAACGATTCTCTTTTGCCAAACAAGGGGCAGGGGCTTTTGCAAAACCCCTACAGGATTAGCCTCTTTGAGGGGGGTGCGGGGGGAGAATCGTCGTTTTCCACAGCCTAAGCCTCCCGTTCTACGTTTAGTTCCTCCGGTTACTTCGTCTAATACTCCAGTGCCGCCGCCGTCTTATTCTGGAATAGACGCTCAGCAGGATGAAGTCATTCGAGGGATCCAGGCCCAAGTGCAAAGTCTGAACTGGACAATGGAGGAAATCAGTCAGTTTATCGCTAGTCGTTTTGATGGCAAACGCCGGTCTCAGCTGAATCATGACGAGTTGCTACTGTTGCTCTATCACCTGCGGGCGTTTAGTTCTGAATAGCAGGGGAGCGCAACCTTAACCATCTAAGCGATTGTTTAGCGCGCGACAATTCATCAGCTATAATTACCATATGACTAAATCGCCTACGCCGGAATCAAACGCCCGAGACATATCAGCCCTCACTTCAGCGGTTGATGCTTTGGTGTCCCAGTTCATTCGCCCATCTGCTCAGCAGGCAAACGCCAACCGGGAAACGCTTGAGACCGTAGTTGAAGGATTGCTGAATATAGAGCAGCGGCTAGACCAAGTGTCAGGCACGATAGAAAGCTTAGCTGAGATTGTTGCTCAGAATGCTGAACAGCAGCAGGCCAACAATCAGCAAATAATAAGTCTAGGCACTAAGATTGAGCAGTTTGATGAGCGGCTAGAGGGTACGCGCCTACTTGTGGCTAAAAATGCTTCAGACATTGCACAGGTGACCCAACAACAGCGCCAAAATACATTGGACATTGCACAGGTGACTCAGAAGCAGCGCCAAAATGCTTCAGACATTGCACAGGTGACTCAGCAACAGCGCCAAAATGCTCAGGAGATAGCGGCACTGGTGGAAGAAAATCGTGCATTCAGAGAATCACAGCAATCGCAACTAGCGGCCATCATCGGTAATGCTCGCAGGATTGACCGGCTAGAGCAGAAAGCTAGTTAATTAATTACGTTTGCCCTGAACTTCCTGCCTCTGACATTTGTTTGCGTGCTCTCGCTAACCCTACGGGCATACATTGATTCCTATGTGGCAGTTTGATAGGGGTAGTTTGACACGTTCAAGCATGGTTTGAAAGCTGAGCTTAGATTGATGCGGAGAGTGAAAAAAAGTGTGGGAAACCCTTCAAAAAATCGTTTGTACTACTCGACGCGATTTCAACGTTTCCCACACTTTTTTTCACTCTCCATGAAGCATCAATGCTCGATCTATTTCTGGCCAATTCTCTGCTCAAGGCCATTCCGCCCACGGCCCAGCTGCTGCTGGTGGGAGATACTGACCAACTGCCCAGTGTAGGAGCTGGGAATGTGCTGGGTGACTTGATTGCCTCAGTACAGGTGCCGGTGCTGCGACTGAGGCAGGTTTTCCGGCAAGCACAGGCCAGTCAGATTTGCAGAATGCCTATGCGATCAACCAGGGACGCTATCCGATGTTAGAGTCGGTGTCGGAGCGTCCTGTTACTGATTGCTTTTGGCTCGGTGCGCCAGAACCTGAAGACGGGGTACGCAGTATTGAGATGCTCCTCAAAGAGCTGGTGCCAGCACTAGGGTTCGATCGCTGAGTTCAATGACGCGAGGAGCAGCAGGGACACGCAACCTGAACCAGGTGCTCCAGAGAGTGCTAAATCCGCCTGCGCCAGATAAGAATGAGATTGGCCGAGGGGGTCTGGTCTTAAGAGTAGGGGATCGCGTCATTCAACAGGTGAACGACTATAACAGGGAGGTGGTCAATGGCGATCTCGGCACGGTTGTAGGGATTGACTTGGAAGAGCAGGAGGTGACTGTCCTGTTTGGCGATCGCCAAGTCGTCTACGACCAAGCTGACTTAAACGAGATTACGTTGGCCTGGGCAGTCACGATTCATAAAAGCCAGGGGTCGGAGTATCCGATCGTCATCATGCCGATGTACATGCAGCACTTCCTGATGCTCAGCCGCAATCTGCTCTACACAGGGCTGACGCGGGCGAAGAAGCTGGCGATTCTAGTGGGGCCGAAGAAAGCGATCGGATTGGCAGTGCGGCAAGTGAAGGCGAAAGAGCGCTACACGCTACTGCGGCAGCGGTTGACTGGGGAAGTGACGTAGAAGCTCAGGAATAATGACATGAGCATCTGTAAGTAGCAGGTTTGCGGCATCCCCGCTCCGCAGTTTCAGATTGCTAGCAGAGAGTCTTGAGGTTACTTCCGCATCAATAACTATGGCTGAGACTATGTTTGCCATCCACTTCCAGAAAAGCGTCTGTCAGTGAGCACTCAGTGAGCACTTTTCTGGAAGGTTCATTTTTAAGAACTCTAACCTAATCATTCAACTACTTTCAGCCTATGGCTGGATTTTGCAAGAGTCGTAGTGTGTGATGCGTTGGAGCGTATCCTATGGAGCTGCTATAATCCGTCTGGATCGGTTCTAGCGGAAAAACAGCCGCTAGAGGTAACGGGGAAAGTTCGGTTAGAATCCGGCGCTGTCCCGCAGCTGTGAAGGAGGTTAAATCCCTCTGAAGTCAGAATGCCCGCCGATAGATAGTCATAGTTCTACAACATCTGCGAGGCACGGATGATGGTTCAATATTTTTCTCGTTGTTGCCAGAAGGCAGCGACTCACCGCATTTTATCTCCGGTGTTACAAAGGCATTGTGCTTGTTCCTATAGCTCATGGACGGGTTGGGAGAGACTTTGTAATGACACCTAAAACACCTTTCCGCATTGCATCGTTTGAGGCGGCTGAAACGGCTAGCTTTTCTCAGTCATGGCGAGCGCTTGCCCACAGTCGGCTTTTGCCATTTTTGCTGTTAGCGCTCGGGACGCTCAGCAGCGGCGTCTACGCTCACGCACCCTTAGTCTCCTTTGCGGCTATGAGCGGTATCACTTTGCCTAGACATCGGGCGATCACAATCGCTTTGTCTATTTGGCTAGTCAACCAGATGATTGGCTTTACTTTTCGAGACTACCCACTCACCGGAACCGCTCTTATGTGGGGCATTTTGATGGGTATTGGCACTTTGCTGACGGTAATCTGGGCAAGCCTGCGTCCTGCGTTTAGCCGCACCGCTTGGTCGGGGCATTTTTCATGGGAGATTATCTCCATCGTGGTTGGATTTGTGCTTTACCAAGGGCTGATTTTGCTAGCCTATCCGCTAATGGCAGACGGCCATACGATGAGTTGGGATATAGTCGCCAGCATTTTTGGCAAGCAAGTCATGTGGGCTGGGGCGATCGCACTTGGACATGCCGCACTGCTCTGGCGTCAGATGACTTGGCTAAGCCCCACTCAATCCTAAAACTCTCCTTATATCCGAGTCAGCGCAACAGTCACATCTCCAGCGTTCAACGCTTTACGAACGTTGGGGAACAACACGAACGACACAACAGTTCAACAATTTCTCAGCAATCCTTAGAACCAATAGGAAATTTTGGGATGACGATTCAAACCATGCTCCTGGGCTATGCCTGTATGGGCAAACACCGTGAGCTTAAAAAAGCGTTGATTACTCCTGCCAAAACACTACGAGAAGAAACTCATGCAACGCCCCAGTAGTGTTTGGCAGAGCTGCTCAAACGACTGGCAGCTCGCCTTTATTCGAGAAAACATAATGACCCTGGGCTATGTAGGCTGGAAGGGCTATTTGGCTCACGGACGAGGCTTAGTGATATGCGAAGTAGCCGTCATTAAACCGACTTTTCCTAATACGAGCAGTGATGTTACGAGGAATAACGCCCGCCATATCCCAGCTTCTGATGTAGAGGATTACTTGAAACGGCATAACCTACTGGCTGATATCCCGGATTGCTTGATGAATAAGGTGAAAACCTACTGTCCTGAGCAGGAAATCATTATTTTCATCAAGCATAAAGAAGAGGTCAACATCAGCCTGTTGACAAATTTAGCCATTGTTCCGCCTGACTGCTATCGGCAGGTGTGCAACCGCTGGGAAGAGTTTTATTTAGAGCCAAGAACGGCGGAAGGATATTGATCAGTGAACCTACTACTCCCACCACCCAGCAGCTACGACCGGATTTACAACGGTTGGAATGACTTCAACTCGATTAAATCAAACGTTTCTAAAATGCGATTAATTCAAATAGATTTCAATGCTTAAGCCAACCTCAACCGACACCTCTAACCTTGCCATCGACGTAACGGCTGCCGAAGCCTCTATCTCTCAGGCACAACCTCTAAAATGGCGCTGGGAAGTAGTCACCGTCACCCTTATGCTGCACCTAGCAGCACTGCTCGCCTTTGTGCCGCAGTTCTTTAGCTGGCAAGCCATTGGCG
>JBCCOO010000122.1:0-11992 GCA_039025345.1 Cyanobacteria bacterium P01_D01_bin.105 | reverse complement strand
GCTAAATTCACTTCTGTTCTGTAGCCGTCAGCGTAGTTTTGGCTCAGGTCTATCTCGACCTGTTCAAAATAAGTTTGCAGTGCCGGGGTTGATAGTTCTCCGGGGGTTGGAATGAATTGATTGTCCTCTACGCTCACCCACATTTCTTTCAGTGCTTGATGCCATTCCACCCAATGCACCGGAAAGGCATCTACCAGTTCGTTAGAAAATGCGCAGCCGACAATAGAGCCTTCAGTTAACTCGTCTAGGTTCTGCCAGCTTAAGGAAACGCCGCTTCTTTGCCAGTGGGTCAGTCGCTTTTGTTGCTCTGCTCTCAACGCACTCGATTTTTCGACCACGATGTAGCGTAGGCACTGGAAGCAATCAGGATAGTGGGTCTGTAAATGTTCTAAAACGTCAGTGGCAACGAGCCCTTGCCCTGCGCCCATTTCTACTAATGTGAAAGGCTTAGGCTGATTTAACTGTATCCACATGTCTGCGAACTGTTCTGCTAGGAGTTGGCCAAAGTCGTGGCCCATGTGGGGAGAGGTAACGAAATCGCCTTGGGGGCCGATGATACGTTGGCTACGCCCTTTCGAAGAAAGCTCGCTTGAGGAGTAGTAACCAAACTGCGGGTGGTAGAGCGCTAGCTCCATGAAGTGGGCAAAGGTGATTTGGTTGCGATCGCTCTTCGTAATCGCATCTGCAATGACCTTCTGTACATTCTCGGACTGATTCAACTGGCTTACCTGAAGTGTGTGTGGGTTACTTAGCTCCATACAACATAGAACCACAGCGCAGACGTTCAGTTATCTCACACAAGAGAGAGGGCACCGTATGTTTCCACACATTGCCCTCTCCTTTATGAGGCGATTAAATCCAGCCAGTTAAAGCTTAGGCATCATCCAAAGCAGCAATGCCAGGAAGAACCTTACCTTCCAGCAGCTCCAGGCTAGCGCCGCCGCCAGTGGAAATGTGGCTCATCTGCTCAGCCAAACCAGCTTGCTCAACCGCAGCTACAGAATCGCCACCGCCGATGATAGTGGTGCAGCCTGTACCAGTGAGGCCAGCCAATGTCGTCGCAATGCCGTTCGTGCCCTTAGCAAACGCTTCCATTTCAAACACGCCCATGGGGCCATTCCAAATGACGCTTTTGCAATCCGCCAAAGCAGCCTGAAACGTTTTGATGGAGTCAGCGCCAATGTCCAAGCCCATCCAGCCATCAGGAATGCTATCTACGCTCACGGTTTGAGTGTTGGCATCTGCCGCGAACTTGTCTGCAACGACGATGTCTGTCGGCAGCAAGAACTCAACGCCTTTTTCTTTCGCTTTTGCTTCTAGCTTAGTAGCCAGCTCTAGCTTGTCTTCTTCCACCAAAGATGCGCCAACATTGATGCCGCGTGCCTTGTAGAACGTGAAAATCATGCCGCCGCCGATGAAGATCTTATCGACTTTATCGAGTAGCGTTTCGATGACGCCAATTTTGGAAGATACTTTGGAGCCGCCAACGATCGCAGCCAAAGGACGCTGAGGATTATCAACTGTCTCTTGCAAGAACTTGAGTTCTTTTTCGATTAAAGAACCGGCAACTGATGGGCTTAGGTACTCAGTGACACCTGCTGTTGAAGCGTGAGCGCGGTGAGCTGTACCGAATGCGTCGTTTACGTACAGATCAGCGTTAGCTGCAAGCTGCTTTGCAAATTCAGGATCGTTGCTGGTTTCGCCATCGTAGAAGCGAACGTTTTCCAGAAGAGCAACCTGACCGTTCTCTAAGCCTGCAATCTTAGCTGCGACGTCATCGCCGATGCAGTCGTCACACTTCACGACGTCTTGGCCAAGCTTTTCGCTGAGGCGTTTCGCAACGGGGGTGAGGCGCATGCTCTCTACAACCTTGCCCTTGGGACGACCAAAGTGGCTAGCCAAAATAACCTTGGCACCTTTCGCTGTGAGGTCTTGAATGGTGGGCAAAGCCGCGCGGATGCGAGTGTCGTCAGTGATGTTGCCTGCGTCATCGAGGGGGACGTTAAAATCAGCGCGAACGAGGACACGCTTACCGGAAACGTCAGCAACGGATAAATCAGCTAGGGCTTTCTTGGCCACGGAATATACTCTCCTAAAAAATATGTAACGTTTATCTGCACCACACTCAAAAGCGCGCCAAAGCTTGACTACTCTAGATCTCGGATGATGCAAAGGCTATGGTGTCACTGCTCAGACTTGAGAGATCACAAGCAGCGAGCCACACAGCTTATTCAAGGGCTGTCTTAAGTTGGCTCACAGCGATTAAGTACAACTACCTATCGCTATTTGTTCACCATTTTACAGAAGTCTGGGATCGCTTCTGCATCAAACCTCAAAGAAATTCCAGATGAAATCTAAGTAATGTACAAGAAGCTTCTATTTTCGATAGACTCTAGCCCTGGGGCTAAAAAAGTCCTCCAGACGGTACTAGACATGGCGCAGCTTTGCCAGTCTGAGGTAGTAGTGCTCTCCGTCGTAGAGTCTGCTGAAGCCAGCGATCCCGCCCATCCTGAGCAAACGTCTCTTGAAGCCGTGGCCTCTTTGCTGGAACAAGCCAAAAAAGTATTTGAGCAGCGCGGTTTTCGGGCAACGACTATCGAGCGAGAGGGTAATCCAGCCTTTGTGATCTGTGATGTAGCTGATGAAGTAGATGCCGATCTCGTCGTGATTGGATGTAGCGGTACAGGACTAATTGAAGACAGCAGAGAAGACAGCGTAAGTGCCAAAGTAATAAATCTATCGCCTTGTCCGGTTTTGGTCGTACCTTAGAAAGGCTCACCCCGTTTTTTCTGCTTTGCTTATGGCCACTCCGTCTATTCAATGGTATCCAGGCCATATTGCTAAAGCTGAGCGCGCCCTTCAAGAACAGCTCAAGCGGGTAGATGTCGTGCTAGAAGTACGCGATGCTCGCATTCCACTGTCTACTCTTCACCCTAAACTCAATCGATGGCTGGGTGATAAAAAGCGATTATTGGTCATCAATCGCGTAGACATGATTCCAACGGAGGCCCGTGACCAATGGCTAAGGTGGTTTAAAGAAAACGAGCAGGTTGCTTACTATACCGATGCCAACAAAGGTAAAGGTGTGGGCCAAATTACGCGAGCTGCACAAGCCGCCGGCGCAGCGATGAACCAACGCCGTAAAGCTAGAGGTATGCGTCCGCGTCCGGTTCGTGCGGTCGTGGTGGGCTTTCCCAATGTGGGTAAGTCGGCGCTCATTAACCGATTGCTAAAAAGACGGGTCGTTGAGAGTGCACGGAAGGCCGGTGTGACCCGTCAGCTTCGGTGGGTGAGAATTTCAGATGAGCTAGAGCTATTAGATGCGCCCGGTATTATCCCGGCCCAGCTCACTGATCAAAAAGCAGCGCTGAAACTCGCTATCTGCGATGACATTGGTCAAGCGGCTTACGATACTCAGCGTGTTGCTGCAGCCTTTGTCGATTTGCTCAAGCAGCTAGATGCTCACCAAAATACGATTTATCGGACTCAGTCGTTGATATCTCGCTACGACATAGACCCCGCTAGCCGCACGGGTGAAAGCTACATGCTGGATCTCGCGGAGCAACGGTACCAAGGTTCAAAAGAACGAGCCGCTCGTACGTTGCTGAATGAGTTTAGAAAAGGGGTACTGGGTAAAATGGTGCTAGAACACCCACCAGCACTGTCTTCGTAGGAATACCGAGCCTAAAGACATTAGCTTTGATGCATTCCCTCAGAGGCACTTCTTTTAAGAATTACCCCATGCTGCAAAAGTATTTGTTTTCAGTGCTCTTTTTTGCGCTTATCGTTACATGACCAGCAACGGCAACCTGCTCAAAATTTCAGTGGTTGCTCCCGATCTCGCTGGTGGTGGTACTACTAGGGTCTATTTAGTGGCTCATGCCCTGCAGCAGCTTGGTCATGATGTCACGGTTGTGGGTGCTCAGTTCTCAGCGCCGCTATATCCAGCACCGCCTGAGCACTTAAAGGTGCAGCCAGTGCCGGCTACGCGATCGCTCCAATATCTAAAAGCGCTTAGCCCCTTGCTCTCTCAGCTCACTGGCGATGTCATTTATGCCATCAAACCACGTCCAACCAGCTTCGGTACCGCGCTGATTAAGCAGCTCATCAGCCGTAAACCTCTAGTGGTGGATATTGACGATTGGGAAATGAGCTGGACTTGTCGCTATCGCCCCCGACCCAAGCAGCTTGCCCGCGATATTCTCAAATCAGACGGTGCGCTGCGCAATCCAGAGCATGCGCTCTATTTGGAGTGGATGGAAAAGCTCGTCGCCCGCGCCAATGTCGTCACTGCTACCACTCAGTTCTTACAAGCTAAGTTTGGCGGACACTATCTGCCCAACGGCAAAGACACGGCCATCTTCGACCCGGCACTTTTCAATGCAGCGACCAGCCGCGAGAAGTATGGGCTCAGTAACTACCGGGTGCTGATGTTTCCAGGAACTGCCAGACCCCATAAGGGGCTAGAAGATGTGCTGATGGCCTTAGATCAGTTAGATGAGCCTGATTTGCGTCTTGTCATTGTGGGGGGTAGACGACCAGATGATTATGAAGATGAGTTGTTTCAGAAGTGGGGGCGATGGCTAATTAAGCTGCCGCGCTTTCCCATAGATGAGATGGCTGAAGTGGTGTCAGCTGCCCATGTGGTGGTAGTGCCGCAGCGCGATCACGCTACGGCTAAAGCGCAATTTCCGCTGAAGCTCACAGACGGTATGGCAATGGCAAAGCCCATTATTGCCACCCGCGTTGGCGATATTCCCAATATTTTGAACCAGAGCGGTTACTTTGTAGATCCAGGCTCTCCTGGGCAGATAGCTGAGAAAATCAGCTATCTTTTCACCCATCGAGAAGAGGCTGCTCAGAAAGGTCAACTAGCCCGTGATCGCTGCATTGCGCATTACAGCACAGCCAAAATGGGCGAGATTCTTAATCAAGTCCTGCGTTCAGTCGTGGTGTAGGGCAACAGCTAACTTGACTCACAATCGACGTAGGCTCTGTCTTTTTGCAGAGTATGCATGCGTCGATTGCGATAATTCAACGCATGCAATATTCAAGAAATGCTAGATGAAAGGGGAATGCTGTTATGGAAAAGGTTTCTGGGTTGGACGCTGCTGACTTTTGTTCCTATCAGGTGATTGCTATCACGGTCTCAATTGTTGGTCTACGGATCGCCCATGCTTTGTCTGTCATTTTTATAAGCCTCTTTAAGGGTTATGTACTCAAAAAGACTCCTTCTACGATCACTGCGCCAACAGCACCTACTGGTGACCACGACCATTTTGATGGGATTCTCAAGTGCGCTTTTCAATGGAGTGAGCACGATTTTAATCGTGCCGATTTTACTGGAGTTACTGGGGCAGTCAACCTCTATCATTGGTGAGCTCCCGGAGATTATGCAGCGGTTTCTAGTGCTGTTTGACAGTGTTTCAGAAGCCTGGAAACTTCCTGTCATGATGCTTTCTGTGGTGTCGCTGATTATTTTAAAGAATGCGGCTATCTATGCTGGTTCGATTGCTGCTAATAACCTCAACCGTAGGCTCGCAGCCGATTTGCGTTTGGAAGGTCTCAGGATTTTACTAGACGTAGACTTGGCCTACTACGCCAAGACAAAAGTTGGTGATCTGATTAATCATTTAAATGTTGAAGTCAGCCGTACAACAATCGCGATTCGCACGTTGGCTCGCCTGGTGATTTCTATCATCACCATTTTGGTCTTCATCAGTTTTCTCGTTGCCCTTTCATGGCAGCTCACGCTCATTTCCACCACTGCGCTCGCGTTAGTTGCGCTTATTAACCAAACGGCTGTTAAAAAAGCCAAAGCCTACGGTGCCGAGCTATCGCAATATTCTCGTCGTTATTCTGCTCGTATCGTTGAGATTCTCTCTGGCATTCGTTTAGTTAAAGCTACTGCTAGCGAAGCGTCAGAATACAAAACAATATCGCGTTTGATTGCCGACAGGGAAGTGTCTGAATATCGCTCTCAGCTTTTGTTCGCTGGGATCACGCCCATCAATGAGGTGTGCAGCATTATTGCTTTGATTGCAGTTGCTTGGCTCGGTCGAGTCGTAATGGCCGATGAGCTAGAAGCGTTTTCTTCAATTTTGCTAGGTTACTTGATTATGCTGTTTCGGATGCTGCCAGCGATTGGGCAGCTCAACGCTACCCGCAGCAAGCTTGCGAACGTAAGCCCTAGCGTAGCTGTGATGGGTGAATTTTTACGTCGAGATGATAAGCCCTTTATGGGAAATGGCACGTTGCCATACCGGGCGCTGCAATCTGGTATCCGGTTCAAAAATATTACCTTCCGCTATCCTGGCCACGATAAGCAGGTTCTCAAAGGCGTTGATTTATCTCTTGAAAGAGGAACGACACTCGCTTTGGTGGGCGCATCAGGGGCCGGTAAATCGACGCTAGCCGATTTGCTACCTCGCTTTTACGATCCGACCAGCGGCAGCATAGAGCTAGATGGACATAACCTCAAAGATTTCGAGATTGGAAGCTTTCGGAAACGGCTAGGCATTGTGAGCCAAGATACGTTTTTGTTTAATACTACCGTTCGTGAAAACCTTATTTATGGTCGCCCTGAAGCAACCGATGCAGACATTCAAGATGCTATCCAAAGGGCAAATGCCCATGAATTTATCGATGCTTTGCCTGATGGCCTAGAGACGTTAATCGGTGATCGCGGTGTGTTGCTTTCTGGGGGGCAACGTCAGCGACTTGCGATCGCCCGCGCGCTGCTGCAAGATCCGGATATTTTGATTTTGGATGAGGCCACGAGTGCGCTGGACACTATTTCTGAGCGGCTGGTACAAAAGGCCATTGATGAGCTCAGCCGCGATCGCACAACGCTAGTCATAGCCCACCGTCTCTCGACGGTACAGAACGCTGATCAAATTGCTGTGATGGATCAAGGCGTTGTGGTTGAGACCGGCAACCATCACGATTTGCTCGCTCAAGGCGGTTACTATGCCCAGCTCTGTGCTATCCAGTTCTCAGCGCAGGTTGACGATGACGGACGTGCGCCTGAGTATGCTGAGAAAGAAGCAAACGTGGCCCAAGCATCTTATGAGATGCGATCACATCTCAATAACGTTATCGGTATTTTAGACCTCCTGACAGACGAAAGCCTTGTTCGCGATAGCGCCGAGCGGGAAGGGCTAGCCGCCTCTGCTCAACATATGACGCTCACTATGCTTAAAAGTGTAGAAGCCCTAGAGAAACTGAGCAGAGAGACCATCCATCACCAGTCTCAGTCCAGTGAGCGCGGACGTCGTTCGTCCCAGCCGATGTCGCTATCTGCCGATGCGGCACAAAATGCCATCAAAGAACCGGCTTCTATGCGCTAGTTTTCTGGGCTTTTAGTTTTCTGGTGCATTGGGGGCCTATTGATTCGAATTGCTATTGATTTAGATTTCTTGAGCTCTCAATTGCTTTAGCACTCAATGTTTATGGCGCTAGTTGTTGGTCAGGGCTGCTGATTCATTGGCTGAATAAACGACCCCATTCAATTTAAATGCTCCATCAAATGTCAGAAAAGTTTTAGAGGATTTGTCAGTCATGCGTGGTGTGTACATAGTGGCCAATGACAAAGTGGCCGAGAACGCGATCGCTCTTCTGAGTAGCCTACGCTTGCGGGAGCCAGAAGTGCCGGTCTACCTTATTCCCTTTGATCAGGGCTATCACAAAGTGGCCGCTCGACTGGAGGCACTTTACGACGTTAAGCTCTTTCCTGACCTAGCATTTCTCACTGCGCTGACAGACAAAATAGGAGATATTTTCCCTCGCGATTTTCTGGCCCTGCCTAACAAGATGCGTAAGCTCGCTGCTTGGTTTGGCCCTCTCGATGACTTTCTCTACATTGATACCGATATTCTTTTCTTTACCCCTGTTTCTGACACGCTGGCTTATCTAGATACAGCAGACTTTATTTGGTGTGACTATCACTTCAAAGGTGGCTTAACAGACGTCTTTTCAGACGTTGTGCCGACTCAAGGCATCTTTAATGACAACACGTTGAAAGATGTTTTCAACAGTGGCCTCTGGGGCTCTAAAAAAAGCGCTTTGTCTTTAGAGATGCTCTACAAGCAGCTAACGGAGTGTGCCGCCCATCGAGAGTACTTCGATTTTTCTAATGGCACTACCGATCAGCCCATTATGAACTATCTGGTGCTCAAGGCGATTCCCAACCGCTTGAATATTGTCAAAACGAACCCAGGAGAGCCAGGGAGTTGGGGCGGAACCCCTCACTTTGAGCGCAGAGGTAATGTGCTGTTTGATGGCGATCGTCCCCTCCGATATCTTCACTGGGCAGGCACGCCTATGCGCCCTGGTGGGCCCTACCGCGATTTGTGGGAGTATTACCGCTATCGCAATGATCCAGAAGGCCAACAGGCAGCTATTGCGATAGCAGAGCAGCGACAGCTAGATAAAACAGCCCATGGCTTAAGAAAAATAAAGCACCAGCTTAAGTCTCTACTATCAGGCTAGCATGATTCGTGGTGAAGTCGTTAGCGATTTCTTGCTCTGTTTTGCTGGCTTACCCTGCTTGCTGGCGGCTCGGATATTGACGCAGCAGACGAAACATCCGATCTGCCTCAAATGAGCGAGGATCCATTCGCGAGCCAGACCTGTCTACTGTGCGATGCGTTGTGATTCGATCATCTGGAATGTTGGTTCGTGACAGCAGCCACGCCAGTGACTGATACTGCGTTTCAGTGTATCCGCTGTGATAAGTCGCGTTGTTATTTTGTCCGTCTAACGGCGTTTCGAGTGAAATGTGATACGCAAAGTTATTCACTGAGCTCGGAAATTCAGCATTTGTGAAAACAGCTTCTTCCCCTTGAAAAGACTGAAATACAGAATCGCCTGCGCCAAAGGCACGCTGTTCGGGAGGTACAACGTAATAGATAGTGCCATCTAACCCAATAAGGGTGTGATAGCTAACTTGGTCTTCGTCTCTGGGGTGATTGGTTTGGAACGTATTAAGGGCGCTAGAAGCGGATCCGACCGTTTCGTGAAGGACGACAATATATTCATTATCGACAGCGCTGCCATTCACATCGTGAGTGTAGCGTTTGCCGTAGTTGCTAGGGTGCGCAAGCTGTACGATTTCTTTAGGCTGATAGCTTAGGCCCACAACGGCTTTGGCTTGAGCAAGTTGGGGCTGGAGCTGAGATTGCGTCTGTGCCTGTGCCTGTGCTTGTGTTTGGGCCGCCGGTGCGGTTGCTGAGAGCGCTAACGGATTGCCATTTTCAGGTTGACTAGCGACTTGGCTTGCTGAGGACTCGGTGGAGATGGAGGATGACGAAGCCGTACTCGCGCTGACCTCTGGTAACTGTACAGTAGTGTCCACAGCGTTAGCTTTTTTATCTGCAGCACCGTCTTCTTGAGCTTTAACATTGCTGCTACTTAAATTTTGACTTGGCCCAACGGCAAGAATAGCCGCAATCGTTGTGCAAAATGCAAACGTGCTCACAAGCCAGATGATCCAAGACCGATGCATAGTCATAGGGAAGACGAAGAGGAACTTCTAATACAAGCGTCGGTACAAACGCTTAGCAAGCGCTTATAAAAGCGTAGCACCCACTATTAATGAGCCACATCGGAAGCCTATAAAGTAGCATACCGCTTTCGTTACTAAGTACTATTACTTTAGTAGGGCAGTTTTCACCGGATAATGACATAGAAGCTGCTCAAATTGAAGGCGTTCAGATGAATATAGACGAGCATCTCAGTCAATCGTGGGTGGGCCACAGATAGCCGGGTAAAATCATTAATCGCAGTAATGTGGTCTTAATGGCCCCGTTGACTTTTACGGGCCATAAACTGTCGATAATATTGGCGGTATAGCAGTTCTAATCGGCCCGCGTAAGATTGGATGGCTGAGCGCTGGCGACGGTATAGACCCAGAAAAAGATTCGTGAATAGGAGGGTTATGATCGCTAATAACAGTCCTGTTGCTGTTGAGATGAGCGCCGTGCCAATGCCCGAGGTCACTTCAGCCGCCGACTCACCCACACCTTCTCCAATTCTCAAAGACGCAAATGATTGCATTAACCCGAGAATAGTGCCGAGCAAGCCCAATAAGGGGGCTACTCCGATAATCGTCTCGAAAACAGTGTTAAATCGCTTTAGCCTAGGCATTTCTATCTGAGCTGCGCTCTCTAGGGCTAAGCGAAAATCTTCAGGAGTTCCCTGCTCTAACGTGAGTGCCGCCAGAAAAATCCGCGCAATTGGAAATCGAGTGTGCTGATGCAAACTCTCAATGGCATTTTGTGGTTCAGTTGCGTACAGCGTAAGGACTCGCTGAATGTAGTGTTCTTGAGTTTGATAAATCTGCCACCAAAAAAAGCCGCGTTCTAGGAATAGAGTTACGGCCAGTAGCGAAAACCCAAGCAGTGGCCACATAACAATGCCGCCAGATTGGAATAAACCCAGTAGTTCCATGCGCCCCCTACCTAAATCTCTTGCTGCCTAAACTCACTAGGCCAAGGTAGATTCTACATGTCACCGATCCCTCTTCAGCGTTAGTCGTATTGCTAAGGGGCAGTGCTTTGCCCCAGCTTACATGCCTGGGAAGTGTTCAATCTCTGCGTAACCATTGAACAAAAGGTTTTTACCCTCCACTTCTAAACGGTTTACCCGCAGTGAAACGCCGTCCAAATCGAAGCGCTCCAAATCTACCATTTTGTTTAACACGCCCACAAAAGCTGGCATCAGCGCTTCAGATAGCCACTGCACATCTTCCTCAATACCTTCTGGATCAAACTCAGGATCCTTGAAAACCACCCTTCGACGCCGTTCTACATCAACAGTAGCGTGTAAGCAGATGGGGATATCAGTGCGGTTGGGCAAATCTGTTTGTGCCAAAATTTTGACTCGTCGATCAGGCATGAGTTCAATATTGACGTCGCGAAACGAAATCGGGTCACCGCCCGAAAGATTGGTTACCTCTTCGCTGTCAACGTTTTGCAAGTGCTTTTCGACTAAATCAGCTTTGAAGGCCTTATTAATGCCTGATTCGGTCATGGTGACGGTGGCGATCGCATGGGTTGCTTGCTTCAGTCGAATCTTCCCGGACATCAGCCCTGCCATATCTAGTGAAACAGCGTCTGTTTCAAACTCCATCTCCGCAGCTTCAAACATTTTTTTGATAATCAGACCGCGCCCCTTCATCTGAAAGCTATCGACGATGCCCTGCAAAATTTTACTGGAGGGAGAGCATCGAATAGAGACATCCACAGCTTCGCTAGCGGTAAAAAGCTGGGCAATAGCCTGACGAGCAACGGAATTCAGCATGTTCTCGCCGAAATCCGAAGAGGGTGATTGGGAACCTAGCAGACCGCCTAACATGCTTGAGGGTTTTACCTGCGCCGAAAATGCACTTCTATTTGTAACAAAATATGAACGCGCTTGCCATGGGGCCTTGCCGGTTTGTGCAATGGTCATCCACGGGGTATTTGGTTGACTACGTCTACTACAGTACACCCGCGAACCCACTTTCAATGACGAATTGCTGATGTTTCTGGGGTGTGGACATCGTCAGCAAGCAGCTAAAGAAGGGGTGAGTGTATTTTACTCAACCTCATGTATAGAGAATGCTGATGATTAACCAACATAATTTTTATTTGCCTGTTCTAATCAATCTCAATATTCCCGATCAGTTTTCTTGCGGCTGGTCTCGATCTAATACCGAGATACCCTCGATGCAGAGCCTGAGAGGCTAAATAAAGTGCAATCACGACTTAATACAGCCGTATCTACCTGAGATAGGTGCTTTTTTAATCTATTTACATTAAGCAAATAATGAAGCCGCTAAAACCGCCACGAATAGTTAAAGCAAACAAGCGCGAAATCTGATCTGGTTACGATTTTGATTACGGTTGTAAGGTGATTGGTTTATCGCTACCCTTTTGGAGCTTTAACGCTGGCTGTAGCTGTGACGCCAATAGCAAATTGTTTAGGGTAGTCGGTGTATGGTCTTGGGCTC
>JBCCOO010000121.1:0-12530 GCA_039025345.1 Cyanobacteria bacterium P01_D01_bin.105 | reverse complement strand
CGTTTGAACTTAGCTGGTTTGGATGCCTATCGTTATACTCTCGTGAGGGTTCCATGCTTCATTAGCTGAGGCATCCTTTTCTCCTCAAGCAAGCTCCCCTCTAGGTGACGATGACGGCCCAGAGGGGGGCTTTGTAGGTTAATAAGCTGCGGTAACCGCGCTGCGTTCGGCGCTTCGATTGTCTATCAACCATCAATCAAATGGAGCTGATGCCATTCTGCACGGGAAAACTGTGCAAAGCGGCTTGTCGGGCGGCGTTTTATACGGCTTTTACTTTCCTATCCAAAACAAAAATGGATTCTTTGGCTTCTTCTATTACCCGTTGCTCATTTTCTTCAATTAGGCGATCGCTCTTTGTCGCCACCATTGCGAGCACAGCCCTCCAAAGCCACACCCAAGCGCAATCCATCATCCCCGCGACAGACGGAACAGGCACAGCGGTTATTCAACAAGGGGATGACTACATCATTGAAGCTGGTAGCCTTTCAGACGACGGTACGAACCTTTTTCACAGCTTTTCAGCATTTTCTCTCTCTCCATCAGAAACCGCTAACTTTCTAGCACAGCCAGACGTTCAAAACATTTTGGCCAGCGTCAGCGGCGGCGCTCCTTCTATTCTAAATGGCCTCCTTCAAGTCAATAGCACCGAAGCTACGCCCAATTTCTTTTTGATGAATCCGGCAGGCGTGTTATTCGGTGCAAACGCACAAATCAGCTTGCCAGGGAACTTAACGGTCACCACAGCAGACGCGATCGCCTTTAATCAAAAAGCTAATCAGCAGGCTTGGTTTAACGCCGCTGGCGCCAATGCTTACGCTTCGCTAACAGGTAGTCCTACCGGTGAATTTGCGTTCCTAGATGCCCAACTCGGCAGCCTTGCAAATGAAGGAAATCTCTCTCTTTCTGAGGGTAGCTCACTTACCTTCCTAGGTGGCTCCATTGTAAATACAGGCACCCTTTCTGCGCCCGGTGGCACCGTAACCATTGCGGCCATTCCCAATTCATCAGGCAATTCAGCAGTCAACTCAGCAGGCAACTCAGCGGGCATCGTACGCTTAAGCCAAGTGGATAGTTTGCTTTCTTTGGAGGTGAGTGCAGAAGGATTGCGATCGCTTACTAATCCAGTCATTCCCTCCCTTTCCCTTGCCCAGCTACTTACCTACAGCGAACAATCCGCTACGGCACAAGGCTACGCTGACACACTGATTCTCAATGCAGACGGTAGCGTCACGCTCTCAGGCACAGTCTCCACGCAAACCATAGCCCATTCCCCTGGAACCGGCGGCGATATTACCGTGGTGGGAGAGCACATTAATGTGACGAATGCGCAGATTTTGGCTTCTGGGCAAGCGGGCGGCGGGCACATTCGAATTGGCGGAAATTATCGAGGCGGTGAGGGATTACCGACCGCGCAGAAGACAGCCGTTGATCAGGGGTCTGTTTTAGAGGCCAGTGCGATCGCCCAAGGCAATGGCGGCAACGTGACTATCTGGGCCGATGGCACCACTCAGTACGCAGGGCAAATAAACGCAAGCGGGGGCCAAGCGGGAGGCAACGGCGGCTTAGTGGAAGTCTCTGGAAAAGAGACGCTGTTGTTTCGAGGAAATGTGGATACCCATGCGCCGAATGGAACCTTGGGTTCGCTGCTGTTAGACCCTGAAGATATAACGATTACGGCAGGCAGCGGCTTGAACGATGACGAGCTTTCAGATAGCAGCATTTTTGTTGGTGACGGCATCCCCGGTGAGTTATTTACTATTTCTGAAAGTGTGCTAGAGGGGTTAGCGGGCAGTGCAAATGTGACGTTAGAAGCCAGTAACAACATTTTTATAGAAACGCTGAATGATGATGTGTTGAGCTTTGTGCCAGGCACTGGCAATGTGACGTTTAAGGCAGATGCAGACGGGGATGCCAGGGGCGATATCTCTATCGGTGGGAGCAATTATCAGATAGTTGCGCCGGGGCGATCGCTTGAGTTATCGGGTAACAATATAACGCTTGGCGTTATCAGCAGTGCGGGCCTGCCGCAAGGTGGAGATATTACACTCCAAGCGACAGGGAGTATTACCGTGGATGCGCTAAACACCTCGTCACCCAATGCAAGCGGTGCAGTATTTGTGGGTGCAGATGGCGATATCTCAGTGCAGTCCATCGTTACAGATGGGGGGGATGTTGCCGTTGAAAGTTTGTTTGGAGCGATTAATATCTTTGATATTGTGACAAGCCGTGGATTGGGAGATGGCGGTAATGTTGATCTGATCGCGGCGGCAGATATTACGGTTTTTTCTATTGATACTGTCGCAGGTGGCCTGAGTGGTGATGTTACAGCAGAAAGTATTGATGGCAATATTGAAATTGATTCGCTGGATGTTGGGATAGGCCCAAATTCTGGGTTCATTGCTTTGCTAGCACCGCTGGGAGATGTATTTGTAAATGGTGATTTTTTCCCACCTGGGCCTTTCCCTCCGATGGAGGGAGAAGGCCCAGGCAATCCGTTTGAGGGATTAGATGAAGAGGATTTTTTCTTTGATGATGAATTCTTTGACGAGGATGGCGATTTTTTTGAAGATCGTTCAAGTCTAGAAGATCTCGCTTCAGAAGATGACCTTCTCGCATTAGATGATTTCGGTGAATTAGAAGAAGAACTGGCGGAGCTAGATGAATTAGAAAGCGGACTAGAAGAAGAGCTGGCTGAACTAGACGAAGAGCTAGATGAAATAGAACAAGAGCTGGACGAACTAGAGGATGAGCTGAGTGAAGACTCAGATGAGTTCGGTGATGGGGCAGGCGAATTTGGGGCTTTGAGTGAATGGGATGTAGCGGTATTAGATGCCTTTGAAGCCAGCGAAGAGCTTTCTAGCATAGAACAGAATAGTAAAGAAGACTTTTCGAACTATTTCGGGCGGTCTTTAGGGGGAGAAGAGCCGACACCAGCCGAGGTCCGTCAGCTGTTGGAAGATGTGCAGGCAGAAACGGGCAATCGCTCAGCAGTGGTCTATGTTAAAACGCCACTGCTCCCGCAAGAAAAGCAGGCTCCAGAAAAACAGACTCCAGAAAAACAGGCTCCAGAAGCGCTAAAAGAGTCACCAGAAGACTCACTAGAGCTACTGATTTTCACGGCGGATCAGGCCCCTATCAAAATCAACATATCGGCAGTCGATACCCAACGGCTCATCCAAACGATACAACAGTTTCGCTCTACCCTATCGCTATCTGCACGGCGAAATAACAACAGCTACCTAGCGCCTTCCCAACAGCTACATACCACCTTAATTGCGCCCATTGAAGAAGCACTCGCTGAGAAAAATATCGATACACTGGTGTTTTCTATGAGTGCGGGTCTCAGAAGCTTACCGGTTGCGGCCCTGCATGATGGCGAGCAGTTTTTAGTAGAAAAATACAGCCTTAGCGTTGTGCCGTCTTTGAGCCTTATCGATACACGACAAAGCAGCTTAGGTGAGGCTCAGGTGCTGGCAATGGGCGTTAGTGAGTTTGATACTCTCGCACCGTTGCCTGCTGTACCTGTAGAAGTGGATATTATTAATCAGCTCTGGCCCGGAACCGCCTTACTCAATGAAAATTCCACTCGCAATAATCTGATTTCACAGCGCCAACAGTCACCTTATCAGGTAATTCACCTAGCTACCCACGCCGACTTCAAGCCCGGTAGGCTAGAAAACTCGTACATCCAGCTTTGGGATGAACAGATTCGGCTCAGTGAACTGCATCGCTTGGGCTGGGAATATCCGGCCGTAGATTTGTTGGTGCTTTCGGCTTGTAGCACGGCGGTAGGAAGCCCAGAGGCAGAGATGGGGTTTGCGGGATTGGCGATCGCATCTGGCGTCCGTTCGGCAATGGCCAGCCTTTGGCCTGTGAGTGATGTGGGCACGCTAGGGCTTATGAGTGAATTTTACGGTCAGCTTAAAACCCGCACTGTAAAGGTAGAAGCGCTCCGATCTGCGCAGCTTGCCATGCTGCAAGGCACCATCCAAAGAAAAGACGGCGAACTACTTACGTCTCATGCCAGCTTCCCTCTCCCCACTGAATCTGGGCGTTTTAGTAATGTTGATCTCTCCCATCCATATTATTGGGCAGGATTCACCATGATTGGCAGTCCTTGGTAAGAATCTAAATCCAATCCAAACCTATTGCTCGATGCAAATAGCCCAGTTTTTGCTGATTCAGCCGCGATTTCAGGTGTCGCATCCCAGCGTAGCCGTTGCCACGGACAAGAAGACGCATGACATCTGTAGATTTCTTGAAAGGTAATACGTAAAGGTACACACAAGCGATCGCAGATCACAATTTTTTTGAGGTTAATACGCCTGCCAGACAATGAGGCGATCGCATTAAATCGTTCAATACCCTGCGCTCTATCAGCAAGGGAATCGTAAATTATTCGATGCTAATTCAACAGGGACATTGAACCATGCAATCTCAAAACGGACCTAATATTAAGCAGCGGTGGGCACTTGGGCTTTCGTCTGTGGTAGCGGTGACGCTCGGGTTGATGCAGCCGACTCAAGCGGTGGAATTTCCAGATGCAGGCGATCGCGGTGCACCTTCACGAACGGCTGGCGGAGGTACCCGAGGAGAATGGTGCGAAGGCGGTGAATGGTCAGAATGGTCTGCCCGGGCGCTGGTGCCCAGTAACAATGTCAGCACATTTTCTAGTGAGCAAGCCTCTCTTTGGCTCCACGTATCAGAGAGCTTTAATAACAAAACCGCTGAAATTTACGTTAAAGATACGGTCAGTCATGAGGCTGTTTATGAACAACAGATTGAATTAGATAACCTATACGATGACAGCATTGTTCAGGTAGATTTACCTGAACTCAATGACGCTGGTATGCCTCTATTGAAAACTGAAAGAGATTACTACTGGGAATTTTCCATCATCTGCGACCCTGGCAACCGTGTTCAAGACTATGTTGTGCAAGGTCTGTTGCAGCGGGTAGAAGCAGATGCGGGTTTGATGGCTACCATTCGTGAATCGAGCCCCGTTCAGCAATTAGAAGAATATGCCAGTGCAGGCTTGTGGCAAGAAACGCTGCAAACAGCCGCATTGCTCAAAGAAAATCAGCCCCATCTCTGGATTGAACTATTGTCTTCGGTGGGCCTCAGTCGGCTGGCAGCCGAAACAGCGGTCAGTGAGTCCCCAAATGTAGATGAGGTCGATTCAACTGACGTGAATTTAACTGACATGAATTTAACCTCAGTGGGAAGCATGGCTGTAGATAGGTAGCATCACCCCACCCATGACAATGAAAAAATGGCGGCAGTTGTTTTGGCAATGGCGAGGTGTTTTAACCATTACCCCTAGCGTTGCAACTGCCGTCATCTTGCTACGCAGTATCGGCCTACTTCAAGCTTGGGAGTGGGCCGCTTTTGATCAGTACATGCGGCTAGCGCCGATTGAATCGCCGGATAGTCGTGTGGTGATTGTGGGTGTCAATGAACATGATTTGACTGAGCTGAATCAGGCGTTGGTGTCAGATCAGGTGCTGGCTGAGGCGATCGCCAAAATAAAAGAAGCGTCTCCCCGTGCAATTGGTCTAGATATTTACCGGGATTTACCCATAGACCCTGGTCATGACGTACTAACAGAAGTTTTTAACACGACGCCTAATTTAATTGGCATTCGCAAAGTTGTCGGCAAGTCTGGCCGAGATACGGTTTCTGCCCCGCCTGCCCTTGACGCGCTCGGGCAAGTGGGCGCAAATGATCTCATCCCGGACGCAGATAATACGGTTCGCCGTGGCCCGGTTTGGCTAAAAGATTTGCAGGGCAATACGGTGTATAGCTTCAGTTTTTATCTGGCCCTTTTGTATTTATACGAAGATGACATTACACCACAAGAGATAGAACAAGATGTTTGGTGGCTAGGAAAAACACTTTTTAAGCCTTTTGAAGCCAACAATGGTGGCTACATCAATGCTGACGCGGGGGGCTATCAACAAATTATTCGCTACCGAGGAGCCGCGCACGCTTTTGAGAGTGTTTCATTAATGGATGTGCTGCGCGATCGCGTCTCGCCAGATTGGGCAAAAAATAAAGTTGTTCTGATTGGCGCAGTCAGTGAAAGCTCGAATGACTCCTTTTATACGCCCCATAGCAGCACGTTACTGTCCGTGCCTGAGGTGATGCCAGGGGTAGAAGTTCATGCCAATCTCACCAGTCAAGTGATTAGCGCGGCAATAGAGGGTCGGCCTGTGATTAAAAGCTGGCCAGAATGGGCTGAGTGGGCTTGGATTTTGCTGTGGGCTGCCACAGGCTCAGTTTTAGTTTGGCAATTTAATCATGGTGGTCACACCCCAGGTCATCCTCAAGGCAAACTGTGGCAAAAGAGCGCAGTTGTGCTTGGCTCAGCCGCCACACTTGGCTCAACAACCTACTTGCCTTTTTTAGTTGGATGGTGGCTGCCTGTGGTGCCGCCCTTATTAGCCGCAACCGGTTCGGCAACCGCGATGATGGCCTATTTGGCACGCAGTGCTAACGACATTCGCCGCACGTTTGGCCGCTACCTCAGCGATGAAATTGTCACCACGCTACTAGAAAATCCTGAAGGCCAAAAGCTAGGAGGCGATCGCCGCAAAATCACCATCCTCACTTCAGATTTGCGGGGCTTTACCGCTACCTCTGAGCGCCTCCCACCCGAAACCGTCATCAAAGTCCTTAACTTTTATCTGGGCTGCATGGCCGATGTCATCACCCGCTACAACGGCACCATTGATGAATTCATGGGGGATGGCATTCTGATTTTGTTTGGTGCCCCCATCCACCGAGAAGACGATGCCCAAAGAGCGGTTGCCTGCGCAGTAGATATGCAGCTAGCCATGGAGAAGGTGAATGAAACCATGCAGGATTGGAACCTAGCGCCACTGGAGATGGGTATTGGTATTCACACCGGCGAAGTGGTGGTCGGTAACATTGGCTCTGAGAAGCGCACCAAGTACGGGATTGTAGGTGCGCCCGTAAACCTCACCTACCGTATTGAATCGTTTACAACAGGTGGACAAATTTTAATCTCCCAAGAGACTTTAGCGGCAGCAGATCCAATCTCACAGATCCGAGGAGAGCAGGTGGTAAAGCCGAAAGGGGTGGCCCAGCCGATTACGATTTTTGATGTGGGCGGCGTGGGCGAGCCTTACAGCCTAAAGTTGCCCTCTCAAGAAGAGTGTTTTGTACCACTAGCATCACCGATTAAAGCGAGCTTTAGCGTGCTAGAAGGAAAGCATATCGATGATGAAACAATGGCAGGCTACCTAATTGAGCTATCAGAAAAAGGTGCGCTGCTGCAGTTCAGTGAGCCTAAACAAGAAACATTAGCGCCGCCAAAACTCTCACCCTTAAGTAATCTCAAGCTAAACCTTGTTTTAGACGTTGCTGCGGGTCAAGCTGTTTATAGCGAAGACACTTATGCCAAAGTGATAGAACAAACGCCCGTAGAGGGTGTTTTTCGCATTCACTTTACGGCCAAACCGCCTGCTGTGGCTGCGGAGCTCATTAAGCGAAAGCGTCAATCTTGAGTAGCCAAAATCGAGCAGAGGCCATCTGAAGGTTTGATGAATCGTTGCCGCTTAATGGATTTGGGTAATTTCTCATCCCTTACCGTTTAATCCAAAAGTTCGGGATTGACGTCGGGGAAGACATAAGAACTCCACTAGTTGACCAGAAAGTAGTTGACCAGAAAGTAGTTGACCAGAAAGTATTGAATTTCGAGGCATAGCGTTCATCTATAGCGGTTTCTTCAATAGCAGTCTTCTTGAGAAATTTTTAGTAAAGGATAGCGAAAAAGCTAAGGTTAGGAGGTTCGTTTCATAGAAATCTATTTTCAGAAGTCTACTGTCAGCGGTCGATATATATGGGTGGTGTTAGCGAGACCGCTTGCTTCGCAAGAAACTCGACAATACCTTCTAGGATAAACTCAACAGCGATACCGGCTAAGAGCAACCCCATTACTTTAACGACAATTGACATCGTTGTTTTATCAATACCCTGGTTGAAGAGCAGTAGCGAGCGAAACAAGGCGTGGATAATGCCACCGACGGTCACTATAGCTACTATGACCGTAATGTTGTGAGCAAAGGAATTGTGCAGATCAGAATAGATAATGACCTTTGTAATGGTTCCTGGTCCGGCCAATATGGGAATGCCGATAGGGACAATGCCAATCGGTTTATAATTCTGTTCTTTTTGAGGGTTAGCTGTTTGGGGTAACTGAATCACTTCCAACATGTCTAACGCATAAAAAAGAAACAGGATTCCGCCGGCTACTTTTAATGCGGCAACGGTGATACCAAATAGATTGAGAATATAAGTACCAATGAGAGAACAAATACTCAAGGTGACGATAAAGGTAATCACCGATGAGCGAAAGAATCTTGCTTTCTCTTGATACGAATGTTTTTCGGTGAGAGTTAAGATGATCGGTAAGTTGCCAATGGGATCGGCGAGAGAGAGCAATCCTACCAGAAGTTTCACATAGTCTTCCCAATCTAATAACCCAGACCAATCCATGGTGATCGTTTTCTTAATGGATACGTTTCGCTTTATTCTACTAAAGAAATATTTTTATGCGGCGATCGCGTTAAGACTTGCCTGAGGGGCCCCGCTTGCCGTTATTGCTTCATTTTATGGAGGCGCACATCATCTTCTGATCAGAGAAATACAACAGCTTGAATAATTCGTTGACTGGATAGATTCTAAGGGTTGAGCTGTATGGTTCTTACTGGAGGGGATGATGTGCGCCCTTGTGAGGCACGCTTGATTGAGCTGCATAGCAATCCATCAGGTAGATAACATTTCTACCTGATCACCTTGAAAAGATATATGGGCTGCAGTCAGCCTCCTAACGGTTCACCTGTTTGCTTTTGAGTTTCCGTCTTCTCGCTACTCAGTCTTCTCGCTACTCAGTCTTCTCGCTGCTCAGTCTTTTCAGCCTTGAGCAGTGGGAAGGCGATCGCATCCCTTATACTTGCCGCATCCGTCATTACCATTACCAGCCGGTCAATGCCGATCCCCAACCCCACCGTTGGTGGCATGCCATACTCCAGCGCTGTAATAAAGTCCTCATCCACGCTGCAAGCTTCCAAATCGCCCGCTTCTTTTTTCGCCGCCTGTCGCTCCAAGCGCTCTCGCTGATCCACCGGATCGGTCAGCTCCGAAAAGCCGTTTGCCGTTTCTCGGCCCACGATGAATAGCTCAAAGCGCTCCACTAGCCCAGGCTTAGTGCGGTGCGGCTTGGCCAATGGCGAAACTTCTACCGGATAGTCGGTGATAAACGTTGGCTGAATCAGCGTTTCCTCCACTTTCTGTTCAAACGCTTCATTCAGCACGTGGCCAATGCTCTCGCAGTCATCAATGTCACCAATGCCGGCATCTTTAGCTGCCTGCTTCGCGGCTGCTAAGTTGTCAAACTCGCTAAAGTCAATGCCCGTTTTCTCCTGTACGGCATCGTGCATCGTAATCCGCTGCCAAGGCTGCGCAAAGCTAATCTCCTCGCCCTGATAGGTCACTGTCTTACTGCCCGTCACGTCAACGGCGATCTCTTCGATCATGTTCTCTGTCAGCGCCATCATATCTTCGTAGTCGCCGTACGCCTGATACATTTCGATGGTCGTAAATTCAGGGTTATGTCGCGTGGAAATGCCTTCATTGCGGAACACGCGGCCGAGCTCAAAGACTTTCTCAAAGCCGCCCACCACCATCCGCTTCAGGTGCAGCTCCGTCGCAATCCGCAGATACAGATCCATATCCAGCGTATTGTGATAAGTCACAAACGGACGTGCCTCTGCGCCTCCAGGTTCTGCCTGCAGCACAGGCGTCTCTACTTCCAAATAACCTAAGCCATCTAAGTGGCGACGAATCGCAGCGGTAATCTGCGCCCGCTTACGAAATGTTTCACGCACTTCCGGATTCACAATCAAATCTACGTAGCGCTGGCGGTAGCGCTTGGCTACGTCTGTAAGACCGTGAAACTTATCGGGCAGGGGCAGCAGTGATTTGGTGAGCATGGCGTATTGCTTTACCTTTACCGAAAGCTCGCCCTTATCGGTGCGCTTAATGGTGCCTTTGGCACCGAGGATGTCGCCTGCGTCAGTGAGCTGCTTGAGGTGGTTAAAGGCTTGCTCGTCGGCTTCGCCCATTTCAGCTTGGATGGTTTTCTTTTCTAAATAAAGCTGAATAGTGCCGGTGGCATCTTGCAAGGTAAAAAAGGCGAGCTTGCCGAAGACGCGACGCGCCATGATGCGGCCTGCAATGGAAACGGCAAAGTCTTCTTCTGCACCGGCCTCAAGGTCAGCAAATTTGGACTGTAGGTCAGCAATGGGGTGGGTGATGTCCCACTGGTAGGCGTAGGGAATTTGACCCGCTTGTTTTAAGTCCGCTACCTTTTGCAGACGGGTGGCTCGAATGCCTTCGATGCCAGAATCGCTGCTGTCGTTGGCGGCAGGTGTGTTTTGGGACTTTTTGGGGGCCATCAGTTGAGAGCGCTCTTGTAAGTGAACTCTAGTTTTGCAAGCCTTATTGTATCGGCATCTGTGCGGTTTAGCGCTGTTCTGAACAGCGCTAAAGAATCGCTAAAGAATCACTCAAGATATCTCCCTAGTTTCCCTGGCTGACGACAGTCGTAATTTTAGGTTTGTGAGAGTCATGAACCATGCTCAGGGCGACGGCTTCTGCAACTTTAATGCCATCAACTGCCGCTGAAAGAATGCCGCCTGCATAACCTGCCCCCTCTCCAGCCGGATACAGCCCCTTTGTATTTAGGCTTTGAAACGTGTCATCGCGCTTAATGCGAATGGGCGATGACGTGCGGGTTTCGACCCCTGTGAGCACCGCGTCGTGCATGGCAAAGCCCTTTATTTTTTTGTCAAAGGCTGGAATGGCTTCGCGGATGGCCGTGATAGCATATTCTGGCAAACTTTCACTCAAATCGCCTAAATGAACGCCTGGCCGGTAGGTTGGTTTCACTTGTCCAAATGCTGTGGAGGGCTGACTGGCTAGAAAATCTCCGACGAGCTGCCCAGGCGCTTCGTATGTGCCTCCGCCTAGCTCAAAAGCTTTTTTTTCTAGCTCGCGTTGAAACGCAATGCCCCCTAGCGGATCGCCTGGATATCTGACCGGATAATCTTCGGGCGTGATGCCTACGACAATGCCGCTGTTGGCATTTTTACCGCTGCGCTCATATTGACTCATGCCATTGGTGACGACCCGTCCGGGTTCAGACGTCGCGGCCACCACTTGCCCGCCCGGACACATACAGAAGCTATAAACAGAGCGTCCGTTAGCGCAGTGGTGAACAAGCTTGTAGTCTGCAGCGCCTAAGATAGGATGGCCTGCATTCTCGCCAAAACGGCATTGGTCTATGAGGGGTTGGGGATGCTCTACTCTAAAGCCGATAGAAAACGGCTTAGGCTCAATGTATATGCCTTGAGCGTGGAGCATTTCAAAGGTGTCTCGGGCGCTATGGCCGACGGCTAATACAACATGGTTAGTGGCAATAAATTCACCGCTTTCTAAGGTCACGCCTCGAACGCATTGTTTTTCTTCTAGTAGTTTCTCTTCTGGTGGTTTCTTTCCCTGTTGTTTATTTTCTTTTTTGTCTAGCTCAATGGTTTCAACGCGGCTTTGAAAGCGAATTTCACCCCCCAAAGAGAGAATTTGATTGCGGATATTTTCAACAATCTTCACAAGCCGGTATGTGCCAATATGTGGCTTGCTCACATACAAAATCTCAGGTACTGCGCCGTTGTTTACCAGCTCGTTAAGCACCTTACGCCCGTGATGGTCATTGTCTTTTATGCGGCTGTAGAGTTTGCCATCTGAAAACGTGCCTGCGCCGCCTTCGCCAAATTGTGCGTTGGACTCGGGGTTAAATTTGCGCTTACTCCAAAAGCCAAAGGTATCTTGCGATCGCTCGTGAACGGCCTTGCCCCGTTCTAGCACAATTGGCCGAAACCCCATCTGTGCCAGCAGCAGCGCTGCGAACATTCCGCAAGGGCCAACCCCAATCACCACCGGACGAGTATTTAGCCCATCAGGCGCTTGTGCCACATACTTATAGGCCATATCAGGCGTGGGTGTGATGCGCCTATTCTTTTTCGATTTTTTGAGAATGCGCGTTTGCTTGGGAGTCTCTATATCTAGCGCATACACCAGCGAAATCGCATCGCGTTTGCGGGCATCGTAGCTCCGCTTAAAAACCGAATAGCCGGTTAACTCCTCAGCGGAAATTTTTAGGTTTTTGAGGATGGCTGCCTGTAAATCCGCTTCTGTGTGGTCTAGAGGTAGCTTAATGTCTTTGAGGCGTAGCATGGGCAAAGCGATGAAAGCGCTCTCAAAATTCTAATAGGGTCAGCAACCTTTACGCTTCAATTCAGCTAAGAATCATTGCGGCGATAACGACATCTCGATAACGCTGCTTCAGTCACTAAACGTTCAGAGCGACTTGCTGAGGGCCTACAGCTGCGGGTGGATTGAGTAAGTCGTAACCCATTTGGGCTGAGATCTTGTCTTTAACAACATTG
>JBCCOO010000120.1:0-12627 GCA_039025345.1 Cyanobacteria bacterium P01_D01_bin.105 | reverse complement strand
TGTAGAGTACCTATCGAAATTCCTTGCAATTGTTTAGGTTGTTTAAGTAACTAAAACACTACAAGAGATAGGTAACCTATTGAGCCGAATCTGCTAGCCGAACAGCAGAACCGTCCTCATCGGTACGATAAACATAGCTTTGTTTTGTGGCTACATCTTGCATGGTTACCTGCCAACTTTCGGTGATTGCAGAACTTCCCGGTGTTGCAATCTCGGTCGCCCTTGTCCCCCCGCTCTGTGTTATGGGCATCGGACTAGCACTAGGTGGAAATTTTAGCGTTGGCCTGCTGACCACTGACAATAGCAGCTTAGTAAGTTGTTCATTCTATCGCTTCTTAACTAACCTACTCGGCATTATTATCAGTGGTAGCTTTGTCTTTTTGTTGAAACTCATCGACTAATAGAATCAGCCGTAGCGGGTCCAAAAAGACTGTCCAGGGTAAAGGCTGTGCTTTGAGTGAAAACCATTTTTCTTTAAGGACTTCTACTCGTAAGTGATAGTCGCGCTCGTCGCTCGGTGGACGATGAATTTTTAGGAAGAGCGTCACGCGGTGCGGCGTTTCGCTAGTTGCAGCTAGCCAGCAGTGAAAGGTATTAGGCGCAGGCGGATAGTGAGCATCTAAAAAGGTTACCTGATGCGCGCGAATACCCACTTGTGAGAAATTTTCGGGTATTGGTTCAACCGTTTGAAGCAGACATTGCCAGTGAAGCGCTTCTATTTTCCGAGGGCCACGGGCGATCGCAGGCGAGAAGTTTTTGCAGCTAGTAAGCTTAGCCATCGCCACCGTACGAGGCTGCTCAAAAATTTGGTGTTTGGGGCCGTGAGCGCTCACACAGCCGCTATCAACAACCAACAAATCATGGCACACCCGGTAGGCTTCTTCTAAGTTGTGAGTGACCAAGAGGGTAATCCCGCTGTAAGTTTGGAGGCGGGCGATGAGCTGTTGCTCGATTTGGCTACGCAGATGGGTATCGAGAGCAGAGAAAGGTTCGTCGAGCAGCAGGACCTCTGGCTGACTGGCTAAGGCTCTAGCGAGCGCGACTCGCTGCTGCTGCCCACCAGAAAGCTCGCTAGGATAGCGCCCAGATAAAGGCCCAAGCTGAACAGATGAAAGCTGCTGAGCGACGGCGGCTTTTATCTCACTAGATTGGTACGATGAGAGCTGTTGAGAGCCAAAAGCTACATTGTCGGCAACGCTCAGGTGAGGAAACAGGGCGTAGTTTTGAAACAGAATGCCTACTCTGCGATCGCAGCTAGGCACATTAATCTCTTTTTCGGAATCGAACAACACCCGCCCGTTGAGCACAATACGACCCTCGTCCGGAGTTTCTATCCCGGCAATGCATCGCAGAATGAGACTTTTTCCTGCCCCAGATGCACCTAAAAGTCCGAGCGGATGCTGATGGTCTGTAGAGAAGCTGACGCTTAGCTCAAAGGTGGGAAGCTTTTTGCGGATAGTGACTTCTAGCCGGGAGAGGGGAAGAGAAAGAGGGGAAGCACGGTGGTTTTTTAAGGATTTGAAAGGGGAGGAGGAAGAAAGGAAAATAAGGTTTCGTCTTAGGCGCGTTTTTTGATGGGCGAACTGATTGACTAGAACAATTGCGCCTAAAGAGAGAATGAGAATCGCTGATGACCACAGCGCAGCTTCACGAAAGTCACCACCTTCAACGGCGAAGTAAATGGCCATGGGAAGGGTTTGCGTGCGGCCAGGAATGTTGCCTGCGAGCATCAAGGTTGCCCCAAATTCACCGAGAGCACGGGCAAAGGCAAGGGTTGTTCCGGCGAGCAGGCTTGGTAGTGTCAGGGGCAGCGTGACCCGCCAAAAGACGGTGGGTTCTGAGGCTCCTAAGGTTCTCGCGGCCTGTTGCAGGGTGCGGTCAATTTGTTCAAATGCGCCCAAGGTAGTTTTGTACATAAGGGGAAAGGCCACCACCGTTGCGGTGAGCACAGCGGCGTGCCAAGTAAAGACAACGCTGATACCAGCGGCTGCCAGCAGCCTACCTAGTGGCCCATTTCTGCCTAGCAGGAGCAAAAGTAAAAAACCGAGAACGGTGGGGGGAAGAACGAGAGGAGAGAGAAAAAGTCCGTCTAGGAGTGATCGCCAGCGGCCTCGGTAGCGCTGCATAAAGTAGGCGGCGGCGATACCGAGAAAAAAGGTAATGAGGGTGGCGATCGCCGCAATTCGCAGAGAAATCCACAGAGGAGAGAGGTCAATCATGGGGCTAGCTTCGGCTAAATCCGAAGTCTTCAAAGATTTGTTGAGTGGCCTCTGTGGTCAAAAAGTTAATGAAGGTTTGGGCGGCTTTGGGCGCGTTAGTCCCTCTCACAATAGCAGCAGGATAGTCAATAGCCGCATGAGAACTAGAGGGGGCGGCGGCGATTACGGTGACTCGCTTAGAAAGCGCTGCGTCGGTGGTGTAAACCATACCCAAGTCGGCGTTACCACTTTCGACGGCGGAGAGCACTGTGCGCACGTTGTTACCAAAGACAAATTTAGACTGCAAGGAATCGAGAATATTGAGATTTTTCAAGACTTGTTCAGCGTACTGTCCGGCGGGAACGCTGCGAAACTCTCCTACCGCGAAGCGTTTGATGTTGGCGCTTTTGAGAGTATTGCTGTTGCTGAGCTGGGTTAGGTTGGTGATGGTTAAATTAGTTGTAGTAGGAGCAATGAGTACTAGTCCATTGGCGATGATATTTTGACGAGAGCCTGATAATATCATCTCTTTTTCAGCGAGAGCGTCCATTTGTTGAGACGCAGCAGAAAAAAAGACATCGGCGGGCGCGCCTTGCTGAATTTGCTGTTGCAGTGCACCAGAAGCCCCAAAATTGTACTCTACGACAATATTGGGATAGGCAGCGCTAAATGAGGGAGCGATCGCTTCTAGCACATCTTGCAAGCTAGCCGCTGCCGACACGGTGATTGTGGTGGTCGTCGCAGCGTCGGGTGATAACTCAGACGATGGGTCAGCCGGTAAGTCAGCCGGCAAGTCACCAGAGCGCGTTAGCGGGCCTAAAGTGCTACAGGCTGATGCTAATACGCTGAGGCTCAAACTAGTGATGAAGGACGTAACAAGCTGACGACGTTTCATGATTTTGAAATTGACTTGGCACTAGTTGTTGAGCTGGGCTTGAGGCTGAGTTTTAGAATGTAGACCTAGCTGCTGAGCAAGCTCGCGAGCGATAAAAACTAAAAATTTAGCGGCGTCGGGATTATCTTGATGGGCAAAGTAGCTCGCAGTTTGCATCAACGCCTGGACAAATCCGGCATCAAGCAAATCAGCTTCACCGTTAAGGACAGCGGGTTCTTCGCCGTTAGGACAATCGAGCAATCGAGCAATTAGGCCAAGATAGCGAGACTGACGAGGATCGGGCGTGCTAGGTGCGGTGGGTGTAGTCGGCACATCAGACATAACAATGACTCGGCAGGAATAATAACAACAAATCAGAATAACTAGAGTAAAGAAGGATCAAACAACAGAATTGGAAGGTTGGTATTGCGCCGGGAGGCTATCTGGGACGAGCGAAGGATAGGCTAGTGCCAAATCTTTGAACAGAACAGTGCTGAGGTAGCGTTCGCCGAAGCTGGCTTGAACCATGACGATGAGCTTGTTGGCGTTTTCGGGGCGTTGGCCAACTTGAATGGCAGCGGCTAAAGCTGCGCCGGTAGAAATGCCTGAAAGGAGTCCTTCTTCTGTAGCGAGGCGGCGGCTAAAAGAAATAGCCGCCTCGTCAGTAACAGAGACAATTTCATCAATTAGCTCGACTTGGAGGACATCGGGAATAAAGCCTGCGCCGATACCTTGAATTTTGTGCGGGCCAGCCGTACCACCTGCGAGTACGGGACTGCTGGCCGGCTCTACTGCGATCGCGCGAAAACTCTCTTTACGATGTTTGAGGACGTCTGCAATGCCTGTGATGGTGCCGCCGGTCCCCACGCCTGCAACCACCATATCGACTTGGCCATCGGTATCGGTCCAAATCTCTTCAGCGGTAGTTTCCCTATGAATTTGAGGGTTGGCTGGATTCTTGAACTGCTGAGGCATAAAGGCGTTTGGTAATTGAGCTGTAATCGCTTTGGCGGCGGCGATCGCACCTTTCATCCCCTGATTGCCGGGGGTCAGCACCAGCTCCGCGCCATAGGCTTTTAGCATTGCTCGCCTTTCGCTGCTCATCGTTTCAGGCATTGTGAGAATGAGGTGATAGCCCTTGGCCGCTGCCACCATTGCTAGCGAAATTCCCGTATTGCCAGAAGTCGGTTCTACGAGCACCGTTTCGCCAGGTGCTATGCTACCTGCCTGTTCAGCCGCCTGGATCATATTAGCCCCAATTCGATCTTTGATCGAAGCGGCAGGGTTCATGCCTTCTAGCTTGACCAAAATTTGAGCGAAGCAGCCCTCCGATTGAGGAATGCGGTTTAGCTGTATGAGCGGGGTACGACCGATCAGCTGAGTGATGTCTTTGGCAATTTTCACTGGCAGTTCTCCTAAAATGTAGTCAATGCGAGTACTTAAGGGTTAATCACTAGAGGGTGATTTTCGCCGTGCAACAATGTTGTAAATATGCCAGTATTTCTCTTCTCCCAGTGCCGTTTTCCCCGGATGTTCTTCTTCTTCTAACTGTTCTATTTCAAAGGGTAGCAGTAGCTCGTCAACTTGCGATCGCGTATGGTGAGTGCGGTTAGGATATTTTGTCCAAGAGTCACGGTCGCCAAACAAATGCCCGCAGAATCGTCCACCCGGTCGTAGTGCTGTGACTATTTTCTGCCACAGCGTTGGAAACTGGTCCGGTGGGCAAAAGGGGAGACAGAAGCTGGCATTGATCAAATCGACAGCAGTCGGTAATATCAGTGACTCAAAGGGCTGTACCCGAGTTTCTAAGCGTCTGAGGTCAATACCTGAACGTTGATTAAGCTGGGCGATCGCCTCACGTTCTCCGTCAACGGCTAAAACGAGCCAATTTCGCCGAAGTAATTCCACCGTATCGCGTCCATTCCCGCAGCCCAAATCTACCGCAAACCTTGCAGCAGATTCAGTTAGCGGCTCAGTGGCAAAGGCATCAAGTGCCGTTATCAAAGTTTCGCGAGGAGGGCGACCAGCTACCGCTTGGTAGTAATTAATCCAAGAGTGGTGATGTGAGGGCTGAACCTGACCGCTCTCCATTGACAAAGTATCTGCAGGTATCATACGAGTGTCCTTTAGGTCGTCAGCGCTGGAAAATCAGCTTTCAATAAGTTTAGCCAATTAGCAATCCGCTGATCAGTTTTATCACTTTCATTTACCTCATCGAGGGGCAGTCCAACAAATTGACCGTCTCGAATCGCCGAAGATGCTTCAAAACAATAGTCTTCAGCAGAAACAGCACCCACGAGCTTTGCACCTAACGCCTTGAACTGATCGTACAGCGTGCCGAGCGCCCCGACGAAATGCTTACCATGACCAGTACAGTCGCCTGCGCCAAACAAGGCAATAGTCTTGCCTGAAAAGTCTGGCTTATCTATTTCCATATCAAACAAAGGCTCGCGCCAGTCGTTCTGCACTTCTCCAGCGCCCCACGTAGAGCAGCCCAGCAGCAAATAGTCATACTTTAAAAGGTCTTCAACGTCGTCAAAGTCTTCCTCCATACTGTACAAATCACAAGTTGCTTCTCCGATTGTTGCCTGGATCTTTTCTGCAAGTTCTTCGGTGACACCCGAGGTGCTGCCGTAAAAAATTCCGATGTTAGCCATTTTGAGTAGCTCCTGATAGTTGCAAAAGGTTGGACAACTGCAAAAGGTTGATAACACTGTTATCAAGCCACTGATAACCGCAGTTACTATACTTTCAGGCGGCGCGCAAACGAACATAAATCGCTTGAATCATAGCCTGAGTTAGTGCCAATGGGCCTTGGTGCGTGCGAACAATAAAACGAGGAAATCGCTGCTCTAGCGTTATTGGCGTTCCTGGAACAAGCCCTAATCGCCTCAGCTGATCGACAACAGACGGATCGGTATCTTGGATTCGAGCAATCATGCCTCTTTCTCCTACTCTCAGCATCTTCAAAGAAGAACCTGATATTGTAAAACCGGTAAACATAAATAGTCTTTAACCTCCTTTAAGTGCAGTAATATCGCTAGCGAATTATCAAACCAAGTACGCTTCCATGTGGGTCTTGATAGTACAGTCGGAGCGCGGATAGGCGACACACAGTAGCGCAAAGCCCTTAGCAATTTGTTCATCGTCTAAAAACGACTGGTCTTCTTGATCAATCTCTCCTTCAACCATTTTACCGACACAGCTAGAGCAAGCCCCCGCACGGCAGCTAGAAGGAATTTCAATATCGTTGTCTTCTGCCGCATCAATGATGTAAACATCATCGTCTACGGGGATAGTGACATCAATTTTACGCTTTTTGTTGATTAGGCGAACTTGATAAGTTGTCATAATGGGTCTCCTTATGAGTGATGCAATGAAAATACCAGAAGCAATAGATAATAAAGCTCAGGTGCAAGGAACACCTGCCGGGCCGCAGTCTCCAGTTTGGAAAGATTTGCCACAGCCACAGGTATCAGTTGCATTGGGGTTAGTAAACTTGAAGCCACTTTCTAGAAGACTATCGATATAGTCCACTACAATACCCTCTAGCAAAGGAGAGCTTTGAGGATCTACAAAGACTTTGAGACTGCCAACTTGTGTTACTTCATCATCAGGATTAGGGGCATTGGCAATTTTAATATCGTATTCGTAGCCATTGCAGCCGCCGTCTTTAACGGCCAGGCGAACACCTCGGGTGAGGGTAGGATTCGGGGTGCCACGAACAAACGCCCGCAACCGCAGTTCAGCTAATTCAGTAAGGGTAACGGTCATAAGACTCTCCGGGTGAATATTGAGATAGATAGTTTGCACAAGCCGTGTACTGAGGACAAACCGCGTATTGAGAACAGGCATATCTACCACAGGGGGTAGGAGATGAAAGCGTCTTACGCTTTTCAACAATAACGGGGTAAAAAAGGACACTCAAAAGAATGAGACTTTTGACTAAAACGGACGCTGTAGTTAGCCCCACAATAAGACAAGTCACACTCAAGAGACTGGCTAAAACACGGCTGACATCGTTAGAGCGCGACTGGGCAAATCGCCAAGCACCTATGGTCAGACTAAGCGCAATAAGGGTGATAAAAGACATAAATCAAAAAGAGAATTCAGCAGTACGAGAAAGGGAAATAGCAGTGGTGAGGTGCCCAGAGGTTAGGTGCCCAGAGAAACTGCGTTGACGGTTAGCTGTCAACGCTTAACTAGCCGGTTAGCTGAGCCGCAAGTAACACAGTTCGGATCGTGGTAAGAGCGACGCTTAGCAAATTCAGCGCGGGCCAAATCCATAGTCAAGAGCTGTCCCAAAAGCGGCTCGCCTAGGCCCGTGACCAACTTAATCGCCTCTAGCGCGGCGAGGCAGGCCAGCGTACCAGACACGGCCCCTAGCACTCCAAATCCCCAACGATCCCATTCGGGTTTTTCAGGAAAAAGACAGGTCAAGCAGGGCGTTTGTCTTGGCACGATGGTGGTGAGATAGGCTTCCATACTGTTCATGGCCGCTTCTATCATGGGCTTATTCCAGCGCACACAGGCGGCATTGAGCAAGTCTCTCTCTTTGAAGTCGAAGGCACAGTCGAGGGTAATGTCAGCTTGCTTTACCAGGGCATCAATGTTGTTTTTGGTGACATACTCACAAATCGCCTCAACTTCAATATCGGGATTTAACTGAGTCAGCGTTTCTTGCGCCTTAAACACTCGGGGCTGACCGACCCAGTCATCGGTCATCAAAACCTGTCGGTTTAGATCGTCTCGCTGAAGGTCACCTCCTCTCACTAAGATGAGTTTGCCGATGCCTGCTACCGCTAGATATAGCGCTGCGGTTCCTCCTAGCCCACCAACACCTGTTACCAGCGCCGTGGTGCTTTTAAGTCGCTGCTGACCAGCTTCGCCCAGCTCTGGCAACATCATCTGTCGGCGATAGCGCTCAACCTCAGTCGGTGTGAGGGTAGCCGTTAGACTAGGAATAGCGGTGGACATAGGAGAAGCAATCATGACTCTACTGTGATATCTGACAACATGACGACGTTTTTAGGCCTGTCTTTAAAGACTTTGAACAGCTTTTGTTCTACTGAGGAAGAGGTTAGAAACAAGTCGTAAGCGGTCTGCAAAGCCTGACGATAGTTCGCCAGTGTTTGTGTTTCATCCTGACTTTTTTCTCCGCTTTGTACGAGCTCCGAAAATTTTTGGAGAATGTGTAAGCGATTGATGTTCAAAACCTGCGGATCGTACGGGAGGGCAAAAAAATCAAAGTACTCTTCGGCGTCTTTGAGCCGATTGAACTGCGATAGGGTTTTAGGAAGTGTATTCATGGGGTGGTCTCCATTGGGATATTGAGAGTCGTGGGTTCGGTGATTTGAATCCTGGTGTTAAAGGCAATCAGTTCAGGGCAATCAGTTCAGGGCAATCAGTTCAAGACAATTAAACGTCACAAACTTCAGGAAACCGTCTGGCGAGCTCAACACCTCTATTGATCAGCTTTTCGCCTTCAGCACTGAGTTTTTCTAGAGAGGCATAGCCAAAGCGTTGGGCATCTCGCAGCGTTTTGGAAACTAAGATAAGGCGGCCAGAGAAGACCAAGGCCCAGCCAAAGCCTTCGTGACTAAGATCAACAACGACTTGGGAGAGCTGACCGGTTTCGGTTTCAATGCAGATGGCGATCGCCCGATAAAAGGCCAAAATCCGAGCCAACGTAATGGGATCTACCTCTCCTTCTACCGAAATCGCCCGCTTCTCTTTTTTTGAGAGAATGTAGGGCTTAAGCAATAGCTCGTCGGCCCAGTTGCGATAGGTGCCATAGGGATCGTTCGCGCGAATTTGTTGAACAATAGCTTGTAGAAAAACCGAGTTATCAATGGCCAGAGCTGACTCTACATCAGGCGTAATAACAGAACTCATACCAAAACTTCCTCCGTTACAGTGTCAAATTCATCTTCAAACTTGTTTGTAGACACAGCTTGGGCTGATTGACTCTTCAGCAGTGCCTTTCTCAACCATGGCGGCGGGCTACCGTTAAGCGTTTCCACTAGGCGAGCCAGCACGACCTGAATCTCGACGTTGTCAGACTGAGCCTTGATAGGCGTAATATTGCGTCCGATAAGTCGCGCTGCCGCGCCGCTGCCGATAGCGACGACGTAGATAATCGTACAGTCGGCGAGGGCTTTGAGCTTAGGCTCTAACTTATCTTCGTTGCCGTCTTGGTCAAGATTGCCGTCAAAGGTAAGCGATTCTAGAAGAACAGAACTGTTGTTATCAACCTCATAGACATTGATTTGTTTGGCTGAACCAAAGTGAGCATTGATATGAACAGAGTCATTAGTAGTAAAGGCAATTTTCATCGTAGTATCTCCTTTTACAAGATTTTGGTTAGGGCTATAGGCTCTCTCGCCAGGTATGAACCTGCTCGTGTGCCTGAGTTTCGTCAGCTTCCATAAAGATGTTGCCAATATCGAACAAGAGCTGTTTAGTCCCGCTGTAACCGACGATACAGCGATGGCCATTGCCCAAGCGGTCAAACACGGGAAAGCCCATTCGGTAAAGGGGAACCCCTAGCCGCCGTGCCAGCGACTTGGCGCTAGAGTTGGAGATCAGCAAGTCCGCACCCTGAGCGAGTTCTTCAAAGTCTTCTAGATCGCCAATGGTGACCTTATCGACGGGCAGCTCTTTCAACACTGCAGACTTGGTTGTAGTCACAGCAATGTGAACTTCAGCGCCCATAGCGGCGAGCCACCAAGCTACGCTGTGCAACAAATCTGGCTCTAGGGCTAGTGCTACTCGCTTACGATTAAAGAAGAAGTGCGCATCGAGAATGGCATCTTGAAGCTGACGCCGCTGCTGGCGGAATTTTTCAGGAACAGGGCGATCGCTCACTTCGCAGAGCGTTTGCAAAAAGCTATCGACAGCCTCTAACCCAGTGAGATCATCAAACAGCTTGAACTCGGTGCCAAATCGCTGCTGTAAGATCTCTGCCGAGAGCTTCATGCTATGACCTATGGCGAAGGTGAATGCGGAGGTGTTGAGCGCTTTGATTTGACTGAGTGGCGTACCACCACTGGTGTTACCCGAGTAGTTTTGGTCGATAAGATGACCATCAAGAGACGCTGACAAGTCGGGGAGAACAACAGGGTTGAGGCCAAATGCTTTCACCATATCCTTAACTGCTTGCACGTCGCCAGGGGCCAGAGAGGGACCTGCTAGCACAGTAACCTGAGAGGGTAGGCCCGGCACTGCGTAGCTGTAGAAAACATCTGCTGAGTTACCAAACTGATGATTGGTGGTGTTGCCTGGAATATCTCGAACAACGGCTTCAACAGCGGCGGCATAGCCGTCTTGCAGAGCGCCTTTAAAGTCGGGGGTTGAGGCATAAGCGATGGGAAGAGCAGCGATCTTAGGATTGCGACCGCGCAGTTCCTTCAAAATCCCATGCATGTCATCACCACATGTTTCTGTGAGCCCGGTAGTACACAGTCCAACAATCGCAGGATTCGACTTTTCTAGCAGTGTGAGTAGGGCCGTTTCTATATTGTCCTCACCGCCGAGAATCGTCGTCACCTCTGACATTGCCGTGGTTGAAATGGGAATCGCTTCACGGAAGTGACGCACTAGCATAACTTTAGCAAAGGCTGTACAGCCCTGGGAGCCATGCATTAACGGCATCATGCCTTTGATGCCCAGGTAGGCAAGGGCCGCGCCCAGCGGCTGGCTTTGCTTTAGCGGATTAACCGCAACCGATTTTCGCCGAGCGACAACTTTGGTCGGTTGCGCAGTCTCTGAGCGCTCTCCTAGACACTCTCCTAAACGCAGCGTGGGGCCATTTTCAGCGAGTGCGGATTGCCAGGGGGCAGGCGATCGCACCTGCTCCCAAATAGGACTATGCAATGCCCCGTCTAGCTCTTTGGCCATTTCCACCATGCCGACATAGCCTGCGTAAGGGTGATGGCGCTCCTGGTTGATATCTAAAAATGGAATTCTCGCTTTGAGCGCGGTGTATTGGTTGCGCCCGCCCGCAATCAACATGTCAGCATTTGTTTTGGCAATCACCTCCAACAACTTTTTCGCGTTACCCTTTTCCATCATGATGCCGTCTTCGCCCAGCAACTTTCTGATTCGAGCTTTATCTTCTTCCGTGCTCTTCTTAGAGCTAGTTGCAACTACGTTAATACCTAGATCATTCGCCGCAGAAACAATCGACCAGCTTTTAACCCCACCGGTATACAGCACAATCCGCTTACCAGTTAGCCGCTTACGATAGGGCGCAAGGGCCTGATCAAGCTTGGCAGTTTCAGCTTTAATCAAGTCTTCTACTCTGGCTTGCAGGTCAGCATCACCCAGCTTAGCCGCGATATTTCGTAGCAGGCGGTTCACATCTTCTACGCCGTAGATAGATTCTTCGATATAGGGAATGCCATAGCGCTCTTCCATCTTGTGCGCCATATTAATCAGCGCTTTAGAGCAAATCATCACATTAAGCTTGGCCCGGTGAGCACAGGCAACGTCATGATAGCGAGCATCCCCCGTAATTTTAGAGAGGACGCGAATACCGACTTTTTCTAGAAGTGGCAATACGCCCCACATCTCGCCAGCAATGTTGTACTCCCCAATTAAGTTAATGTCATAAGGTGTTGTTTCCTTAGGCTCTCGCGTGCCAACAACATACTCCAGCAAGGCCTCTCCACCAATGCGATTTCCTAAGTTCTTGCTGCCGACAAACCCTGGAGAAGTGACAGGCACTACCGGAATGTCAAACTTTTCGCTCGCAGCCTGACACACTGCATCTATGTCATCCCCAATCAGCGCAGTTACGCAGGTGAGATAAACAAATACAGCCGCTGGGCCATAGCGTTCCTTAACATCGTGGATGGCCTTGTAGAGCTTTTTCTCTCCGCCGAAGATGATGTCGTTCTCACTCAGGTCAGTGGTGAAGCCCATTTTGTAAATCATCGGGCCCGATGACAGGCTGCCTCGGCTACCCCATGAATTGCCTGAACAGGCGACTGGGCCATGCACTAAATGAGCAACATCGGTGATGGGCACCAGCGCAATACTTGCTCCATCAAAGGCACATCCCCCTTGCGCCGCACCGGGCTGGGCCGTTTGTTGGCAAGCTTTATTCTTACCCTTTTCTTTTTTCTTATCGTTATGCTCGCAGCCCGGTTGGGTCAGGAGTTCATTGATTTTACCAGCGCTTAGTTTCATGGCTATGTACCTTGTTCATAGAGAAAGTCAGCCGCACGAAAGCGAAGATCGACCAGTTCATCGGCTAGCGGATTGATCTCGCAAGGAGAGGGTAAGTGCAGCCAAGTGCGACCGAACAGGCTCAAGTCATAGCCAGTAGAACAGGTGTTAGGAATTAGCCGACAGATCCATCGGGCAACGCGAACGTTGCTGACTTCGATAGCGTTTAGCCACGCTCGCACAGGAGATAGTGGCCGGATCGATAGCGTGAATGATTTGAAGGATAAAGGCAGAAAGCTCATAAGACTAGCTCCAGAGGTGAGGAGAGAAACGAAAAGAAATGGCGACCATTTAGTTAATCGACTTGTTCGATCAAAGGCGGAC
>JBCCOO010000119.1:0-12866 GCA_039025345.1 Cyanobacteria bacterium P01_D01_bin.105 | reverse complement strand
TTACTTTTCAAAAACGAAGGTGGGCGATTTGATCAATCATCTCAATATTGAGGTGAGCCGGACAACGATGGCGATTCGGGCGCTGTCTAGGTTGGCGATCGCAGCGATTACCATCATCGTTTTTGTCGGCTTTTTGCTCTTCACGTCTTGGCAGCTTACGCTGATTGCCACTGTGGCGCTGGGGCTAGTTGCTCTGATCAATCAGTCCGCTGTAAAACAGTCGAAGGTATTTGGCGCACAGCTATCGCAGCTATCGCGCAGCTATTCGTCTCGTATTGTCGAAATTTTGTCGGGCATTCGCTTGGTTAAGTCCACTGCGAACGAGGCCGTCGAATACAAAACTATCAGTAAGCTGATTGCCGATAGAGAGGTATCGGAGTTTCGCTCTCAGCTATTGTTTGCAGGGATTGCGCCGCTGAACGAAGTGGCCAGTATTATTGCGCTCATCAGTGTGGCGGTGCTGGGTCGCATTGCGATGGGTGCGCAGATAGAGAGCTTTTCGTCGATTTTGCTGACGTATTTGCTGGTTTTATTTCGCATGTTGCCTTCCATTGGTCAGCTCAATTCTGCTAGGTCGCAGCTAGCCAATGTCTCCCCTAGCGTCTCTATTGTCAGCCAGTTCCTCCGCCGCGACGACAAGCCATTTATGGTTCACGGCCATCGCCCATATTCTCAGCTAAAGCAGGGGATTCATTTCGATCACCTTACTTTTAGCTATCCCAGTGCAGACCATCCTGTGCTTAAAAACGTCAATCTGCATCTTAAAAAAGGAACTACGCTGGCCCTTGTAGGCGCTTCGGGCGCTGGCAAATCGACGCTTGCCGACTTACTACCACGCTTTTACGATCCCGATCAAGGCAAAATTGCCATCGATGGTGTGGATCTCAAGGAAATAGAAATCAGTAGCTTTCGCCGTCGGTTAGGTATCGTCAGTCAAGATACCTTTTTGTTCAATGCTTCGGTGCGTGACAACTTGATATACGGTCGACCAGAAGCGACGGATGAAGAAATAGAGGATGCCACCCAGCGCGCCAATGCTCATGAATTTATTAAGAATTTGCCAGAAGGACTCGATACGCTGATTGGCGATCGCGGCGTGCTACTCTCGGGCGGTCAGCGACAGCGTTTGGCAATTGCCCGCGCACTCTTGCAAGATCCAGATATTTTGATTCTAGATGAAGCGACCAGTGCCCTCGATACTATCTCGGAGCGGTTGGTGCAAAAAGCGATCGATGAGCTGAGCCGCGATCGCACCACCCTCGTCATTGCCCACCGCCTTTCCACCGTGCAAAACGCCGACCAAATCGCCGTGCTTGACCAAGGCCGCGTTGTTGAAACAGGCACCCACACCGCGCTTTTGAACAAAGATGGCTACTATGCTCAGCTGTGCGCTATTCAGTTCTCTGAAAAGGCCAAAGATGACTTGTGTAGCGAAGACCTCGCAGAACGAGATGAGGTGATCACCAAGGCCTCCTACGAACTTCGCTCTCAGCTGAGCGGCATTCTTGGCATCTTAAACTTGCTGAGCGATGGGACGACTATTCAAGATGAGCTAGAGCGAGACGAGCTGACGGCGGCGGCTCACGAAACAACCCTAAGACTGCTGAGAGTAGTAGAAGACCTAGAGAAAAACGGTCGTGGGCAAAATGAGGCTCACCAGGATGAGCCACATGCTAGCGCTGCTGATCAAAATGGCCAGTCAAATGCACAGTCAAATGGCCAGTCAAATGCACAGACACATAGCTCATTAAACGCCCAATTAGATGGCCCCTCAAACAGCCCGTTAAATGCAAGTGCTCGTAGGTGAGATGAATTAAGCATGCGTGGAGTATACATAGTCGCTAATGACAAAGTGGGTGAAAATGCGATCGCGCTGATGAGCAGTCTGCGCCTTCACGATCCAGATATTCCCGTATTCCTCATCCCTTTCAACGACGAGCACAAGGTGGTCGCTCAGCGGCTGTCAGACCTGTACAACGTTCAACTCTTTCCAGATTTAGACTTTCTGAACGAGCTGACCCAAAAGATTGGCGAAATTTTCCCTCGCGACTTTTTGGCCCTGCCAAACAAAATGCGAAAGCTAGCGGCTTGGTTCGGCCCGCTAGATGAATTTCTCTACATCGATACCGATATTCTGTTTTTCACATCCGTCGTCGATACGCTGGCTTACTTAGACCGTGCTGATTTCATCTGGTGCGACTATCACTATAAGCGCGGTCTAGAAGACGTCTTTTCAGACGTCGTTCCCACACAGAATATCTTTGATGCTGAATCGCTCAAAGATGTCTTTAACAGTGGACTTTGGGGTTCTCACAAAAGTGCTTTGAGCCTTGAGCAGCTTTACGCTGTGCTGAAAGACTGCGCGGCCCACCGAGAATACTTCGACTTCTCAAACGGCACGACCGATCAGCCGATTATGAACTATCTCGTGCTCAAAACGATGGCACGGCGGCTAAATATCGTGAAAGACAATCCGGGCGAACCGGGCAGCTGGGGAGGTTCCCCTCACTTTGAACGCCGAGACGATGTACTCTTTGACGGCGATCACCCTTTACGCTATCTGCATTGGGCAGGCACACCCATGCGAGCAGGCGGTCCTTACCGAGAGCTGTGGACGCACTATCGTTACCTGGACGATCCCGAAGCTAAGGCCAAGGCCGATGCTATTAAACCGGCTGCGCCTTCTCGATTTGAGCAGCTTAAGCGGCGAGTTAAAGCGGTGCTTAAGGGCGAGGGGGCGTAACCTTGCTCTCTTGCAGTCCCGGCTCTCTCACAGTCCCGCTCGACCAGGATACTGATTGAGCAAATCAAGCAACCGCTGAGACTCGAACGATCGCGGATCAGAACGCGACCCCGAGCGGTCGACGGCCCGGTGTGTGGTGATGCGGTCATTGGGAACGGTCGTGCGCGATAGCAGCCAGGCTAGAGACTGATATTGCTCTTGCGTGTAGCCACTGTGAGAGCTGCTGTTATTGTTCTGTCCGTCTGGAGGTGTCTCTAGCGAAATGTGATACGCAAAGTTATTCACAGAGCTGGGGAAGTCCGGGTTGGTGTAAACGCTCTCTTCACCAGTGGCCGTCCGAAAGGTGGAGTTGCCCGCGCCAAAGGCTCTTTGCTCTGGTGGCACGACATAGTAGACAGTGCCATCTAGGCCGATGAGGGTGTGATAACTAACTTGGTCGTTGTCGTTAGGGTGATTGGTTTGAAACAGGTTTAGCGCGCTAGAGGCTGAGCCGACTGTTTCATGTAGAACCACGAGGTATTGATTACTGACAGCATTGCCGCTGGCGTCCAGCGAAAAGCGCTCGCCATAGTTGCTAGGATGCGCCAAATACACCTTTTCAGGGGGTTGATAGTCGGTGACAGACTTTGATGATGACTGGGCAGCGCTGCTGCTGTCGCTATTTACGTCGCTGTTTTGAAACCGTTCTGCGTAGTTCCGGGGCTGACGGGCTAGTGCTGCTAACCCATTAGGGCGAACTGTGCTGGGTTCATCTTCATAGCCAGATTGATTTCCCTGCGCGGGCTTTTGTGCCGAGCTAGAAATAACAAGCGCAATAGCAATAAAAAAGAAGGCTGCGGTGCCGGTAGCCCAAACTATCCAAGGACGGCGCATAGGTCGACTCACAAGAATGGGGGCAATGTTGATATGTAGATATATTACTCCGATAATATCCTTTCATCAGGTAGATAATCTGTGATAATCATCAACTTAATTTGAAATTCCGATTAATTTGAAATTCCAATTGAGCCTGTTCTGTTCATTGCCTCGCAGAAGGCCCAGCGGGTTTTCCCTGACGGGTAAGATACTCCCGATAGTACTGGCGGTAAAGTAGTTCGAGTCTGCCGCTGTAGGATTCGATAGCGGCTCGTTGACGGCGGTAAAGGCCCAAAAAAAGATTGGCGAATAGAAGGGTTGCGATCGCAACTAAAAGCCCAGTCGCCGTCGATACAAGCGCCGTCCCAATCCCTGTGGTCACCTCAGTGGCCGACTCCCCCGTCGCTTCGCCAATGCGCAAAGACGAAAAAGACGCCATCAGGCCCAAAATCGTACCGAGCAAACCCAGCAGAGGCGCGACGCCAATAATGGTGTCAAACACAGTATTGAATCGTTTGAGCAATGGCATTTCGCCTTGTGCGGCACTTTCCAGGGCAAGGCGAAAATCTTCTGGTGTGCCTTGCTCTAGGGTGAGTGCGGCCAAAAAGATGCGGGCAATTGGGAACTTAACCTGCTTGCGCAGGCTGGTGATCGCAGCCTGAGGCTGATGGCTGTAAAGCTCCAGCACCTGCAAAATATAGCGATCCTGCTGCTGATAAAGCTGCAGCCAAAACCAGCCCCGCTCAAAAATTAGCGTAGTCGCCACTATGGAAAAGCCCAGCAGCGGCCACATCACCACACCGCCCGAGCGAAATAAATCTATCAGCCCCACACCTTTTCCCTTGCTGTGTACTACAGTCCTATTGCATGAGTACATTACAGGTATGTCGGTACTTAGCGCTAAAAACGTCTGAAAGTTGCTTTCTCAAAAGTTACTTTCTCAAAGGCGCACTACATGCCAGGAAAATGCTCAATCTCTGCATATCCATTGAACAAAAGCTGCTTACCCTTCACGTCTAGCTGGTTCACCCGCAAAGAAACGCCATCAAGATCGAACCGTTCTAGGTCAACCATTTTATTTAAAACGCCAATGAATCCTGGAATCATCGCTTCCGAGAGCCATTGAATATCTTCGGGAATGCCCTCTGGCTCGAACTCTACGTTGGTAAATACAACGCGTCTACGCCGCTCCACGCTCACCTCTGCTGAAAGCTGAATTGGCAAATCCTCTTTATTCGGCAAGTCCGTTTTGGCCAGTATTTTCACCCGTTGCTCTGGCAACAGCTCCATCTGAACCTCTCGAAATGAGACGGGATCGCCGCCAGAAAGGCTAGTGGCTTCCTCGGTGGTGACGTTCTTCAGGTGCTTTTCTACAAGTTCGGCGGTGAAGGCTTTATTGATGCCCGATTCCGTCATGGTGACAGTTGCGATCGCATGAGTCGCCTGCTTGAGTCGAATTTTGCCGCCCATCAGACCAGACATATCCAACGAGACCGCGTCCGTTTCAAACTCCATCTCTGCAGCTTCAAACATTTTTTTAATAACGAGGCCGCGTCCTTTCATTTGAAAACTGTCGACCACGCCCTGAAGGATTTTGCTCGCAGGAGAACATCGCACCGAAACGTCGACAGACTCGCTACGGGTAAATAACTGCTGGATAGCTTGACGTGCAACGGAACTCAGCATATTTTCGCCGAAGTCCGTTGAAGATGATTGAGAGCCTAGCAGACCGCCTAACATGCTTGGGGTAAGTCCCTGCTCAGAAAGTTCACTTCTATTTGTAACAAAATATGAACACGCTTGCCACGAATGTTGAAGCGCGAGTGGGTTAAGCGAGCTTCAACTTTGCTTTGCGCACCTAGCCTTTCGCTTCTTTAGGTGCTTGCACAGTCTAGCAGGCTCCTTCGGTTAGCAAAACGCCTGCTAAAGCTCACCTACTCGATAGATCCCTTGCCTACGCCCGTTTCGCCTGATATCTGACAAGTATTGATTTCACAAGCAATGATGATAGACATCTGCCTCATCTGCCTCAAACTTGCCTGCGCTCTGTCTGTCTCAATGAGATATGGCAGTTAACGAAAAAACTTTATTCCTTGAGAAGAGGTTAAATTTGCTGCGCATGTTACGCAGGCTAAAAAAATGAAGGTAGCATGAGTTCATAACCCGTTAAGTAAGGCATTTTATTTTGATTGCAGCTCACCCCTCTCAAGAAGCAGGAGGAGCCTTCTCCTTCAGTGAATAATGGACGCTTTTTTTGAGCTTTTTTGAGCTTAGTGCACTGTTGCAAAAGTAGACAAACTGTTAGCACTTGCCCTCTTTCAAGGGATAGCAGAATAATTCATATTTAAAGCTGCATAAAAGTCTTCAAAGTGTAGTTATAGGAAGCTTTCCATCTCTATGCAAGACACAGCTCTCTAAATTAATTTCTTCATGATTTTAGCTGCTGGAGTTTACGGCGAAATGATTTGCTGTGTAAGCACTTAACCCTGTTTACAGACCATTTTTCTATGCAATGTAGCGTTCCATTAAGAATAGTTAGCTCCGCTTTTCATCTTACCCAACTTAGCTAGCTGACCTGTTAGCTTGGTTTGTGAGTGATCATATTTTTAAAAACGCTTGTAGAGTGTGAGTTTCCTTCTAAAGCAACGTCTAGATATGCCCTATAAAAACGCTTCCTATTTTCTGCCCATGCAGACAGTTAGTCAGGCAGTTGGTTGATAAAAAACAAGAACGCTTTCAATTGGGAAAAAATATGTTAAATAATCACCAGATTTTGGGTCACGATTCTGTTTTTACGCCGGAACAGGTATTAGAGAATAGAGGGCGAGTTGCTATCTTTATTGATGGATCTAACCTGTTTTATGCCGCGTTGCAGTTGGGCATAGAAATTGACTATACAAAGCTTTTGGCCAGGCTGACTTCTGGTTCTAGGTTGTTTCGGTCCTTCTTTTATACCGGTGTAGACCGCTCCAACGAAAAGCAGCAGGGGTTTTTGCTATGGATGCGGCGCAATGGTTATCGCGTGATTGCTAAGGATTTGGTACAGCTGCCAGATGGGTCCAAAAAAGCGAATCTGGATGTGGAGATTGCTGTCGATATGATGGCGCTAGTCAATTGCTACGACACGGCTGTGTTGGTGAGTGGCGATGGTGACTTGGCCTATGCGGTTGATGCCGCCAGCTACAAAGGTGTCCGGGTTGAAGTGGTTAGCCTGCGAGCGATGACCAGCGATAGCTTGATCAATGTCTCCGACAGATACATAGACTTGGACACGATTAAAGACGATATTCGTAAAACCTCTCGTGGAAATCAGGGAGCGCCTAGCCACAACTACACCTATCGTCCACTTTCTAGCCTTTCGGTACTCGATGAAGCTGAGGCTGCTCGCCCATAAGTCTAAGCGTGAATAGGTCTGAATGCGAGCAGATCCAAAATGCGAATGGATTGAAGTGCAAGGCGGTGTAAAAGTCTGTGAAAAATCGCTGGTATCGGTGGACGTTTATTGTCGCGGCGGTTGTGGTGCTTGTGTTTGGCCTGCGCAGCTGCTTTTCTGGCGATGATTTGATCAGTCGTGATCCCGGTGAAGAGATAGACGCTGAGCTCACGCTGCGGACGGTCACGCTAGAGCAGCCAGATGAAGATGGCACTTTGCTGTGGCGGCTGAAGGCTGAATCTGTGACCTATGTTCCAGATACGCAGCGGGCTAATTTGGTCGCGCTCGAAGGTGAGTTTTTTCAGGACGCAGAGGTGGTGTATACCGTCGAAGCCGATGAGGGTGAGGTGCTGCAAAATGGCAACACTCTGTTCTTGCGGGGAAACTTGGTGGCGACTGGCCGTGAAAATGACCTGACGCTCGAAGGCGAAAAGCTGAAGTGGCAGCCCAAGCAAGATTTGCTTGTGATGGGCGCTTTTGATGAGTCAGAATCTGCAGACTCGGGATTTAGCTCAGCGAATTCTGATGATTCGGGATCTGATGATTCTGAGGATGAAACTGCTGAGAGTTTTCTTACAATAGACGATGCGCCCGTTACAGGATTTAATCCTCAGCTAAAGACGGCTGCTCGACTCGTGAGAGTTAACAATAGAGAAGATCGTGTTGAGCTGGTGGGCGGGGTTTTAGCTCAGAGTAAGGAGGAGCCTTGGGTGACCTTTGCTTCTGAATCGCTTACTTGGCGCACTGAGCGTGAGCTGATTGAAGCTTCTCAGCCTTTAACGGTGGAGCAATACGAAAATGATGCCTATCAAACCGTGACCGACCGATTGGTAGGGGGATCGGGCCAAGTGGAATTGGCAGAGAATCGGGTAACACTTGAGGAAGAGGTGCAGCTAGATGCGTTGACTCAACCACTGACTGTGATAAGTGAGCAGGCGGTATGGGATATTGATGCGCAAACAGTAGATATCGATAGCATGGTAGATATTGAACAGCCAGAGGATGAGGTGACGGCTGTGGCAAATCAGGCCAGATTGGACTTGGCGGCGCAGGTAATCTACCTGGAAGGTGATGTGCAAGCTATTAGTGAAAAGAATGATGCCCAGCTAGATGCCGATCGGGTTGTGTGGCAGACCGAGACTCAGCTGGTGGAAGCTATTGGTAATGTGCGCTATCAGCAGGCGGATGATCCTGATGTTGAAATATCAGGCCCTCGCGCAACGGGCGATATTGAGGCTGGCACGCTGGTGATAGAAGGTGGTGAATCTGGCGAGGTCGTGACAGAAATTGTGCCGGATGGACTCTAGAAGGTTGTGAGTTACTGCTTTTTGGGGCAAGCGCTGCTTATTGTTGATGTTCTATTGACCAGTTCTATTGACCAAAAATCGAAACGTTTCTTTCTGGGGTGCCAAACTGATAGGGTGCTTGCCCAATGACAACCGTTGTTTTTAGCTCGGGTGGAATGCCAGAGGCTTTGCCCCACTGCTGCTCTAATGCGGAAATTACCTGATCTTGGCGCGATCGCAATGCCTCTAACCCAGCCCCATAGTTAATCAACGAAAACCAAACAATGCCCTTATCCTCAGTAGGCATTGCTCCGGCCAGCGCACTCACAACGGCCAAGCTCCCGGTTTTTACCACTGCATTTGCGGGAAGCCCTCTATCGACGATCGTGCCGCCGTCTGCCCCGGCAACTGGGAATATGTCTGAGATGGTGAGGTTCTGCGATCGCAATATCTCCTGAATCTTTTGCAGCATCAGCACCGCAGCCCTAGGCGATATTTGATTCTCTTCGCCCAATCCGGACCCGTTTATTAGCTTTACTTCTCCAGGGGTAATGCCTATAGCGGCTTCTACTTTGTCAATCACAATAGTTGGCCCCCCCACCGTTTTGGACACTTGCTCAGCCATAGGGTTATTGCTGTAAATGTTCATGGCTTTGAGTATCGCGACCAAAGGCAGTGAGTCGTGACGTACCAGCCAGCCGCTGACCTGGTTTTTTCGGCTGTTAGGATCTGTTTTTACGCTGCCTGCGATCGCAATTTGAGGTAGCGGCGTACCTGGGCTTAAGTTTTGATGGGCAACTTCTACCTCGTAGTTCCATTCGCTTGCGTTGAAAGCCTGCTTGAGCAGTGCGCCAGATTTGCGAGTGCTGGTTTCAAAGTTCATATTGAAGGGCCCTGCGATGACAAGGTCTCCCGTGACGCGGCGTACGCCTAGCTGATTGAGCGTGTTTCCTAGTGCGATCGCCTCTTCCCACACAAATAGCGGATCGTCACTCCCCTCAATCACCAAATCGCCGCTAACAGTACCGGTAGCGGCATCAAAATCACCTTGCCAACCCACCAGCGTTTCAAACCGGTGAGATGGGCTCCAAGTAGAAAGTGCCGCTAGCGTAGTCGCAATTTTTGTCAGCGATGCCGCTGGCAGCGGTGTCGTTCCCTGATTTTCGGCCACAGGAAACTGCCCCACCGAAACCCACACGCCCTGCCTATTTGCGCCGTATCCAGCCGAAGATAGTCCAGAGACATAGCCACTTACAATCGCCTTTGCCGCCGGGTCCTTGCTAATAATCTCTCGTACCCAAGCAGACTCTGCTTTGGGGCGAATATCTACCGCGCCCAAATTCAAGGCATCAACACGCTCCCATCGGCTTACCCCAAACCATGCGCTCAGCAGGATGCTCGCAGCCGCTGCGCTTACCCCCAATCCAATCAGCTTTGCTCCTAACCGCACCTTTTTCAGAAGACCCTCTCCAAAATCGATTCCTGCCAAAGATACACTATAGCTACTGTCTTTTTGTGTTTGTTATGGCCCGCCCCGATCAAAATCAAGTTTTGCGTCGTTTGCCAATTGTGGTTGGCGCGCTAGGGGGCACTTTACTGTTCATCAATCGGGTGACAACGCCTGCTTTGAGTTCTGCTCAATCGCGTTCAGATGCGCTGGGCGTCATTTTAAGCGCGCTGCTGATTTTGATAGGACTTCTATGGCAGCGCATTCAGCCAAAAATACCAGAATCGGTGCAGCTAGTTGGTCAAGAAGGTTTTGACTTAGCTGATGATTTGCCAGCCGCTGTACGAACGGAGTTAGCCTGGGCATCTCACCTATTGCTTACCAATACAGTGACTCGCAGCGTGCTTGTGTACCACGACCAAAAAGTGCTGCTGAGGCGGGGCGTTCTTGGGCCGGAGTCAGCGCTTGTGCCAGGCACCATTGTTAAACGGGTTCTAGAAAAGCAGAAGCCCGTATATTTGGTCAATCTATCGCTCTACCCGGGGCGAGTGGAGTTTAGCTATTTGCCTGAGAACACTCAAGGCGTAATCTGTCAGCCGCTGGGTGATAAAGGCGTGTTGATTCTGGGTGCGAATGCGCCGCGTAGCTACACGCAGCAGGATGAAGCTTGGATATCGGGTATTGCAGATAAAATTGCTGACAGTCTGCAATGGCAACTGGCGACGACCAACCCGTCAACTGGCGACGACCAACCCGTACCGAAAGAGTCTACAAAGGTGCAGATTTAGAGAGGACAAGATTCAGCTTACTCAGTTTCTGCGCTAGGTTCAGGTTCCCCCAGTATGCGAACAGCAACTGTAGAGACTCGAAAGTTATACCGAGGTCCATCAATTTCTATTGGTGTCCCTATTTTGACAGGAACGCCCAAGACGGGTGAGTTGTCTGTAATGATTGCTTCGCCACCGAGGGTGATGAGCATGTCGGCGGTGTAGCCTAGCTCAGGCCTGGGGTCCGGGTAAGACTTAACGGTGCCATCTGGCTGGGGAACTGCCACACTTCTAGGCAGGGCAACGACTTTTTTGACCCCAATTTGGCCGTAGGGCTGGTTGCGCACAATGATGTTGGTTGATTCGGTTTCTGCCAGGCCCGCCAAAAAGTCTTCTGGATTGAGCACTGTCAGGCCCCGAGCGATAACGTCGACTTCTATTTCGCTGACTTGAGCGCCGGGCTGCGCCACCGAGCCGCCGGCCCCCGGGTAAAAGAAAATGCCGAAAACAACCATCAAAATTGCCAAGGCAGCGCCTAGATCTAACAGGCTCAGTTTGCCGAAGAGTCGACCTTTAGAATCTAGAATCACCATTGCTTTACCTGCCCGATTGACCACAGTATTTAACCACAATTTTTAACCCTCCTTTTCTTCGGGTGCACAATTTTGTGTGCAAACCTTCGGGAATGAAAAAATAAGTTGATGTATCTAACCAAGCAACTACTGAAAGTAATCACTGACATGACCAATGGACTCATGCTGATTAGCCTTTTAGTTTCTCTCTTTTATTTCGCTCTAAACAGGTGCTACTGCTTGCGCGCTGCAGTTGTCGAAGTGTCACAATTTTGTACACATCCACTGCTGCAATCGCTATCTTTTATACAGATACCTGCATCTTGTTCATACTCAATTACTCAATCGCAACAGCTACTCACTCATGTTTAACCTGCTGAATTTTAGGAATAGGATCTCGCGTCGTGTCGCATGCGGTGTCATGGCGCTGGTGGCGGCGGTGAGCATTAACATTGCCACTGCTCAGCCTTCTAATGCTGGCTGGATAGATTTATTGATTAACGGTGTGAGGGTGTATCAGCTCTCGAATATGACCGATGCTCAAGAAGTTGATTTGGGCGCAGGCATCAATCAACAGCTCATTAGCAGCGGTCAAGTGAATTTGTTTGAAGGGCAGGCAGTCAATGCGTATATCGATGATATTGGTGAGCGGCTAGCGGCTGTGAGCGATCGCCCCAATATTCCTTACAACTTCCAAGTTGTGGAAGACGATGCGGTCAATGCCTTTGCCACGATGGGTGGATTTGTGTACATCACAACTGGATTGATGGAAGCGGCAGATACAGAGGCTGAACTGGCCGGTGTGGTGGGTCATGAAATTGGCCATATTGCCGGGCGGCACGCTGTGCAGCAGATGCGACAGGCTGCTATTACGCAGGGTATTACCGGTGCTTTGGGTGTGAACCGCGATCGATTGGTCAATATCGGTACTCAAATTGCGCTGCAGCTCCCTGCTAGCCGCAGCGACGAATATGAGGCTGACCGGCACGGATTCTACAGTATGGGCCGCGCAGGCTATGACCAATCTGGTATGGTCACCTTTATGCAAAAGCTTGTACGTGAGGGCTCGCCACCGGAGTTTTTGAGCACTCACCCCGATGCTCGTAACCGAGTCAGCTCTCTTAGAGAGCTAGATGATTCGGACGCGCTCCCCGAGGCTACGTTTGACACTAGTGAAGCCGAGTATCAAAGCAACATCAGTTCTTTGCGATAACGCTGCGATTAACAGGTGCGATAACAGGTGCGGTAGGTCTGTAGTCCATAGAACATTAAATCTTGATTGATCAGAACCCTAGAGGCTATCTCTGGGGTTCTTTGCTGTAAGCATTGGTGCAGGAAGGTTGCGTCACCACCCGTCAGGATAGCTTTGCCCTTGGGAAATTGAGCCCACCAGTCGTTGAGGTAGTCGGTAAGGGTTGCTGTCATGCTGTAGGTGAGTCCGCTAGCGATCGCACCTTTTGTTTCTGTCGCCCATCTAGCTGGCAAAGCAGACTCTGCGTTCTCCCGCTCAGGAATATGTGGCTCTAGCGCAGCAGTTTTTTGGGCGAGTGATTCGCGCTGTAGGCGTAGCCCTGGCAAAATAGCCCCGCCATAGAATCTGGGTTGATCTTCTTCATCATGAGTCCCTGCTGTAAATGTCAGCGCAGTTCCGCCATCTATGACGACCACAGGCCAGCCAGTCACTCGGCCCGCGCCTAGTAGGTTGATGGCCCGGTCGATGCCTAACGTGTTGTAGATGTTTGTGAGGGGGAGGTGCGATCGCT
>JBCCOO010000118.1:0-13063 GCA_039025345.1 Cyanobacteria bacterium P01_D01_bin.105 | reverse complement strand
TAGAGCAAACCTTTAATTTCTTCAAAAGATAGATTCAACCGCAGGGACAGTAAGCTGAGAATACTCTCAGTCTGTTCTATCGAAGAAATCTCCTCACTCAGAAGATGGGCAATAATAGCTGCCTCTAGCGCCATTGAATCTGACATTGGGCGAACAATACCTGGGAGGCTTGCCATGTTTAGCGACTGACAGCAGCGCCAGCGCCGCTCACCGCTGACTAGCTCAAATTGGTTCTCTTGAGAAGGCCGCAGCAGAACGGGTTCAAGCACGCCATGTTTATAGATAGAGTCTTTAAGTAGTTCCATTTTGTGAGCATCAAAATAGAGCCTTGGTTGCTGCATGTTCTCTGGAAGCCGAAGGGGAACAATACTGCTAATAGGAACTTCAAAAGAGATTGTTGAGGAAGATTTTAGGCCTTCTATCTCTTCTTTTACTTCTCTTACTTGGGGAATGGTGTCTACTGATGGATCCTGTTGAGTGCTCCCATACATGAGAGTTCTCCTGTGCGAGCAGTGTATAACGCAGACTAAATGACCAAAGTTATAGCTTTCAGGTGCGTTGTCTATGGTTATAGCAAGTGCATTTCTATGCAGGCGATCGCCCCTCTTCATCGGGACTTACTAGAGTTATTACGCCAGTACTCAAGCGCTAAATGCCCTGCCTACTAGAGGTTTCAACATTTCCTTTAGATAGGGGGACGAGTATTTTGGTACTAGGGGGTGGGTATTTCTGAGGGGAGGTACAGGTATTATGTACTCAGTGCAAATCCTTAGAACCCTTGATAGTTAGGCAAACGTGGTGGATCTATCGCTGAGCAAAACTGGATATGAGTCAGCATACAAAGCTGGTCAGCGTAGTTTTGCAAACATTAGTCTGCCTGCAGCGGATCTCAGAAGTTCAGATTTGAAGGGGACCGACTTGAGCTATCGCTTTGCCATACATGCTCTTGAGTTGAATTTAGCCTTGTCCAATCGTATGAATTTTCAAAAAATTGGTGGAGCCTGCTACCTTAATTGGTAAGCCACCTAACAGCAGTACCTTATCTTCTGGCAACGCAAGCTCTTTCTCAAGTAGCATGTTTCCATCTGTTGGAACAGCACGTCCAACGAGCCGTCTAACTGCTCTAGCAGAACTGGGCGGATATCCCAGACTAAGTTGAAGCGTAACAAACGCCCCGTTGCGTAACATAACACCCTCTTTTGGGAGCATGCCAACCCGAATTTTTGGCCCCTGTAAGTCTTGCAAAAGCGTCAGGGGCATTTCTAGCTCTGCCGAGACAGCCCGCAGTTGTCGAATCTGTTCGGCGTGGTCTTCATAGCTACCATGGGAGAAGTTTAGCCGAGCAACACTCATACCAGCCTGCATTAGTCGCCTGATCATTTCAGGAGAACGGCTAGCAGGGCCAATTGTTGCCACGATTTTAGTTCGATGGCTCAATAGAGGTGATGACACAGCCCTTTCAAAAGAAGAACGCAAAGAAATATTTTGGGAAGGCTGCAAAGAAAGCATGCGAAAACACCAATACCAATAATCAATACTAGGGGCGAACTGCTTAGCTTAAAATCCCTTCTTTGTGGGCCATCGACAAAATCAGGTCGACCATTCGCATAGAGTAGCCCCACTCGTTATCATACCAGGACACAACTTTGAAGAAGTTCGGGTTTAGCTCGATACCAGCGCCTGCATCAAAAATACTGGAGTGAGCGTCGCCAATAAAATCAGAGGAGACAACCGGCTCATCGGTATAGCCCAAAATGCCCTTCAAAGATCCCTCAGCAGAGGCTCTCATCACCTCGCAAATATCAGCATAACTGGTCGGTTGCGCGGTCTTGAAAGTGAGATCGACCGCCGAAACATCCTGGCTAGGAATTCGCATCGCCATTCCGGTGAGCTTACCTTTTAGCGCAGGCAGCACGAGAGAAACCGCTTTAGCGGCCCCGGTTGAAGCCGGAATGATATTTTGTGCGGCTGCTCGGCCACCACGAAAATCTTTTTTACTCAGGCCGTCAATGGTTGGCTGAGTGCCTGTTGTTGCGTGGATAGTGGTCATCAGTCCTTCCGCAATGCCAAACTGTTCATCCAAAACCTTGGCAATGGGTGCCAAACAGTTAGTGGTGCAGCTAGCATTCGAGATGACCTGATCTTGACCAGGATCAAAGCTTTCGTGGTTGACGCCCATGACCAGGGTTGATACCTTATCTGGTGTCTTGCTAGGTGCTGAAATAATCGTTCGTTTGGCACCCGCTTTAACATGCTTAATCGCACCGTCATATGTAGTAAACAGTCCGGTAGCTTCGAGCACATAGTCTACGTCTAGTGCCGCCCAAGGCAACTGCTCTGGATCTCGGACAGACATGCACTTTATAGGCTGACCGTTGACAACTATACTCTCATCAGTGGCCTCAACGGTGCCCGGAAATCTTCCGTGGGTAGAATCAAACTTCAGCAGGTAAGCCAACTGTTTAGCGGGAGCCAAGTCATTAATCCCCACAAATTCAAGGTCTGGGTGGTCAATGCCACCGCGCAAAACTAAGCTGCCAATTCTCCCAGAACCGTTAATACCGACCCTTACTTTAGCCATCATTAAGTCTCCTTTGTTTGTCAGCAAGTACAAGTGAAGTCTTCTGTAAAGGGCTGCTATGTCTGGTCTTTAGACAGGTTCAATTCTTCTATCATAATGGGGCTATGCATCAAGATATCGATAATCGAAGCCGCGTTGTTGAGCACATGGAAGTACTCCATCTTGTGATTGATTGCTTTGAGGTTTGTTTTAATATCAGATAGTTTGGTGTCATCAGCGGCCCCATCAAGTTCGCCCAGTAGGTCACCCTGTAGAATTTTGTAATAAGACTGCATGTCACGAGAGTAAGCATGCAAAGCAGTGGCCACCTCAATCAGAGAGTGATCTTTGATGTCAAACGTCGGCTTTGTATATTCCATAGAGGCTATTTATCTAGATTTTGGTGAAACGACTTGTGAGCAAAACATATGGTATGTGACTAGAGCATCTGTGGCCTGGGTTACCAACTATTGGCGATCAGAACGACAGCAGCGCGAGCTTCTACCTGATAGAAAAACTGTTCGACGGTGGGTGCATCCTCTAGCTGACAAAAGTCTTTTGGCGCACCCAGTGCGGTATCGACAACCCGCCGCCACCGCTGGCCTCTATCAAGCAGTGGCAGATCAAAGGTAAGCGGTTCCCAAAAAGCATTGAATATGACGTGTAGCTGCTCACCATATTCTCGGTAGCTCAGCGTAAATGCTAGCGATCGCGCATCTTCGTTCCAGTCGGGCTGATCTAGGTTGACTCCGTGCCAGGTGATGGCGGGTTCTACGATAGGTTGGGCTGTTGCAATCAAGTGCTCATCGTGTTTGAAGATGTTCAGGCTTTGAATCAATGCAATCAATTGCTGAACAAAGCGGAGAAACTCTTTTTGAGTGGAGAGTGCTTCCCAGTCGAACCAGCTGAGTTCATTGTCTTGGCAGTAGGCATTGTTGTTGCCGCGCTGCGATCGCAACACTTCATCTCCCATCACCATCATCGGCGTCCCCTGAGACATCGCCCACAGCACAAACAGGTTTTTGGCCTGTCTTAGCCTCAGCGCTTGCACGTTAGCATCCGCTGTTGGGCCTTCTACGCCACAGTTCCAGCTCCAGTTGTCGTTTGCGCCATCCTGGCTATTTTCACCATTGGCTTCGTTGTGCTTATGGTTATAGCTCACCAGATCATGCATCGTAAAACCATCGTGACAGGTAACAAAATGAATACTGTAGTTGGGCCCTCGGTTGAGATGCGGATACAGATCAGGACTGCCCATAATGCGGTGAGCAATGGCACCTGTGAGCGCGCGATCGCCCCGAATAAAGCGCCTCACTTCGTCCCGATAAGGGCCATTCCACTCCGCAAACCGCTCGCCTGCGAACTGACCCACCTGGTACAGCCCAGCTGCGTCCCACGCTTCGGCAATAATTTTGGTCCCTGCCAGGGCCGGGTCGGTATTAATCATCCACAAAATAGGCGGTATGCTCTCGGGTTCACCGGTCTCACCGCGAGCGAGCACTGAGGCCAAATCAAAGCGAAACCCATCCACGTGCATTTCGGCCACCCAGTAGCGCAAACAGTCTAAGATCAGATAACCGCTAATCGTGCTGGTTTTAAGCGTATTACCGCAGCCGCTGTAGTTTTTGTAATAGGCTTTGTGGTCTTCAAGCGTATAGTACGACTCGTTGCTGAGGCCTCGAAATGACAGCGTTGGCCCATCATGATTGCCCTCAGCTGTATGGTTAAACACCACATCTAGGATCACCTCAATGCCAGCTCGGTGAAGCGCTTTCACCATATCGCGAAACTCGTCTACCGGCCCTAAGCCCTCTTTGCAGGCGCTGTAGGCCCAGTGCGGGGCAAAGAAAGCCACTGAGCTGTAGCCCCAATAGTTGATCCGGCCAGCTGGGGCGTCGCTGATGTCAAACTGCTGTACAGGCATCAGCTCTACGGCGGTAATACCAAGAGATTTCAGATAAGGAATTTTCTGAATCAAGCCTGCATACGTGCCTCGCATATTATCTGGCAAGCTCGAATTGGGATGGCGGGTAAAGCCGCCCACATGTAGCTCATAAATCACGGTTTCCGCATAAGGCGTTTTAGGGTGGCGATCATCTTCCCAGTCGTATTGCAACGGATCGACAACCACACTTCTGAGCGCCTGCTCACAATTGTCAAAAGGCGTGCTCGCAGCCTGACGATCGTAATGCGACCACCCTACTACCAGGCGCGCATACGGGTCTATCAACACTTTGTTGCGATTAAATCTCAGGCCATAATTAGGATCGTAAGCGCCGTCTACCCGGTAGGCATAGACCTGACCTGACGTCAGCCCGGCAACAAACAGGTGCCAGTAGTGGAAGGTTTTATTGTTTTCAGGGTCTAACCAAATTGTCTTGCAAGGCTGAGGCGCTTCAGGAGAGTCAAACAACAACAGCTCGACTGCGATCGCCCCTTTGGCATATAGACAAAAGTTGACCCCTTCTTCTCGCAGCGTTGCTCCCAAGGGAAAGCTGTCACCGGGTTGAACGATCAACTTTACATTGGCAGTCACCATGTTCATATCAGCAGTCATCATGAGAGCACTTGCCTAGATAAGTGAAGAGTCGCTTTGACCATATCGCCAAGCTGGTGAGACTCGGTCTCGAACCCATACTTACGGCACAGCTGCTGCATCGGTATATTCTCAGGCAAAATCTCAGCCACAATTTGCTCGATTTTCTCCTGGTGGGCTACCTTAATCAGCATCTGCATGAGCTGATTGCCCAACCCCTGATGTTGATAGCGATCGCCTACTAGCATCGACAGTTCAACGGTTTGCGTTCCGGGAAACTGACTCAGGCGTCCTACGCCCAAAATCGTGCGGTCGTCGCCTTTGCCAGCCTCCACCACCAGCGCAATTTCATGGTCATAGTCAATAAAACAAATGCGCGTCAGGCGCTCGTGGGCCGTTCTCCGACTGAGCTTAAACAGGTGAGAATATCGAAGATAAACACTTTCATCTGAGAGCGTCTGATGAAAATCAACAATCAAAGGCTCATCTTCCGGCTCAATTGGGCGAATGATTGCAGACTCTCCATTTTTCAGCGTCCATAGGGTCTCGTACTGATGCGGATAAGGGCGAATAGCAGGCTTGGGTAAGTCTTCTATAGAGAGATCGGGTGGGTGCAAAATAATGCGAGCATCTAGTGCAATTGCACTATGCCTAGAACTCTGCCTAGAACTATGACTAGAACCGTTCCCGGAACTCTTCTCAGTCCAGCCTGAACTCACCCGCAACGGGTTAATATCTATCTCCTTAATCCAAGGCTGTTCAATCACCAATCGACTAAATCTGACCAAAAGCTTCTCAAGCTCAGCCAGATTAACCGCCTCGCGGCCCCGCACGCCTTTGAGTGCCTTATAAATACGAGTGCGTTCCATCATTCGCCGAGCCAGTGTCGTATTCAGCGGCGGTAGCCCCAGGGCCCGATCTTGAAAGACTTCGACCATCTCACCGCCTAAGCCAAACAGCAGCACTGGACCAAACTGAGCATCCACACTGCTGCCCAAAATCAGCTCATAGCCGTCTGGCGGGACCATCGGCTGCACCGTCACGCCCAAAAAAGCAGCCGGGTCTGTACTAATGGCGGCAACCGACGCCTGAATAGCTGCGTAGGCCTCGCGCACGGCCTGCTCATCAGATAGATTGAGATACACCCCACCAACGTCTGTTTTGTGGGTAATGGTTTGCGACCACAGCTTCAGCACCACCGGATAGCCAATCGTTTGAGCACAGGTAATCGCCGCTTCAGCTGTTGTTGCCGTTTGACTCACGACCGTCGGAATCCCGTATGCAGAAAGCACCATCTGCGATTCCATTTCAGTCATCAGCGTTCTGTTTTCTTGGCGAACTCGCTCAATTAGCATTTTAGCCACACCCGATTGGGCCGTCTCTTCGGCAAAAGCAGGCGTCTCATACAGGCTGTGTAGATTGCGAGAGTATCGCCACATCTGAGTAAAGACTTTGGCAGCGGCATCTGGATAGGGCAGGGTAAAAATGCCCGCCTGATTAAGCAAATCTTCCCCCGGCTTGACAGTCTCTTGCCCCATCCAGCTGGCCAACACTGGCCCGCCATCTAACGGACGCAACGCCTGAATATTTTCAGCGGTATGCAGCGGGTCGGTCATCGCCTGCGGCGTCAAAATCACCAACAAGCCATCACTGTTGGGATCTTTGGCAATAATCTCCGACGCCTGTCGATAGCGCTCAGGGGTCGCATCTCCCAAGATATCAATAGGATTATGATGGCTCCACTGCGCAGGCATACAGGCATCGAGCGCACTCAGCGTCTCGGGTGATAGCTCGGCCAGTTTGCCACCATTGCGAATCAAGGCATCTGTTGCCAAAACCCCAGGGCCACCCGCATTGGTAAGAATAGTTAAACGGTTACCCTTTGGCCTCGGCTGTTTGGCCAAAATTTGGGAGAGATTGAACAACTCATCAATGCTATCGACTCGCAGCACACCACAGCGACGAAAGGCCGCATCTAACACTTCATCGCTGCCAGTCAGCGCACCCGTATGTGAGGCTGCTGCCGCCGCCGCTGCCTCAGTGCGTCCGGCTTTGATGACAATAATTGGCTTAGTAAAGGCCACTTCGCGGGCCGCCGACAAAAATGCACGGGCGTTGCCAATAGACTCCATATAAATAACGATACTGTCGGTTTTAGGATCGTCGCCTAGGTAATTAATCAGATCTCCCCATCCGACATCTAACATAGATCCGACCGAGACAAAGGCGCTAAAGCCTACATTCTCTCTGAAGCTCCAGTCCAGTATGGAGGTACACAGCGCGCCGCTTTGGCTGATGAATCCAACATTTCCTGGACGGGCGATCGCACTCGCAAACGTTCCGTTAAAGCCAATGTGCGGGTTCATCACACCTAGACAGTTAGGCCCAATTAATCTCAAGTTTGATTCTCTTAACAGCGCTTTAATCTCTTCTTCTAAAGCGATCCCCAGCGCTCCAACTTCTCTAAATCCCGCCGAGATCACGATGGCACCTGTTACCCCAAGCGCCACACAATCTCGCAGCACCTGAGGAACGGTAGCAGCAGGCGTTGCAACAATCGCTAAATCGACTTGTTCAGGCACATCGCATAAATGCTTGTAAGCTTTGATGCCAAGAACACTCACCCGCTTAGGATTAACTGGATATACCGTTCCTCCAAAAGGGCTCTGAATCAAATTCCAAAGCAGCCGACGGCCTACGCTAGTCGGTTTATCGGTTGCTCCAATCAGCGCCACTGTTTGAGGGTTAAAAAACACATCCAGCGGCTGATAACGAGTACGAAGAACATCATGCGCCGGATCGGAGCGGAGGTGCATCACAGAAGTCATAAGAATTCATCCTAGTAGGGCAAAGGCGCTTGCAGTCAAAAGATCTGTACGTTGAAAAAGGCTTTGATTCAAAAAGCCTGTATATAAAAAGACAGCTAAAAAGACAGCTCCTCGATGATCTCTTTTGTTTTAAGTCAAACTCTCTTAAATAATATGTTTCACACAAACATTTTCTAAAATACTTTAGCAAGCAGCCAATCAATCTTGAATAAAAATAAAAGTGTTCCAGAGCACTCTATTGAGTTGTTCCGAACCTAATTAAAACAGTTTGAGAGCCATTCAAGTAAAGTTAGCACGCAAATGAAATTGAGAATTCTTAGAATACTCTCTGTAAAAGTAATAATCAAGATTTATCTTTGATGACATTAAGATCCAAACGCTCTGAACTGGATTACCCTGAAGCTATCAAAAGATACGCAAGAGATACGCAAGAGACACAAGAGATACGCAAAAGACACAGATATAAATACAGACATAAATAGCTTGGGGTAGGTTTGTTAGTTTCGCCTGTAAGCCGTACGCTCTATCATTTATCTGCCGTCTTCTAGGCATGGATAGAACAAAAAAGAGAGTTGTGTGTTCCTATATACTTTGCCTTCGAGGCATACGGATTCGGATTGATAAAAGTCTATCCCCAAAATTAACAAGCATGTTTGCGAAGACTATGAACAGCAGTTAGAGTTGTCCGTGATGGACTAGCACGACAACATTGGCTAGACCACGTTGACCAGGTCGTGCACCTAAAGGTGAGTTAAAAAGAGTATTCTAAAATTTCAGAGGCTTTTTACATGATTGAATATCTTGAAACAAACTCTATAGAGACCTTAGAGTCCTTAATTAAGTCAGTTGAGCAGGCTCAATCTGACTACGCCGCCTATTCACAAGAGCAAGTCGACCATATCTTTAAGATGGCTGCTCTCGCTGCGAACACGGCTAGGTTACCGCTAGCCAAACAGGCTGTTTTCGAAACGGGTATGGGTGTTGTTGAAGACAAAGTGATTAAGAATCACTTCGCCTCTGAAATCATTTACAACAAGTACAAACACGAAAAAACCTGCGGCATTATCGAGGCCGACCCAACCTTTGGCATCCAAAAAATTGCTGAGCCGATGGGTATATTAGCCGGCATTGTGCCGGTTACCAACCCCACCTCAACCGCCATATTCAAAACATTAATTGCCCTCAAAACACGCAACGCAATTATTCTGTCACCGCATCCTAGGGCCAAGCTCTGTACGATTGCGGCAGCGCGCACAGTGCTAGAAGCAGCTATAAAAGCAGGCGCACCGGCCTCCATTATCGGCTGGATCGACCAGCCCTCGATTGAGCTTTCTCAAGCGCTAATGAGTCACGATTCGATCAGCCTAGTTCTGGCAACTGGCGGACCTAGCATGGTCAAGGCCGCTTATTCTTCAGGGCATCCTTCTCTGGGTGTTGGCGCAGGCAATACCCCTGCACTCATCGACAGCAGCGCCGATCTCAAAACCGCTGTGTCTTCTATTTTGCTAAGCAAGACGTTTGATAACGGCATGATTTGTGCCAGTGAACAGTCTGTTATTGCCGAGAGTTCAGTTTATAAAGCAGTTAAGGAAGAGTTTTTAAATCGAGGCGCTTACTTTACAACCCCAGAAGAACAGCAGCGACTGGCTGATAAGATTTTACTCAATGGTCGTTTGAACCCAGATATTGTAGGTCAGCCAGTTGCTAAGTTAGCCGAAATGGCGGGCATTGATACGCCTAGAAATACCCGAGTCCTGATTGCCACAGTCGAAGAAATTGGACCAACAGAGCCTTTGTCCTATGAAAAACTAACGCCCGTTTTGGCGATGTATCGGGCCACAGACTTTGCCGATGGCCTGGATAAGGTGAAAAAACTGGTGACGTTTGCAGGCCGAGGTCACACAGCAGTGCTGTACACCAAGCCAGACAATGTAGATCATATTCAACAGTTTGAGTCCTTGATTGAAACTAGCCGCGTATTGATCAACACGCCAGCGTCTCAGGGGGCCATTGGAGATCTGTATAACTTTAGGCTCGATCCGTCTTTGACGTTGGGTTGTGGTAGCTGGGGCGGCAACTCTTTGAGCTCGAATGTAGAACCTCGCCATTTGCTCAATGTTAAAACAGTGGCTGAACGACGAGAGAATATGCTGTGGTTCCGCGTGCCACCAAAAGTTTACTTTAAGCCAGGTTCACTGCCGGTTGCCCTCGGTGAGCTGAGCGATCGCCAGCGTGCTTTTATTGTTACTGACAAACCGCTATACGACCTGGGTATGACCAGCGTCGTCGAAGAAACTTTAGATGCCATTGGGGTAAAAAGCCAAATCTTTTACGATGTAGAGCCCGATCCGTCTTTGGATACGGTGAACAAGGGGCTAGCTCTAATGCAACAGTTTAACCCCGATGTCATTATTGCCATTGGCGGCGGCTCACCGATGGACGCGGCCAAAATTATGTGGCTGATGTACGAGCATCCGGATATTGCCTTCGACGGACTAGCTATGCGATTTATGGACATTCGCAAGCGGGTGTACGAACTGCCGCCGCTAGGTGAAAAGGCGATTTTGGTCGCGGTGCCGACCACCTCAGGTACAGGCTCTGAAGTCACGCCTTTTGCTGTGGTGACAGACCGTGAAAATGGGATTAAGTATCCGCTAGCCGACTACGCCCTGACGCCAACCATGGCCATTGTCGATTCGGACTTGGTGCTGAATCTACCGCAATCTTTAACCGCTTTTGGTGGTGTCGATGCGCTCACTCATGCCCTAGAAGCCTACGCCTCGGTAATGGCTTCCGACTTTACCAATGGCTTGGCCTTAGAAGCGATCGGCCTCATTTTCAAGTATTTGCCTCGGGCCTACAATGCGGGCAGCCAAGACCCGGAAGCGAGAGAAAAAATGCACTACGCCTCAACCATTGCGGGCATGGCATTTGCCAATGGTTTCCTAGGTATCTGTCATTCCATGGCGCATCAGCTGGGGGCCACTTTCCACATTCCCCACGGACTGGCGAACGCCCTGATGATTTCCCATGTCATTCGCTACAACGCTACCGATGCTCCCTTCAAGCAAGCCACATTCTCTCAGTACAAGTATCCCAATGCCAAGTGGCGCTATGCCCAGGTGGCCGATCATCTCCACTTAGGCGGTGCAACAGATGATGAAAAGGTCAACCGACTCATCGGCGCAATTGAAGAGCTGAAATCCCAAGTGGGGATTCCTTCTGCAATGTCGGCGGTGCTGACCATTCCTGACTCTGAATTTTACGAACAGGTAGATGGCTTAGCTGACCACGCTTTTGACGACCAGTGTACGTCAGCAAATCCTCGATATCCCCTTATTAGTGATTTGCGTCAGCTGTTGTTGCAAGCCTATCGAGGAGATTCTCCTCTGGTCGTCGGTGGCTTGCCAGAGAGCCTCAGAAAGCGTGCCTCAGCCAAAGACTACGCGGTAAACGAATCTAAGGTTGAAGCTTCCGATAAGTTTGTTGACTACTCTCTTTAATCGCTATTTTCTTTGATCATTCGTTGTTAACTAGGTAGTTTTTTTATGGTTTCTACTCCTCTCAAATCATCCGTTTCAACACCAAAAGCAGCGGCGAAGACTGCCTGGGAAGGGTTCACCCCTGGCAGTTGGACCGAGACCATTGCTGTGCGCGATTTTATTCAACAGAACTACCGTTCCTATGAGGGCGATCGCACCTTTCTTGCTGACGCAACCCCTCGCACTCAACAGCTCTGGGCGCAAATCTCAGTGCTGATGCAGCAGGAGCGCGAGCAGGACATTCTGGGTGCAGACACCAAAGTGCCAGCGGGCATCACTGCCCATGATGCGGGCTATGTAGATGCTGGGTTAGAACAGATTGTCGGCCTGCAAACCGACCAGCCCTTAAAGCGTTCCATCATGCCGCTAGGTGGGATTCGAGTTGCAGAGAAGTCTCTAGAAGCCTATGGCTACAGCATCGACCCAGCTCTGCACGAGATTTTCACTAAATATCGTAAAACCCATAACGACGGCGTATTCGATGCCTACACCCCTGAAATGCGCCTAGCACGTCATGCGGGCATTATTACCGGCCTGCCTGATGCCTACGGCAGAGGTCGAATTATTGGAGACTATCGACGGGTGGCTCTCTACGGCATTGAGCGGTTAGTAGCCGATAAAAAAGAGCAGCTGAGCGTCACTGAAAATGTTGTAATGTCTGAAACAATGATTCGCGATCGCGAAGAAATCAACGAACAAATTCGTGCCCTCAAAGAGCTTCAAACCATGGCCGCGACCTACGGCCTAGATATCAACCAGCCCGCCGCTAACGCCAAAGAAGCAATCCAGTGGACCTACTTTGGCTACCTGGGCGCGATTAAAGAACAAAATGGCGCAGCCATGTCCTTCGGGCGCGTGTCTACCTTCCTCGACATTTATATTGAGAGAGACTTAGCTAATAGCGCTCTAACCGAATCAAAAGCCCAAGAGCTAATCGACCACCTAGTGAGCAAGCTCAGAATGGTGCGGTTCTTGCGGGCACCTGCCTACAACGAACTGTTCTCTGGCGATCCGGTTTGGGTCACCGAAGCCATTGGCGGCGTGGGTGAAGATGGCCGAGCGCTGGTCACTAAGTCTAGCTTTCGCTTCCTGCAAACGCTCTATAACCTGGGCCCCGCACCCGAGCCTAACCTCACGGTGCTCTGGTCGGAGCAGCTGCCCAAGACCTTCAAACAGTTCTGTGCCAAAGTCTCTATCGACACCAGCTCCATCCAGTACGAAAACGACGACCTAATGCGCCCGCTCTACGGCGATGACTACGGTATTGCCTGCTGCGTATCGGCCATGCGCATTGGTAAACAAATGCAGTTCTTTGGTGCCAGGGTCAACTTAGCCAAAGCATTGCTATATGCCATCAACGGCGGCAAAGACGAAAAGTCTGGCCATCAGGTCGGCCCGGTCACAGCGCCGATCACTGCTAACCAACTCAACTATGGCGAAGTGATGGCCAAATTCGACCCCACACTCGACTGGCTGGCAAACCTATATGTGAATACGCTTAACGTGATTCACTTTATGCACGACAAGTACTGCTACGAGCGCTTAGAAATGGCGCTCCACGACCGCGAAGTATTTCGTACGATGGCCTGTGGCATTG
>JBCCOO010000117.1:0-13261 GCA_039025345.1 Cyanobacteria bacterium P01_D01_bin.105 | reverse complement strand
TTATCAAGAGTTACTGGACGACAATTGCTGGGCGAATTATGATAGCTACTTCTTTATTTAAGATTTAAGATAGAACAAGCACGTTGAAATAGACATATTATGATGGGTGCTTCAGTTTATTTTTGCAAAGCACCTATTACTTAATCCTCAACTCACTTGAGCCTCAACAATTTTCCTCTTTCGGCAATATTTTTCAATACGTCTTCTATCAATACGTCTTCTAGATGTTAAATACATCTTATTCTGCCGAAATTAGGGGATGAAAAATATTTTTGCTGAAAAATATCTTTTCTGAAAAATGCTCTCTATTCAAAATCTCAACAAAACTTACCCCAATGGGATTCAAGCCCTACGCAACATCTCCTTAGATATCAGTCCCGGCATTTTCGGACTGCTCGGCCCCAACGGCGCAGGCAAATCCTCCTTTATGCGAACCCTCGCAACCCTGCAAACCGCTGACAGCGGCTCCATTTACCTCAACGGTATAGACATCCTCAACGAACCTCTCGCCGCAAGGCAACAGCTCGGCTACCTTCCCCAAGACTTTGGCCTATATCCCAATGTTTCTGCCGAAGACCTGCTTCATCAGCTCGCCGTCTTCAAAGGCTTCACCCACAAAAAGCAGCGGAAAACCATGGTTACCCACCAGCTCGCACTGGTGAACCTATACGAACAGCGCAAACAAAAGCTCGGCACCTTCTCCGGCGGCATGCGCCAACGCTTCGGCATCGCCCAGGCCCTCATTGGCTCCCCCCAGCTCGTCATTGTAGATGAACCCACAGCGGGCCTCGACCCCACAGAACGCATCCGATTCCAAAACATCTTGGCTGACATCAGCCAAGACAGAGTGCTGATGCTCTCTACTCACATTGTTGAAGATGTCGCAGCCCTATGTCCCAACATCGCAATTCTAAATAAAGGAGACATTGTCCAACAAGGCAACCCAATGCGCCTAGTTGCAACACTGCACGGACAGATATGGCGTAAACCAGTGTCTCCTTCAGAAGAGCTTAATCCTAACTGGATGGTGCTAAGTTCACAGATGAAACAACAGCAGCGCTGGCTCCGCGTATGGAGTGAAACTCGCCCAAGCAAAGGATTCGAAGCCACCGAACCAACCTTAAATGATGTTTATTTCTACGCACTCCTGAAACAACCTGCACAAGAAGCTGAGAGAACATCCACCGCTGTTTCTACACGAGCATAGGCTTGGGCTAAAAACCTAGCCACCTTAAATTAACAACGACATTCTCCCTAAAGCAGCTCATTCTAACTCTTACTCACAATCCCTTTCGGGGGGTCTGGGGAAGCATGGGGCCCCCAGTCAGCACATAAAGCCACTCAGCAAGGGAGGGGTTCAGGGGAGGAAATCCCCTATTCTTGCTCTCTTGTCTCTTCCCTCCCTATTTCTTAAATCTTATGCTTCCCCTCCCCATCCTCTCCTTCGAACTCCGCTACCATCTCCGCCGCCCCACCTTCTGGCTCATCACCGGCCTCTTCTTCACCATCGGCCTAGTCGATATCGCCTCCAAAGCAGGCCAAGGCAACGCCTTCTTCTTCATCAACAGCCCCTCCCAAATCTTCCAAACCACACTCTGGTACAGCATCTTCGGCATCCTAGCCGCCTCTGCCTTCGTCGCAGAAACCTTTGTCCGCGATTCAAACGCCCGGATGGAATCCCTCATCCTCTCCACCCCAATACAAAAATGGGACTACCTGATAGGACGATTCGCCGCCGCCCTTAGCATCACAGTCATCGCATTCTCAGCCTACATTCCTGGCATGATTATCGGCACACTGCTGCCAGGACTCAACACTTACGCACTCGGCCCCTTTCGCGCAGATGGCTACCTAGCCAGCTTTGGACTCATCGCCCTGCCCAATGTCTTTTTAGTCAGCGCGATCGCCTTCACCCTCGCCGCCCGCACCCGCAGCCTAGCCATCACCTTTGCCGGAGCCATCATCCTGGTCATGCTCTACCTCGCCTCACTCATGATGGTCGGCGCAGACACCATTAACTATCAGCAATATCCCTTCTGGGCCATGGTCGATCCATTCGGCTTCTATGCCTTTGAATGGAATACCCTAAGCTGGACAGTATTTGATCACAATACGCTGATGCCCTCATTAAGCGGACTGCTCATTTGGAATCGGCTGCTCTGGTTCACCATCGCCCTGGCGCTGTGTGTAACAAGCTATCGCAGCTACAAAATGCAGCTACCTGGCGATCGCACCACTCTAAAACGCTCCCGAAAACGGACTAAACAACAACAGCCGAGTCGCGATGTCTCTGCAAAGATTCCTTCTATTCAAAGCTTCAGCCTGCAGGTGAGCACAAATTCACACACCAACCGTAGCCTAACCACCACCCTCTACCAGCTCTGCTATCGCACCACATTCGAGATTCGAACCATTCTCCAAGGTCGTGCCTTCTGGCTGCTCACTGGCTTTGGCCTCATCTCTCTCATCATGGCCGCCATTGGCGCAGGCTCTTTTAACTATTCCAACCCCAGCACCGACATTCTCATCCACTCAGCCAACGTCTACTTAGACTACATTCTGTTCGCCATTATCGTGGTGTACTCCGCTGAATTGTTCTGGCGCGATCGCACCCTTCGCCTCCAGAGCGTCATCGATGCCACCCCCCTCTCCAATGCCATTCTCCTCTTCTCCAAGCTGCTGGCCCTCTTCGCCATCATCACCTTCAATCTGCTGCTGGCCATTGTCGTCTTCACCCTCTACCAAACCCTCAACGGCTACACCCAGTTCGACTTTCCCCTCTATTTTCAAATGCTCTTTGGCGAGCACGGCCCCTACTTCTACCTCACTGCCACGCTAGCCCTGTTCACGCAAGTCATCACCCGCCAAAAGTACGCAGGCATGGGCCTTGTTGTACTCCTTTCCCTCTCCTACATTCCCCTAGATTCCCTCGACCTCTATCACAATCTCTATCGCTGGGCCGCTACTAACGACATTGAATACTCACCCATCAATCGCTATGCCCATCTGTTTACCGGGCACCTATGGTACAGCCTGTACTGGGGGATTTTAGCGGCTATTCTCATGGTGATTGCTTACCGGCTATGGCCCAGAGGCACACAAGAGAAACGGCGCTGGCAGCACATCTGGCAAAGCACCTCTCACAAGGTTAAACAAATTCTCGCAGCCCTCACCGTCGCCTGGGTCGCAGTCGGCAGTTGGATTTTCTACAACACAACCATTGTCAACGCCTACCAGCCTCCAGGCAAAGAACAAACCGCCGCCGAAATTGAACAGCGCTTTAAGCAGTATGAAAACCTGCCTATGCCCGTGGTCACCGATACCAAGCTGAACGTCGAGCTATATCCGGATCAGCGCTATTTTCAGGCCAACGGTGAATACATCCTTGAAAACAGAACTGATCAGCCAATTAGAGAAATTCATCTGATCACCTTTATCAATCTCGACTTAGATAACGTTACTTACCCCGGAGCTACCCTGCGTGAAGCCCACCCTGACTGGGGCTACTACATTTACGACCTCGCTGCGCCAATGCAGCCAGGCGATACGCAAACCATGCAGTTCACCACCGCCACTAGCCCCGTTCGCGGATTTCAAAACCAAGTGAACAGTGACGATGTCTACATGGTGTATCCCAACGATGTTGTCGATAACGGAACCAACCTCTACAGCCCTTTTATTCTGCCATTTGTGGGCTATACCAAAATGGTGGAGCACAAAAAAGCGTGGCTGCGCAACAAGCTAGACTTACCGCCGTTGGACGAGCGGATGCGATCGCACGACGACCCTCAAGGGCAAGCACAAGCCATGATGCTCACCCATCTAGTCTGGGGCACCACCGATGTCACCATTGGCACAACAGGCGATCAAACCGCAATCAGCGCAGGAAATCTGGTCGATAGCTGGCAGGAAAATGGACGTAACTACTTCCGTTACCTGTCAGGCAACCAATCAGGCGACCAGTCTCGTGGCAAATTTACCCTTTACTCCGGACGCTACGCCACCTACCGGAACGAAGACTATCGAGTGCCCATTGAGATTTACTACCACCCACAGCACAACGAAAACATCGAGCTAATCGCCACTGAGCTTGGCCAAGCCCTAGAGTTTTACGAACAAACCTTTGGCCCCTACCCGTTCGAGCATGTGCGCGTCGTGGAGTTTGTCTATTACGATGGCATGATTTTCTCCGAAGGGGGGACGCTGGGCATTCCTGAAGTGCTGGTGTGGAAAAGTGAGGCCCAAGGACTCGGCAGAGAGAATATCGTAGACTGGCTGAGCTACTTACTCGCCCAAGCCTGGTGGGAAGATCAGCTCATTGCCGCAGATGTCGCTGGGAGCATGACGATTCGAGAAGCGCTCAGCGCTTATGCCGGGAATCTGTATCAGCGATCACAGCGATCGCCCCAGCAACAAACGCTGGTACAAAAGCAGCGAATGCGAGACTTCTTCCGCAGCCTCGGCAAAATCGACTTTCAAGAGCCGCCCCTCACCGATATCTATAATGAGCTGCCCATCGCCCGTCACAAAGGGGGCATGATTCTTGAACTCATTGAAGATCAAATCGGCCAAGATGCTGTCCTTGCCGGTATTAGAAACTTCCTAGAGACCTATCGCTACCAAGGGCCACCCTATGCAACCGTCATAGATTTGCAAGAAGCCCTCATCGCACAAACCAAATCTGCAACAGAAGCACAAACCATTCGCGACTTATTCTCGCAAGTGCTCACCTATCAGGTAGGCATTGCAGATGCCACCTACACACCGCTAGCCAATCAGCAATATAAGATTCACCTTACGCTAGAAGCCCAACAGTTTAGGACGGAAGGACTTGGGAAACAAACCACTCACCCACTGAATTTACCCATCACCCTTAAGCTGCTAGATGCACAGGCGCGTCCTATAAAAGCCATCAAGCCCGTTCTCAGCAAACCTCGAACGACCTTAACCCTCCAAACCAGTGAGCTACCGGCTCAGGCTGTGATCGATCCAGACTTCAAACTACCATCTGCGTTTGTCCAAGATAATACAAAATCACTACGCCTTAGTGAAACTGCATCTCCCTAGTCAATAAGCAAGCCTACAAATCAGCACAAAAACAGATGATTTTTTCTCGAGATGTCTTGGGTTAATTATTGGTTTTCATTATCAATAGAAAAACCAGCTGATCTCTTCTCGCCTACAAACTCATTGAGTTCCCCTCACTTTTGAGTGTCAAATCGCAGCTAAACCCCTAAACGCAGAATAGAAAATTGGCATGTTCAACTCTTGATTGATAGGGAATTTGCCACCATTTGACACAAAATTTAATGAGTATTTATTGGGAATGACTCTAAAGTAGATTTCATCAACTATTGATTTCTATTCTCAATAAGTTTTCGTACCTCGCAGGTACTCAATTCATATCTGGAGATATCCATGCAAACCTATGGCAATCTCAGCGGTCTTGAAGATCGCAGTTGGCTCTCCGGCAATGCCCGTTTAACCAATCTATCTGGGCAGCTTCTCGGCGCACACATCGCACACGCGGGGCTAATCGTGTTCTGGGCCGGGGCCATGACCCTGTTTGAACTCAGTCTGTTCGACCGCGCCCAGCCCATGTATGACCAAGGGCTGATTCTGCTTCCACATTTGGCCACCCTCGGCTTGGGTGTGGGTGCAGGTGGCCTTGTTGTCGATACCTACCCCTACTTCGTTGTCGGGAGCATTCATCTGATCTCATCCGCTGTATTAGGCGCAGGCGGTCTGTTTCATGTTTTTCGTGGCCCCGCCGTTTTAGCCAAAAGCAGCGATGCCATCGGCTTCTTTGGCTACGACTGGAAAGACCCCGACAAAATCTCAACTATCCTCGGCATTCACATTGTGCTGTTGGGCGCGGGTGCTTGGCTGTTGGTATTTAAGGCCATGTTCTGGGGCGGCCTTTACGACCCAGCCGTTGCCGATGTCAGGGCCATTAGCGCCCCTACGCTAGACCCCACTCGTATTTTTGGCTACCTCGTGGGGCGCTATGGCCCAGAGGGCCTAGCCGCTGTCAACAACCTAGAAGATGTTGTTGGCGGTCATATCTGGATTGGCAGTCTGTGCATTCTGGGCGGTCTTTGGCATATGGCAACAACGCCATTACCTTGGGCCAAGCGCTTTTTAACCTGGTCAGGCGAAGCGTATTTGTCTTATAGCTTAGCGGCGCTGGCCTACATGGGCCTACTTGCCGCCTACTTTGTGACCGTGAATGACACCGTTTATCCAGAGGCATTTTATGGTCCGGTTGGAGAACTGAGAGCAACCGGTGACGTTACCCTCAGAGGGTCTCTCGCGTTCTCTCACATTGGACTAAGTGCTCTGTTTCTAACTGGTCACTGGTGGCATGCTTTTCGCGCTAGAGCGGAAGCAGCGGGTATAAACTTCAAGCGAGATGCTGCCGTTAAAGCTGCCCCTATTGTGTTGGAAGGCAATTTGCAAACACCGCTGAATGCTTCAGCGCTGAGCGTAGATTTCATGCGCAAGCTGCCTATTTTAAGGGAAGGGCTAACGCCTGCTCGACGCGGATTAGAAGTCGGTATGGCACACGGCTACTGGGCGATTGGACCATTTATTGTGCTAGGCCCGATGCGTGATACCGAGAGTGCCTTGTTGGCTGGGGCATTATCCGGCGGTGGGCTGATTGTGATAGGGTTTACTGTCCTATTTGGCTACGGCTTAGTGTCATTTTCTGAAAACGCTAAAACGCTGGCCTACCAAAAAGCGAGAGCGGCAGATGCGGTGTTAGAACTCCCCGAATCGTTGCGCAGCGTTGCTGGCTGGAAACAGTTCTCCTTTAGCTTTCTGATTGGTGGACTCGGGGGTGCTCTGTTTGCGGCCCTCTTGCTCGATGGCCTTAGTCGATTGGGCTAGTAACGGTTGGGGTTAGTCATTCTCTTTTCAATACATGACGGCCCCGCTAACTCGCCCGTCCACAACGTTCCTCTCACTTCGCATCTGTATTCATTGCTGAATGGGGTTTCTGTACCAACTTTTTCTTCTCTGAAATGGCTGCAGATGCGTTTCCTCTTTTTTCTTGTGTTTTATCAGTTTTGTTTTTTAAGACCTGTCTGATGGTTTATCAACCTTAGCAGCCGTCCTGTTCACCGAAAGTGCTTTTCACTGCCTAAGCGTTTTTTTGTCAGTTTTGTCTGCTTTCTGTTCCTTATCTGGAGACTTCATATGGTATCCGCCTCTGCGCAATCCCCTACGGATTATCAAACTATGATTGAGGGGAATGCTCGCCTCATCAATCTGTCTGGCCAGCTCTTGGGCGCTCATATTGCCCATGCCGGACTCATTATGTTTTGGGCAGGCTCTATCACCATTTCCCAGGCACTCAACTACGACCCCACCTTTCCCTTCGACGAGCAGGGGCTTTCCCTAGTGGGTAACCTCGCCAGACTAGGTTTTGTAGAACTGAACGGAAGTGGTCAGCTTGTAACGGTCTACCCTGCTTTTGTGATTGGCATGTTGCATTTGGTGGCCTCAGCCGTACTCGGCGCGGGTGGGTTGTTCCATGTGTTCGGTGGGCCAAAGCGCCTTGCTGACGCTGAAGGGCGGGCAAAAAAGTTTCACTATGAATGGAATGACCCCAACAAGCTCACCTTTATTTTGGGGCATCACCTGTTGTTTTTAGGTGTTGCTGCGCTCGCATTTGTAGCCAAAGCAACCCGTTGGGGAGGCATCTTTGATCCTACGGTTGGCCAGGTGCGCTTAATTGAGCCTAACCTCAACCCAGCAGATATTTTTGGCTATTTAGTAGGACTTACGCCTAACGGCTGGAATGTTTGGGGCATGGCCAGTGTGAACAATTTAGAGGATATTATCGGGGGCCATGCTTGGCTAGGGGCCATGCTGATTCTGGGCGGTGTGTTCCACATTGTGGTCAATGCCAAGATTATTGTCCCGATTCGACTTAATGCGGATGCGATTCTCTCGTATAGTTTGGGGGCGTTGTCCTTTATGGCGTTTGTCTCTTGGGCCTTTGTCACTCATAATACGCTCGCATTCCCGTCTGAGCTATACGGCACCTCGCAGGTAACGGGCGGCTTTGTCCAAATTCTCCTCGGTATTTTGTTTCTGGGCGGTCATCTGTGGCATGCCTATCGGGGCATTGCCATTGATGATGGAAAGGCACCTACTAGCTTGTCATAACTGACGGGCATAGACCTGTGTCATAACGGCAACGAGTATATTGGATGAGCACTCACCGCTATGACGCAAACGGCACTGACGTTTTTCTCACTCTTTACTATTCATGTCTCAACTGACATTACGCCGCCCTTGAGACATCTGGTTTGTTGGCTGTGAAATCTCTCCTCTCGGCTGACAGGTTCACCTTTGTTCTATTCTATTAAGAGAACAAAGGTGAACTTTTCTCATTTTCCGATTTTCTTAGGACATTTGCTTTGGATACTTATCAGTTTGATGTGGTCATTATTGGTGGTGGCCCGGCGGGCTGCACCTGCGCGCTCTATACGTCTCGGTCTGATTTGAAAACAGTCATTTTAGACAAGAATGCGGCAGTCGGGGCACTGGCGATTACCCACAAAATTGCGAACTACCCAGGGGTGTCTGGGGAGGTCAGTGGCGCTCAGCTACTGGATATGATGCGCGAGCAAGCGGTGGCCTTTGGCACCACCTATCAGCAGGCGCAGGTTTTTGGTATTGATATTAGCGGTGAGAAAAAAATGGTCTATACCCCGGAGGGCACGTTTGTCGCGCGGGCGCTGGTGCTGGCGACGGGGGCCATGGGCCGAAAGGCGTCGATTAAAGGAGAAGCTGAACTGTTGGGACGAGGGGTAAGCTATTGCGCGACCTGTGATGGGGCGTTTTATCGCGGTAGTGAAGTGGCAGTCGTTGGCGATAATCCCGAGGCCGTTGAAGAGGGAATGGTGCTCACTAAGTTTGCTAAAGTCATCCATTGGCTAACGAGCAAAACCCCGGATAAGGAGAATGTTCATGCCCAGGCGCTGTTAGCGCAAAGCAATGTAAAGCATTGGGATCGCACTCGGCTGATGGAGATTGTCGGCGATGAGGCGGGGGTAAACGCTCTTCAGATTAAACAGAAGGGCGAATCTGAGGTGCAAACGCTACCTGTGGAAGGGGCATTTGTGTATAAGAGTGGCTCTAAGCCCATTACTGATTTTGTCGGCGATCAGGTGGCATTAAAAGAAGATGGTGGGATTGTTGTGGATGAGATGATGACCACCAGTGTGGAGGGCGTTTGGGCTGTGGGTGATATTCGCAATACGCCCTTTAAACAAGCAGTGGTGGCCGCAGGAGATGGCTGTATTGCCGCGATGGCCATTGACCGCTTTCTCAATAGCCGTAAGTCCGTCAAGCCTGATTGGGATCATTCTTAGAGAAACGTTGACTTTAAGAAGCTGAACTAATCAGAGGTTCGCTATAACGTAAGTACCGTGGAAGTTCTTGCAGTCAGAACTTCCACAACGTTTTAGACAAGCTTTTTAAGCTTTATAACGCCTTATTGCTGAGCAGTCTCTGAGTAAGTTCTTTGCGAGCAAAGTCCTTTAAGCTGCAGGTGGTAGCTTTGGTGGCAGAACCGTTAGCGCGGCTAAAAAGGTGTAACTCAACGCAAAATAGGTTTCAAAACGGGCGACATGCTCAAAGCAACAGTTGCGATACCAATCTTGCCAACACATAATCACAGCTAGCTTAAGAACAGCAACCAGAAATACTAATGCCGTAAATACAGAAAGCCAGCCTATCGCGTAGAGACTGGCAACCAGTACGATCGCGACCGCATGATAAAAAATCCCAGGCTGCAGGGAACTGGTCTTTTTCTTTCTAAGCTTGACGCTAAACACCGCACTAGAAAAAAATAGGCTGTTCAAGATCCACATGCCTAAAGCACGAACCGTGAGAGTATCTGCTGTCGCGCCATAGATGAACAGCGTAGATAGACAAATTGCACTAAACATGACGATTTCATTCGCGATCGCCTTGTGAGTACGCTGAAAAACAGCTAGGACATCTAATCCTAATGCTATAACGCCTGCAGCTAATACCCACAGCAAGACAGGGTGACGAAAAGTAAGCCAAAGCCCAATGAGTAAGGCAAGTCCACCATAGACACTTGCCCACACTAAATAACGCGGTCGCCACCGTCGCCGCTGCTTTACCTGAACAATAAGTGGATGCTCAGATTGAAGTCCAAAGAAGGCAGCCAAACAAGCCCATGAGGTATCTGCTGTCCACGCCTGTGCCACTGAAGCCCCTGTAAGCACCGCTCCCAGCAAAACCAACAGTACACCGTGCTCAGGTGAAAACGTAGGCCGATACCAGGGTTTTTTGTGGGGGCTGTTTTCAGGTGGAACTGCTGATACGCCCTGAACCGGAGGGCGCTCTAAAGAGACTGTCATGGTAAATATCCGATAAACAAACAGGCCGGGTTAATCGCTAAAACAGCTGATCTTCAACATCTGTTTCAATAGTGCAATCCGAAGCTGGGTAAGCAACACACAATAAGCCGTACCCTTCATTTAACTGATCGTCATCTAAAAAAGATTGGTCGGACTGATCAACTTCACCTTCCAAAATTTTACATGCACAGGTACAACAAGCCCCTGCACGACAAGAGAAGGGAAGATCAAGGCCCATCTCTTCCGCAGCATCTAAAATATACTCATCCTGAGGCACGCTAATGGTGCGATCTAGTCCTTTCCTTTCATTGACTAACCTAACCTGGAAGCTCCTGTGCATCGGGCTGATGCCTCCTCAACTCAAAAGGTTAAAACCACAAAGTTAAAAAAATTGAGCCTAAGATAAAATAGTTGTAACAATACAAAAGTGCCAATCGATCATACAAAAGGCTACTAGCAACAAGAGATTATTAACATTACGACTTACATGCTAGTTCCCTATATCTTGCTATCTATGGTCGCTTCACCCTCAGTTAGCTCGTATGTAAGGCAAGCGCTTCCTGCCGTTTCTATGTAACAACAGAAACAGAATTAGCAAAAGGCGAATACAGCCCGCCTTTTGCTAAGCATCCAAAGAAGTGCGTTCTAGCAGTGCAGCCTACTGTTACAGTGCCATTGCTGACTTAATCTGCGCAGTCCACGTTTGAATTCGATCTGCCGATTTATCCGACTCATTGTCATCATCTAGGGCCAATCCGCAAAACTTACCGTCACGAATCGCCAAAGATTCATTGTGCTCGTAGCCATCAGAGGGCCAGTATCCAACCGTTTTCCCCCCAAGCCCAGCGATCTTCTCTTCCAGTTGCCCCATTGCATCCATGAAGTTGTCACCGTAGCCAACTTGGTCACCGGTGCCGAAGTAAGCAACTGTCTTGCCACTAAAATCAACATCGTCCAAGTCTTCAAACACGGCTTCCCAATCGTCTTGAAGATCGCCGATATTCCAAGTGGGGCAGCCAATGATCAAATATTCATACTCTGATAAGCTGCCTGCGTCAGACTCAGCAATATCTACCAAATCGACAACAGAATCACCACCTAACGCTTCCTGAATTTGCTCCGCAGCATCAGCCGTTTTGCCCGTTGTTGAGCCGTAAAACAAACCTACTTTAGCCATATCTATCCTTTTCTATTTCCCTCGTTAATTTCTCCAGTTGACTTAGGTGAGTCATTAATAACTGTAGTCATCGATAACGCCACCAACAATCGAAACATGCGATCTTCAACAGGCTGCCTGAGCAGGTCTTTTACTGACGCTGTTCACCTGCTATTAACCTTGCCTCTAAATGAGAAATAAACTCAACAGTCAATATTATACATGCCATTATTGACAATTAATATCTTTAAATATACCAAGTCTGCTCAAGCGCCCTTAGCCTATTCACATTCATATAGCCAGACAATTCTCCTTCCATCAGGGGATTTCAGGCCTCAGATGAGGTGTTAACTGTATTTTTATCCAGGAAAATATATTTTTTCTACTCGAGGACTCTTTTTTCTATAGAGAATGGTTATCCTTAATAGTGAACTGTATGAGCACCATTCCTTTTCTTCTAAATTCCTTTTCTTCTACATAAGATTTCCTAAAGAAATTGCTTTAACTGACGACAGTGCGTTGGTAAGAGAATTCACAGAAATCTGCCCAATACATAGCCCCTACTAACGCACACCTGTCAAGAGGGTAATTCGGGCAAACATTCTGACAAAGGCTTGTAAATGGGCGTTGATTTCATTGTGATGACAGTCTCTAAGTAAGCTTGAATCATGCGCAGAGATAGCTGCCAAACCTGATGGGCCTGCTCTGGTGAAGAAAGGGGCCGCGTCTCAATATGTACCGCACAAGAAAAACCATTGATGTCCACATCTGAAAAAGAGGCTTCTTGAATGACCCACTTAATCTGCACAGGCTGATTAAAGCTTTTTTTCCGCAAGGACTGTTCAAAATGGAAATACAGCGCGAAGTAGTTAATCGCATCTTGAATGCAGCCTGTGCAGTTCCAAGCGAGCTCTAAATACCCTCTGTGCTGATGGCCTTCATCTGTTTGCACTCGCACACTTGAGCAACCCACTGTAAAAAAGCAAGTTTCCTTTTTATTAATTTCTTGCACTAGTGCTTTAAGGCTACCATCGCTCTCTAGCTCTGGAATTGTCTCGATCAGCGAAGGCTTTATCTTCAGGTTTCTAAAACCATAGTTCGCTGATTGCTTAACGCTCTTATCACGACTATCTATCAGGCGATCGCTCGCATAGGGAATCACCTTTGCACGAGGACTCAAGGTAAGCTCATTGGAATAAAGCGGAGAAGTTGTCATCGGCAAGATTGTATCTGTAAAGATTGACCGAACGTTGAGAGTCAAAAGCTAGGAATTGGATGCAGAGCCCAAAGTTGAGACTCATTCCCAATAATAAACGATTACTCGTCATTTACCCCCTCGGGGATCATAATTTTGGTTACTTTTATGGACATTTTTTCTCGAATTTTGTCCTAGATTAGCGTTGTATTTGCCCGTCTTCCATCTGCAACACTCTATCAGCAATATCTAAAATGCGGCTGTCATGGGTAACCAGCAGCACTGTCGCACCTTCCTCACGGGCCAGTCTTTGCATAATCTCCACCACATCTCGACCCGCTTGTTTATCTAAGGAAGACGTTGGTTCATCCGCTAAAACAAGTTTTGGATGACTGACAAGAGCGCGGGCGATCGCGACTCGTTGCTTTTGTCCACCCGAAAGATTTTCAGGGTAGGCATCTACTTTGTCATGCAGCCCTACCGCCTGCAGAAGCTCAACCGCAC